>JAVBNG010000003.1:0-105598 GCA_031551695.1 Oscillospiraceae bacterium
TGACGCCAGCCGCGGCGTGTACGTGCAGGCCCACGCGGCCAAAAAAGCCGCCGAGGCCGCCCGTGCCGAAATATTGAAAGAGGCCGCCCTGTTGCTGGAAGAGCCGGCAGTGGGGTTGTCTCTCGTACAAGGCGGCGTGCAAAGCGCCAAAACCGGCAAAGTCACGCCGCTGGACGAAGTGATGATCCACGCGCAAAACGTGAGCCGCCGGGAGATCATCGTGAGCGAGACTTATCCCATGGAGGCGGGGCCAAGCAGCTATGGCGCGCACATTGCCCGGGTGGTGCTGAACACGAAGGAAAACACCGTGCGGGTGACGGACTATGTGGCCGTGCACGACGCGGGAAAAGTACTGAACCGCATGTCCATCGAGGGCCAGCTGGAAGGGGCCATCCACATGGGCGTGGGCTACGCGCTGACGGAAGGCCTCGCGTTCAACGAAAAAGGCGAAAATAGTTACGACACCCTGCGCAAAATAAAAATGCTGACGGCAAGCCAAATGCCGCGCATCCAGGTGGATTTTATTGAAGAAGGCGAGCCAACGGGGACCTACGGGGCCAAGAGCATCGGCGAAGTGGCCGTGGTGCCCGTCGCGCCTGCCGTCATCAACGCCATTTGCAACGCCACAGGCGAAGAAATTGACGATTTGCCGTACTGGCATGCCAAAAAGCCCGCCCAATAGAGGTGCCCATGATGCAAAACTGCAAAAACAACCGCAAAGATGTGCTGGCAAAGGTGCAGGGCAAGGCCGTTTATGCAAACGACATGCAGCTGCCCGGCATGATGCACGGCGTGGTGGTGCGCAGCCCGCACTCTGCCGCGCGCATTTTGCGCATCAGCACGGAGAAAGCGCTGGGCATGCCCGGCGTTTTGGCCGTGCTTACCGGCGCGGACGTGCCGGGGATTCCCGCCCAGCCGAAGGAGCGCCCGGCCCTGTGCGTTCAGCAGGTGCGCTATGTGGGCGACGGCGTGGCCTTTATGGTGGCGGAAACGCGCAAACAGGCCGAAGCCGCCGCAAAGCTGGTGGAAGTGGAGTATGAAGTGATGCCCGCCCTGCTGGACGCGCGGCTTGCCATGGACGAGGCCGCGCCCCGGGTGCACGAGGGCGGCAACTTGATTTGCAAATTTGAGACAAAGCGTGGCGACGCCGCGGCCGCCTTGGAAACAGCGCCCCATGTGCTGGAAAAAGATTACACCACCCAGCGGGTGCAGCACGCCTGCATCGAGACAGAGGCCGTGGTGGCCGTGCACGACGAAATGAACGGCGAGACCACGGTGCACTGCCCGGTGAACAGCCCGTTTGTGGTGCGCAAAATTGTGGCGGACACGCTGGGTGTGCGCCAAAACGACGTGCGCGTGGTGCTTGCGGCCATCGGCGGCAGCTTCGGCGGCAAAAACCACGACATCTCCATGGCCGCCAGCCGCGCGGCCATGGCGGCAAAGCGGCTCGGCCGCCCGTGCAAGGTGGTGCTCACGCGGGAAGAATCCATCATGGAGGGCACCAAGCGCCACCCGCTGCTGGCCCGTTACAAGGTCGGTTTTGACGGCGAAGGCAAGCTGCTGGGGGCGAAAATAGACCTGCTGCTGGACGGCGGCGCCTACACCAGCAAGACCCACCCGGTGACGAGCCGCATGGCCATTGAGGCCACCGGGCCGTACTATGTGCCAAACGTGCACACCACATCCAAAAGCGTGTACACCAACAATGTGTATTCCGACGCCCTGCGCGGGTTTGGCTCGCCCCAGGTGGATTTTTGCTCCGAAAGCCTGATGGACGAAATTGCAGCGTACCTGGGCAAGGACCCGCTGGAAGTGCGCAAATTAAATATGTACAAAGAAGGCGGGCCGTCGTCCTTTGGCCAAACCATGACGGACGTGCGGCTGGAGGAGTGCATTGCGGCGCTGGATGAAAGCTGCGGGGGCATTGAGGCGAAAAAGGCCGGGGCCGCCGCGTTCAACGCAAAGAGTGCGGAGATGAAAAAAGGGTTTGGTGTGGCGCTGCTGCACCGGGGCGAAAGCTTTGGCGCGGCGGGGCAGGGCGTGGACGCCGCGGGCGGCATGGTGAGCATCCAGCCGGACGGCAGCGTGAGTGTATCCTCCAGCATTGCCGAGGTTGGCCAGGGCGCGGCGACGATGCTTGTGAACCTGCTGCACGAAACCCTGGGCGTGGCACGGGAAAACATCCGCGTGGGTAAGGTGGACACTGCCTACGTGACCGACGCGGGCCCCACGGTGGCAACGCGGGGCACGGTGTTTTCCGGCGGTGCCGTGTGGAAGGCGGCGGAAAAGCTGAAAGTGAAGCTTGCGAAGTACGCCGAAAAGCATCTTGGCACGGCGGATGCGATATTTGAAAATAGCCAGATCATCGATAAAAACAACTCAAAAAATGCCGTGGCCTTTGCCGACGTGGTGAAGGACGTGTTTGCCGTGGGCGACCATTTGAACGCCTTGGGCCATTTTGAAGCGCCGCCGCTTGCCTATGACAAAAGCTGCGGCGTGGGCGAGGCGTACATGTCCTATGTGTACGGGGCCGCCGCCGCCGCTGTTACGGTGGACACGAAAACCGGCTTTGTGAGCGTGGACGAATATTGGGCCGTGCACGACGTTGGCCACGCCTTTGACATGGAAGAAGTGAAAGGGCAGATTGCGGGCGGCGTGTCCATGGGTGTGGGTTACGCCGTGATGGAAGAAGTGGAAATGGCGGACGGACGGGTGAAAAGCCTGAATTTGGACAGCTACCTGCTGCCCACGGTGCTGGACATGCCGAAGATTACGCCGGTGGTGCTGGAGTTCCCCGGTGAACACGGGCCGCTGGGCGCGAAGGGCCTGGGCGAACCGGCCACCTGCGCCGTGGCCCCGGCCATTACCAGCGCCATCGAAAACGCCTGTGGCCGCCGGGTGCGCAACTTGCCCGCCAACTTGGAAGAAGTGGCCCTTGGCAAAAAACTGGCGAAATAGCCCGGCGCGCGAAAGCGCGCGGGGCGGCATTCTATTAGATTACTCCAAAAGAAGGGGATGGAAAAATGGATATCCTGATTAAAAACGCGTGGATCGTTACCATGAACGACGGCTACGACATCATCCGGGAAGGCTATGTGTGCGTGGACGGCGGCTTCATCACCGAGATGGGCGCCGTGGCGGACCTTGGCGCGGAACAACTGGCGGGCTTTGAAAAAGCCGCGAAGAAGACCATCGACGCCAGCGACAAGATTTTGATGCCGGGCATGGTGAACGCCCACACCCATATGTTCCAGACCTTCATGCGCGGCCTTGCCGACGACAAGCCCCTGTTCCAATGGCTTAGCGAAGAGATTTGGCCCTTTTCGGCCCTGATGGACGAGGACGATTTTTACCACGCCGCCCTCATCGGCTGCATCGAAAACCTGAAAACCGGCGCCACCGGCGTTATCGACCAGCACTACATTTACACGTCCTTGAAAAACGGCGACAAGGTGTTGCAGGCCATGCTGGATTCCGGCATCCGCGGGCACTTGTCCCGCTGCTTTGCCAACATTGAATACCATGAGAATTTCCGCGAGACAGATGACGTGATCGTGGACGACATCCAGCGCCTGCACGGCGAGTGGCAGGGCAGGGATGGGCGTTTGGGCCTGAATGTGGGGCCCATCAACCCGTGGGCGGTGTCGCCGGAGTTGTTCAAGCGCACGAAGGCGCTGTCCAAGGACCTTGGCATCAAGTTCCAGGTGCACACGGCGGAGACGAAGGCCGTGGTTTCGCGCACGGCCGGCATGTACGGCGGCATGAGCAATCTGGCCTTTTACGAGAGCATGGGCATTTTGGACGAAGACACCCAGATGCCCCACAGCGTGTGGCTGACGGACGAGGAAATGGCCCTGATTGAAAAACGCCGCCCGCAGGTGGTACACTGCCCGGTGGCGAACATGTACCTTGCGTCCGGCGTGGCGCGAGTGCCGGAGCTTTTGAAAATGGGCATCCCGGTGGCGCTGGCAACAGACGGCCCCGGCAGCAACAACAACCAGGATATGCTGTCCATCCTGAAATATACCGCCTGCCTGCACAAAATCCACACATTGGACGCGCAGATCATGTACCCGCGGGACGTGCTGACCATGGCCACCCGGAACGGCGCCGTTGCCCTTGGCGATGACAAGCTTGGCCAGGTGGCCGCCGGCATGAAGGCGGACCTTGTGCTGGTGGATTGGAAAAAGCCGCACATCGCCCCGGTGCATAAACCCGATTCCGCCCTTACCTACAACGCAAACGGCAACGACGTGGACACTGTGCTGGTGGGCGGCGAGGTGATGGTGGAAAACAAAAAATCCACCAAGGTGGACGAAGCGGCCCTCATCGACGAATGCCAGCAGCGCATCGAGCGCATCAAGAAAAAAATGGCACAGGGCTAAGGGCCTGTGCCGGGAAACACAGAAGCCTTTTCCGCCGTATGGCAAAAAAGCGCCACTGCCTTGCGGTGGATTTTTTATTTTGCCAAGTGCGTAGCACGCTGTTTTTTGAACGCAAAATAATACAAATAATACAAGAAACTCCCCGAAGGGCAAAACAGCCGGCCGGGCAGGGTTTAGAACACAACGCTTTCCCCCGGCCGTACAACAAGGAATTCTTCGTCCCACTGGCCGCGCATCATCTTTTCCAGCACGCGGGTGGTGCCGCCGGTTGCGGCGCAGGTAAGGCCAAGGGCCGCGGCGGTCTTGCGGGCCACGGGCATGGCGGTGGCCATGTCGTATGCGCCGGTGTTTGTCATGTACAGGGTGTGGTAGCCATCCATCAGCCGGGCATACACCTCCTTTGCCGCCGCTTCGCCGCTGCTGCTTGCAAAGGCGCGGTATTCTTGTAAAAAGGAGCGCTCGCCGCGCAGCCAGCCCGCCGTAAGGTACAGCGCGCCCATTTCCAGCCGCCCGTCGTCGCCGGGGAAAAAGCTGCGCAGCATGTGGGCGCAGTCGGCAAAGCGGGGCAGCACCAGCGTGTGGCGGGTGCAAAGGCCCGCCAGGGCGTTGCCACAGCGGGCCATGGCCAGCAGCACGGCGGCGGGTTCCGCCAGTTCTGCCAAATGCGCTTCCACCGCGGCTTTCAAGCGGTGGGGTGCGGTGTGCAGGCCCCGCTCTACCCAAAACACTTTGCCGGAAAAACCGGTGGCCGCGCAGGCAAAACGCACTTCATCTTCCAGCATGCGGCAGGCGATGAGTGAAACTGGCACAGATTCAGGCATAAGCGCGGGCTCCTTGGCGAAATGGGATAAAAATGCTATGATACTGGAAAAGTATAGCACCGCGGGGCGCAGGTGGCAACGGCGGCTGCGGCGACAACAGGCCCGGGAGGGAAACGCGCATGCCAAGCTACCGCTATTTGCGGGACATTGAGCCCGAAAACGGGCAGCCGGAACAGCAACGGGTGTATACGGAAAAAGAAAAACTGGCCAACTGGTGGCACTATCACTGGTATTTTGTGGCGGGCGGCGTGGCGCTGCTGGCTATTGCGGTGTTTTTCATCGTGGATGTGCTCGGCGTGAAAAAGCCGGACTACACCATGGCCATTTTAAGCCCGTACCACATTTCCCAGTCCGTAGCCGACGGCGTGAGCGACGGGTTGCAGGCGGTTTTGGACGACGCCAACGGCGACGGGGAAGTTGTTGTGCAGGTGGATATTTGGAATGTTTCCGTAGACGAGGAGACCGCCGGCCCCCATGACGGCGCGCTGGTGAAGGCCGGCGCCGAGGAAGTGATGGCGGGCGCGACAAAGCTGCAAACCGCGCTGATGACGGGGGAAACGCCGGTTTTCGTGTGCGACCCCGCCTATCTGGACGCGTACCAGGAGATATTCCAGCTGTATGGAGACGAAAACGGCAACCTTGCCGGTGCGGATGGCGCAGGTGGGGAATACACCGTGGCGTGGGGCGACATGCCCCTTTTAACCGGGCTGGACCTTGGAGAGGTCGGCGCGCAGTGGCAAGACTTGCTGAACGACTGGCGCGTGGGTATGCGCCCGCTGTACGGCACGTCCATTGAAAATGACGGGGACGCGGTGAAATACTGGCAAACGCAAACAGCCTTTTTCGAACAGTTGCAGGGGAAATGATGGTTTTTTCGGGTCCGGTGTGTTATTATATTAAATGTATGTGATACGATTTGCGGCCAATCCAAAGGAAGGATCATGCAAAATATGGATATTATCAGGCAAATCGCAGTGTTTGGCGATTCGATTTTAAAAGGGATCCAGATAAACCCCCTGAACAAAAAATATTGCACGGAAAACCACATTGACCTTGAGATGTTGAGCGAGACCTATGCGCTGGATATCGAGAACTATTCAAAGTTCGGCTGCACCATCACGAAAGGGCAAAAGACCCTGGAGAAAAAGCTGGCGAAGGGCATGGGCTGCGACTTTGTGGTGATGGACTTTGGCGGGAACGACTGCGACTTCGACTGGCAGGCTATTTCCGACGACCCCACGGCCGACTACAAGCCCAACACCCCGCTGGATGTGTTTGCCCAGACATACCGCGACATTATCCACATGCTGAAGGAAAAGGCCATCCGGCCCATCCTTACCACGCTGCCGCCCATTGAGCCGCAGCGCTTTTTCGATTGGTTCTGCAAGGATTTAAACAAGGAAAACATTCTGAAGTGGCTGGGTGGTGTGAGCACCATCTACCGCTACCAGGAGAATTATTCGCGCACGGTGGAGGCAATTGCCAAAGAGGAAAATGTGCTGCTGGTGGATTTGCGCGGCGCGTTTTTGCGCCATCGCCGCATTGACGATTTGCTGTGCGAGGACGGCACCCACCCGAATACCAAAGGGCAGGAGCTGATTACCGCGGCGTTTGCGAACTTTGCGCGCCAGCAGCGCACGCGCGCGCGGCTGGCACTTGGCGCGGGTACCGTGTAACAGCGGGCTTTGTTGCACCCATGCGCTTTTGCGTGGTATCATGGTCGGAGTGCATTTTTTGCGGTTTCGCGGGAAGGGGTATCCGCATGTTTGCAAAGCTTTTCAGCCTTGGCGTAACGGCGCTTGAAGGCTTTGCTGTTGTGGTGGAAACGGACGTAAGCGGCGGTTTGCCGCAGTTCGCCATTGTGGGCCTGCCGGACAGCGCCGTGAAAGAGGCGACGGACCGCGTGCGCAGCGCGCTGAAAAATCTGGGCTTTACATACCCGCCCAGCCGGGTGACGGTGAACCTTGCCCCGGCGGACGTGAAAAAAACCGGCCCGGTGTATGATTTGCCGGTGCTGCTGGGGTTGCTTTCGGCAAGCGGGCAGATGGAAACACCGCCGGAACATTGCGCCTTCATTGGCGAACTAAGCCTGGACGGCGGCGTGCGCCCGGTGAGCGGCGTGCTGCCCATGGCGCTGGCCTGCCGCAAGGCGGGCGTGGAGCATTTGTTTTTACCGCTTGAGAACGCGCGTGAGGCCGCGCTTGCAGAGGGGCTTTGCGTGTACCCGGTGCGAAACGCGAAGGAGATCGTGGAGCATTTTTCCGGCGGGGAAAGGCTGCAGGCGGCGCAGCCGGGGCGTTTGGCACTTGCGGCGGGCGGCTGCGCCTTTGATTTTGCCGACGTGCACGGCCAGCCGGAAGCGCGCCGCGCGGCGGAGATTGCCGCGGCGGGCATGCACAATATGATATTTGTGGGCGCGCCGGGCAGCGGCAAAAGCATGATTGCAAAGCGCATGCCGGGTATTTTGCCCGCCATGACGCGGGCCGAGGCCATTGAAACGAGTAAAATCTACTCCGTAGCCGGGTTGCTTTCGGCCCGTGACGGCGAATTTGTGGTGACACAGCGACCTTTCCGCGCGCCGCACCATTCCGTGAGCGCGGCGGCGCTGGCCGGCGGCGGCCCGGTGCCGAAGCCGGGGGAGATCAGCCTTTCGCACAATGGTGTTTTGTTTTTGGACGAGCTGCCGGAGTTTCCGCGGGACGCGCTGGAAGTTCTGCGCCAGCCCATGGAGGACGGCCATGTGAACGTGAGCCGTGTGAAGGGCAGCGCAAGCTTTCCCAGCCAGTTTTTGCTGGTGGCGGCCATGAACCCGTGCCCCTGTGGCTATTTTGGGCACCCTGTGAAGGAGTGCCGCTGCACCCAGGGCGCCATTGAAAAGTACCTGAGCCGCGTGAGCGGCCCGCTGCTGGACCGCATGGACCTGCACGTGGAGGTACAGCCGGTGGAGTATGCCGACCTTGCGGCGCCGGAAGGCGGCGAGGCGAGCGCGGATATTTTGCGGCGGGTGCAAAAGGCGCGGAAATTTGCGCGGGGGCGAAACGGCGGAACAGACGCGCCGCCGAACGCGCGGCTGTTTGGCGACGAGCTGCGCAGGCAAAGCCCGCTTACCGGCGGGGCGGCAAAGCTGCTGGAAACGGCGTTTGCAAAAATGGGGCTTTCGGCAAGAGGGTATGACCGTGTTTTGCGTGTGAGCCGCACCATTGCGGACCTGGATGGCGCGGAGATGATCGACACGCCGCATGTTGCGGAAGCGGTGCAGTATCGAAATCTGGATAGGAAATATTGGTATGCGCGGTAAGCTTGGGGTGTTTGCGGGACATTTAAAATTGGTGCTGCTGCGGCTGGCCGGTAGGCTTTGCCGCGGCATGCGTTTGGCTGGGCGCGCGGTGCTTACCGTGGGGCGCCTGGCCGTGATGTACGCCGCCATGGGCGCGGGCAATTTGCTGGGCTGGCTGAAAGTTGACGGCAGCCAGGAACCGGTGCAGGCCGTGAGACGCGGCTGGGATGGTGAAGTGATTGAAACCGGCGAGGGCGACGAAGAGGCACAAGACGGCGAAACGCGCGTGCCCTGGGGCGAAGCCATTGACGAGATGCCCGAGCGGGATGTGGAACGAGATGCGCCTGGTGAAGGGCCTGTGGAGAGCACAGCCGAGCCGGCGGCCGGTTTTGAAAACGAAGGGGAAACTGAGGGCGAAGTTGCGCCACAAGCCGGGACAAAAGCCGTTGAGAACGGCGAACAGCAGGCTGGGAGCAAGGCCGCTGAAACCGAACCCGGGGCTGCCGCTGCGGAAGAAGCCAAACCCGCCACAGCTGCCGCCATGATGGGCCCGGCGGCCGTGGCGCGGCATGTGCCCTACAGCGCGCCGGAGGTGCTGCAAAGCGAAAGTGGCCCTGGCAGTGAAGACGCGCGCCCGCGCCCGGCGGACGCGGTGGACCTGCCGGACTACCTTGGCGCGGCCAGCCGCGCCTTCAACAAGCGCACTGCCGCGGTGCGGCCTTTGCGCAAATACCTGTTCCCGGCGGCGTTTTCGCTGCTGGTGCTGGCGGCGGTATACCTGTTTTCCGGCATGTTCCCGCTGGGGGGCAAAACGTTGCCGTGGGCCAACGGGCAGGCCGTGCCGTACCTGGCGCAGTTTAAGGATATCATCACCACGGACGGCGGCATGTTCCTGAGCTTTAAAAATGCCGCCGGCATGGATTTTTGGGGCGTGTTCCTGTATTACCTTGCCAGCCCGTTTACACTGCTGAGCCTGCTGGTCTCAAAAGAAGGCATGGCCCAGTTTGCCAATGTGCTGGTGATGCTGAAAATGATTTTGGCGGCCTGCACGGCTACGGCGTATTTTCGTTACCGGTACGCGTTTTTCCGCCGGGGCGAAAAACAGGCGGGCCTGCTCGGCGTGATGTACGCCTTTTGCGGCTATACCATGCTGTACTGGCAAAATTTGGTGTTTTTGGATGAGCTGATTTATTTTCCGCTGTTGATGATGGCGTTCGGCGTGCTGGTGCGCAAGCAGCGGATGGGTCCATTTGCCTTTGTGCTGGCACTGATGCTGCTGTGCCAGTTCCAAGTGGGGTATTCGCTGCTATTGGCCGTGCTGGTGTTTGGCGGGCTGTATGTGGTGGCCTACGCCAAGCGGCGGGACAAGGGCGCCATCGCTTTGCGCCTGGGGCTCAGCTTGGCATTGGCGCTGGCGGCGTCCGCCGTGGCGTGGCTGCCCGCCATGGTGCAATACTCCCACGCCAAGGGCAATGTCTCCATGATCGACAGCCTCTCCTCCGCCGGCGGCAGCGTGGCCGCCACGGCGCTGCCGGTGGTGCTGTGCACGGCGGCGGTGCTGGCCGCTGTGGTGTTTTTACTGGTGAAACGGGCGTTTTTCCGGCCGCGCGTCATTTATGTGTTTGTGTGTTTTGTGCTGTTTTGCGTGCCGCTGGTGGCCCAGCCGGTCAACCGGATGTGGCAGGGCGGCAGTGACAGCGCATTCCCGGCGCGCTTTGGGTTCATCGCGGTGTTTTTTGGCCTTGTGCTGGTGGCGGCGGCGCTGGAAAAGCTGGACGGCGTGCGCGACGTTTTGGCCAGCGGCAAAAAGGGTTACATGTTCTTTGGCGCGGCGGTGGCCTTGTGCCTGGCGCTGTATGGCGGCATGCTGGGCGCGCAGCGCGGCGCGGCGGACGTGAAGTGGCTGGCCGTCAGCATGCTGGCGGGCGCGGCGGGCTTTGGGCTGCTGTTTGCCGCGCGGTCGGGGCGGCTTGTTTCGCGCCAGGTGTTTGTTTTGGGCCTGTGCGCGCTGGTGGCACTGGAGGCGTTTTACAATTGCGCCTTGTTTTTGCTGCCCGGCGCCGTGGCGGGCAGTGAATACAAAGCGCCCATGGCCGCCCAGGCGGACGCCGCCCGCAGCACGGAGGAAAACTTCCGCATGAAGGTGGCCGACGCGGCGGTGGGCGCAGACATGCCCGGGGCAATGGGATATGATTCCCTGTCCCACGGTTCCCGCTTTACCCGCCGGGAATACGCGGCGGCCATGGCGGCGCTGGGGTATTCCGGCCGCGGGGCCGAGGTAGCCTCCGCCGGGGGTACGGCCCTTTCGGACGATTTGTTGGGCGTTGGCGGCGTGCTGGCTTATGCAGACGGTGCCTGGTTGGTGCAGCCGGCGGCAGGCGGCGGGGCATACGCACGGGTGGTGCCGCGCACAGGGGAAGAACTTTCCGCCATGCCCACGGAAGACCGCATTGCCACGCAGGAGTGGCTGTATTATATGGTGTATGGCGCGCCGGGCCAGCTGCTGCAGCGCTACGGCGCGGCGGAACTGGATGGACTCTCCCTTGCCTATGACGGCGGCACGGCGCGTTACACCGCCGAAATGACCGGCGCGGGAACAGCCGTGTACCAGATTGACGCGGGCAAAAACGAGACCCTGTATTTTGACTGCCTGCCGGACACCGCCGCCCCCCTGACGGACGGGAAATACAATTGTTTTAACGTGGCGGTGAACGGCGAGACCGTGCAGGAGGGGTACCCCGTTGCCGCAAACAACGGCATTTTAAACCTTGGCGCCTTTTCGAACGAAACGGTGACGGTGGAACTGCAATTTTTGCAGAAGGCCTGCACCATGCAAAGCTTTGGCGTGTTTGGCGTGACGCAAAAAGCGGTGGACACGGCGGCAAATTACGCCACAAAGGTGCCCCTTGCCGTGGAGGGCAACACCATCCGCGCCACAGCCACGGCCGATGTGCGGGGCGAACTGCTGCTGCTGGCGGTGCCGTACGACGAAGGATTTAAAGCCACAGTGAACGGGCAGGACGCGGAAATGATCCGCGTGATGGACGGATTCATGGCGGTAGAGCTTATGGCCGGCGCAAATACAGTAGAGCTGCGCTTTGTGCCACGGGGCCTGCTGGTGGGGGCGGTGCTTTCCGCGCTTGGCATGCTGGGCATTTTGCTTTCCCTGTTTGGGCTGCTGCGCCGTGCGGAGGAAGGCGAGCACCGGGTGACGGCCAATGAGAAAAGCGCCCGGTCGCTGCTGGTCATTGTGTTCCTCATCGGGATGATCATCGTGTATATTTTGCCGTTTTTCATCCAGGGGCTGTCCGATTCCGGTGGATTCCAAAATTTCACAGCACTAATTTAAAGTGCCGCAAGGGTTTGCGTCGTATATATTTATTGTGAAGAATATGCGGCGGCAGAGGTGAAGGATTGACCCCAAGGGAACAGACACAGGAAATTGAACGCGCGGCGCTGGCAAAAGAGGCGTCTTTGAGCGAGAACAGCAAGGGCAGGCGGCGAAGCGAAGCCGAATGCCCTTTGCGTACGGTTTACCAGCGCGACCGTGACCGCATCATCCACTCAAAGGCCTTCCGGCGGCTGAAGCAAAAAACACAGGTGTTCCTCTCACCAGAGGGAGACCATTTCCGCACGCGGCTTACCCACACGCTGGAGGTGAACCAGATTGCGCGCACCATTGCGCGGGCCCTGCGCATGAATGAGGACTTGACCGAGGCCGTGGCCCTTGGGCATGACCTGGGGCACACACCCTTTGGCCACGCGGGCGAGCGGGCGCTTGCCATGGTGAACCCCGGCGGCTTCCAGCACAATTTGCAAAGCGCCCGCGTGGTGGAGTGCCTGGAAAAGGAGCACAACGGCCTGAACCTGACGGCGGAGGTGGTGGACGGCCTTGCCTGCCACACCGGGGCCAAGCAGGCAGACACGGTGGAAGGGCGCATCGTGCGCTATGCCGACCGTATTGCCTATATCAACCACGACATTGAGGACGCCATCTCCGCCGGGGTGCTAAAGGAAAGCGATTTGCCGGAAGAGATCACCCGGGTGCTGGGCGGCAGCAAAAGCGAACGCATCACCACGCTCATCACGTCGCTGGTGGAGAACAGCAAAGGCAACGAGCTTGCCATGCGCGAAGACGTGGCCGGGCAGTACGCCGCCCTCCACAAATTCATGTTTGCCACCGTGTATGTGGACCCCATCGCCAAGGCGGAGGAAGACAAGGTAATTGGACTTTTGGAGGCACTGTACCGGCATTTTTCTGAAAACCCTGCGGCCATGCCCCTGTTTTACCGCGAGATTGCCGAAAGCGAGGGCGTGGCGCGTGCCGTGACGGATTATATTTCCGGCATGAGTGACGACTACGCCGTGCGCGTCTTCCGCGACCTTACCATTCCCCAAAAATGGAGCCAGTGACATGACGCAGTTTACACCGGACTATTTGGCCGAGGTGTCCCGCAGGATGGACATTGCCGAGCTGATTGGCGGATATGTGGAGCTGAAGCGCGCCGGCCGCACCATGAAGGGGCTGTGCCCGTTCCACAACGAAAAAACGCCGTCCTTCACCGTGTACCCGGACGACGGCAGCTTCCACTGCTTTGGCTGCGGCACCGGCGGCGACGCCATTACGTTTACCATGAAGATCCAAAACCTGACCTTCCCCGAGGCAGTGCGGTTTTTGGCCGGGCGCACGGGCATGCCCCTGCCGGACGAAGACGACGAGGCCGGCAAGGCGCGGCGGCGGATGCTGGGCATCAACAGGGAGGCGGCGAAATTTTACGCATCCATGCTAAACACGGACGCCGGGCGCGGCGCGCGAGGCTACCTGCGGCAGCGTGGCCTGACGGACGGGATGATCCGCCATTTCGGCCTTGGCTTCGCGCCGGACAGCTTTGGCGCCGCGCTGAACCACCTGAAAAGCGCCGGGTATAAAGAAGACGAACTGCTGGCCGTGGGCATTGTGAAACGCAGCCAGAAGGGCGGGCTGTACGACACTTTCCGTAACCGGCTGATGTTTCCCATCATCGACCTGCAGGGCGGCGTCATCGGCTTTGGCGCGCGTATTATGGGGGAGGGCGGGCCGAAGTACCTGAACAGTTCCGATTCGCCCCTGTTCAAAAAAAGCCGTGGGCTGTTTGCCCTGAATTTTGCAAAAAAATCCCCGTCCAAGCGGTATATCTTGGCGGAGGGCTATATGGACGTCATCAGCCTGCACCAGGCGGGCTTCACTACGGCGGTGGCCAGCCTTGGCACGGCGCTGACGGAGGAGCAGGCGAAGCTGCTCTCCAACTACGCCGAGGAGATCGTTATTTGCTATGACGGGGACGAGGCGGGCCAAAAGGCCACCCAACGCGCCATTGAAAAGCTTTCCAAAACGCCGATGAAGGTGCGGGTGCTTACCCTGCCGGACGCGAAGGACCCGGACGAGTTCATTAAAAAATTCGGCGGCGTGAAGTTTGAGGAGCTATTGGAGGGCAGCGGCAATACCACGGAATACGCCCTGGCAAAGCTGAAAAAGAAGTTCGATTTGGCCACGCCGGACGGCCGCCTGAACTATATCAAGGCCGCGCTGGACGTGCTGGCGGCAAACGCCCTGCCCGCCGAGCGGGATATTTACGCCGGGCGCGTTGCCGAGGAGACGGATGTCTCCAAGGCCGCCGTGCTGAGCCAGCTGGATGGCGTGCTGCGCCAGCACCGCCGCCAGGCGCAGCGGGAGCGTGAGCGGCGCATTATGGACGAAGGCAACGCCGCCAGCGTGAACATTACCTACCGCCCGGCCGGGGACAAGACCCTGGCCGTGGAATATGCCGAGCGGCAGCTGGTGGTGGCGGGCATCAAGAACCCGGAAGTTGCCCTGCCGCTGGCGGAAGCGGCTGTAAAGCCGGAGGACTTTATTTCGCCGGAATACGGCAAGCTGTACGGCCTGGTGCTGGACATGTGGAGAAGCGGGGTGGAACCGTCCATTACCACCATTGGCGCGGGCCTTGAACAGAGGGAAGTGGATGTGCTCTCCAAGGCGCTGGCCATGAACCACGACGCGGCATTCACCCAAAAGGACGTGGAAATATTGCTCGGGCGCATCAAGGGCGGCGCGGGCATTACAAAAGAGGAGCTGATGTCGGAGGACAAGCTGCGGGCAAGGCTGGAGGATATCCGGAAGCAGAAACAATGACGGCCGCTGGGCGGCGAATGTATAGAGATTAGAAGGAGCAGACATGGCAGACAAGAAAAATGTGATCAAAGACCTTGTGGAGTTGGGCAAACGCAACCAAAAGCTGACCACTAAGGAGATCAACGACGCGCTGGAGGAAATCGGCTTCGACGTGGAGCAGGTGGACAAGCTGTATGAGACGCTGGAAGCCAACAACGTCGAGATTGTGGAAGACAATGGCGGGGATGCAAAGGAACTTACCCTTACAGAGGACAGCGTGGACCAGTTTGAGGCCGAGCTTTCCACCGAGGGCGTGAACATCGACGACCCTGTGAAGGTGTACCTGAAGGAAATTGGCCGGGTGCCGTTGCTTTCCAGCGAGGACGAAGTGGCGCTGGCCATTTTGATCGACCAGGGCGGCCCTGAGGGCGAGAACGCGAAAAAGCGTTTGAGCGAGGCGAACCTGCGCCTGGTGGTGTCCATAGCGAAGCGCTATGTGGGCCGCGGCATGCAGTTCCTTGATTTGATCCAGGAAGGCAATCTCGGGCTCATCAAAGCTGTGGAAAAGTTCGACTACACGAAGGGATTTAAATTTTCCACCTATGCCACATGGTGGATTCGCCAGGCCATCACCCGCGCCATTGCGGACCAGGCCCGCACCATTCGCATTCCGGTGCACATGGTGGAGACGATTAATAAAGTAAAAAAGGTGAGCAGCCAGCTGCTGCACCGCAACGGCCACGAGGCCACGGCGGACGAGATTGCCGCCGAGCTGGACATGCCGGTGGAAAAAGTGCGCGAGATTATGCGGGTAGCCCAGGAGCCGGTGAGTCTGGAAACGCCCATCGGCGAGGAAGAGGACAGCCACCTTGGCGATTTTATCCCCGATGAGGACGCCCCGGTGCCCGCCGAGGCAGCCAGCCACACTTTGCTGAAAGAGCAGCTGTCCACCGTGCTGCAAACACTGACGCCACGTGAGGAAAAGGTGCTGCGGCTGCGCTTTGGCCTGGAGGACGGCCGCCCGCGTACGCTGGAGGAAGTGGGCAAGGAGTTCCGTGTCACCCGCGAGCGCATTCGCCAAATTGAGGCGAAGGCCTTGCGCAAGCTGCGCCACCCCAGCCGCAGCAAAAAGCTGCGCGATTTCCTCGATTAGTTCCACCTAATTTTCATTTGACACAACAGCCCCGCCTGGGTATACTTTAAATATAGTAAATAAGTATACTTAGCGGGGCTTTTGCCTTGGCGCACGGCGCAAGCGTTTGGGCCACGCATGGTGAGGATAATATGTATATCACACAGGAAGCGGATTACGCCATGCGCATCGTGTATGGGCTGGCTGAGGCGGGCTGCCGGCGGGACGCGCGCTCTTTGAGTGAGGAAGTGTGCGTGACGCTGCGTTTTTCGCTGAAAATATTGGGCAAGCTGTCTACGGCGGGTATTGTGAACAGCTTTAAGGGAAACCGTGGCGGCTATGAGCTGGCAAAACCGCCGGGGGACATTACCCTGAAGGATGTGCTGTGCGCCGTGGAAGGGCCTTACGTTCTGAGCCGCTGCATGCAGGACGAGTGCACCTGCAACCGCCACCAAACGGCCACCTGCGTGTTTCGCCGGGCGCTTACGGGCATCAGCAACAGCCTGAACGGCCAGCTGGGGGCCGTTACCTTTGCGGCACTTTTGGAAGACGGCAAAAACTGCTGTGGCTAGGGCCTGGCGTTTCAGGCGGTACGCTAACATTGAAAACAGGACAGGGGAACCCATTGACCCATGGAAGACATACGATCTAACGAAAAAAAGGACTACGGCTTTGACACGCCGCCACAGCGGCGGGGAACCTATGCACTAAAATGGAGCGAGGCCGGCCTTGGCGTGCCGGCGGGGCCGAACACGCGCTTCGACGAGGACACTATTCCCATGATGGTGGCAGACATGGACATCCTGTGTTCACCTGCCATCCGGGCGGCCATGCACCGGGTGGCCGATTTTGGCATTTACGGCTACACCAGCCATTTGACCGAGCCGCGCTATACCGAGGCCGTCGTCAGTTGGTACAAACGGCGCTACGATACAGCGGTGAAGCCGGAGGAGATCATTTATTCCAATGGCTCGGTGGAGGCGGTGAACCATGCCATCCGCGCGTTTTCGAATGTGGGGGACGGCATCATCATCTGCCGCCCGGTGTATGGCCATTTCAACGGGATGATTGAACAGGACTGTTACCGCAAGGCCGTAAACAGCGAGCTTTTGAACGACGGCAACGGGTATTACACCATGGACTGGGCCGATTTCGAAGCCAAATGCGCAGTGCCGGAAAACCGCGTGTTTGTGCTGTCTTCCCCGGCGAACCCTGTGGGCCGCGTGTGGACGAAGGACGAACTGGCACAAATGGCGGCCATCTGCAAAAAACATCATGTGGTGCTGGTTTCAGACGAAGTACACTCGGACGTTTTGCGCCGCGGCGTGCGGCATACCACCATTTTGAATGCCACAAACGATTACGAAAACATCATCATGGTAACGGCCATCAACAAGGCGTTCAACGTGGCGGGGCTGCAGTGCGCCAATGTCATCATCCCGGACGAAAACCTGCGCGGGCTGTTTTTAAAGGATTTTGGAGAGCGCCTGTGCACGCCCTTTGCCGTGGGGGCGCTGCTGGCTGCCTACAACGAGAGCGAGGACTGGCTGGAGGCCCTGAACGGATACCTTGACGAAAACATCGATTTTGCCATTTCTTTTCTGCACACACATATGCCGAAGGTGCAGGTGTGGCGGCCGGAGGGCACCTACGTGCTTTGGCTGGATTTTAGCGCCTACGGTTTGGCGGAAGCAGAAATACACAAAAAAATCTACATGGAAGCGAATGTTGTGCTGCAAGACGGCATGGTGCATGCGGTTGAGTCCGGCGGGCAGTTCCAGCGTATGTGCGTTTCTTGCGCCCAAAGTGTGCTGCAAACAGCCCTGGAGCGCATCGCCCGCGTGTTTGTCGATGATGCGTAAATTTATTCAAAACAATCAATACACGCAGCCGGGTGTTTAACACCCGGTTTCTCTTGTTTTTGCCCTATTGACAACCCGATTTGCTTCGGCTATAATGTTTTACTGTATCACTATGGCCAAATGCGCCCTTTTGGAGGTAAAACAGAGAAAATCAGGCAGTGTTTTTTGTGCAAAGTGCTGCCTATGGAGGGCGTTTGTGTGTTTGCGGCAAAGGCAAAACAGGAACGAAACGATTTATTTTTCACGGCGGATAGCATAAAGACGGGAGTGGTAGCGAAATATGGTGAATGTCAAGCCGGTAAAGCTTGGGGCAACGGAGAGGATGAGCTTTTCCCGCATCGATGAAGTGCTGGATATGCCCAACCTCATCGAAGTGCAGAAAAACTCTTACCAGTGGTTTTTGGAAGAGGGGCTGAAGGAGATTTTCCGCGACGTTGGCAGCGTGGAAGATTACAGCGGCAATCTGGTTTTGGATTTTGTGGGCTACCGGCTGGATTCCCAGCCCAAATACAGCATTAAAGAATGCAAGGACCGCGACGTGACCTACGCCGCGCCGCTTCGCGTTACCACACGCCTTTTAAATAAAGAAACGGGCGAGGTGAAGGAGCAGGAGATCTTCATGGGGGATTTCCCGCTGATGACAGAAAGCGGCACCTTCATCATCAACGGCGCCGAGCGCGTCATCGTTTCGCAGCTGGTGCGTTCGCCCGGCGTGTACTTTGGCGAAAGCTATGACAAAACCGGCAAAAAGCTGTTCACCGCCACGCTGAACCCGAACCGCGGCGCGTGGCTGGAATATGAGACCGACTCCATCGACGTGTTCAGCGTGCGCATCGACAAAACGCGCAAGCTGCCCGTCACCGTGTTTATGCGCGCCTTAGGCCTTGGCGAAGACAGCCAGATCCGCGACTTTTTCGGCGACGACGACCGCATTGAGAGCACCATTGCGAAGGACCCGACAAAAAACGTGGAAGAGGGCCTTTTGGAGACCTACCGCAAGCTGCGCCCGGGCGAGCCGCCCACGGTGGAAAGCGCGGAGACCCACATCACCAATTTGTTTTTTGACCCCCACCGCTACGATTTGAGCCGGTTTGGCCGCTACAAAGTGAACCGCAAGTTGGCCATTGCCCGGCGTATTTCCGGTTTTGTGGCCGCCCGCGACGTGATTGCCCCGCTGACGGGCGAACTGCTGTGCGCCGCCGGCGATAAAATCTCGTCTGAAACTGCCCTTGCCATTGAAAAGAGCGGTGTTTCCGTTGTGTATCTCACCATCGACGAAAACGAGGTGAAGGTGATTTCCAACGGCGTGGTGGACGCGAACGAGTTTTTGAGTTTTGACATCAAAGTCGAATGTGGCATCAGCGAGAAAGTGAATTTCGCCGTGCTGCAGGAGATCATGACCGAGACGGACGACGCGGGCGAGCAGCAGGAGTTGATCCGCAAAAACCGCGACCGCCTTGTGAGCCGCACCATCACGGTGGACGACATCTTCTCCTCCGTCAACTACTTGAACGGCCTGGCCCACGGCATTGGCACAACGGATGACATCGACCACCTGGGCAACCGCCGCATCCGCAGCGTGGGCGAACTGCTGCAGAACCAGTTCCGCATCGGTTTCTCCCGCATGGAGCGCGTCATTCGAGAGCGCATGACCCTGCAGGCCCAGGATATGGACGTGGTGACGCCCCAGGCCCTCATCAACATCCGCCCGGTGACAAGCGCCATCAAGGAGTTTTTCGGTTCGTCTCCTCTCAGCCAGTTCATGGACCAGAATAATCCCCTGGCGGAACTGACGCACAAGCGCCGCCTGTCGGCCCTTGGGCCAGGCGGTCTCTCCCGCGACCGCGCGGGCTTTGAGGTGCGCGACGTGCACTACAGCCACTACGGCCGCATGTGCCCCATTGAAACGCCGGAAGGCCCGAACATCGGCCTGATCTCCTACCTTGCAACCTTTGCCCGTATCAACGAGTACGGGTTTATTGAAGCGCCCTTCCGCAGGGTGGACAAGGCCACCGGCGTCATTACGGACGAAGTGGTGTACATGACCGCCGACGTGGAGGATGAGTACGTGGTGGCGCAGGCCAACGAGCCCATCGACGCCGACGGCTGTTTTGAACGCAGCCGTGTGCGTGCCCGCTACCGTGACCTGATCATTGAAACGGAACGGGAAAAAGCCGACTACATGGACGTGTCGCCGAAGATGGTGGTGTCTGTGGCCACGGCGATGATCCCGTTTTTGGAAAACGACGACGCGAACCGCGCGCTGATGGGCTCCAACATGCAGCGCCAGGCCGTGCCGCTTTTGGTGCCGGAACAGCCCATTGTGGCCACCGGCATGGAGTATAAGGCCGCGACGGACTCCGGCGTGTGCGTGCTGGCGAAGCGCGCGGGCGTGGTGGAGCGTGTTTCGGCCGAGCGCATTGACGTGCGCACGCCGAAGGGCGAGACGGACGAATATGAGCTGATCAAGTTCATGCGCTCGAACCAGGGCACCTGTGTGAACCAGCGGCCCATTGTGAGCAAGGGCGACAAAGTGGTGGAGGGCATGGTCATCGCCGATGGCCCGGCCACGGCCAACGGCGAAATTTCCCTTGGCAAAAACGCCCTCATCGGCTTCATGACGTGGGAGGGCTACAACTACGAGGACGCCGTTCTCATCAACGAGAAAATCGTGCGGGACGACGTGTACACCTCCATCCACATCGAGGAGTACGAGCTGGAAGCCCGCGAGACGAAGCTGGGGCCGGAGGAAATTACCCGGGACATTCCGAACGTGGGCGAGGACGCGCTGAAGGATCTGGACGAGCGCGGCATCATCCGCATCGGCGCCGAGGTGACAGCAGGGGATATTCTGGTTGGCAAGGTGACGCCGAAGGGCGAGACCGAGCTGACGCCGGAAGAGCGCCTGCTGCGCGCCATTTTTGGCGAAAAAGCGCGGGAAGTGCGCGACACATCCCTGCGCGTGCCCCACGGCGAATACGGCATCATTGTGGACGTGAAGGTGTTCACGCCGGAAAACAGTGATGAGCTGCAGCCCGGCGTGCGGGAAGTGGTGCGCTGCTACATTGCCCAGAAGAGAAAAATCTCCGTGGGCGACAAGATGGCCGGCCGCCACGGGAACAAGGGCGTTGTCTCGCGCATTTTGCCGCAGGAGGACATGCCGTTCCTCGAAGACGGCACGCCGCTGGACATTGTGCTGAACCCTCTGGGCGTGCCCAGCCGCATGAACATCGGCCAGGTGCTGGAAGTACACCTTGGCTATGCCGCGAAAGCGCTGGGGTGGAAGGTGATGACCCCGGTGTTCGATGGCGCCAACGAATATGACATCATGGACTGCTTCCGCGAAGCGGGCATGGAAGAAGACGGAAAAAGCGTCGTATATGACGGCCGCACGGGCGACAAGTTCGACAACCGCGTCACCGTGGGCTACATGTATTACCTGAAACTCCACCACCTGGTGGACGACAAGATCCACGCCCGTTCCACCGGCCCGTACAGCCTTGTTACGCAGCAGCCGTTGGGCGGCAAGGCCCAGTTTGGCGGCCAGCGCTTTGGCGAGATGGAAGTGTGGGCGCTGGAAGCTTACGGCGCGGCGTACACCCTGCAGGAGATCCTTACCGTTAAGAGCGACGACGTGGTGGGCCGCGTGAAGACTTACGAAGCCATTGTGAAGGGCCAGAAGGTGCCGAAGGCGGGAATTCCGGAGAGCTTCCGCGTGCTGATAAAAGAGCTGCAGAGCCTTGGCCTTGACGTGGTGGTGCAGGACGAGATGGGTGGAGAAATCGACCTGAAGCAAAACTACGACGAGGACGACGGCGGCTATGACCGGGGCGACCTCTCCCTTGGCGACGACGTGATTTTGGAAGACGAACTGGCAGGGGACTATTCGATAGAGGAAGCCGAAGCGGAAGAGGAATTCGAGGATGAAGAGGACGTGCAGCCGCTGAACCCTGAAGACCTGTTCTCGGAAGAAGACATCATTGACGACGGCCTGATAGACTGACGTGAGCGGTAGCCAAGGCTACCGCACGGCAGGAAAACCGACCGCGAACAATTAACGGATAAGGGAAGGCTGAATATATGGATTATTACGAGTTTGACTCTATCAGGATAGCACTCGCCTCGCCGGAGCAGATCCGCACCTGGAGCTACGGCGAGGTGAAGAAGCCCGAAACCATCAACTACCGCACGCTGAAACCGGAGCGCGACGGCCTGTTTTGCGAGCGCATTTTTGGCCCAACAAAGGACTGGGAATGCCACTGCGGCAAGTACAAGCGCATCCGCTACAAGGGCAAGGTGTGCGAGCGCTGCGGCGTGGAAGTGACCCGCGCCAAGGTGCGCCGCGAGCGCATGGGCCATATCGAGCTGGCCGCGCCGGTCAGCCATATTTGGTACTTCAAAGGCATCCCCAGCCGCATCGGCCTCATTTTGGACATCAGCCCGCGCCTTTTGGAAAAAGTGCTGTATTTTGCCGCTTACATCGTGACGGACCCGGGCTTTACGCCGCTGGAAGAAAAACAGCTGCTGAGCGAAAAAGAATACCGGGACATGCGCGAGCGCTATGAGGACGAGTTTGAAGCGGGCATGGGCGCCGAGGCCGTGCAGGCGCTGCTTGCGAAAATTGATTTGGACAAGCTGGCGGAGGAACTGCGTGAAGAGCTGCAGGACGCCGGCGGCCAGAAGCGCGTGCGCGTTTTGAAGCGCCTGGAAGTGGTGGAAGCGTTCCGTTCCTCTGGCAACAGCCCTGAGTGGATGATCTTGAACGTCATCCCGGTCATCCCGCCGGACATCCGCCCCATGGTGCAACTGGACGGCGGCCGTTTTGCCACCAGCGATTTGAACGATTTGTACCGCCGCGTAATCAACCGCAACAACCGCCTGAAGCGTTTGCTCGAGCTTGGCGCGCCGGATATCATTGTGCGCAACGAAAAGCGTATGCTGCAAGAAGCGGTGGACGCCCTCATCGACACCGGCCGCCGCGGCCGCCCGGTGACGGGCCCGAACAACCGCCCGCTGAAAAGTCTTTCGGACATGCTGAAGGGCAAGCAGGGCCGTTTCCGCCAGAACCTTTTGGGCAAGCGTGTGGACTATTCCGGCCGTTCGGTCATTGTGGTTGGGCCGGAACTGAAAATGTACCAATGCGGCCTGCCGAAGGAGATGGCGCTGGAGCTGTTCAAGCCCTTTGTGATGAAGGATCTTGTGAACAACGGCATTGCCAACAACATCAAAAGCGCCCGCAAAATGGTGGAGCGCACCCGCACGGAGGTGTGGGACTCCCTGGAGACCGTCATCAAAGACCACGCGGTGCTTTTGAACCGCGCGCCCACGCTGCACCGCCTCGGCATTCAGGCTTTTGAGCCGGTGCTGGTGGAAGGCCGCGCTTTGAAGCTGCACCCGCTGGTGTGTACGGCTTATAACGCCGACTTCGACGGCGACCAGATGGCGGTGCACGTGCCCCTTTCGGAAGAGGCCCAGCGCGAGGCCCGCATGCTGATGCTGGCCAGCAAGAACCTG
Source organism: Oscillospiraceae bacterium (assembly GCA_031551695.1). Taxonomy (GTDB): domain Bacteria; phylum Bacillota; class Clostridia; order Oscillospirales; family Ruminococcaceae; genus JAAYCI01. The sequence continues at coordinate 23,140 of JAVBNG010000003.1, forward strand.
CTGAAACCGTCCGACGGCAAGCCCGTTACCGTGCCCACCCAGGACATGGTGCTGGGCAGCTACTACCTCACCATCCGCACAGACGGCGAGCCCGGCGAAGGCAAGGTGTTCGGCGACGAGAACGAGGCGATTTTGGCCTACACCGAGGGCGCCATCACCCTGCACTCGAAAATCAAGGTGCGCCGCGAGCGCGAAGTGAACGGCAAGCTGCAGACCAAGGTGGTGGACACCTCCGCCGGCATCATCCTGTTCAACGAGCACCTGCCGCAGGACCTTGGCTATGTTGACCGCAGCGACCCGGAAGAGATTTTCCGCTATGAAGTGGACTTTTTGGTGAACAAGAAAAAGCTGGGCGACATCATCGACCGCTCCATCCAGTGCCACGGCACCGCCATGACGGCGGAGATGCTGGACAAAATCAAGGCGCTGGGCTTCAAATACTCCACCCTTTCGGGCCTTACGGTGGCCGTTACCGACGCGGTGATCCCGCCGGAAAAACCGGAGCTGATTGCCGGGGCGGAGGAGAAGATCGTCGCCATCACAAAGCAGTACGACAAGGGCTTCATTTCCAACGACGAACGTTTGAAGGGCATTCTGGACGTGTGGGAAAAAACCACCAGCGACGTTTCCGACGCGCTGGAGAAAAACCTGCACACCAACAATCCCATTTACATGATGGCGGACTCCGGCGCCCGCGGCAGCATGCAGCAGATCCGCCAGCTGGCGGGCATGCGCGGCCTGATTGCGAACACGTCCGGCAAGACCATCGAGATCCCCATCCGCTCCAACTACCGCGAGGGCCTCGACATCTTGGAATACTTCATCGCCAGCCGCGGCGCGCGCAAGGGCCTGGCGGACACGGCGCTTCGTACCGCCGAGTCCGGCTATCTTACCCGGCGCCTCGTGGACGTTTCGCAGGACGTAATCATCCGCGAGGAGGATTGCTGCAGCGAAGAGGGCATCACCATTTCCGACATTTACGGCGATGGCAACACCGTTATCGAGCCGCTGAGCGAGCGCCTTGTAGGCCGTTACCCGGTGCGGGACATCAAGCACCCGGAAACGGGCGAAGTACTTGTGACCACCGACACCATGATGACCGAGGCCGACGCCAAAAAAGTGGTGGAGGCGGGCATTACGCAGGTGGAGATCCGCAGCGTGTTGTTCTGCAAAGCCAAGGCCGGCGCCTGCGCCAAGTGTTATGGCAGTAACCTTGCCAACGGCCGCGAAGTCAGCATCGGCGAGGCTGTGGGCATCATCGCGGCGCAGTCCATCGGCGAGCCGGGCACCCAGCTCACCATGCGCACGTTCCACACCGGCGGCATCATCTCGGCGGAGGACATCACCCAGGGCCTGCCCCACGTTGAGGAACTGTTTGAGGCGCGCAAGCCGAAAGCCCTCGCCATCATGACGGAGATCGCGGGCACGGCCCACATCGACGACACGAAGAAGAACCGCCACGTGGTGGTGACAGGCACGGACGAAAACGGCGCGCCTGTGGAAAAAAGCTACCTTATCCCCTTTGGCCAGCGCATTCGCGTGCAGGAAGGCGACGTGCTGGAGTTGGGCGACATGCTGACGGAGGGCCACGCCTACCCGCACGACATCCTGTCCATCAAGGGCGTTACCGCCGTGGAGAATTACCTCATCCAGGAAGTGCAAAGCGTGTACCGCCAGCAGGGCGTTGATATTAATGACAAGCATATCGAAGTCATTGTGCGGCAGATGATGCGCAAGGTGCGCATCGAAGAGCCAGGCTCCACCGAGTTCATGAGCGGCATGCAGGCCGAGCGCGCGGAAGTGGAAGCACAGAACCGCGAGATTGAAGCGCGCATTGCGGCGGGCGAAGCGGACCTTGCCCCCGCCACTTACCAGCATGTGCTGCTGGGCATTACCAAGGCCTCCCTTGCCACAGACAGCTTCCTGTCCGCCGCGTCCTTCCAGGAGACCACCCGCGTGCTTACCGACGCCGCCATCAAGGGCAAAGTAGACCCGCTGCTGGGCCTGAAGGAAAACGTGATTATCGGCAAGCTGATTCCCGCCGGCACAGGTATCCCTGAAGTGGAGGAAATGCTTGAGGATGGAGAAGACCTGGCACTCTGATGATGCTGCGCCGCAGGGGACTTCGGCCCTTGCGACGACGAAGGAACCCCCAACGGGGGTTCCTTTTGCAAGCAGACATCCGGGCCGTGGCGCGGTGCGGCTTACGGGACGTGCCGTGCAGCAGGACGTGCGGTTTTTCCCGTCCCGGTTTTGCATGGCGGCGTGCCTGCTGTTTGCGGGGCTGTTTGCAGTGGCGCTGGTTTCAGCCGTGTTTGCAAACAGCGGCCAAGGGTATGATTTCTGCTGGTATTGGCTGCTTGCTGCGGCAGGCGGCGGCGCGGTGGCCGTGTTTTTGCTTTCGGCGCTGCTGAACCGGCTGCCCCCCATGGCAAAGTTTTCGGAACAATTGCTGCTGCCGCTGGTGCTGGTGCTGCTATGTGCCTTTTATGTGCTGGCGGGCTGCGTGATGCAGGTGCAGCCGCAGTTGGCCGGGGACGTTGGCCTCACCTTTACAAAGGTCTTGGGCTATGTGAACGGCGGCGCGTTTCCGTCCGACTTTTTGGCGCGCCAGCCGGAAGAAACAGGTGTTTTCTTTGTTTGGGCCGGGTTTTTCAGCTTGGCACGTCTGTTTGGCGCAACCAATTTTATGGTGCCGGCCGTTTTGCTGAACGCCATTTGTATGGCGGGCACGGCGGCGCTTACGTACCTGTGTGTGCGGCGCGTGTTTGGCGTGAACCGCGCCTGGTATGCGTTGCTGCTGTTTGGCCTTACCGTGGCGCTGTTTGCCTGGGCGCCGCTGCCATGTGCGGAGTTGCTGTGCATGCCTGTGCTGACGGGCGCGGCGTGTTTGTGGCTGAACGTGCGCAGTGCGTGGCGCGCCGGGAACGAAAGGTGCGCACAGGTGCGCGCGGGTTTGCTTGCGTTGCTGCTGGCGGCGGGCACGGCGCTGTGCCCGGTGGCTGTTGTTTTGTTCGTGGCGCTGATGCTGGATTTGGCCTTGTTGCTGCGCGGAAAGGGCCGCCGGTGGGTGGCGCTGGCCGCCGCCGTTCCATTTTGCGGGGCCTACCTTGGGCTGATGGCCCTGCTTGGCACGGCTGTGGCAGGGGTGCCGTTCCGCCTTGTGCTGCGAGGCCTTTTCGCCGGGAAAGGCACCACCTCCATTGGCGGCCTGGCCGCCGCAATGGGAAGACTGTTTTCCGACGGGCTGTTTGGCGCGGGCGGCATTTTGCAGGTGGCGAAAGCCGGCAATTCCGCTTTAACGGGGCTGTTTGCCACGGGCGGGGCGCAATACGCAGCGATGGCTTACGCGGCGTTCGCGCTGCTGGCGGGCACGCTGGCGTGGGCGGTCATCGCAGCGCTGAAATCTGCCTATCGGCGCAATTACACCCTGGCTTTTATGCGCGTGGCGCTGGTGGGCATGCTGCTGTGGCTGGCGTTTTTACCCTATTACGCCCGCGGCGTGCTGGCGTTTTTGCCGTTGCTGGTGGCCACGGCGGCGGAAGCCCCCGCTGTGCGGGTGCGCCGTGTGGTGGCTCTGCCGGAGCCGGTAGAGTGGGAAGAGCCCGAAGAATTCGAAGAGCCCGAAGAACCGGAAGAACCGGAAGAGCCGGAAGAGCCGGAAGAGCCGGAAGAGCCGGAAGAGCCGGAAGAGCCGCAGGAGGAACTTCTGCCGGACCATATGGCGCCGGAGTTTTTCATTCGGCAAAACATTGAGCTGTTTAAGAATTCATCAAAATAGTAACGAAAATATGCAGTAAAATGAAGAGGAGACGAGCAAAATGGCGGACAAGAAACCCCCCATTCAAACCCCGGCGAAAGCGGCTCAGGAAGATAAGCAGATCGCCCTGGAAACGGCGCTGGCCAGCATTGAAAAAACCTTTGGCAAGGGCGCCGTGATGAAGATGGGGCAGAACGTGGCTATGCAGGTGGATGCCATTCCCACCGGCTCCATCTCGCTGGACGCCGCCCTTGGCGTGGGCGGGTTGCCCCGTGGCCGCGTGGTGGAGATTTTTGGGCCGGAATCCAGCGGCAAAACCACACTGGCGCTGCACTGCCTTGCGGCGGCGCAGAAAAACGGCGGCGAAGTGGCATTTATCGACGTGGAGCACGCGTTGGATCCGGAATATGCCGCTGCGCTTGGCGTGGACATTGACAGCCTGCTGGTGAGCCAGCCGGACACCGGTGAGCAAGCGCTGGAAATTACCGAGGCGCTGGTGCGCAGCGGCGCAATCGACGCCATTGTGCTGGACAGTGTGGCCGCCATGGTGCCAAAGGCGGAAATCCAGGGCGAAATGGGCGATTCCCATGTGGGTCTGCAGGCCCGCCTGATGAGCCAGGCCCTGCGCAAACTTACCGGTGTGGTGGGCAAAACGGGTACCGTTTGCATTTTCATCAACCAGTTGCGTGAAAAAGTGGGCGTGGTGTACGGCAACCCGGAAGTGACCGCCGGCGGCCGCGCGCTGAAATATTACTCCTCTGTGCGCATCGACGTGCGCCGTGTGGAGGGACTGAAAGATTCGAACGGGTCCTTCATCGGCAACCGCACCAAGGCCCGCGTGGTGAAAAATAAGGTGGCGCCGCCGTTTAAAGAGGCCGAGTTTGACATCATGTTCGGCGAGGGCATTTCCTACGCGGGCGAACTGCTGGACCTTGCGGTGGAACTGGGCCTGGTGCAAAAAAGCGGTGCGTGGTTCAATTGCGGCGAGACCCGCCTTGGCCAGGGCCGCGACAACGCCAAAATCTATTTTGAGCAAAACCCGGAGTTTGCCGCCGACATCGAACGCCAAGTGCGCGAGAACATTGGCAACCTGATGGCTATGGGCAAGAAAAAGCGCAAAGCCGGCGGCGGAAACCTGGACGACCTGATGGCGGAAAAGGCAAAGGGCGCGGCGGAAAAACCTGCGGACAAAACCACCGACAAGGCCGATGCCAAAGCCGCCAAGCCGGCGGAAGACACTAAGGCGTAACCGATGACAAAAATCACGGCGATCAACGAGACGAAGCGCGGCCGCATGGCGCTGTTCAGCGAAGGGGAGTTTTTGTTTTCGTTGGACGCGGAAACCTTTGCCAAAAGCGGTGTGGCCGTGGGCGATGTTTTGAGCGAAATGGACCTGCTTGACCTGCGGGACGCCAGCGAAACGCGCAAGGCGAAGGACGTGGCCCTGCGGTATCTTTCTCGCCGCGCCTACGCCGAGCGGGAGCTGTATGAAAAGCTGGCCATGAAATATGACGAGGCGTCGGTTTCAGCCGCCATGCTGGCCATGCGCGAGGCGGGGCTGCTGGACGATAAGGCCTTTGCCGCCGCGAAAGCGGAGGCTTTGGCCGAAAACGGCAAAAGTGCGGGGGATATATTCACCCGCCTGTTGGCGCTAGGCGTGGACCGTGACATTGCGCATAGTGCGGCCGATGCTTGCAGCATAGACGAAGAGGCGCTGGCAATGGAGCTGGTGGAAAACAAATACCGCGGCAAGCTGGCCGAGGGCAAGGCGCAGAACGTGATGGCGGCCCTTTCGCGGCGCGGCTTTAAGCACGGGACCATCCAAACCGCCGTGCGCGCGGTGCAAGCACAAGTGCAGGCGCAAATACAGGCAGAAACCGAAGCAGAGGGCAGCGCCCCGGAGGACTGAATGAAACTGGCGATTGTATCACTGGGCTGCCCCAAAAACCAGGCGGACGCGGACGTGTTTGCCCGCGCGCTTATTGAGGCCGGGCACGACACCGTGGCCACTGTTGCAGAGGCGGACGCGGTAATTGTGAACACCTGCGGCTTCATTGAAGCCGCGAAACTGGAAGCCATCGAGGAGATTTTGTCTGCCGCGCAGTACAAGCGCGAAAACCCGGATCTGAAAGTGGTCGTTACCGGATGCCTGGCCGAGCGCTACAAGGGCGACATTGCGGCGCAAATGCCCGAAGTGGACGCCGTGGTGGGCATTGGAAAAAACGCCGACCTGCCGAAAATTGTGGCGGAGGTATGCGGGCAAGGCAAACCCGGCGAAGACACGGCAGCAACCGCTGCGGCAAATGATGACAAGGCTTTTAGCGCCACAGATGGCGACGCTTCGCGGCACGCCGCGCTGCAATGCTATGGCCCCAAAACGGACCTGCCCCTTGGCGGCAGGCGCGTCATCAGCACGCCGGCGCACTACGCGTGGCTGAAAATTGCGGAGGGGTGCTTGAACTGCTGCTCCTACTGCGCCATCCCGTCCATTCGCGGGCCGCTGCGCAGCCGCACGGCAAAAGACGTACTGGCCGAGGCCGAATGGCTGGCGGGGCAAGGCGTGAAAGAAATTGTGCTGGTGGCGCAGGATGTGACGGCATTCGGCCTGGACCGCGGCGCGCCGGAGCTGCCCGCCCTGCTGGACGCGCTGCAAAACGTGGACGGCGTGCATTGGATCCGCATGCTGTACACCTACCCGGACCGAATAGACGCCGCCGTGCTGGATGCTGTGAAACGAAACAGCAAAATACTGCCGTATTTTGATATGCCGATCCAGCATATCAACGACGAAATATTGGAATCCATGCGGCGGCGCGGCAACGGCGCGGATGTATGCCGCGCTTTGGACATGGTGCGTGCCGCCATCCCGGACGCAACCCTGCGCACCACATTGATTGCGGGCTATCCCGGCGAAGATGAACGAAAGTTCAGCCAGCTGTGCGAGTTTGTGGCAGAGGCGCAGTTCGATCATCTTGGCTGCTTTGCCTATTCGCCGGAGGAGGGCACAGCCGCGTCCGCCATGCCCGGCATGCCGGACGAAGACGAGCGCCGCCGCCGCGAAGGTGTTATTATGGACATCCAAAGCCGCGTGAGCGAAAAAAAACTGGCGGCACATGTGGGCGAAGTGATGGAAGTGCTGTGTGACGGTTTGGATGAGGAAAGCGGTTATTGGCTGTGCCGCGGCGCCGCCCATGCGCCGGAAATTGACGAAAGCGTGCTGGTGGAAAGCGCGGCGCCGCTGGAAACGGGGAAATTTTACCAGGTGAAAATCACCGGTGCGGATGTGTATGATCTTTATGCCATGCCGGCCGAATAAAACATTCCAAAGCGAGGTGTTGGATATGAATTTGCCAAATAAACTGACGATGGCGCGAATTTTGCTTATTCCTGTGTTCATCGTGTTCGTTTCGCTGCCCGGCATGCCGGCGGCGTACCTGGTTGCAGGCATTGTGTTTGCCGTGGCCAGCTTTACCGATTATCTCGACGGCGCCATCGCCCGCAAACGGGGCCTTGTCACCGATTTTGGCAAATTTGCCGACCCGCTGGCAGACAAATTGCTTACCACCGTGGCGTTTTTGTACATGATGCGCGACGGCGCGTGCCACCCGATGGTTCTGGCCATCATTCTGGCGCGGGAGTTTGCGGTGTCCGGCGTGCGCATGGTGGCGGCAGGCGCACCCGGCGGCAAGGTGATTGCGGCGAACATGTGGGGCAAAGTGAAAACCGTGTTGCAAATGGCCACCATCATCCTGTATTATTTTTGTGAGGGCATTGTGCGCCTTTCGGGGGCGGCGGCCACGTGGCCCGTTGCCTTGGCGTGGTGGCTGTGCTGGTTGGTGGCGCTGGTTACACTGGTGAGCGGTGCGCAGTATATCTGGCAAAACCGGGAGTACATCAACACAGCGAAATAACGCTTTGATACGTGAAAACCATACAATCGGGAGCGACCATGAAACAGTATGAACCACATTCCTCAAGCCTTGGCAATGCCTCTGCCAACCTGATTGCCGCGCTGTGCTGCGCCCTTTCGCTGATGTTTTCGCTGCCGGGCATTGCCGTGTCATTGGTGTTGGGGTATTTGGAAAAAAAGAGCGGACTTGTGAAGTATTACGCCGCAGCCGCGGCTGTTTTGGGTGCCGCGCGGTTTGTTGTCACCCGCATTTTTGACGGCGCGTGGGCCATCTCCGCGCCGGTGAACATTGCGGCGCTGGTTTTGCTGGTGTTGATGGGCCTTTCCGCATACCGGTGGAAAGAAATGGAGATTCCGCTGGTGAGCAAATGGGCGAGGGGCCTGAAAAAAGCCCTTTTCGGCAAGGCGAAATACGAGGGCGACGGCCCTGTGCCGGATGACTGTAGGCAGGGCGGCGCGGTTCCCGGCGAAGGCCCGGCAAGCACGCCGCCGCCCGCGCCGCCGCAAATTCCCGCGGGAAACAGCGGCCCGTCCATCAATTTGAAGGACCTGTACCAGCAGCAGCAACAACAGCAACCGGTGCAGGCAGCCGCGCAGCCGCAGCCATTTGCGGCGTCTGAGGCATTCGCCGGCCCGCCGCCGGCCCCGCCGGCGCCTGTGGCCACGCCCGAGTTTGAACTGACGGTACAACCGACCCTGCAGCAACCAACCGACCAGGAGTGACCTTATGAAAATATATAATACGATGTCCCGGCAAAAAGAAGTGCTTACCACCTTGAACCCCGGCGAGGTGCGCATGTACGTGTGCGGCCCTACGGTGTACAATTTTATCCATGTTGGCAACGCGCGGCCGCTGTGCGTGTTCGACACCATGCGCCGGTACCTTGAATCCTGCGGCGAAAAGGTGTTGTACGTCAGCAACGTCACCGACATCGACGACCGCCTGATTGCTGAGGCGAATGAGCAGGGAAGGCCTGTGTCGGAAATTGCGGCCGCCTTTGAGTCGGAGTACCTGAAGGACTCCGACGGCTTGAATGTGCGCCGGCCGTGGTATATGCCGCGCGCCACCGAGCACATTGAGGCCATCGTCCAGTTGATCACCGACATCATCGACAACGGATATGGCTACCGCGCGTCGAACGGAGACGTGTACTTCCGCGCGCGCAAGTTTAAGGACTATGGCAAGCTGTCCCATCTTGTGCTGGACGATTTGGAAAACAGCCGCGAGCTTTCGGCGAGCCTGGACGGCGATTTGAAGGAGGACGGTGCGGATTTCGCCGTGTGGAAAGCGGCAAAACCGGGCGAGCCCGCGTGGGATTCCCCTTGGAGCAAGGGCCGCCCCGGCTGGCACATCGAGTGCAGCGCCATGGCGAAAAAGCACCTGGGCGACACCATCGATATCCACGCCGGCGGGCAGGACCTGATTTTCCCCCATCACGAGAACGAGATTGCCCAAAGCGAATGCGCGAACGACGCCACGTTTTCGCGGTTTTGGATGCACAACGGGTTTTTGAATATTGACGACAAGAAAATGTCCAAGTCCCTTGGTAATTTTTTTACGGTGCGGCAGGTGGCAGAGAAAATCGGCTATGAGCCCATCCGCTATTTTATGCTCAGCGCCCATTACCGCAGCCCGATGAACTTTACCATGGATGTGCTGGAACAGTGCAAGGCAAGCATAGAAAGGCTGTACACCTGCCGGAATAACCTTGATTTTGCCATAAAAGGCGCGGGCGAAACCGGCGGCGCCTCCACGGAACTGCTGCAAAAGGCCGAAATTGCCCTTGCGGACTTCAAGGCCCGCATGGACGATGATTTGAACACCGCCGACGCCCTGGCGGCCCTGTTTGAACTGGCGCGTGAGATCAACACCTTAAGCAATGGCAGCACGAAAGACGCCCTTGTGAAAACTGCCGCTATTTTTGACGGCATGTGCGATGTGCTGGGCCTGCTTTACAACCGTGAGACAGAGGAAGCACCCGCGGACATTCAGACGATGGCCGAGGAGCGTGACGCGGCCAGAAAAGCAAAAAACTGGGCGCTGGCGGATGAACTGCGGGATAAAATTGCAGCAAGCGGCTATGCGGTGGAAGATACTGCAACAGGGCCGAAGTTGGTGAAGAAATAGGATTTAACAAATGCCACAAGAAAATCTAAAAAGCAGCAAAAAAGTGAAAAAACACCGGCCGGGATTTCCCGGCCGGTGTTTGTGTTTGTTGCGGCATGTAAAGAATAGGTTACATGAAAACTGTATGCATGGATGAATCAAAACAAGTCACCCATGTAAAGCTGTTTGACTTTACGAAAAATTGAGCAAGTTCAAACAAACGGATCGCGGCAGGATTCAAAATAAATGCCGCCGCACTTTCGCAAAATAAATGATTTTCAGTTTGTCCATCAGTAAATCGTACACAAGAAATAAAACATTTCCCATCGCTAAAAGCACGGTCCAAAAGGCAATAGAGTTGGCGGCAAATTCCTCGCGCACGGCAGGCACCGTGAATAGGAACAAAAGCAGGGCATAGGCCGCCACGGTAACGACATTAAAGTATAAAAGCTTTACAAAAATGCGCAGGGCCTTTTGCCGAATACGGTCCAGCGCATGCTTCAAAACAGGGTAGTAACCGAACAGCATCACGAACAAAATGGTGAGTTCACGGTCCGGCACGAATACCAGTGCAATCAATGCTGTGGCGGCGTAGGCCAGCAGTGCGGTTTTTGTGCCAAGCTCAATGTACAAAAAGAAGATGCAGAGGCTTGCGAAAATGGGCGCGGAGAAGGTGGAAATGGGCAGCAAACCCCCCACCAGCATGATGGCGGCGGCCAGCCCCGCAAACACGCCGCCAAAGGCGACGCGCCGGGCCTTTATGCCGCCGCGGCCGCCTTTCATCAGCAGCACCCCCGGCCCATGCTGCAGCAGGCGTCCATGCAGCAGATCATGCCGCAGGTGTTGCAGGCGCAGTTCATGGCCTGGCCGGTGTTATCGCCGCCGGCAAAGGGGCTGCCCGGCATTTCGCCCGCTGCGTTGCCCTGCAAATTGCGCAGGGCGGCGCTGTACTCGGCGTTGGAGGGGTCCAGCCGAACAGCCGCCTGGAAATAATACAGGGACTGGTCCAGCCAGCCCTTGTAATAGTAAGCGCTGCCCATGAGGAAGTTCCACTCGGCGTCGTTCGCGCCGCTTTGCACAGAGGTGAGGCCGGCGAGTGCGTCGTCCACGCGCCCGGCGTTTATCAGGCTGCGGATTTGCGGGTAACTGCCCGGCGTTTGCGCGCTTGCTGTTTCCCCGCCAAAAGAGGCGCCGGAACCCGGCGCGGGCCCGCGCGTGGCCTCCACGGTGGTGCCCGCGCGCATCAGGCTCATCAGTGTGTCAAACGCCTCGTTTATTTCGTTCATCTTGGTTTCAGCCTCTTCGCGCAGGGGGCCGGCGTCGTAATTGTCCGGGCTGTACTTTTGCGCAAGGGTGCGGTAGGCGGTTTTCACTTCTTCCTCGCTGGCCGAGGGCAGCAGGCCGAGGATATCAAACGCGGTCGATTTGTCCATGTGGGCGTCTCCGTTCTTTTTGTGTAGTTCCGGCGGCCTCTATGGCGGCGGGCAGGCCGAGGAAGAAGATATTATCCAAAATGCCGCCGTCCTGCCGGATATCGAGCAGGTTGTAGCACAGGGCAATCTCTCCGGCGGCCATGCGGCAGCGCGTTTTCACTTTTTCCACGGCCTCCGCCTTTTGCAGCCCTGCCGCCAAAAGGGGGTTGTACCGGCCTTTCCCGGCGTCTTTTTCAAAGTCTTCGGCGGCGTCCAGCAGGTACACCACCTGCCCGGCAAACAGGCCAAGCCGCCCAAGGGCTTTGCGCTGGGCCTCGGTGGAAGCGGCGGCGGCAAAAATGGCTTCGCACATTTTGGCCGTGGGGTCGGCCGCCTCGTCCAGACTGGCGGAATGCCGCGCCTCTATTTCGCGCTGGCGGGCCATTTGCGTTTCCACCACGGCGGCAATTTCCGGCTGTGCGGCCCGCGCCTTTTTGTACAAATGGCGGGAGAAAGGCCCCGCCGCCCGGTATAAAAGGCTTTTCGGCGGTTTTTCGTCCTCGATGTCGTCGCACAGTTTGTGGTGGGTGAGGATGATGAGTCCGTCCGCCGCAAGCTGCAGCCCTTGCGTGCCGTAGCGGATGGCGTGGCGCCGGATGGGGTCCACCACACAAGGGCGTATGCGCGTTTCGCCGGAACTGCCGGAGAGCGCGTCGGCCAAAAGGGCTACCAGCATCAAATCGTAATTCAGCAACAGGCGGCTCACGTTGCCGTAGGAGGCTTTCAGCTGCATGCAAAGGCCACAGTACACCGCGCGGTACTCATTGAATTCCCGTACCTTTAGTTCGCCCTTTGCGGGCAGCACATATCCGAACACGCGGCACCTCACTGGCTATCATTAAAACGAGCAGATACGCAACTATCATACATGTTTTACGGCTTTTTCGCAATGGTTCCATTTTATGCGCAACATGTGCGCAAAATGCGAAAACCCGCCCGTTTGCGCAGCAAAAAGCGCAAAGGGACGGGCGTGCTTTCGTTGAACCGCACCAAGAAGTTAGACCGGAAAACCGTTTAACGGAACACCCGTTCTCTGACAGGCTGGCTGCCGAATAGAAAGCATTCGGCAGTATTCAACAAATATGGAGCTGGTGGAGCGGGCCAAACCTTCCACGACTTTTGTTGGCGGTGCGGAATAAATTGTGATATGCTCTGAGCTTGCAAACTTCACGGCTGCCGCAGTTTTTTGTCCAGAATTTATTTGGATATCCATAGATGCGTCGCTAGCAAAACAACTGGGAAGCCGTTGCGCCGGCAATCATATATACCGGCTGCCGCTGGGCTTCAAGATCCGCACCTTGGGCTACAACCCCAAGGCGGCCCGCTATGCCGGGATGAAGGTGGCCGCTACATCGTACTGGCCATAACATAAGTGCCATTCGCGGTGGAAAAGACAAGGGTCGAAATCAAAGACCTCACCGGTCTCAGCGTCCGAACTCTCAACCGGAATATCCGCAGTTTGGTTGGCGAGGGCTGCCTGTCTGTTGTCAAAGGCAAGATTCATGTTGACAGAAGCCAATTTTTATGCGCATTTGGGAACGTCTCTCTTCGTTTGGCGAAGGGGCGCAAGGAGACAATATTGAGACATAGAGAACTTGCGGTGAATGAGCTGGCGTAAGGCAAAACAAAAAAAGCCCCTTAGAATTCCGCAAACGGGAATAATTTTAGGGACTTTTTTTAAAGCGAAAGGCAGAAAAAGGGCCGAAATCCCAGCAGTCCCAAAAAACTGTTCAAGTTTTCGATCCCTAAATCACAAAAAGGCTGTCATTTGATGGCAAAGAAAATCCCTGTGCATTAGTGCGGTTTAGTGGCTCCAATCCTGCATCAGAACAAACGGAGCCAATAGGTTTGCGGTAAACTGCGCTTCATTGCCCTCCGGCGTCATCAACGGCTCTTTCCGGGACAGGTCAAAGTCCGCCGCGTTGTTGATGAGGATGTCGAGCGCGCCAAACTCTTCCATAAATTCACGGGCAAAGCGGCAAGTGTCAGCCATCAACGCCAAATCCACCCTGCGTGCAAATATTTCCTCATTGCCGGTGGTTTGGCGAATCTGCGCGGCAACCCCCTCGGCTCCGGCCAGGTTGCGGCAGGCCAGAACCACCCGCAGCCCTTTTGCCGCAAGCTGGAAGGTTGCACTTTTCCCAATGCCGGAGTTGCCGCCTGTTATGACGCAGGTGCGCATCACGATTTCCCCCCGTGCTTCAATGGTTCGGCTGCTTATTGCTTTGGAACTGCGCCAGTTGCCGGTTCAATACCTTCGTCTCGCGGTGCAGCTCCAGGTAATTGCTGATGACCATCGCGATCATACCCAGCGTCAGCACAATGAGAAACACCGGCAAGCACCATGCGGGGAACGGCTGAAACCAGCCGAACCCCAGGCTGAATCCGAGGGTAATCAGCAGACCGGCGGCCACCCATAGGATGCAGCGTGGCATGGACAGTTTTTCCACCGGCAAAATGGCCTGCTGGGCAATGCCGATGAAGAAACCGGCGAACAGCATTTGGATGCCCGTGAACAGCCCCAGTGTGATGGGGGGGTCTGCTGTGATAAAGCCGAAAAACAGGTACACAAGAACAAAGGCCATGGAGAGGATGCCCATGGTGAACTTCGCCTTGGCGATCCACAAAAACAGCCGGGCAAACCCGCTGTCGCTAAAGTTTGTTTTTTTCATCATCGTCCTCCCTGCTGAGCAAGCCCAGCTTCTCTTTCAGGTTTTGGATGTAGTGGCGGGACACAATGAGCTTTTCCCCATTTTGCAGCGTGACCTCTATGCGGCTGTTCGGCAGGCTGCGCAGGGATGCCACGCGGTACAGGTTGACCAGCTGGCTCTTGCCGATGCGCAGCAGCCCCGCGTCGCCGTACAGTTCTTCCAATCGCGACAGGCTGTGCGCCGTTTCCAGCACCATGTCCTCGGTGTACAGGAAGGTCTTGCCGTCCACCGCTTCAGCATAGTAGAGGTTGGCGGGCTGCAGCATGTGGGTTTCGCCGTCCTTGTGCGCGGCAAGGCGCGCCGCGCGTTCCCGCAGCAGCGCGATCACCTCCAGCATTTCGTCGTCCAGTTCCCTGCAGTGCAGGACGACCTCGTTTTCCTCAAACTCCCCGTGCTCCACACGGATTTCCACAGCATCACCACCTTGCCGCCGGGCAAAACGTTCCCGCTGATACCAGTATAGGGGCAAACCGGCACACAATCAACAGCGGCACGCCAAGGTGCATATGGGGGTGGCTATGTTGCAGGTGCCCAAATGTTCTTCAATTTCATCGGATGTGATGCGTGTTTGCACCAGTTTGAATCCATGGAGCATTTCATCGCCGAACCGACAGACTCTCGATTACTACAACAATCGCCGTATCAAACAAAGCTAAAGGGCCTAACGCCTGCTGTTTTCACAGATGAAATGCCCTTTAGGCTGCTTAATTCATTCTTTGTCAAATTTCTTGGAGTCAGTTCATCGTTGGGCCATTTTCGTATGGTTTGAGTGTACGCCAAAAGCGCGCCGGCGGGGCTTTACAGGCTTTGCGGGCCGCTTTACGCAGCGCCGCTTTGCGAGGTGCTGGTATAGTCATTGCGTTTCACGCCGGTGTACAGCGTCACAACGGTATCAGGCCTGTTTTTTACCATGGACCCGGCGGCGGGCTCCTGGCGGATGATAGTGTTTGTTTCGCCTGTTTCAACCACTTCTGCCTGCGCATAAGGCCGCAGGCCAAGTGCAAGTACCGTTTTTATGGCGTCCTGCCGGGACATGCCGGTCAGGTCTGGCAGCACGATAGGTATTTTTAAATAGTCATAATACGCCACAACAAACGGCTTCGGGTCAACGAGTTCGCCGGTTTCGTCCGTCATTTCGAGATGCAAATGCGGCCCGCTGGCCATACCCGTGCTGCCCACCGTGGCAATCGCTTCGCCCGGCAAAACGGTCTGGCCCTCTGTCACGTACAAATCTTTGCAGTGGGCGTACAAGGTTTCATAGCCGTTCCCATGGTCGATGCGCACGTGGTTGCCGAAGTTTTCGTCATAGTCCGCCGTGGTGACGGTGCCTGCCGCCATGGCCACAATAGAGTCGCCTTCCTCGGCGGTGAAATCGAGGCCCCGGTGATTGTTGCCTTTGTCGCGGATATAAAACGGTTCTTCGCCGGGAGGCAAGTCCAGCGGTGAAACAAAGCCGCCGGTTTCGGGCGGGAAGTTGGAGGTGTCGACACCTGCGGAATAAGAGACGTATTCATAATCAGAAGGGGCACCCGGAATGTAATTCAGTGGGTTGAACAGGCCGCCGCTTTCCCACACTTCCACATGCAGCCCCGGCCTGGTAACGTTGCCTGTCATGCCGGTGGTGCCAAGCTGCTGGCCGCCTGTCACCGTGTCGCCCCCCTTCACAAACAGGGTGTCCATGTGGGCGTACAATGTTTGCAGGCCGCCGCCGTGGTTCAGCAGCACCATATTGCCCCAGCTGTAGTGGTAGGTGGCGGTCTCCACCGTGCCGTCCGCTATGGCCAGCACCGGCGTGCCGATATCGGCCGCAAAATCCACACCGCGGTGGCCGTCCTGCATGCCTTTGTCTACCGTGAGTTCCGGCCCCGCAAGGGGCGCGAAAAACTGGAGCGTTTTGCCGTCGATTTCGCCGCCAAGCACCATGCCGTCGTCTATGGTGAAGGTGAGGGGGTAGGCGCGCGTGTCGATATAATCACCAGGCTGCGCGGAGCTGTATGCGCTCTCGTCCTCGCCGTTTACTGCTGTGGCAGAAGAAGCGGACGCGGAAGAGGAGGATGACGGGGGAGTGGATGGCGAAGAGGAAACCGATGCGGCGGCGGGCGAGGCGGACGGTTTTTCTAGCGGCAAGGCGTTGCCGGCTGTCTCCGCCGTGCCGCACCCGGCCAACAGGCACGCGGCCACGGCGGCGCACAGCAATACGCTGGCGCTGGCGGTGGCAAGCAGCGAGCGCTTTTTCGGCGCAAGCAAATGCACCAGCCGCCGCTTCATGTTTTTGCCCGGCGACACAAAGCCGATGGCCGCGAAGGCGCTTTGCCGCCCGGCGCAGTTCACAAGCACGTGGGCATATTGCTTGCGCTGGGGCAAGGGCATGCCGCGCGTGGTGGCCTCGTCGCACAGATGTTCCATGGCGTCGCCCAGTTGGCGCTTCAGCAGCCAGGCACAGGGGTTCAGCCAGTGCAGGGCACACACGAAAAGCGAGAGATATTTGAACAGGATGTCCCGGTGCTTCGCGTGGATCAGCTCGTGCCGCAGGGCGAAGCGGGTGCCGGCGTTTTCGCCATCTTCGCCGCCATACCCGGCAGGCAGGAAGATGGCCTGGCGGAAGAGGCCCGCCAACAGCGGCGTGGAAAGGTTTTCGTTTGCGTAAAGCGCGGGCGGGCGCTTGATGCCGAGGGATTCGCACTCGGCAAGGTACAGGCGGCGCACAGGCCCGCCGCAATCGGTTTTGCTTTCGCGGCGCAGGGCACGGCCAAACAACAGGCACCGCGCGGCAAACACCACGGTAAGAAGCAGGGCCACGGCAAGGTAAACGGTGGCGAGATAGGGCAGGGCCTCGGCAACAGCGGCGGAAATGCTTTTCAAGTTGATAGTGGAAAGCATACCCGTGTCAGTGCCAGCCGATTTGGCCACATCCGCCCCGGCGGCTTCACTGGCGGGCGAGGGGCCGGGTAAAGCAGTGGGGCTTTCCTCCGGAAGGTCGCGCGGCGCAGAGGGCGCGGTGGGCGCAGTAGTGTTTTTGACGTTTGCCACATAGGATACGGAGGCGTCGGCATCTGCGCCGGATACAGCCGCCAAGCCGGGCAGCGCCGCAAACCCGGCACTGGCAAGCATTGGCAGCGGCAAAAGGAATAGAGCCAGCGTGGCGGCAAGCGCCGCCTTGCGCAGCTTTGCGCCCGCGCGGGCAAACAGCGGCCCCAGCGCCCACACGGCCAGGGCGAACACGCCGCCCGTGACGCCGGCGGGCAGGAGATACTGTGTGACAAAACGCATGATCATCATAGAAGTGTCCATATCCTACACCTCCTGTTCGTCGATGAAGCGGCGAAGCTCGGCCAGTTCCTCTTTGGAAAGGCCGCGGGTGTTCACCATGGCGGCGATAAAATCGCGGGCGCTGCCGCCGTACAAATCGTTCAGGAAAGCTTTGCCCTCGGTGGCAAGGTATTCGTCGCGGGTGGCGCGGGGGGTGTAGACATTTTGCTTTCCCTCGCGCGCCACGCCCAGCATGCCCTTTGCCACAAGGCGGCTTAAAAAAGTGAGCAGGGTGGTGGGCTTCCATGCTTTTTCCGCCGCCAGGCAGCTCACTTCCTCTGTGCGCAAAGGCCCTTCGGCCCAGAAAAACTGCATCAGGTACGTTTCGGCGATGGACAGGCGTTGTTCGCTCATAGGGGTCACCTCGTTGGTTCTGCTTTTGTTAGGAAAAGCTGGCCGTGGCGGAACCACCGCGCATATAGCTCTACATCATGTAGAACATTCTACATCGTGTAGAGCGTGGTGTCAACCCCAAAAATAGCAATCGGATTCCAGGCCCCTGGTTCTTGACAATAATACTGCGGAAATGTTAGCATTTTACATTACTATAATAAACGGATAAAGTGGTTTGGAGCAATGAGAAGTTGCTCTCAGACTGTCAAAGAACGCATAAGCGTGCATGGGCCGGGGGCGCAAAAGCGTATCGTCAGCCGCAAGCTGAATCGCGAACAACGCCCTTTGTTGTGCGCGAGGCGGCGCGGAAGGTAGATGGGCGTTGCGCCACTGGACAATGCGCGTGGGCTAACCTTTTTTTGACAAGCTGGGAGCAATGAGAAGTTGCTCTATACGGGAGAAAACATGAAAAAGCCATTTGTGACGAAAGAAAAGCTGCAAAAAATTGTGGAGGAATACCCCACACCGTTCTATATTTATTCAGAGGCTGGTATCCGGGCAAAGGCGCGGGCGCTGCAGGAGGCCTTCCGCTGGAACAAGGGGTTCAAGGAATATTTTGCCGTGAAGGCCACGCCGAACCCGGCCATTTTGCGCGTGCTGCGCGAAGAGGGCTGCGGGGTGGACTGTTCCAGCTATACGGAGCTGATGCTGAGCGATGCTGTGGGCTTTGCGGGTGAAGAGATCATGTTTTCGTCCAACGCCACGCCGGCGGCGGAGTTTGTATACGCCAAACAGCTTGGCGCCATCATCAATTTGGACGATTTCACCCACATCGACTTTTTGGAGGCCAGCGCGGGCATCCCGAAAACCATTTGCTGCCGGTTCAACCCCGGCGGCGATTTTGCCATACACAACCAAATTATGGACAGCCCGAAGGATGCGAAGTATGGCTTTACCAAAGCGCAGCTGAAAGAGGGCTTTTTGGCGCTGAAGGCCAAGGGGGCTGAGCGTTTTGGCCTGCACGCCTTTTTGGCCAGCAACACCCTTGGCGGGGAGTATTACCCGGAGCTGGCGCGCATTTTGTTCGAGACCGCCGTGTGGCTGAAAACCGAAACCGGCATTGGGGTGAGCTTTATTAATCTGTCCGGCGGCGTGGGGGTGGATTATTCCCCCGAGGATAAGCAGGAGGACATCGCGGCCATCGGCGAAGGGGTGCGGCGGCAGTTTGAAGCCGTGATGGTGCAGGCGGGCCTTGGCGACGCGGCCATTTTTACGGAGCTGGGGCGCTTTGTGCTGGCGCCGAACGGCCAGATGGTGGCCTCCGTGTTGCACAAAAAGCACATTTACAAGGAATACTTGGGCCTGGATGCTTGCGCCGCCAATCTGATGCGCCCGGCCATGTACGGCGCGTACCACCACATCACCGTAAGCGGCAAGGAAGACGCGCCGGCCACCCACACCTACGACGTGACAGGCAGTTTGTGCGAAAACAACGACAAATTTGCCATCGACCGCAAACTGCCGGAGGTGGACATCGGCGATTTGCTGGTGTTCCACGACACCGGGGCCCACGGCTTTGCCATGGGCTACAACTACAACGGCAAGCTGCGCAGCGCCGAGCTGCTGCTGAAAGAGGACGGCAGTGTGGAACTGATTCGCCGGGCGGAGACGCCGGAGGATTATTTTGCCACGCTGGATGTGATAGGCGTGTTTAAATGAGCGAAGGCAAAACAGAAAATGACATGACTGCGGCACTGGGCGCCCTGGCCGACATGATAAGCCGCAGCGAAAAAGCACAGCAAAAATTTGCGCCGGGCACCTCCCAGCACACGCTGCAAAAAACCGCATTGCCGCGCTGCGCATTGCCGCGGCGCTGGTGGCGCGTGAACGGGATGGGAACGATGATTCCAATAACGCTTCGGCGGAATTTACAAAAGAAGAGCTGGAACGTGCGGTGGCGCCGCTCACCTCGCTCATCGGCAAAAGTGAAAAGGCAAAAGCAAAGCTGGCGGAGGGCAGTTGGCAGCACGCCATGCTGGACAAAAACCTGCGGGCGCTTTCTGTTGCCATGAAGCCGCTTTCTAGTACAAGCACGTAACGCTTGTGCTTGGGCTATGTGTGTAACATGTGCGTCCTCGCTGCAGGCGGGGCGAAACCGCTTGACAAGGCGCGCCCTGTTTGGTACGATATATCTCGACAAAAGAATAGTGCTTATCAAGAGCGGCTGAGGGACCAGGCCCTGTGAAGCCCGGCAACCTGTTTTTACAAGGTGCCAATTCCTGCGGGAAATCCCGAAAGATAAGTGTGTGAGTAGCGCACGGGTTTCCGGGCGCTATTTTTTTGCCGTTTCCGCACGAAACAGCAAAAAAACGACGAAAGAAAGAGGAATGAAAAATGGCAAAAAGACTGTTTACCAGCGAAAGCGTGACGGAAGGGCATCCGGATAAAATTTGCGACCAAATTTCCGACGCGATTTTGGACGCGATTTTGGCGGAGGACCCGGATGGCCGCGTGGCCTGCGAAGTGACGGCAAACACGGGCGTTGTGTATGTGATGGGCGAAATTACCACCAGCTGCTATGTGGACATTCCGTCCATTGTGCGCGACGTGGTGAAAAACATCGGCTACACCCGCGCAAAGTACGGCTTTGACAACGAGACCTGCGCAGTCATCGTCTCCGTGAAGGAGCAAAGCCCGGACATCGCCATGGGCGTGAACCCCGGCGGCGCGGGCGACCAGGGCATGATGTTTGGCTATGCGTGCGACGAAACGCCGGAACTGATGCCCATGCCCATCAGCCTGGCGCAAAAGCTGGCAAAACAACTGACCAAGGTGCGCAAGGAAGAGACCCTCGATTACCTGCGGCCGGACGGCAAAAGCCAGGTGACCATCGAATACGACGGCGATGTGCCCGTGCGGGTGGACACCGTTGTCATTTCCTCCCAGCATTCGCCTGAGGTGGACATCGAGACATTGCGCAAGGACATCACCGAAAAGGTGATCAAACCCATCATCCCGGCAAACATGATGGACGAAAACACGAAAATATACATCAACCCCACCGGGCGCTTTTGCACCGGCGGCCCGCAGGGAGACAGCGGCCTTACCGGGCGCAAGATCATCGTGGACACATACGGCGGCTACGCCCGCCACGGCGGCGGCGCTTTCAGCGGCAAGGACCCGACGAAGGTGGACCGCAGCGCGGCCTATGCTGCCCGCTGGGTGGCCAAAAACGTGGTGGCCGCGGGCCTTGCCAAGCGCTGTGAGGTGCAGCTGGCCTACGCCATCGGCGTGGCCGAGCCGGTGAGCGTGATGGTGGACACATTCGGCACGGGCGCCGTGGCGGACGACGTGATTGAAAAAGCGGTGGGCCAGGTGTTCGACCTGAAGCCCCAGGCCATCATCCGCGACCTTGGCCTGCAAAAGCCCATTTACCGCCAGCTTGCCGCCTACGGCCACCTTGGCCGTGAGGACTTGGATGTGGCGTGGGAGAAAACGGACAAGGCGGACGCGCTGAAGGCCGCCGTGGAGAAGCTGAAATAAAATGTACGACAGCGAATACACCGACACAAAAAAAGCCCGGCTGGAAGGGCCGGTGGTGGACGTTGCCTACCGCAACGACGACACCGGCTTTGCCGTGGTATCCGTGGGCATTCCCGCTACGGGCGGCGTGATGACGGCCGTGGGCGTGATGCCCGGCGTGGCCGTGGCCGAAAGCGTGGCGGTGCTGGGCGAATTTGTGGAGCACGAGGACTATGGCCGGCAGTTTTCGGTGGAAAGCTGCCGCTACACCGTGCCTGAAACGGAAACGGAAATACTGGCCTACCTGCAAAGCGGCGTGCTGCCCGGAATCACCCGGGCGGACGCTTTTGCGTTGGTGAAAAAATTTGGGGAACGCAGCCTTGAATTTTTGGCCTGCGCGCCGGAAAAACTGGCGGAGGTGCCGGGCCTTTCCCGCAAGGACGTCGAGGCCGCCCACAGACGCTATATCGATATTTTCGATATGCGGGAGAACATTGCCAATTTGGCCGCCCTTGGTTTTTCCCCCGCCGAGGCCGTGGCCCTGCATGCCTTTTACGGCAACGAGGTGGGCGAGGTTTTGAACCGCAACCCTTATGTGGTGTGCCAAAACCCGCTGCATTTAAGCGTGAAGCGGGCGGATCTGGTTGCCGGGGGCGTGCAGTTCGAGAGCGAGGGCAACGAGCGGCTGCGCGCCATTGTGCTGCACAGCCTGCGCGGCTTTGTCACCCACCAGCACACCTGCGCGCCGGATATCAAGCTGGTGAACCAGGCCGCGGCGGAGTTCACCGTGCCGGTGGAAGCGGCCGAGGCGGCCTTGGCGGAGCTGGTGGGAGAGGGCGAAGTGTTTTCCGTCGATTTTGACCAGGGAACGTATATTTATCTGCCGGAGTTTTTAGAGGCGGAGACGGACGCGGCCCTGCGGCTTTTGGCCATTGCGCGGGGAGACTTCACGCCCCCGGCCAACATGGCGGCGCTGATGCGCGCGCTGGAGGCGGAAAGCGGCATCCACTATGCCAAAAACCAACGGAAAGCCATTGAGACGGCCATGGAAAACGGCGCCATCATCATTACCGGCGGCCCCGGCACGGGCAAAACGACGGCGCTGAACGCCATCATTACCCTGTTTGAAAGCGGCGCCCAGCGCGTGATGCTGGCGGCGCCTACCGGCCGCGCCGCCAAGCGCATGAGCGAACTGACCGGCCGCAAAGCGCAGACCATCCACCGCCTTTTGGAAGTGGACCAGAAGTTTGATATGGGGGTGCCGCGATTCAAACGCAACGAGCAAAACCCGCTGAAATGCGACGTGGTGATCGTGGACGAGATGAGTATGATGGACGCCATGCTGTTCGACAGCCTGCTGCACGCATTACGCCCGGGCTGCCGCCTTGTGATGGTGGGCGACGCGGACCAGCTGCCCAGCGTGAGCGCGGGCAACGTGCTGCCGGGCATCACGGCCAGTTTGACGGTGCCGGTGGTGAAGCTGGACGAAGTGTTCCGCCAGAGCGCCGAAAGCCTGATTGTTACCAACGCCCACGGCGTTTTGAAGGGTAAAACGCCGAGGAGCGGTGGAAAAAAAGACGATTTTTTCTTTATGCAGGGGTACGATGCCTACGACGCGCTGGACACCATCTGCCAGGTGGTGGGCACGCGGCTGCCGAAAGCTTTTGGCTTTTCGCCCATGGCGGATATCCAAGTATTGTGCCCCGGGCGCTATGGCGAACTTGGCACGGAAGCGGTGGGCAAAAAGCTGCAGGCCGTGCTGAACCCGCCCGCCGAGGGCAAGCCGGAGATTAAGCTGAACGACCGTGTGCTGCGCCTGGGCGACAAGGTGATGCACGTGGTGAACAATTACGACATCCCCTTTACCCGCACGGACGGCGAGCCGGGAGAGGGCGCGTTCAACGGCGACATCGGGGTGATAGAGGAGATAGACCCGCGCGGCATGACGCTGACAGTGCTGGCGGAGGACCGCCACGTGCACTACGCCCGGGAGCATTTGCGTCAACTGGAACCCGCCTACGCCGTGACGGTGCACAAAAGCCAGGGCAGCGAGTTTGAGGCGGTGATTTTGACAGTGGCGGGCGTGCCGCCGCTGCTGCGCACGCGCAATTTGCTGTACACGGGCATTACCCGTGCAAAAAAGCTGTGCATTTTGGTGGGAGACGAAAAAACGCTGGCCATCATGGTGCGCAACGACAGGCAAAACGAGCGGTACTCCTGCTTCGACGCGTTTTTGCGCTTTGGCGACGAGGCGCGGTACCACATCAGCGGGGGTGAGGGATTTTGAAGGCCGCCATTGGGTTTGCCGCCGTCAAAAACGGCCTGCTGAATTTGCTGTACCCGGCGCGCTGCCCGTGGTGCGGCAATGTGGTGGGCTTTGGCGCGTGCGAAAGCTGTGACGGCGCGCTGAGAGAGATTTTACTGGATGGCGAGAATCTGGATTTGCCCGCGCGGGGCGAAGGCGGTATTGAGGAAGCGTACGCTTGCTACCGCTATGAATATCCGGCGCGGGACGGCTTGCTGCGGCTGAAGTTCGAGGGGCAGCGGGGCGGTGTGGCGGTTTTTGGCGGGCGGATGGCGAAGACATTTGTTTTCTGCAAAATGGCGGGGCGGTACGGCTGCATCGTACCGGTGCCGGTGTCGCCCGGCACCATGCGAAGGCGCGGCTACAACCAAAGCGCCCTGCTGGCGGAAGAACTGGCAAAGCGCGTGGGTGTTCCGCTGGAAACCGGCGTGCTGGAAAAAAGCATGGAGACGGAGCAGCAGATGCTGCTGGACAGGGAAGCCCGCCTGCAAAACGTAAAAGGGGCCTACCGCGTGGCAGGCTCCGAAAAAATTGCGGGCAAACGGGTGCTGCTGGTGGACGACGTGGCGACCACCGGCAGCACGCTGAACGAATGCGCCGCCACGCTGAAGGCGGCGGGCGCGGTGCAAGTGGACGCACTGTGCCTGTGTGCGGCCGGGCACCGGCCTACAAATATCCGTCCAACCGGGATTCGATCGCTTCAATGACAGTCTTCATCACTTTGATGCGGGCGTATTTTTTGTCTTGGCTCTCCACAATGGTCCAGGGGGCGGCGGCGGTGCTGGTAAGGCGCAGCATATCGTTGATGGCGGCTTCATACAGGTCCCATTTTTCGCGGTTGCGCCAGTCTTCGTCCGTCAATTTCCAGTTTTTCTCAGGGTCGTCCTTGCGGGCGTTGAAGCGGCGCAGCTGTTCGTCCTTGTCTATTTGCAGCCAGAACTTCAGCACCACCGCGCCCCAGCGGGCCAGCTCCTGCTCAAACTCGTTGATCTCCCGGTACGCCCGCTGCCATTCGTCCGGCCGGGCAAAACCCTCGACGCGCTCTACCATCACACGGCCGTACCACGTGCGGTCAAAAATGGCGATGTGCCCGTCTCTGGGCAGATGTGCCCAAAACCGCCACAGGAACGGGTGGGAAAGCTCCGTGGGGGTAGGCGAGGCAATGGGCACCACGTCATAGCCGCGCGGGTCAAGGCCGGAGGTGAGCCGGCGGATATTGCCGCCTTTGCCCGCCGCGTCCCAGCCCTCATAGGCGATGATGACGGGGATCTTGTTTTGGTAGATCTCGTTGTGCAGCCGGGCCAGGCGTTTTCGGCATTTTTTCAGCTCCTGCTCGTATTTTTCGTCGGCCAGCGTGTCTGTAAGGGGCACGTCGGCCAGGGTAGGCATGCGCAGCAGGGAAAAATCCCCGCCGGAGAGGGCGGTTTCATCCACGGCGGCGGGGCCGGCTGCTTTTTGCTCCGCAAAGGCCTTGTCCGCCGCTTCTTTTTTCTCCAGCGCGGCGGTGATGGAATCGACAAGGATGCCATACACCTCTGCCAGGGCCCCCTGGCGGTCGCCGCCGCACACAATGTGCCAGCGGGCGCTTTGGGTGTTAGTGGCCTCCAGCATTTCATCATAGGCCTTGAAAAACTCATGGTAACGGCGGTTGCGTGCATAGTTGTGGGCGTCCACACGCCAGGCCGTGTTTTTCTTGGCGGCAAGCTTGTCGAACCGCTGCTTTTGCTGCTTTTTGCCGATGTGCAGGAAAATTTTTATGATGAGGGTGCCGTCGTTCGCCAGTTGGCGCTCAAAGGTGTTAATTTCGCCAAGGCGGCGCATAGTACTTTTGCGGCCGGCGCCCTGTTCCATCCAGCCGGTGATGACCTCGGGATACCAGCTCCGGTCGTAAATGCCCATGATGCCCCGCGGGGGCAGGCTGTTCCAGTGCCGCCACAAAAAGGGCTTGCGCGCTTCGTCGGGCGTTGGGGCAAGGGTGCTTTTGGACTGGAAGTTGCGCGGGTCCAGCGTCAACACGATATCCGAAAGCACGCAGCCTTTGCCGGCGGCGCTCCAGCCCTCCAGCAAAATGACAACAGGCAGCTTTTCGTCTTTCACCCGGTGCTGCAGGTTGGAAAGCTGTTTCCGCAGGGGCTCGATTTTTTGCTTGTAATCCTCTTTGGAAATGGTTTTTGTCAGGTCGGCGTTTTCCAGCAAGGCAGACACCTTCTTTCCTGTAGCCACGGCCGTTTCTGGGGCGGCTATATTTGCGCTAATTGTACCATATTTTTTGGTTCGGCGGCAGAATGTGGCAAAAATTCTTTGGCAAATTTTTATCAAATCGAGCTGTTTTTAGTTGAAACAAGCGGCAAATTCCGATATAATCTAATATGTTGATTTTGTGAAAACATTCCATTTGGAGGAGGCACACGTATGTTTGGTAGTATGCCTGCGGCCGCCACGGCCGTTTTGGCCGCGCGCTGGGCGGCAGCAGCGGCTGCGCAAAAGCCGGAACCCGCCATTGCCACCGTTGTGGCAACGGGCCTGATACTGGTGTTCGGCATTTTGTTTTTGCTGTATTTCATCCTGCTGGCGGAGGGCAGGCTGTTCACATCCTTGGACAAAAAGAAGACGGCAAAGGAAGAAGCACAAACTTCCGGCGTTGCATCCGCTACTCGGGCGCCGGTTGCCTCTGTGGCTGCGGCAACGGCGGCGCCTGCCGTGGGCGGCGGCTTGCAGCCCCATGTTGTGGCAGCCATTGCGGCCGCCGTGGCCGAAGCGGACGGCGGAAAATACACGGTTGCCTCCATTGTGCCGCTGGGCGGTGCCGGTGCGCCTGCCGCAAGCCGGCGCGGGCGCTGGGGCCAGGCCGGTGTGGTGCAGCACACCGAGCCGTTTTAAGGGGGATGAGGAATGAGTGAATTATTAGGGACCATTGCCAGCATTTGGCAAAACTCCGGTTTTGTGGGTATCATAAACGATTATGGCTATCTTATCATGATCGCCGTGGCATGTCTTTTGCTGTACCTTGCCATTGTGCACGAATTTGAGCCGCTTTTGCTTTTACCCATTGCCTTTGGAATGCTGCTGGCAAACCTGCCCTTTGGCGATATGATCCACATGCAGTATTTCATCGATATCACAGGCACGCAGGATCCGGGCCTGTTTCCCATGTTCAGCGAAATTTTACACAAGGGCGGCCTTGCGGATATGCTGTACCTGGGCGTGAAGCTGGGCATTTACCCGCCGCTTATTTTCCTTGGCATCGGCACCATGACGGACTTCGGCCCGTTGATTGCGAACCCGAAGAGCTTGCTGCTTGGCGCGGCGGCGCAGTTTGGCATTTTTGTGGCGTTTGTGATGGCGCGGTTTTTGGGCTTTAACGGCAACGAGGCGTCTGCCATCGGCATCATCGGCGGGGCGGACGGCCCCACGGCCATTTATGTAACGA
The DNA here is from genome assembly GCA_031551695.1 of Oscillospiraceae bacterium. Classification (GTDB taxonomy): domain Bacteria; phylum Bacillota; class Clostridia; order Oscillospirales; family Ruminococcaceae; genus JAAYCI01. Next base: position 49,999 of record JAVBNG010000003.1, read on the forward strand.
CGAAGCTGGCGCCCCATCTGCTGGGGTCTGTGGCGGTGGCGGCATACAGCTATATGGCGCTGGTGCCGGTCATCCAGCCGCCCATTATGAAGCTGTTGACCACGAAGAAAGAGCGCGGCGTGGTGATGAAACAGCTGCGGCCCGTTTCCCGCACAGAGCGCATCATTTTCCCCATCATGTGCACCATCGTCATTTGCCTCATTTTGCCCCCGGCCACGCCGCTCATCGGCATGCTGATGCTGGGCAACCTGATGCGTGAGACCGGTGTGGTGGAGCGCCTGACCAAGACGGCGGGCAACGAGCTGATGAACATTATCACCATCTTCCTGGGCATTTCCGTTGGCTGCACCACCCAGGCCGGCACCTTCCTCACGCCCGCCACGCTGAAGATCATCGTGTTGGGGCTGGTGGCCTTCGCCTTCGGCACCATGGGCGGCGTGCTGCTGGGCAAGCTGATGTATCTCATCACCAAAGGGCAAATCAACCCGCTCATCGGTTCGGCGGGCGTGTCCGCCGTGCCCATGGCCGCGCGCGTGTCCCAGAAGGTGGGCGCGCAGGAGAACCCGCAGAACTTCCTGCTGATGCACGCCATGGGCCCGAACGTTGCCGGGGTCATCGGCAGCGCCGTGGCGGCGGGCATCCTCATCAACATCTTCTCGTGATTTAGCTGCGAAATTTGTTGTTAAAGAACATGAATTTTTACGAAACCGCCCCTTCTCCCGGGGGGCGGTTTTGTGGTACAATGGAACAGTTATGAAATGAAAGAATAAGCGAACCCCGGAGTACAGGAATGGAAGACGGCAACAAAGACTTTTTTGCGCTGCGGCGCGCGTATATCGAGCGGTTTTTTGGGCGGCTGAACCCCAGCCAGCGGGACGCCGTGCTTACGACAAAGGGCCCGGTGCTGATTTTGGCCGGCGCGGGCAGCGGCAAAACCACCGTGCTGGTGAACCGCATTGCGAACTTGATCCGCTTTGGCGATGCCTACCACACGGACGAAACGGCCCGCGCCGTGCGGGACAGCGATGTTTCGGCATTGCAAACGGCCCTGGATACTGGGGACCTAAACCTGCCGGCGGACCTGCGGGCCGTGATGCAGGTGGACGCTGTGCGACCGTGGAACATTTTGGCCATCACTTTTACAAATAAGGCGGCGGGGGAACTTAAAAGCCGCATCCAGGGCCTTTTGGGCGAGGACGTGGGCCGCGACGTGAACGCCTCCACCTTTCACTCCGCCTGCGTGCGCATTTTGCGCCGCCACGCCGATGTGCTGGGCTATCCCACCAGCTTCACCATCTACGACGCGGACGACCAGCTGCGCGTTTTGAAAGAGATTTTCAAAAGCCGGAACATCGACGACAAGTTCATTGCGCCGCGGGCGGCGGCGGCCGAAATGGGCCGTTTAAAGGACAAAATGCTGACGCCGAAGGAAGCCGCCGAAGCCGCGGAGAACGCCCGGGCGCAGCTGTTGGCGGAAATTTACGCCGCCTACGCGAAGCGCTGCAAGCAAAACGGCGCCATGGACTTTGACGATTTGATTTACCACACCGTGTGCCTGCTGCGGGACCATGCGGACGTGCGCGAAGACTACCGCGCGCGTTTCAAATATATTCTGGTGGACGAATACCAGGACACCAGTACGGCGCAGTCGCGCCTTGTAGGCCTTTTATGTGGCGAGGCAAACAATATCTGCGTGGTGGGTGACGACGACCAGAGCATTTACCGCTTTCGCGGGGCCACCATCGAAAATATTTTGGGCTTTGAAACGGCGTACCCCGGGGCGAAGGTGATTCGCCTGGAGGAAAACTACCGCTCCACCTCGAACATTTTGGACGCGGCCAACAGCGTCATCAGGCAAAACACGGCGCGCAAGGGCAAAACCCTGCGCACGGGCACCGGCGAGGGAAAGCTGGTACACCATTACATCGCCGAAAATGAAATGGGAGAGGCAGCGCACATAGCCGAGGTGATCGAGCGGCATTTGGAGGCGGGGGACCGGCTTTCAGACCACGCGGTGCTGTACCGCATGAACGCGCAGTCCAGCACCATCGAGAATTTTTTCACCCGGGCGGGCATCCCGCACAAAATTGTGGGCGGCCAGCGCTTTAACGACCGCAAAGAGGTGAAGGACATCCACGCCTATATGAGCGTGGTGGCCAGCCCACGTGACGATTTGCGCCTGCGGCGCATCATCAACGAGCCGGGCCGGCGCATCGGCGACGCCACCATGGATAAAGTGGCAGAAATTGCGGCGGGCCTTGGCGTGCCCATGCTGGAGGTGGTGCGCGACGCAGGCAATTACGAACCGCTGGCCCGTGCGGCGGCGGCCCTCGCAGGGTTTTACGCCATTTACGAGAAGCTGGTGGTGGCCGAGGTGGAACTGGATCTTGCCGATTTTGCCGCCGCCGTGCCGGACATCACCGGCTACAACGCCATGCTGGAGGCTCAGGGGGAAGAGGGCAAAACAAGGCTGGAAAACATCGGGCAGCTGGTGTCCAATGTAAAGACCTATGTGGACATGAACGGCGCGGAGGCGAGCCTTGAGGGCTACCTTGAGGAGATTGCCCTGATTGCGGACATCGACAGCATGGACGAAGAGGCGGACAAAGTGGTGCTGATGACGCTGCACTCTTCGAAGGGCCTTGAATTTCCCTACGTGTTTATCGTGGGGCTGGAGGAGGGGATTTTCCCCAGCGACCGCAGCCGGTTCGAAATCAGCGAACTGGAGGAAGAGCGCCGCCTGTGTTATGTGGGCATCACAAGGGCGGAGCGGGAGCTGTATTTATCAAGTGCCGCTTCGCGGATGTTGTACGGCCAGACGCGGCGCAACCAGCCCAGCCGGTTTACGGAGGAAATTGACCCGAACGTGCTGGAAGTGGAGGAAGCGCCGGGGGCGAGCATGTTTAACAGGTCGGCCTATGGCCAGTTCGACGGCTTTGGCGACGGGGCAAGGGCTGCCGACGCAGTGGCCGGCGACGGTTTTGGCAAAGTAACGGCCGGGGCGCCCTTTGCGCGGGGTGGGCCGGGGGCTGGTGGTTCCGCTTCCGGCGTAAACGCAGGGTTTGGCAGCCGCGGTAACACCGGTTACCTGGACAGGAACTACAACCGGGGCGAAGGCCGTGCCGCCGGTGGACTCGGCGGTGCGCGCGACGGCGCAAACAGCAGGCCCAAAAGCAGCTGGCGGGAAAATTCCGCCCTGGCTGCGGCAGCGGCAAAGCCCGCGCCCAAGGCGGCGGGCGTGGGCGGCGAAGGCTTTGCTCCTGGCGACAAGGTAAAACACAAAATTTTCGGCGTGGGCGTTGTGCGCGGCGTAACGAAGATGTCCAATGACAGCATGCTGGAGATCGCCTTCGAAAAAGTGGGCGTGAAAAAGACCATGGCGAACTTTGCGCCGCTGGAAAAATTGTAAAGCCGCCGTTTTTAGATATTTCGTCGGCAGTTCGACAAAATGCGGCATAGGTGTGCCGCGGCAGGGGGTATCATTTGAACAGGCTGGTTGTGATAGAAGGGCTGGACGGCAGTGGTAAGGCCACGCAAAGCGTGCTGCTGGAGGAAGCCCTGAAAAACGAGGGGATGCACCCCCGGCGGCTCAGCTTCCCGAACTACGACAGTCCCTCCAGCGCCCTGGTGAAGCTGTACCTGGACGGGTTTTTCGGCAAAACACCTGGGGACGTGAACCCCTACGCAGCCAGCAGCTTTTACGCGGTGGACAGGTACGCCGGGTTCAAAAGCGACTGGGGGCCGTTTCAGCAGCAGGGCGGCGTGTTGATTGCCGACCGCTACACCACAGCGAATGAGATCCACCAGTGCGCCAAGCTGCCGGAGGCGGAGTGGGAGGCGTTCATCGCCTGGCTGGAGGATTTTGAATACGGCAAGCTGGGCTTGCCGCGGCCGGGGTTGGTGGTGTTCCTGGACGTGGAGCCCACCGTGAGCCAGCAGCTTCTGCTGGCGCGCTACGGCGATACGTCGAAGCGGGACATCCACGAGATGGACTTGCCCTATCTGGAAAAATGCCGCAGGGCGGCCGTTTGGTGCGCCGAGCGCTGCGGCTGGCGGCGCGTGGCCTGCACAAAAGGCGGGCAGATGCGCGCGAGCGAAGACATCGCGGCCGAAATTTTAGGCATTGTGAGGACGATATTATGAGCATTTGGGTGAAGACATGGAATTCAGGGAAATAACGCTGGAAGACGCGAGGTGGGCAAAGCCGCTGTTGGAGGCGAACGGATATTTGAGCTGTGAGTTTGCCTTTGTAAATATTTTCATCTGGCGGTTGATTGCCCACACGGAGATTGCGCGGTTCGAAGATTACTGCATTTTGCGCGGCGACTATGGCGGCAAGCATATCCATTACCAGTTCCCCGCGGGCACGGGCGATTTGAAACGGGCCGTGGACGCCGTGTTGGAATACGCGAAGAATGACGACAAGGCATTGCAGATTGTGCATGTTCCGCCCCGCGGCAAAAAGGAGATGGAAGCGCTGTATCCCGGTGTGTTCAGCTGGCGCGCGCCCGATGCCGCCAGCGATTACCTGTACAACGCCGCCGATTTGGCCGCCCTGCCCGGGCGCAAGTACCAAAAAAAGCGCAACCACTGCTCACGGTTCGAGCGGCAATATCCCGACTGGCAGTTCCATGAAATTACGCCGGATGATTTGCCGAAAATATGTGAATTTTCCAACACGTGGGTCACGCTGTACGGCAACGATAAAGACGCGGGCATCCTACAGGAGCACGAGGTTGTGGTGGAGGCCTGCCGCAACTATGAGGCGCTGGGCCTTGTGGGCGGCGTTGTGACGGTGAAAGGGGAAATCGTGGCGTTCTCCTTCGGCAGCGTGATGGGAGATGAGTTCATCACCCACGTGGAAAAAGCCTCCTACGACGTGGACGGGGCGTACAATATCATCAACCGGGAGATTGCAAAGTGCGTTGTGGCCATGGGCCTGCCGTACATTAACCGGGAAAACGACATGGGCGAAGAGGGCCTGCGCCGGGCGAAGCAGTCCTACTACCCGGTGCAGCTGCTGGAAAAATATGTGGCCGAGTGCAGCCTGTGCGAAGGGGCCGGTGGCTACCGGGAGCAAAAATGATACGCCGGGCGCAGGCGGGGGACCGGGAAGGCATCATCGCCCTGTGGGGCGCGGTGTTCGGCGACGAACCGGGCTATGTGGCCCGCTGCCTGGACGTGTTTGCGGGCGAAGGCAATGTTTTTGTACAGGTGAACGATGCCCATGGGGGTGCCGGCGGCGTGGACGCAGTGCTCTCCATGGTGCCGTGTGTGGCAGGGGAAAGCGGAGAACACGATGGGCGCAAGAGTTGTAAAGGTTTTTACCTGTTCGCCCTTGCAACGCGGCCGGAGCAGCGTGGCCGGGGCCTGATGGCGGAACTGCTTGCCCACGCCGAGGCTGAGGCAAAGCAGCGCGGCGCGGCGTTCCTGGCCCTGATTCCTGCGAGCGCGGGTTTGTTTGGCTATTACCACCGGTTTGGCTTTGTGGATTTGCCCTTGCGGGCGGCCGTGGTGGAGCTGGCAAACGCCGAACATGCGGCAGATGCGGCAGGCGGTAACGGCGCCCCGGTGGCTACGAAAACCGCTGCGTCTACAACACAATCATGTAAAGTGAGTAAAGTAAATATACTTGCTGTCAGGCTTCCGGCCTTGCGGCGGGCCTACCTGGAAACGGGCCCGGACGACGGCCCTAAAACCGCGTGTATCTCTTTTTCGCCGCGGCGCTTTGCAATGGTGGCACAGGCGGCGGCGGACGAGGGCTGGCGCCTGTTTGTAAACAACGCGGGCTACGCGGTGGCCAAGGCCGTGGGCGGCGTGCTGGCTGTGGCGGAGCTTGGCGCCCAAAGCGATGAAGACGCGCGGGGCCTTTTGCACACAGCGGCCGCGGCACTGGCCCCTACAAGCGCCGCCCTTCAAAACGCCATCATAACTTTGCCACAAAAAAGTGGTATTTTCAGTGCAGAGAAATCCCGGATGTATGCGGCGGCGCAGATGCGTCCGCTGCGGGCGGGCATCCGTTCGGATGAGATGTACCTGCGCTTTGGCATTGACGAAGTTTTTGAAAAGAACTATGAAAACCCGGGCTTGTTCGCATCGTTATAAGATACGCGGGCGGGCCGACGAAAAAAGGAGCGCTGGTTATGGATACGGTATACCTGTTTTTGGCCGACGGCTTTGAAGAGATCGAGGCGATTACCCCGGTGGACGTGCTGCGCCGCGCGGGCGGCGAGGTGGTGACGGTGGGCGTTACGGGCCCGCGCGTCACCGGCGGACACGGCGTTGTGGTGGAAGCCGATACGGACGGCGAGGAGTTCAGCCTGCCGCGGGACGCGGGAATGGTGGTGCTGCCCGGCGGTGGCGGCGGCACAGAGAACCTCTTGAAAAGCAAGATGGTGGAAAAAATGCTGGCGGAGGCAAACCGCAGGGGCATTTATATCGCGGCCATTTGCGCGGCGCCCAAGGTGCTGCACAAGGCCGGCCTTCTGGAGGGCAAGCGCGTCACGTCGTTCCCCAGCGTGGCGGGTGAACTTACCGGCACGAACCACACCGGCGGCGCCGTGGAAATGGATGGCAAAATCATCACCGGGCGCAGCGCGGGCGTGGCGCTGCAATTTGCCAAGGCGCTGGCCGAAGCCATGTACGGCAAAGAGGCGGCCGAAAGCACCGTGCACGCCCTGTACCCGTAATGTCGGCGCCTGTTTGTGAATTTTGCCCGCGGGCACAGGCGGGTATTGCAAAACGGGCGGCTTGCATGTAATATGTACAAGGACAGTTTTATCATGGCAACCACTGAATAAGCCCAGCGCGCTGACGGCGCCATTTATTATTCAGCGGCTGCCTAGCGGAGGTAGCGGATGCAGAAGAGGCAAAACGGCAGAGAAAGCAAGGACCAGGAGCACAAGGGCTTTGCCCGCCGCAAGGCGGACGACAGCTATGATGAATATGAAGAGTACGATGAATATGACAAAGGCATCGAGTATGTCTACGACGACGAGCTAGCCCGCAAGCGCGCCAATTTGGGCTTCCTGATTGCGTTTTTGGTGGTGCTGGCCATAGTGGGCGGCGTGGCCCTGTACGGCATCTTGTACATAACCGGCGAAATGAATGGCAAAAAAGCCACCGCCACAGGCACGGTGGAACTGAATATAGCCTCCGGCAGCGGCGGCACCATTGTGGGCCAGCAGCTGAAAGAAGCGGGGCTGATCAGTGACGATAACATTTTCCGCTTCTACGTGCGGTTCAACGATGCGGGCAGCAGCTTCCAGGCGGGCAAACATGAACTGACGCCCGGCATGAGCTACGCGGAGATCATTGAGGTGCTGTCGGAAGAGCCGCCGCCGCGCGAAACCATTCGCCTCACGTTCCCCGAGGGCAGCACGGTGCCGCAGTTCGGTGCGGTGTTCGAAAAGGCAGGCATGTTCACCAAGGACGAATTTGTGGCTGCGGCCAACGACATCGAGCAGTACAGCGACATCGAGATGTTCAAGCACATCGAGTTTGACCCGGACACCTACATGAAGGCCGAAGGCTACCTGCGGCCCGAGACCCTTGAATTTTATACGGACTCGACGCCGGAGGAAGCTGCGCGCACGTTGTTTGAGTGGTTCGACAAACAGTTCGACGACGAGCTCTACGCCCGCATGGATGAATTGAACCTGACGCTGAAGCAGGTGGTGACATTGGCCAGCGTGGTGGAAGAGGAATGCAGTGACCCCGAGGAACAGCCGAAAGTTGCCAGCGTGTTTGTAAACCGCGCCATCGGCGACCTTTCGCAGACGGATCTTGAGCGCCACACCCTCGGCAGCGACGCAACCACCCGCTATATTTCGGACTGGGTGAGCCGCGGCTATGGCAGCGGCCCGGAGGATTTTGAGGGCTGGACGCTGGAAAACATGAAAACACGGCTTTTGGAAATCATGCCGTCGGAGAAGTTCTACGCCTATTACAGCGGCGACAACGACCCCAACACCCGTGAGGCGCTGGATATGGCCGGGCCCATTTCGTCGCCCAGCAACACTGCCATTTTGGCGGTGCTGTACCCCGAGACGAGCAACAATTTCTACTTCTTGAGCAACAAATACGGTGAGTACCGCTATGCCCAGTACTACAGCGGCCACCAGGCGAATATCGATTGGATGTACGCAACGGACGCCCAGTACGAGGCAGAAAACCCGGACGGCGCCGCTGAAGACAGCGGCAACACGGAAGGCTAGGGCTATGCGGCAAGTGGAGCTGCTTGCGCCCGCGGGCGACGCTGAAAGCCTGGCCTTTGCGCTGGCCTACGGTGCCGACGCGGTGTACGTGGGTGCGAAAGAATTTGGCATGCGCGCCGCAAGCGCCAATTTTACCGACTTCGAATTATTTGCCGCGGCGGAAGAAACACACCGCCGCGGCAAATTGTTGTACCTCACGTTAAACACCTTGCCCACGAACGAAGAGATGGACCGCCTGCCAAACCTGGTGCAGGCGGCGGCAGATGCCGTGGTGGACGCGTTTATCGTGGCGGACCTGGGTGTTTTGGAAACGGTGAAACGCGTTGCGCCGGGGGTAGACATCCATTTTTCCACCCAGGGCGGCATCGCAAACTGGGTGGCGGCTGAAGCGGCTTACCGCCTTGGCGCGTCGCGGGTGGTGCTGGCGCGGGAACTGTGCCTTGAAGACATTGCGGAGATACGGAAAAAAGCCCCGGCGGAGCTGGAATTGGAGGTGTTCGTGCACGGGGCCATGTGCATGAGCGTGTCCGGCCGGTGTTTGCTGTCGTCTTATTTGACAGGGCGTGACGCACCGCACAGCGCACGGCGCGACGCCAACCGGGGCGCATGTGCCCAAAGCTGCCGTTGGAGCTATGCCTTGGTGGAGCAAAAACGGCGGGATGAGGCGTATGAGATTGGCGAAGCGGACGGTTTCAGCTATATTTTAAGCGCGGACGATCTGTGCGCCGCGCCGTTTTTGGGCCGTGTGCTGGAAGCCGGAGCAACGTCTTTGAAAATTGAGGGCCGCGCCAAGAGTTTTTACTACGTGGCCAGCGCCACGGCTGCCTACCGCAAAGCGCTGGACGCGGCGCTGGCGGCGCGGGGGGACAATGTTCCCTTCATCTGCCCCGATTTCACATTGGCTGAACTGGGCAAAACCAGCCACCGGCCTTTTTCCAGCGGCTTTTTCCTCGGGAAGGAAGGCGCCACCCAAAGCCCCTGGCAGGAGGGATATATCCGCCGGTGGCGGCCCGTGGCCGTAGTGGAAGAAACGCTGGAAGGCCGGGCGTTTTGCAAACAGCGGGGTAAGTTTTGCCTTGGGGACGAACTGGAAGCATTGACGCCGGGCGGCCGGGTGTACCCATTTGCCCCGGCGGCCCTTTGGGATGAAAACGGCGGGGCCCTTGAAACGACCCCGCACACGAAGATGAGTTTTTCTATTTTGCTGCCGGAAGGGCTGGACTTGCCGCCGCTGAGTATTTTGCGAAAAAAAGCGGAGTAGGCTGCGGATAAAGGCAGGCGGGTGGATTGGCACAAGCGGTTGGATTTTGCGGGACGTTTTGGCATGCGGGTCCTGTCACGGGGCATGTCCTCTCTACCAAAGCTGTGGTGGCAGCACAGGCGGCGGGAATGGCACGCTTTTGCGGCCAGCCGATGAGGCTGGCTTGCGGGCTTCGCTTTGTTCGTTCGAATACGCCCCACACCACCCGCTCCAAGCCTTACAGGAACAGTGCCGCGGTTTTCGCCGTCCCTACACCTACAGCCCCTCCCATACCCGGCGCACATCCGTATGTTCCGCCGTAAAGGAACGCCCTTTCAGGCTGCACAGCGCGCTGTCCGGCGGGATATCACCCGAAAAGCTGAGCCTGTAAGCCGCAAGGCACTGGCCTTTTTGTTTGGCGGCGGTGTTTTGTGCCGCATTGCCGTATTTTGCGTCGCCCAAAACAGGCGCGCCCAAAAATGCCAAATGCGCGCGGATTTGGTGCGTGCGGCCCGTCACCAGCCCAATTTCGCACAGGCAAAAGCCGTTCTTCTCTTCCAAAACATTCACCTTCGTGGCAATCTCCTTTGCGCCGGGGCTGGCTGTTTTGCTTACCGCCACGGTTTTGGCGGTTTTGTTGCGCAGCAGCCACGCCCGGTGCAGCCCAGCCGGTGGTGTGCCCACGGTGATGCACAGATAGCGTTTTTCCACCTGGCCTGCCCGGATGGCTGTGTTCATGGCGCGCAGGCTCCCGGCGGTTTTTGCCGCAATCACAAGGCCCTCGGTTCCAAAGTCCAGCCGGTTGCACAGGGCCGGGGCAAACAGCAGCTCATCCTCCGGGCGGTATTCGCCGCTTTCCATAAGCGCGGCGGTGAAAGCGCCCAGCAGGTCCGGCTTGCCGCTGCCGTCCGCGTGGCACAGCAGGCTTTTGGGTTTGTACAAAACGGTAATACCTGCATCATCATACACGCGGGTGAGGGGGACGGCGGCTTTTTGGGGCAGGGTGCTCCCGCCGCTTTGCCCTGCGTGGCCGCGCGGCGCCTTGGCAAGAGCGCCCGGCGTGCTTGCGGCAAAAAACTCGTCGTTGATGTACAGCTGTATCACGTCGCCGGGGCCAAGGGTGTAGTTTTCCGGCGCTTTCCTGCCGTTCACCTTCACGCGCCCGTTGCGAAAGCCCTTGTGCATCAGGCTGGCGGGCAAAGTGGGGCACAGGCGCTGCACAAACCGCGAAAGCCGGGCGCCGCCGTCGTTCACGCCTGCTGTAAATTCCCTCATGGTGTGCAATACCCCCTTTTCGAAATGTGAAAAAACATGTACAATAAGAAGCCGGACCCATTTTGCACGGCGCAAGGAGATGAAACAGCTTGCCGAACGAGATCCACAAAGGCCACAGGAAACGCCTTCGCCAGCGCTTTTTGCAGCAGGGCCTTGATGGCTTTGCCGAGCACGAAGTGCTGGAACTGTTGCTGTTTTACGCCCAGCCCCGCGCGGACATGAACCCCATAGCCCACGCGCTCATCGACCGGTTCGGCAGCTTTGCAAATGTGCTGGACGCCGACCCCGCGGAGCTTGCAAAGGTGAAAGGCGTGGGCAAAACCAGCATCGCGCTCATTAAGCTGGCGCCGGAACTTGGTAGGTATTACCTTGCCAGCCGCGGCAAAACAAACGACGTGCTGAACTCGACAGAGAGGGCTGGAACCTATTTCATCCCGCGGTTTTTGGGCAAGAAAACGGAAGAGGTGTGGATTGTGGCGCTGGACGACAAGCGCAAGGTCATCCGCCCTGCATGCATCTCAACCCACGGCATTGTGAACGCGGTGCATATCAGCATGCGCAAAATTGTCAGCGAGGCGCTTTCCGCCGATGCCGTGGGCGTGATTTTGGCGCACAACCACCCCGGCGGCAACGCCCTGCCGTCCGACAGCGACAAGCTGATTACCATGCAGGTGCACAGGGCGCTGGAGATGGTGAACGTGCAGCTGGTGGACCATATCGTGGTGGCGGACGACGACTTTGTATCCATGGCGGACAGCGGTTTTTTGCAGTATACAAAGGGTGGCTGACGGGCTATTCCGCCGCGTAATCCACAAAGCTGATGTTCATGTCCACGTCGCCTTCAATGCCGTCCACCGTGCCGCGCGGCGTATATTGCCACATTTCGAACTGGTAGGGGTAGTAAGGCTGCGGGCGGTATTGGGCGAACCATTTGGCATAGCCGTCCAACCGGTCCCACTCCATTTTGGCCAAAAACCAACTGACATTGCCATAGATCATGGGGGTATGGCCCGCCTCTTCAACCCGCCGGCAGAAGGCGATGGCGATGTCCGTGATTTCGGCGGCGGTAAGAGCCTGCGTTCGGTTGGGGCTTTCGGAAATCTCTTCCATATCGAACACGATGGGATAGTTCACGTCGTAGCCCTCAATGGCTGCCAAAACGAACTCCGCCTCTTCCACGGCTTCTTCGGCGTTCACGGCCTGGGAGAAGAAATACGCCCCCACAGGGATCTCCACAGCGGTTGCCCCCTCAAGATATGCCCCGAAGTATTCGTCTTCCACAATTTCGCCGGTGCCGTAGCCCCGGTTTCCCGCGCGCAAAATGGCATAGCCCACGCCGGCGTCTTTCACTTTTTGCCAGTCGATGTCGCCCTGGTATTTAGACACGTCAATGCCAAAAATCCCGGTTTCTTCTCCGTTCTCCACATAACGTAACACGCCATTTTCATCTTTTTGCAGGTTATCCCAGTTGTAGGCGTGTTTCGGCCAGTTTTCATTCACGTCGGCATATACATGGTGCCCGCCGAACCAATAGACGATTTTATCGGGGAAAAGCTCCTGCAAAAAGTAGGAATCCACGCCATGCTTGTCCGCCAGGGCTTTCATATTGTCGATATAGTTTTGCAGTTCGTCCTCGTCCTCGCCGCCTTCGCCCATCACTTCAACTTGGTCTTCCGTTTCGGGAGGGGCGTCGACGGCGGCATCGTCACCTTGGGTGCCCGTCACCAGTACGCTGACAGCCGCGACCGAGAGAAACACCAGCAAAACAATGTTCACGGCCATTAAAATATATATAAATCGTTTGGTTTTTTTCATGAGGTGTTCCTTTACAGGTGCTGCCGCGTGTGGCGGGTTTTAGTGTTTGCCTTTCTATTTAACCAGTAAATGCCGCTTTGTGCAAGAGGGCGTTGACATGGTGCGATGGCTTGTGGTAAACTGTTTAAGCGCCTGTTGCGCAACATGGTGGGTGTAGCTCAGTTGGTTAGAGTGTCGGATTGTGGTTCCGAAGGTCGTGGGTTCGACCCCCATTACCCACCCCAGCGGCCGAAAGGCCGGATAAAAGCGAACCCCACGGTTCGCTTTTCTTTCATAAAAGCCCGCCGGTTACGGCGCGTTTTCCATAGATTTGCATCGGTTTATTGGCCTGTCGGCAAGCGGTAAGCCACCAGACTTTGACACTGGTGTTCCGAGGTTCTAAAAATTAAATATTGGCCCGTCGACAAGTGGTAAGTCACATGACTTTGACTCATGCATTCGTAGGTTCGAATCCTGCCGGGCCAACCAAAATCGGCATTTTGCCGGTTTCCCAATTTTTCCGCCATGTGGTTTTCCATGTGGCGGAAAAGTTTTTTCTAACACTTCTTTTTCTAACACTTTTCTACACTTTTCTAACACTTTCTACGATGCTTGCTGCGTAGAGCTCAAATCATCTTCAATCGTAAAGGCGATTTTGGACGATATTTTTTCGGATGCGTTTTTCAGGCCATCCGTTCCAAGGTGGGAATACAGGTTGCCGGTAGTTGCGATGTCACTATGCCCCAGCCAAAGCTGTATTTCCTTCATATTGCAGCCATTGGCTACCAGCAAACTTGCTACCGAGTGCCTTGAATCGTGCAAGCGGTAGGCAGGCAGTCCCGCCTTTTCCAGCACAATGCTATTGTGCTTCGTAACGGTTGTGGGGTAAATCAGAGTGCCATCGTTATTGATGCAAATATAGCCTTGTGGGTTAAAGCTGGGGCCAAATAGTGCTCGGAGCCCTCGCACCTTCGCAGCAACCCTTTTAATGTATTCTTCTGCGCCGGGGATGATTGGCAAAGTTCTGCGGCTTTTTTTCGTCTTTGTTATGTCCTTGCAAAGAAGGGCACCCTTTACGGGCACAACGGTGTGCCGAATGCTAATGGTGTGATTCTCAAAATCAATAGCATCCAGTTTCAACCCCAGTGCTTCACTACGCCTTATTCCAAACAAGTACATCAGTGTTAAAGGCACCTCGCAAATATCACCTTTGGCAGCCATCAGTATTTTGCCCATAGCGTCAGCGGAATGAAAATTTGCTGAATACTGATTGTTGGGTGGTGTGATAACGGCTGTTACAGGGCTGGTTTTAATTAGGCGGTTAAAGGCTGCATCTCGCAGAGATTTGCTCATTACTGCATGGCAGCGCCGCAGCGTTGTGGAAGAAATTTTGCCAGGGTGTCCGTCAAGCCGTGGACTTGCAAGGCAATGGTCATAGAATGTTTGCACATCATACGGTTCAAGGCTGGAAAGAGTAAAATTGAATTGCTTGAAATAAGGAAGAATGCGGCCTTGCATATTGGTGTTATACCCTTCCCAGGTATTTTCCTTTACCATGTGCCTCATGCGCTCAATCCATTGTGCAAAATAGTCAACAAGCAATATTTTATCGCCGGGAAAGCCTGTTGATACAGGCGGGACGGCTGGGTTTGGTTCTGGCTGTTCGATTTCATCAATAACCGGTACATTCGCTTTGATACTACAATTTTGGATTTCGCCGCCATTGTTCACTTTATAGAGAATATCGTCCTTCATATCCTCTGCCTTACGCTTGTTGTAGCCTTTGACCGGTAAACCCGTTGGCATCCATTTTGGTTTGCGCTTTCCGTCAACATAATGGTTGATAACCACATAATAATACTTATTTTTGACCTGTACACTGCCTGTAACTCTCTTTGTATTTTGGCAATCGTTCATTTTTATGCTCCTTTCAGATTGCCCGATTTTGCTTCAAGTGAGATACACACACTTTAACTCAGTAGGGCAATCTACACAAGCCTGTCAATGGGCACTGGCGCTTGTTTGCAAGAAATTGATTAGGCTTGTTTTGGGAATGATATATTTCCGGCCAACACGCACATGCTTAATGGCCTCGTCTTGTAAAAGTTGGTAAACGGTTTGTCTGCCAATATGCAATATCTCACATAAGTGGTAGATGGTCAGCACATCAGGGTAGTCCTTCAACAGTTCCACTTCTTCACCTCAATCATAAGAATATATCAATACCACATGGACGGCGGCCACTTCCAACAGGAAATTGTGGCCGCCGTAGTATCTGATATTGATATGTCATAGCCGGCTTGCCATGCTGTTTTGTGTATTCTTAAAGAAATAATGGCACGGCAAAGCCTGCTGTTGTTTTCTCTTTCGTCTGTGGCATATCCAGCGGCAGCGGGCTTGCTGCTCCATGAGCTCTCGCTCCCCCCGCAGCGCGCGGGAACCCCCCATTACAGTGACGTTGGCCGGGGTTAAGTATCATAATCTGGCGCTGGTATCGCCTCAGCAGGGTTGCCAAACCCCGCCTGTCCTGTGGTGTTCTCGCTCTTGCCCGATTCGCTATGAACCGGGCTGTCGTTGCGCACCAAAGGACGCGGCCTTTCCCATTGCTGGGGACCGGTCGCCAAAAGTACCGAATATGCCATTATGCGGTTGTCAAGTTACAGTGAGGGAACGGCGGCGCCATGCTGCGCCGGGGGAAAATGTCCTCTCACTTATAACCCCACAAATTCGAGCCGAAACCGAACCCATTTTCCAAAACTTCTTTTATTTTCTTTTTCGCCAGCTTGATTGACTTACGCACGGCCATGTCCGAAACGCCCTCCATGCGCGCTATTTCGGTCGCTGTATAGCCTTGGGCATACAGCCATATCCTTTGCCTTTGCGCCGGGTTCAAGAGGGCCAGAGCATCGCGCAGGGCTGTTTCCATCTGTCGGGTGTCCAGGGCATCGGCAACCGGGGTGGCAAAATTCAGTTCCCTCGCTTTTATTTCGCTCTCACCTTCCACATAACCGTCACCGTGGAGGTATCTGCAATCCTTTTCCAGCACCCTTTCCTTTTGGCGTTCCAGCCTCAAGAGTTCACGCGCTATCCGCTTGGGCAGCTTTTTGAAGTACACACGCTTAAAAGTTCCGTCCACAAACTCATAATCAATTCTTGTCATGCCATCCATCCGCCTCACACCAATTTTTTGCGCATATTGGCATGATAGCCAAGTTCAGCCCCTCGTGGTGCCGAGTTCGTATATTCGGTTGGTTTTAGTGTATATACGGCCGTGCAAAATCACGCCCTGCAACTAGAGGTTGATAAAACATCAATCTCCAGTTGGTTATATTCTGCCCTTGCACAAGGTAAAATATAAGTAGAGTTGATACAAAACTTCGCTTATGGTGCCGCTTGAAATGGGGTGATAGATTGGACAAAGGAGCATTTAGCCTTGGGCTTGGCCGCAGAATCAGTGACGCGAGGATGGGGAAAAATATCAAAGCTGACAAACTGGCCGAAGCTGCGGGCATCACCACGCAGGCGATGAGCAATATTGAATGTGGAAAGGTTGACTGCAAGTCATCTACCCTTCTAAAGATTTGCACGGCCCTTGGGGCTAGTTCAGATTATATTTTGGGGATGGAACAACGAAAAACATCAACGGATATACCGATTCTTCTATCAAAACTGAATGATGATGAAGTATTGATAGTGGAACAACTGATACGAGGTCTGGCAGCCATCCATCATAAATAGCAAGCGCCTGTTTCAGATGAAACATGGCGCTTTTTTGTTGCGGGAAAGGAGGGGCCCACTATGGTTGAATACCTTTCGCACTATATCTTAACCGTCCTACAAATCTGCGCAAATATCTACTTTGCACATTTATTCTTTAAAAATGGAAAAGTCGGTCGAATGATGGTTGCAGCGGTTCTTGCATCACTGCCCATCCCCCCAATCAACGCCTTGGGAAATATGGCACTAAATTTCTTGTCGGCCTATTGGGTGCTGTTCATTGCCCTGCGTATCACCTTCCAACAAAAAGTAACACGCCTTGCCGCAATGTCATTGGTAATTTGTGTGCTCAACTTTATTGTTGAACTGCTTACGTTACTTATGTCTTCACTCATTTTCGGCAGCTACACGCAGAATATCATTGAGGAAAATATTAATAATGCGATTTATGCGTTCATTGTATTGCTCGTTTTCTTCACAATTACCTGTCTGTTAAAAATTGCCATTGACAGGTGGCAGGCAGAGCAGCCCCTTGTATTTTCCAGCAATTCCAGGGTGGTTCTGCTGCCAGTTATGACAATTATTGTCGGTTACTATATCATGTATGCTGGCGAATGCGAGTACAATGAAAACTTGTCCATCATTGGCCTGATTATCTTTATCCTACTGATCGCCGTTAATATAGCGATGTTGTTCAGTGCGGAGAATGAGCGGAAAAAGCATGAGCTTAAGGCAACTCTTGCCACCATACGTTTACAGGAAGAATACAACGCCGAAGCTATACGGCAGATGGAGAAAAGCCAACAGGAGTTTGCAAAGCAGGCCCACGACTTCAAGTATCACTTGATTTCAATTGAGGAAATGATACAAACTCAAAAGCAGCAATATGAATTGGATGCCGCCGGGGAGTATGTGCAAAGCCTTTTGAATGATATTGACACTCCGCCAAAGGCAGGCGGGGCAAATATTCAAAACACGGCTCTGCGCGTTATGGTGAATCGGTTGAAAAACCAATGCGAGGAACAGGGTATAGAACTTAGCACCGATATTCGATACAGTGACTTTTCCTTTATGCGGTTCCAAGATATTTGCTCGTTTTTCGCAAACGCCTTTGACAATGCTCTGTGGGCCTGTGGGCAAATAAGCGAGATGACAAAAACCATTGAGGTAATCGTCAAAAAGTGGCATAACATAGTGCATATCAAGGTTACCAATACTTATTTAGCCCCAGTGGTAAAATGGGAGTGGCGATTTCTTTCACAGAAGGGAGAGATACCCCGAACCGGCATTGGCACACAGAATATGAAAAGAAGTGTAGAGCGTTACGGCGGTTCCATTGAATGGGAGCAGGGCGAGAACCGTTTTTCTGTCATTGCCATTGTACCCATTTCCCGGCCAGATGAACCGAATATACGATAAAAGCGACCGAATATACGATAGCCGACCCGCTACGAGCCAAGGGCGGCTATACTGATGCCGTAATGCCTTTGGGCAAAAAAACATCGGAGGAATCACAATGAAATCTTTTATCACATTGGTACAAAAACACGCGCTGGGCATCATGTCCTGCATGGCCCTCATGGTTACGGTGATGAACACCAACAGGATGTGCTACTTCTGTTTCAACCAGCCGAAGCCGCCCGCGGGTATGGACAAGTACCGCGCCCACAAATGAGGGCCAGCGAACGGCTGGCAGCCAGGGCGGTTTCTACCGGGGCGATTGAACCGCAGGACGCCGAAGTATACGCCTATTCCTATCGGATGTTGTTTATGACGGTGTTGCTCTGGCTGTCGGCTATCTTAACTGGGCTCATTTTTCGGCAGCTTTGGGGAATGCTCTTGTTTATGATGTTCTTCGTCCCTTTGCGGGAGTTTGCCGGGGGCATCCATGTAAAATCTCCGCTGCTGTGTTACGTTGGCACCGTCCTTGTGTTCATAGTGGTGGCTGGTGCAGCCCACGCGCCCCAGCTTGGTGTACTGCGTAACGTCTTGCTGGCTCTGCTGCCCCTTTCTGGCCTCCTGTTGCTATGGCTGGCCCCACAGGAGGACGAAAACAAACCGGCCAGCGCAAACGAACACCGCCACTTCAAAAGGGTGGCGCGGCTGATTCTCGCCGCGGAAGTCACTGCTATTGGCGCCATCACCCTGTTTGTGCAAGCCCCGGCCTTGGGCTACTTTGCCCTTTGCGGCCTCCACCTGTGCGCACTTCTGGTCACGATTAAGGCCATAACCCGGAAGTGTCGCCAATAGAAAAACCGCAGCTTGCTTTTAATGGCAGGCTGCGGTTTTTATTTGTCATGTTCCAGCATTTTGTCAATGCAAAGGATAAAGGCTTTCTTCTGTCTGCGGGATAGTGTTATCTTGGCGCCATCGGCCATCAGCACGGTACTGCCACTTATTTCCCGCACATACTCAAGGTTGGCGATGCAGCCTTGATGCGCAACTGCAAAGGTACTCTCGGGCAGCTTCTTTGCCAGTTCTTTCAGCGGCTCCCACGTTTCTATTACGCCGGTGTCACAATAGATTTTCTGCTTGCGACCCTCGGCCTCGACGCGCTGGATGCGGGCGGTGTCCAGCAGGGCGGCACCGCCCGGTGTTCGGATGGAAACCGTCGCCCTGCTACGCTCCCATTTAGAAAACACAGCATCCATGACGGCCACGGTTTTCTCGACAGTGATAGGCTTTAGCAGATAGCGGAACGCCTCAGCCTCGTACCCTTCCAATGAATACTGCGGGTAAGCAGTCTGGAAGATGATAACCGACTGATTTCCTACCGCGCGCAACTTTTTTGCCACTTGTACCCCACTTTCCCCTTCGGGGAAATCTATGTCCAAAAAGATAATGTCAAATTCTTTTGATGCGGCATATAGCTGTTGCGTTGTCTCATATTCCACAACATGAAACTCCCGGTTTGAGCGGAAAGAGTAATCAAGTAAAGTCCTTTTCAATTTTTTGCGATGTTGTTCTTCATCATCACAAATACAAATTTGATACATAATTATACCTAATAATTTGAGATTCTACAGAATTAGCAATTATGCACCTCAAAAACACGAGAGACTGTACAATACTCAATGTCCGGTTTTCCAGAAATCTTCTGCAATATCTTTTCAATGCTATTCCATGAGCTAAGTGCAGTGCCGTAGTCAAATTCATATCCATGGCCCCACATGACAAAAAGAAGATTATCCTGTACAGGTTTTTCTGCAATAAATTGTTCAAGCAAAACCATGGCATTCTTGTCCTTATGGGAGCAAGTCGGCCTAAATCGCATGGGATTATCCGGGAACGCAAATGTTTTGCTTGAAAATGCCTCCCGGCCATAAACAAATCCCATTTCTTGAAGACATACCGCTGCATCCTCAGATGAAAACCCGCCGGGATAGGCGTGGCCGGTGATTGGATAGCCGACTATTTGACTAAGAATCTCTACATCCTTTGCTAAAGATTCCTTTACCTCTGCAAAAGGCAACTTTGCGAGAGCTTCATGTTTGTAAGCATGGGAGGCAACTTCAAACCCCTCATAAACCTGCTTGATTTCATCTTGTGGTATGCGATTATGTGAACTGTGTTTGAATAGAGCTCGTCTAATCTTTGCTTCTGCCGGGATATCCATAAACCCAATGTTGCCAATTCGCGCAACGTAATCACGCTGACCAAATAAGCCACCATTGAGGTTGAATGTACATTGTACCCCATACTTTTTCAGAAGCCGAATGAGTTTTTTATCTTGCTCAAGCCCATCATCAAAGCTCATTGCAAAATACTTCTTATACCCCATAAATACCACCTACTCCATCAGTTTGACAGGTCTCATTGCGATAATCATTGTAAATCATCAACGCCGGATAGTGAGTACCCGGCGTTGATGATTTAACTTTTTGCGTTAATCCTTTTCCGAATACTTTATAACCCGTTCATCGTTAATAACGCCGCTCCAATTCATACCAAAAGAGAAATCGTAGACATGCCCCTCGCTATCTACATGGCACTCCATATCAAACGGAACATCCTCAAACTGTTCCTCAACCGTTTCCATGTTTGCCGGTATTTGCATTGGAAGCAGTCCAGAAGGTTCATGAATACCACAAAGGATTTCCAGCGTTGCTTTTGGCTGTTCACCAAAACTACCAATGATAGCATCAGCACTTGGCTCAAATTCTGCCATCACCAATGGACCAGTCATTTTCACATATACAATTACTGGTTTATCGCCCATTTTTTCCTTTGTACTAAGAACCACATCCAAATCGGATTCATTGTCGACAGTTACAGATTTGCCCTTATACGACCTATCTATAAAGCTTTCTGTTGGGTCGCCGCCTGCTATACTCACTTCGCGGGCACAGTCAGCAGTGTAGGGGCGGTATTGAAGGCTAACAGGAACATACCCATTGCCGCCATTTTTTCGGTCTTCTACACTGTATCCGTCCAGCATACTTGTTGCTGCGCCATCTGGCATACGAATGACACACAGGGACGCATCTGCTTGTTCGGGTTCGTCTACCACATCAAAATACTGTTTTACCAAGTTGCGGTCTATCGGGTCTACCCAACTTTCCTCATGGGTTTTTCCCATCCAATCAGTGAAGCCAGGGGTATAAAGCTTTGGAATATAAAGCTTTGTTCTTTTTTGCAGCGGCAGCGTACTTTCCTTATTTTTTAGCAATACAGTAGATTTGATTTGCGCATCATAGCCTGCGGCAACAAACTTATCACTCCCAACCAATGCTGCGGAAACTTCGGCGTCCAAATAAGGATTTTCAAACAGGCCAGTACGAAACAGGTTGCGTAGAATGCGCATGCCTGATTGCTCAAAGCGTGTGCGCATGGCCTCTTCGCCATACTCTTTAACACCCATTTTGTAGGCCGACATCACTATGCTTTTGTCATCCAGGCCACCAAACTGATCCACGCCCGCCATGAATGCTTTGTAACAACGTTCTTCGATTGTAAGGTTCTCAACACCCCAGCATTTACCGCCCATCAAACTATCGACACTGGGTGCAGGGTCGCGCAGGATTCCCCAATCAGTACATACCAGTTCGTCATACCCAAACTTGTCACGCAATAAATCCGTTATCAAATATTTACTGTAACTGCATCCGACGTTTTCTCCATATTTTATATCTTGATCGTAGACGACAGTGTAATATGGCATTACAGCAGAAGCCCTTTGGGTCTTTCCGCTCAATTTGAATGCACCGTCTACAAATGGCGCAAGATGCTCGTCAAAATTGTTTCCGGGATAAACCGAATATTTGCCACAAGCAAAATGAGCATCCCGTCCACCCTCTATAGCACCGCCACCGGGCCAGTGCTTTACCATTGCATTTACGCTGTCAAATCCCCAACCATCTTTTGTTTCACGCTCACCGCAAGATGTTTGGAAACCATCACAGTATGCCCTCGCCATATCGGCACTTAGAGCGGGGGATTCTCCGAATGTTCCTTGGAAGCGTGTCCAGCGGGGATCGGTGGCCAAGTCTATTTGTGGCGAAAGTGCTGTGGTGATACCCATAGCTCTGTATTCCTGCGAAGCGACCCCACCGAATCTGCGAACTAACTCCGGGTCAAAAGTCGCAGCGAGCCCAATAGGCTCAGACCAGTGCGAAGTGTCCCCGGATGCACCAATATCAAACTCCATAGAGACAATGGTGCCGTGGCGCGGGTCTGAGCTCAGGCCAATAGGTATTCCGAACGGCATCTCCTCGGCCAAGGATTGAAGATTGTTGTTCCACATCGCTGCATCTTTGGGTGTTTGTACCGCTCCCACCAGCATGTGCCGGATAAAATCATTACGGATTTTGTCGATTTGTTTGTCCGAAAGTGCATACGCCGGGGCACCACTTTCGGCCCGAGACTTTCCACCATATAGGGTATTGCCAAAATATGGGCTATCAATTCCAGGCACAAATTGGTGTGAGCTGTGCAAGATTAGCCCGGCAAGCTGTTCAATAGAAAGTCGTTTTGCCAGGTCTTCAGCACGTTCTTCCGGTGAAAGCCGCCAATCCACGTAAGGATGCACCACACCATCCTTCGCTAAATCTTTAAATGCCAGCCCATCCTTTTCAATAATACCCACACCCGATTCCGTTGAATATCCAAGCGTAGGTCCGTTTGGGTTTTGAACGTACTTAATTTCTGGAACAAACTTTTTCATTTACATCACCTCTTAATATGGTTTGTGAACACTTCACAATGAATGAGAAAATGCAGTGCTTTGCCACAAAAACGGTTTTGCTGCAATGCCAGCACTATTATATAGATTTACATTGCAATATGGTGTTTGTGCATATTGTGCGCATACACTTGCGTCTTTTTGAAGTATGCCCGCCCTTATTTCAATTGAACAACCGGAAACCTTACAATCACATTCTTGCACCTTTTTACCGTTCACAAATAGACACATTGCATTAAGCTTTTCGCCTTGTTGTACCAAACCGTTGCCACTATATTTAAAGTCCAGTCGCAGGAAGCCGTCGCCCAATTCACCTTGCAGCAGTTCGGGAGGTTCACATAATATATCTTCGCCATACACTTTCCCCATAGCCATCAAAGCAAGACGTTCACCAACAGGGCGCTTTCTTTTGGGATGAATATCTGTCTTTTCGCCAGCATCCATGATAGAAACCATGTATGTATTGGGGACGGCCTTACTCACCAACTCTTGTTTTTCTCTGATAATCGGGAATCTTTCTCCTGTCACGCCTAAGCGTTTTTCAAAAGGAGCCAACTGCACAAATAAAAACGGGAGCATACCGTTCCATTCATCTCTCCAGCACTCAATAAGGGATGCAAACAAACTGTCATAGATTTCTGGTTTGTTTTCATCTGCCTCACCTTGATACCAAATTACGCCCTTACAAGTAAATCCAGCTATCCGGCGTACCATGTGATTGTATAACCCGGCCGGTCTGTTTACATTATGAGGCCCCATTTGGCCTATCACTTTGGATAGCTTATGTTGGTAGTAAATTGCCTTGCCTATTGAGACTGGTCCAACTTGCCCTGCCGATATCTTTGCCCGAAAGGCGGTCATTTTTTCGGATGCCATGAATTCACGTATTTGACGATTTTGCGCCTTGTACTTCACCAAGTCAAGAGATTCCACGCTGGATTTGTATTCTTCCAAGTAGATATTTAGTTCTGGTTTGGCGGCAAGATAGCTTTCACTTAGCCATGTTGATGCGGAAGTGCCGCCCCAGTTACAACCTACAATGCCAATTGGAACATTGTACTTCTCTTGCAAGCAGTTCGCAAAATAAAACCCAACAGCAGAAAAACAACCGGCATGCATTGAATTGAAGCAAAGCCACTGGTCCCATTCGCTGCTATCTTTTAGTCCCTCCGATGCTTCTTCATCAAAAGAATATTTTCCCACATCAAAGAAGCGTAGATGCTCGTTATGGGCATTTGTAATTTGCATTGGTCCATCCGTTTCGTGTAGCAACTGAAACTCCATATTGCTTTGTCCGCCCGCAATCCACACCTCCCCAATATCAACATTGTAAAAAGTAAGTGTGCTACTTCCTACAAAAGATAGGGAACAATTAAAAGAAGCGTTTTGAGGGGGAAGCATGATTTCCAGTTCACCTTTTGGCACAAATGCTTCTACTAGACATTTGTCATTCAAATAAACCGTGATTGTTTCTTCAAGATTGCTATGGCCCCATATCCGTATAGGTTGCTGCTGTTGTAGAACCATACCATCTTGAAAAATATGGGCCAATTCAAGCATCCCTAATATCTCCTTATGTTAAGTCAGTCTAGTGATTTGACACAATAAGATATTAGCAATAAGCTATACCCAAGAATGCGAAAGGGGTATGGCAATGCGAAAGAAGTACACAGTCAAGCTAACAGCGGTCGAGCAGGGATACGCCCAAGATGTAATTAGCAGCACAACGACCTCCCAGAGCTGTAAAAAGCGTGCAAATGTGCTGTTGATGCGAGATGAAAATGTCGGAAAGCCTGCGTCGCAGGAGGAGGTTGCGAAACGGTGCGGCATAAGTGATGTGACTGTCTACCACACAATACGAGATTACTGTGAACATGGGATAGAATACACATTGACGTTCAAAAAGCCAGAAAATGCGCCAAGGCCAGCAATTGTGGGCGGGGAAAGTGAAGCGCGTATCATCGCCCTGGCCTGTGGTGAACCACCAGAAGGCTTTTCGCGCTGGACAGTCCGAATGCTCACAGACAAGGTGGTGGAATTGGACATCCTTCCGTCTGTAAGCAGGGAAACGGTGCGCCGCACGTTAAAAAAACACGACTTAAGCCTCACCTGAAAAAGCAGTGGTGCATACCTGCGCAGCAAAATGGCGAATTTGTTGCTCGGATGGAAGATGTTCTGGAGGCTTATGCGCTCCCTTACGATGAGTGGATTCCGCTGATTTGCATGGACGAGCAACCGTGTCAACTGCTTGATGAAAAGCTGACGCCTATGCCGATGAAGCCCGGGAAGACAGCGAAAGAAGATTATGAATATGTGCGCTGTGGAACCTGTTCGATTTTCATCTTTACTGAACCACTGGTTGGCTGGCGACATGTTGTGGCGAGTGAACGCAGAACCAAGAAAGATTGGGCCAGCCAGATAAAGGAACTGTTGGATGTTCATTACCCAAGTGCCCAGCGTATCCGGCTGGTTATGGACAATCTGAACACACACGCCATTTCGTCGCTATACGAAACCTTTCCACCCGATGAGGCTTTGAGGCTTGCAAGGCGCCTTGAAATTCACTACACCCCTAAGCATGGCAGTTGGCTAAACATTGCTGAGATAGAATTGAATGCCATGACAAAACAGTGCCTGGGGCGAAGGATTCCTGATTTGAGCTCGCTTCAAATCCAACTTTCTGCTTGGGAGAAAGCGAGAAACTTATCGCAGAAGGTGGTTGAGTGGCATTTCACTACACAGAACGCTCGGGATAAATTGAAATGGTTATATCCTAAATTGTAATTGTGTCAAATCACTAGTTTACTTGGATTGTTACTTTCTGTTCTGGCAAACCATCAGCGGTTATGGTCACATTGATATTTCCTGTATTGAATCCGCTACGCACAATAGCTTGCATCCGTCCTTGGTAGGTTGTAAAATGACTACCTACATACGCTTCGCTTGCACGAGGGTTGCCACTGCCGATACCTTGCAATGTGCCAGCCCCCTCTACTTTTATGGATACTGTTTTTTCGTTGAGCATTTTTACGATTCCCTTATCATCAGTAACTGCAACATTTATGTAGGCCAAGTCTTCTCCATTGGGCTTAAGGCTGTCATTTTCGACACTTACTGTAAGCGTCGTTTTACTACCAGCTGAAACAAGTTTGGAACGCGCTATTTCAACACCTTGTGCGTCATAGCTGACTGCCTCCAAAGTGCCAGGCTGGTAGATGATTTTAAACTTCGCCAGCAATTTTTTCAAGGGCTTCTTTCCCAATGACTTCCCGTCTTGAAAAAGCTCCACGGTATCGCCCTTGCTGTATACCTCAACTATCGTCCTCTGCCCTTCACACCCTGTCCAACTCCAACTGTTTAGCGCATCTGAATCTCGATAGTGGGATTCAATCTTCTTTTCACCAAAATGGTTCGGGGGTTGCACGGATATATAAGGTTTATTTTCAAATCCCCATACAATTGCCGCCCGGTAACTGTTGAGCTCTCGGTGGCCTGTCAAATCAATGGCACCAACATAAGCTGAAACCGCAGGGTAGGGTTTGATGTAAGCTCCACTACTTTTTCCATAATCAATGATGCCTACGCCCACTTCACCTAGATAGTCCCAACCAGTCCACATAAAGTCACCTATTACATAGGGGTGCTTTTCTACCAGTTCCCAGTTACCTAAAATCTTGGTAGGATGTGTTTCTGAACCAACTATGATTCGATTCGGGACCATCGCATGATGACCCTCGTATACTTGCTCTGCATAGTTGTAGCCCGCAATGTCTACCTTGGCAAAAGTATGACCAGAACCTTTTTCCGTTCCTTTCGGTTTCATCATCAGTTTCATCAAGTGTGGTCCGGTAGCCATTAGCACATTTATCATAGCCGAGCCACCCATTTTTGTGTCGCTATCCTGCGCCATTGGGTCAGCAACATCTTCTTTTTTGGGTTCAGTTCCATTTCCCAGGCTTAAGTTCAGCCCTTTTTGTGACATGACATTCATAAAAAGATTTGGACACACCGTTACGGGACGTGTCGGATCAATGGCATGGCATAGCGTGGTCATTTCACCCGCAAGTTCCGCCCCCTCCGGTCTAGCTGTGTCGGAAATCTCATTTCCGATTGAATACATAATGACACAAGGATGATTACGATCCTTTAGAATCATTTTGCTTAAATCATCCTGCCATTCCTCATTGAAGTACAAGGGATATCCATACATTCCATTAGATTCTCTCCATGTATCAAATGTTTCATCCATTACATACATGCCGAGTTCGTCACAAGCCCTTAGCATACGCTTGCTTATGGGGTAATGGGAACTGCGAATGGCATTAAAACCAGCTTCCTTCATGATGCGAACTTTTCGATATTCTGCCGCCTCAAAATCGCAGGCCCCAAGACAACCATTATCATGGTGAACACATCCACCTCGCAGTTTAACGCTTGCTCCATTTACTTCGATGCCTTTTTCCGCGCTCCACGCGAGATGGCGAATGCCAAAATCTTCAATCGTTTCGTCAAAAACGTTCCCATCGCGTTTTAGCATTACTCTGGCCTGGTACAAGTTAGGGTGTTCTGCGTCCCAAAGTTTGGCATTGGGTATGGCTATTTCACAGTGTTCACCAGTGCCGGTTGCTATGGTTTTACCTTGATACAAGATTTCTATTTCCACAACGGCGCCGGCCTCGGCCGTAGTATCTACTGAAACCTCAATGACTGCAGGATTATGAGATTTGGTAACAATGACCACGCCATCCAAGTTGATGTGCTCTTTCTCGCCAACGTACAAACTCACCGGGCGATAAATACCGTTGCCAGGGTACCAGCGAGCATTTGGCACCTGACTGCAATGGACATCTACTTTTAGCTCGTTTTCTTTCCCAATAACAAGCTTATCGGTAAGGTCCACATAAAAATGGTTATAGCCGTATACATGACCCCCCACCTTTTCATCGTTCAAGTATACAGTGCTATCCATGTAAACGCCCTCGAATTCCATAATGACCGTTTTGCCTCTATAATCAGGGTCACCGAAAATTCTGTTTATGTAAACGTAGTCACCGCTGGGGTAAAACCCTGTGTAACTACCATTCTTTAGCCGAGGAACACGATCTCGATGAATCATTGCATCATGGGGCAAAATGACATCTTGTGCAATTGAATCCGCACCTTTCTGGTAATAGCTCCAACCTGTATGGAAACTGTTTTTTTTCATGTTTGCCCTCCATTTTAATTTCTTGCTTACAATCAGCGCAACGCTGTTTTTACAAAATGCCTATAAATACCTGTATTATATTTTGGATTTCAGTTATAATTATACTTATTACACACTCGTTGGCAGTAACGGTTTTGGCTTCATTGCAAATCAACAGTGTCGAATCTGGACTTTGGAAATGGAGAATGGCATGGCATACACCTTTAATTCCAATAGCGGCCTTATAGACATGAGCATAGATGGAACCCATAAAGTTCCGCAATCGTACAATATGAGCTTTTTGGAGCTTACTAAGGCACGTAGTATTTCTACCAGGGTTGCGGTAACTGTAATGTCGAAAAAAGAAGGACGGCCACTTTTATACCAACTGAATGATCTACACCAGACAGCGGATGTTGAAGTAGACGTGAGCAAAATAGCATTTAGTCCAAACGATAACCTTCACAGTCACGATTACTTTGAGTTAACCTTTGTTGCCGAGGGCGAAGTTGAAATGCAAATTGAAACACGCGTGCATACATATAAGGCGGGCGATGTTTTACTGCTGAACCGTAACACCCGCCATTCAGAAGAAAGATTGAAGGATGGAACAACAATTTACTACCTATGTTTAACCAGAGAGTATATGTTGGAATGGCCCAAAGAAGATGAACAACTACTCGCAAGCAAGGCTGCGATGACCAGATTCATAAATAAGAACTTGGATGATGGCGTAAGGCGGAACAAAGACTACATTGAGTTTCTGTATACTGCGGAACCGTCACAGGTAATTGATTTGGAAAAAGAAATGCAGTTAATTATCCAAGAGTTGCAGTTAAAAAAGCCAGGCTATATGCTGATTTTGCGCGGGTTGATATTCCGTTTCCTAAGTCAAGTAAATGACCATACCCTTTATTCAAGCACAGTCATTGATTTGGCTTCCGATAGGGAAATAAATCTCGCCAACGAAACAAAGTATTTTTTAGATAGGACAAAACACCGCATCACCCGTGGGGAATTGTCTAATGCGATACATTACAATGGGGATTATCTAAACCGGCTCTTCAAAAAGCATTTTGGTTGTTCGGTCAAAGAATATAATCAAAAGGTTTATATGCAAGAAGCCCTAAAGCTTCTTGTTAAAACCAGTTTAAGTGTGCAGGAAATATCAAAACAGCTTGGAATAGAAAATAAAACTCATTTTTACAGTTTATTTGAACAGCATTTCGAGACAACCCCCTCTCAGTACCGCCAAAATGCTATTGCAAATCATCAGAAAGACCCGGAAATCGTTCAGAAATTATAGCGATGTACTAATCTCCAAAAGAAAACAAATAATGTGCAGCGACGCTAGGAATACATATTTCCTTGGTGTTGCTGCATTTTTAAGGTAATCATTTTAACTGTACAGCAAGTTACAAGAGCACTAAATGTCCGTAAATGATACCCTACAAGTCATGTAAGCCCAAAAAAAACACTGTAATAATTATTCATAAGTTCTAAAATGATAGCAGATTTGAGTAGAGTTTTTGGGGAAGAATCTATGAAAATGGTTCAAAGACTAAAGAGGAGGAGTGTCGGTTAAGGGGAGGAACATTAAGGCAAGTTCGAGAAACATGCACACATGAAAGGGGAGCGAAATGGCTACAAATACAAAGCAAGCTGAAATGACCTACCGTGTAAAAGAAAAAATATCTTTCCGCGAGAAATTTTGTTACGGTCTTGGTGACTTTGCGGGCAATCTTCTTTGGAGCAGCGTTGCCGGTTACGGCGTTTTTTACTATACCAATTCGGCAGGACTTGCTGCGGGTGCAGTTGGTACCATGTTTATGATCTCGCGCCTTCTAGATGGACTTTCAGATATTTTGATGGGCCTGATTATTGACAGAACCAAATCGAAATATGGTAAAGCTCGCCCCTGGCTACTATGGATGTCGATTCCTTTTGGGATCGCAACAGTCCTAATGTTCGCTGTTCCGCAATCATTTACACCAATAGCCAAATTGATTTACGCATATATAACTTATAACCTTGTTTCAACGGTAATTTTCACAGCAATTAACCAATCCTATTCAACATTGTCCGCACTGATAACAGACAATGTAAAGGATCGAACACATTTGAACATCGCACGCATGGGCATGGCTATGGTTTGCTCCATTGCTATCAACTTCCTCGTAATGCCCCTTGTAAATAAGTTTGGTGGCACACCCCAAGCTTGGACAATTACATTTGCGATTTTAAGCGTCGTTGCAGTAATTCTTTTCTTTGTTTGCTTCTTCAACACGAAAGAACGTATCGGCTCACCGGTTGGTGAAACGGAACAAAAGAAAAAGAAGTCCATCCCTGTTAGCACTGCTTTAAAAGCACTTGTGACGAACAAGTATTGGCTCAATCGTCTGCTGTTTGGTCTCACCATCACAATTGCAACAGGAACAAGCGGTGCAAATGTGTATTTTGCAACATACTGGCTTGATGATTCAACAAAAGTGGGCGTTCTGTCCTTGGCACTGGTTCTACCAATGATTGTCTCCCTGCTTTTCGTTACCACGCTTGCCACTAAGATTGGAAAGCGGAACACCAGTTTGATTGGTACCGTTATTTTGATAGTGGGTATGCTGATGCAAATTCTGGCTCCCACGAGCATGATTATGGTTTTGCTGGGTAGTGCTGTGCGCGGCTTTGGCACGGGTCTTGCAACAGCAATTACAGGGGTTATGTTGGCCGACACCATCGACTATGGCGAGTGGAAAAGCGGCAACCGGACTGATGGACTTGTTTTTTCAGCCAGCAGTTTTGGCACCAAGGTGGGTTCCGGTCTTGCTACAGCATTACTCGGTTGGCTTTTGGCATGGGGCGGCTTCGCCGCCGAAGCAGCGACACAAAGCGGAAATGCGATGACCGCTATACTGGCTTGCTTTGCAATCTTGCCGCTGATTTGCACTGTTCTTGCACTTGTTTTGAACTTGGTTTACAACCTCGATAAAAAAATGCCGCAGATTCTTAGCGATCTTAGGGAGCGGAACCCTATTGAATCAGTTGAGGAATAAATACTTAAGTTGTAGAAGGAGAAAAAAATGGAACGCTTTCCATACCAAAACCCCGAACTGCCGATTGACCAGCGTGTTGAAGACCTGATGGGGCGCATGAGCATAGAAGAAAAAGTGCGGCAGCTTACATGCTCAATGGTACTGCCTCACTTACCGATGAACCAACAGGATTTAGAATCTGGTACTGGCTCGATGACCATTATGGGGAGCATGGATTTGGTAAAGGATCTTACCGAAGCACAAAAATATGTGATTGGTAATTCTCCTCATGGCATCCCGGCGCTGATACATGGTGAAGCACTTTCCGGCCCGGTATTGATTCCTTCCGCCAACCTTTTTCCCGCTCCTATTGGTTTGGGGGCCACTTTTGAACCAGAACTGGTGCAACAGATGTCCGAGGCCACCAGAGAACAAATGTACGCCTTTGGTATACGTCATGCTCTTTCACCTGTTGCAGATTTGGCCCGTGATTTGCGCTGGGGCCGTTGCAACGAAGGATATGGCGGCGATCCAACTCTTACATCTGCAATGACAGTGGCCTTTGTTAAGGGACTACAGGGCGATGACTTGAGCAAAGGCGTCGCGTGTACTGGCAAGCACTTCCTTGGTTACTCCCAATCGGAGAGTGGGATGAATATGCACAAGTCCCTCGTGCCACCTCGTGAATTACGTGAGGTATTTGCGAAACCTTTTGAAGCAGCAATCCAAATGGCAGACCTCAAATGTGTAATGAATTGTTATTCTGAGGTTGATGGCGAGCCCATGTGTACAAACAAGCGCATCCTAAATGATATGCTGCGGGATGATTTGGGTTTTAATGGTGTAGTTGTTTCAGATTACAATTCTATCCGTCATGTTATCAATGATTTCAAAATCACCGACAGTATGCTTGAAGCCAGCAGACTATGCTTGGAAGCCGGGCTTGATGTAGAACTGCCAACTCGGATGGGTTACAATGACGAATTCGCAGAAGCGGTAAAAAAGGGAGACATTGATATTTCCTTGGTGGATCGTTCATTGCGTCGGTTTTTGAAGCTCAAATTTGAACTGGGCCTTTTTGAAAACCCATACCCGCATCCAGAGCTAGTTGCAACAGCTATGGATAACACCGAAAACAACAAAAAGTCTCTTGATGCCGCTTGCAAATCAATGACACTAATGAAAAACGAGGGGATTTTGCCTATCCGTGACAAAGGAAAAAAGCTTCTCGTGGTCGGTCCTACCGGAAACTGTTTGCGCTTGATGTATGGGCATTATACCTATGTTGTTATGCTTGAAATGTTAGCAAGCTTTTCTTCAATGGGAGAAACTCAACCCGGTGTTGACTTTGGCGATGCCGCCGAGGGTGATGAAAGTGCTTTTGGTGGCATGGCGGCAAAGCTGGCCGCAGTAGACTTTTCGGATAAGTATCTCATTGATGACACTATACGGAAAATATACCCTGACGCATCAACTATTTATGAAGGGCTATGCGAAGTGTTCGATTCCGTTGAGTTTGTTGAGGGCTGTGACTACAAGGGAAATGATGACAGCCATATACAGGAAGCTGTAATTGCGGCCAAGAAAGCCGATATCGTACTCATGGCCGTAGGTGGCAAAAATGGGCTTGGCCGGACCTCCTCTACTGGCGAAGCAGTTGACAGCACAAGCCTTGATTTGATGGGAGTGCAGGAAACGCTAATGCGGGAGGTTTTCAAGGCGAATCAGAACATGGTGATTTTGCATACGGATGCACGACCGCTGTGTAGTGAATGGGCATACGAGAATGTACCAGCCATCATTGAAGGATGGCTACCAGCTACCTATGCGGGCAAGGCATTTGCGAAAGTCATCAGCGGAGAGGTTAACCCCGCAGGGCGAACCCCTGTCGATGTACCGCGCACTGCTGGCCATCAACCCGTTTTTCATTATCAGAACAATGGTTCGTCGGCCTCTCATGATCGGGGCCTTATCCCTACAGGTTTTATTGACAGTGACAGCTCGGCATTGGCACCGTTCGGCCACGGTTTAAGTTACACAAGTTTTGAATACAGTGGATTTAGTCTCGATAAAAACCTTGAAGGTTCGCTGGAAGCGTCTGTTACCGTGAAAAACGTAGGCGGTGGAGATGGTGAAGAAGTAGTTCAGCTATATGGGAGTGACTTGCTGGCAAGCATCATACGCCCGAGACAAGAGCTTATTGGCTTCCGTCGTATTTCGTTGAAGCCCGGTGAAAGCAAAAAAGTATGTTTCACTTTCAACTTAAACCAAATGTCATTTCCAGATTTGGATGGGCGGTGGATGGTGGAAAAGGGCGATTTCCGCTTCTTTGTTGGCAGTAACAGCGATGATGTCAGAGCAGAAACAACTTACACGCAAAATAAAACCGTGTATATCGATCACTCGTCAAGAGACTTTTTTGCTAAAAGTTACGTATAAAAACTATATTTATCAAAGAAGGTTGGCAGCAAGATATTACTCGCTGCCAACCTTTAAATTGTGTTATACAAATGCGTATGTACTTACCACGCAGTAGTATAGTTGCTAAAAAATTGCAGCGGGTCAACCCTGCTACCGCCTATGTGTATCTCAAAATGGATGTGGGCGCCGAAGGAAACGCCGGTGTTCCCGCACAAGCCGATGGGCTGCCCCTGCTCCACGCTGTCACCCACGCCAAAAAATACAGCGTTCATGTGGGCATACAGGGTCCGTGTGCCGTTGCCGTGGTCTATCAGCAGGTGGTTGCCATAACTGGAATCAACGCTGTTGGATATTACGCTACCGCCATCGGACGCCAGCACTTCGGTGTTTTCGCCAGCGGCAATGTCTATGCCATAATGAAAATCCCCTACACCCACGCCAGGGCGCGAACCATAAGGCGAGCGCACATAGGTGCTGGCGTTGGACGGCCAGATGAAATTGCCTGTACCCACCACGGCCCCGCCATCCCCCAGCGCAGAAAACAGGGAATTGCTGCCTATCATGGTTTCAAAATAGCTGTCATAGGCACCATTCAGCATTTCTTCCAGTATGTCGCGCTGCTGGCGGTCAAAGCCGTATGCGTCGGCCATTTCCCATGCGCCCTTGCAGGCGGCCCGGATATAGAGCACATAGTAGTCGGTGTAGGTGTCGGTATTAGCATCGTATTTTGGCTCGTTCTTCACTTCGTGGCTCACGTCCTGCATATCCCAAAACACAGCCCGCAGTTTTTCTACCCGCTCCGGGTCTATGGTGACAACCTCCATGCCGTCGTCGGGGTTGGCGGTTTTCACAGCATATACCGCCAGCACATCAATGAGGTTGTCCGGGCGCTTGTAGCCGTGATTCGTGTATTCCAGCCGCAATTCGTTGTGGGTATTGTCAGCCATGATATGCAGTATGTTTTCCCGGTACTCGCTGCACATTTCGCCGATGGCTTGCTGCATGGCGGCGGTGCTGTCCTCGTCCTCGCCGGAAAAGAACAGGCCGAAAGGTGACGCAATAATGGCGCCCACCACCGCGATAGCCACGATGATAACCAAAAGCGGCCCGCAAGCGGCGGCTATGGACACAATGGCGCGGCCCAAGGCGGCAGCCGCCCTTGCGATAAGCTCCCCGGCTTTTTTGGCCGCAGCCGCCGCATTTTTAGCAATCTGCTGCTGGGCGCGTTTCACCATCTGCTGGCTGGCGGCGGTTTGGGCCTTGCCTCTGGCCGCCGTTTTCATTTTTCCAGCCGTTTTTACCCTGTCTGCCCGATTTTGGAACCGGCCAGCTTTTTGCTTGCCGCCCTTATCGCCAGCCTTGAGAGATTGTCCCTTTGTTTTTACGCGGGCGGCGCCGCCTACCTCGCCGGGGCCCTCCACATCCACCGGGGCAGAATTGGCAGGGGCGCCAACATCCTGTTTGGCGCTGCGGCTACTATATGGGCCGCTGGCCCGCTGCTGTTCGGCGCGCTCACCCTGTAATTTTTGTTTAGCCTGGGCTACCCCGGTGGGATGTGACGACTGTTCACGCCCAGCAGCAGGGCGCCCCGCGTTTTGCCGGGCGCCCGTGTCTGCTGTGGGGGCCTGCTGCTCACCACCAGCCGCTTGCCGCCGCTCTTTAGCGGCCTTGGTTCGGTCCTTGTACTCATGTGCAGCGCGGTCTGCCGTTTGCCCCACGGTATGGGCAGCGTCACGCTCTGCACCCTCCAGTTTCCCGGTAGCGTACTCATTGGCGCTCTCGCCATCGGCCTGTACGCCCGGTTGCCGCGCGGCGGCCTGGGTGGTGTAGTGCTGGGTAAGTAGGTCGCGGGCATCCTTTACCATCCCGCGCTGCCGCCCGCTCTCCTTGGGGGCGGTCATGGCGGGCTTTATTTTGGGTCCGCTCAATAGTCCCCCTCCTTAACCCTCTCCGGGGCGAGTTGTCATTAAGCCATATAGCCGAATTTTTGGGTATTCATTGATAAAAGGCACAAGATTGCCGCCCACCTTAATGAGCCCCCTGCCGCTCTCGGCGTTGGTGATGTAGGACATTTGGGTCTCGGAAATGTGCAGCAGTTTGGCAAGCTCGGCCCGGTCGGTGGGGGCTTGGTTCAGCATCAGCATGAATTCACTGTTTGCCAGCATGGTGCGGGCCATTGGGCTGCGCAAACAGTCCTCCACGTTCTGCGTGATACCTGTTGCCAGTGCGCCGTACTTCCTAAACCGTTTCCAGCTTTCGGAAAGAAAATTGCTGCTGTATTCATTGTTGAAAAACAGGTAAATTTCATCAATGAAAATATGGGTGCGCTTACCCTTTTTGCGATTCTCGGTGACGCGGTTCAAAATGGCGTCCAGCACAACCAGCATTCCCACGGTTTTAAGCTGCTTGCCCAAGTCCAAAATATCGAATGCGATAACGCGCTTGTTCATGTTCACATTGCTTTGGTGGGCAAATACGTTCAAACTGCCGGTGATAAATAATTCCATTGCCAGGGCAATGTCCGCTGCGGCGGGTTCCGGCTGTATCAGCAGTTCCTTATGGAAGTCCTGCAGGGTAGGCGGCGGGCCTTCAAACCGCTGGATGTACTTGCGGTAAATATTGGCTGTGCAGCGGTCCACGATGCTTTTTTCACGCGCCCCCAGCTTGCCGCTGCCCATCACTTGCTCACACAGGGATAGCAAAAACTCGGATTTCAGAATAACCGGGTTTTCGCCATCGGCATAGTCCTGCGTCATTGCCAGGGCGTTGATACGGTTGGGCGAATTGGCCGAAATGTTGATTACCTCTGCCAACTCGGGGCCAAAGGAACGTATGAGCTGCCCATACTCGCGCTCGGGGTCGATAATCAGCACTTCGTCGTCTGTTCCCAGCACGATTGATACCAATTCTTGCTTGGCGGCAAAGCTCTTGCCGCTGCCGGACACGCCGAGGATGAAGCCGTTGCCGTTCAGCAGCCTCTTGCGGTTTACGATGATAAGGTTGCGGGAAATGGCGTTGACGCCGTAATAGATGCCGCCGGGGTCCATAATTTCCTGCGTGTTGAAGGGCATAAACACGGCCATGCTCTCGGTGGTGAGGGTGCGCAAGGCCGATACCCGGCGTAAGCCGTAGGGCAGCACCGTGTTTAGCCCATCCTCTTGCTGGTATTTGAGGGTGGCAAACTGGCACAGGTGCTTGCGGCCAATGGAAACAAGGGTATCGGTGTCGGCGTTTAGCTGCTCCATGTTGTCCGCCAGGTGTACCAGCGTCACCAGCCCAAACATCATGCGCTGGTCGCGGCCTGTGAGGTCGTCCAAAAACTCCTTGGTTTCCTTGCGCATCTGCTCCATATCGTAGGGTATGGTGGCGCTGAAATTGTTCTGCATATTCTGTTTTTGCTGCCAGCGGTTTATGTCGCTCTCCACCGCCATGACCCGGTTGTTCATTTCCCGCACCGCGTCATCGGTGGGAACCGGCAGCGTGTCCACCGACACCATCAGGTTGCGGGGGAAGTCGGCCAGGTCGGAAATGATGGTGTCCTTGATAAAGCTGGCGTATTCCCGTAAGAACAGGACGCGGCCCACCTTGCCGCCAACGGTGAAGTGGTCACTTTTGAAGTCCAGCCCATCGGGGCAAATGTAGTCGCGGAAGTCGTGGCCGCGGCGCATGACGGCCTGCAAGTCCAGGGAAAAGTGCTGTTCCTCCCCCATGCGGAAAAAGTCGTGCAGCACCCGCAGCCTTTCCATGTTGCCCATTTCGGTTACATAGGACGCCAGCTTGCCCATGTAGGAAACAAGCTCATTGTGGATGCGGGTAAAAAAGGCGCGGGCCTCGTCAATGCCCTTCTTGGCAACCGAGATCGTCATATAGTGGTCGCGTACAATATTGTTGCTGGCCTCGGCTTTGCTTTCCAGCATGGTGTTGTTTTCATGCCGCAGGGGGTTCAGCCCATCGGCGGCATCCTTCATCAAAATGCTGTCGGCAAATTCCTTCTGGCTCATGGTGCGGTTGTTGGTAGTGGTCTTGGTGGTGGCGTCGCTGGGCAGGATATTCAGCACATTGCAGTAGGACAAAAACATATCCAGTTTGTCGCTGCGCCCGGCCACCGAGTAGTTTATATCGGTGAACCGCCATTGTTTGGAAAACCGCCCGCCGTCCAGCATCCAAATGCCATCACGGTAGATGCGCTTGATAGGGATGCTGCGCTGGGCGCTGCGGGGTACTTTTAGGCCGTCTCTGTCTGCTTTGGTAAGGCTTTTCAAATTCTTCAAATAGTGTCCTCCAAATAAAAAATGCGCCCGGTGTGGGCGCTTGAAAAAGGAAACGCCCGGCCAACAGGCCGGGCGTCAAGTCTTTATCTTTGCTTATCATCCTTGGGCTTTTTGGGCTTGAAAGCTACGGCCACACCATCGGGCTGTTCCATCACCATTTTTTCGGTGTGCTGGTTCGCAGCCACTAAAATGGCCTTGGCTCTCTGCGGGTCGTTTGCGTCTATGCTGTCAATGGCATCCGCCATAGCACTGTAAAGGTGAAAATAGGCTTTTTTGTAGTTTATAGAAACCGCCCCTTGGAAGTAAAATTCGGCAACCGCTACTTATATTGAGCGATTGTGCCCAAACTATACCATATACTTTTGAGTAGCGCAACTTATATTGAGCTAGTTAGGGTGTGGTACAGCATGAAGCAGCGAATAAGGCAGGATTTGGAGCTTGGCGCAAACCTTCGCAAATTGCGTATGGCAAAGGATTTGACACAGCCTGAGGTAGTGGCAAAGCTGCAAACCTATGGCATTGAAATATCCCGTGGTTACTATTCCCGCATTGAAACCGGCGAGCTCAATGTTCATGTAAGTGTGCTGGTTGCCTTACAAGATATATACGGCTGCGACTATGCCCAATTCTTTCAAGGGCTGCGGGAACAGTTGGAACAGAAAACCAAATAGTAGCGATGCACCCGGCCAATCACAGGCCGGGTGCATCTGTTTTTGCCTTACAGGTACACGCCAGTTTTGGGCAGCTTGCCCTTGGGTGTGTTGTACAAAATCGTCACCCAGCTATCTTTGTCGTAGGTCCACTTCTCGCCGTAGCGCCCGCCCACATCGGTGCGGTTCACAAATTGGTACTCATTGGGCAGGTCGTCCAGCACCCTCACAAAGATATAGGGGGCCTCCACCTCCTTGAAGCCCGGCTGCACGGTGCCGAACTCAAAACGGAACTCGGTCACATACTCGTTGGCGGCCAGGCCAAGGGCCTGCGGGGAACATTCCAGCCGGTTGACTACCTTCGTGGAAAGGTTGTCGGCCAGGGTGGTGTACCGCCGGTCTTTGAGATTGGTTTTGTAGACAACGGAGTAGGTCAATTCCTCGTTCCATGTGCCGGTGTAGATGGTTTCCAGCCGCACCGCATCGGTGGGCAGGAAGTCGCGCCAATAAAAATCATCCAGCGGCACGTTGCTGGTGTTGGCTATATCCCAAAAATCGTAGCGGATTGAACTGCCCGCCTGGGCCTCGGCCACGCCGCGCTTGTTCACCGTCACGGAGATTTTGGGCGCTGCGTCCTCCACTTCAAAGCGCACGATTTCCTCATGCTTTGAAATGACGGCTTCAAACTCCTTGTCGTTGATAAGCCAGTATTCGGGGCTCTTTACCTCTTTGATGGTGTACTTGCCCAGGGGCAGCGGGCGGGATGTGGCAAGGCCGCGCTTGTCGGTGGTGATGGTGTCCACCACCTCCAGCTTGTCGTTGTAAATCTCGAAAACGGCCCCTTCCAGCTTGTCGCCCTTCTTTTGCTTGGTCAGGATGTTGTCCTCGGCGGCCACCTTGATGATTTGGATTTGGCCGAGCTCCAAAATGTTCTTGAATGTAACGGTGGTGGTTTTGCCCCATTCCAGGGTAATATCCCACACCCGGTTGTCCAGCAGATAGCCGGGGGCGGCCTCCACCTCTTGCAGTTGGTAATGCCCGGCGTCAATGCCGGTCAGCACGATGCGGCCCGCGCTGTTGGTGGTGTAGGTGCCAATCTCCCGCCCATTGTCGGAAAAAACGCGGAACTTTACGCCTTCCAGCGGTTCGCCACTGTCTGCGTCCACCTTGCGGATAACAAGGAAGGGGTACGGATGGTTTTTGAAGGTGAGGACGTTTTGCTGCCCCGCCTTGATTTCGATGCGCTGCTCCTGTGTGTCCAGCTTGTAGCCCTCCGGGGCGGCCACTTCGCGGGCGAAAATCCAGCCCTCTTTCAGCCCCGGCACAAACAGGCGGCCATCCTCATTTGTGGTGTAGGTGCCGATTTTAGAGCCGTCCAAGTTTGTAAGCTCGAACTCCACCCCGGCAATACCAATGCCGGTCACGCTGTCCACCTTGATGATGGAAAGGCCCGCCAGCGGCTTGTTGGTGAACTCCAGCGTAGCGGTCTTGCCGTCTTTGAGCTCCACATTTTGGGGGGTGGTGTCCAAAATATAGCCGTCGATGGTGGCGGTCTCGTAGGCGGTGTACCAGCCGGGGGCCAGGTCGGGAATGGCAATCAGCCCCGCGCTGTTGGTGCGGTAGTCGCCAATGACTTCACCGTTCATCTTGGTAACGCGGATGCTGACGCCCTGCAAGGGCTCCTTGGTGGTGGCGTCCACCTTGCGG
Source organism: Oscillospiraceae bacterium (assembly GCA_031551695.1). Lineage (GTDB taxonomy): Bacteria > Bacillota > Clostridia > Oscillospirales > Ruminococcaceae > JAAYCI01. The sequence continues at coordinate 89,685 of JAVBNG010000003.1, forward strand.
ATTTGCAGCCCCGGCAGCAGGGCGTTTTCAAACTCCACAATGGCAGGGTCGCCTAATTTCAGTTGCACGTTGATGGGGGTATCATTCAGACGGTAGCCCTCCGGCGCCTTGATTTCCACCGCGATATACCAACCGGGCTGCAATTCGGGGATGGTGATGTAGCCGTTTCGCCCGGTGGTATACTCGCCCACAAGCTCACCGTTCATTTTGGTAAGGCGGAAGGTGGCGCCGGGCAGCGGTTCGCCCGTGAGGGTGTCCACCTTTTTGATGATAACCGGGCTTTTGGGGGTGTTCTCAAAGGTGACGCTTTTGGCCTCGCCGCCCTTCAAAAGCACCTCTTGGGGTGCATTGGTGACAATGTAGCCGTCCGGGGCGGTGATTTCCTCAATCACCACAAGGCCGGGGGCCATGCCATCAAGGAAAATGCGGCCGTCCACGTCGCTGGTGAAGCTGCCCACGGTCTCGCCGTTTTTGTAGGAAATGCGGAAGGTGGCGTAAGCCAGGGGCTGCTTGGTGATGCTGTCTATTTTAAGGATTTCAAGGCTGGGCTTTTTGCTGTTTTTCAGCGTGATACTGGCAACTTGGCCCGCCACAATCTCGATGGTGTGTTCCTGTGAATTGAGGATATAGCCATCGGGGGCCACAATTTCAGTCACGGTGTAGTAGTCCGGTTCCATGCCGGTAAGCCGGGCGATGCCGTCCGGCCCGCTCACAATGTCCTTGAACTCCTTGCCGCCCTTCTGCGCCACCCGGAAGGTGGCCCCGGCAAGGCGCTGGCCGCTGTCGGCGTCCACCTTCACAATTTCAAGGCTGGGTTTGGCGTAGTTTTCAATGGTGATTTCGCACACCTCGCCGCTTTTTACTTCCACGGTGCGCGGGGTGGCGTCAAGGATATATCCGGGCGGGCAGGATATTTCGGTGATGGTGTACCAATCGGGCGCGAGGTTCGGCAGGGATGCAATGCCCGACGCGCCGGTGACAACCTCTTGGGATTCCAGCCCGTTTTTGCGGGCCACCCGGAAGGTAACGCCGGGGATGCGGGCCTTGGTGGTGCCGTCCACCTTGGTGATTTGGATGCCCGAAAAAGGCTCATTGTGGAAAGTCACCTCGGCGTCGGGCTTTTCGGTGCTGATAACAACATCCTTCACCGGGTCGCGGGCAATTAGGTGGTTTTTGGGCGGGGTGATCTCCGTCACGATATAGGTCCCCTGCCAGGGCACCGACACCCGCAAAACACCGCTGCCGTCGGTGGTGAAGTTGCCCACCACGCCCTTTTCAGCATGGCGCACTTGGAACTCGGCCCCGGCCAGCGGGTTGCCCGTTCCCTGCTGCAATTTGCGGATGGTGATTTGGTAGGGCCCCATGTTTTCCGTGGTCAGGCGGAAGTAGGCAGGCACCGGGTCCACCACGCCAGCGGTGGCGCGTATCTGGTCATTGCCGCTGCCCCAAAAGATAAGGCTTTCCACTTCGCCCAGCGAACCCTTGTAGGCGCCGTAAAGCACGCTGCCGTCCAGCGGGCTGGTGGATGTGACGTGCAGGGTTTCCTTTTCCCGCACAAACTTGACGGTGCCTTTGTTTGAGAAATTGAAGTCGGACAGCGAAACGCGGGGGTTGGTGTTCACCAGGTCGATTTTGTATTCGCCGGGGATGCCGGGAACCTTGTGCAGCGGCGCCGCGTTCTGCAAGCGGCTGGTGAAGGTGGGCACCTCGGTGTGGCTGCGCATGGCCGCAATGATTTGGTCGTAGTAGCCAGCCGCCGCGGGGTTGTAGCCGATGGTGGCATTGTAGGCATTGCGGTTGATAACGGAAAAGGTGGTCAGGTCCATGTAGCCCAGGCAAATTTCCCATATCGCTACTTGGGATGCCATGTGCAGCAGCGGGTTGCTGGCATCTTTCGCGCCGTACAGCATCACATAGCCCACGGCGTACCGCTGGGCGCTGGAAAGGCCATCCCATGTAAGGGTGCCGTAACCGCCGCTATGGGTGTCGGGGTTGGTGGGCTCCACGCAGTAGGCAAGTTGGCCGTCGATGGTCATAATATACCAAGGGCGCATATCGGTGGGGCCTTCACCCTTGGAAAAATCCCATTGGTAGGCTTCGATGCGCTGGATGGAAAGGGTGCCGGTAGCCTGGGGGCCAATGCTGCGGGCGCGGGCGCCGCCGTTCACAAAATGTACGGTGGCGCCGTCCAAGGTGCCGCTGGCCGCGGCGTCGGCTTCATCCTCGGCCGGGGCGCTCTCGCTGGCAATACTGCTATCCTCGCTTTCAGCGGGTTGCTCTGCCTCGCTGCTGTCCGGCTGGCTATCACCGGGCAGCGATTCGGGCGGGGTGCTGCTGTCCGGGGGCAGGCTGGACGAGGGCGGCGCGCTCTCGTCATTGGGCGCGGTGCTTATGTCGGGTACACCGCTGTTGGGGGTGCTGCTGTCGGACGGCGCGCCGTCGGTGATTTCGCTGGTGGGCTCTATGCTGATTTCGGGTCCTGCAGCCAGGGCCGTGATGGGCATTGCGCTGAACAGTATTAGCACTACAAACAGGATGGGCAAAATACGCTTGGTTATGGTTTTCGCCATGTAAGGTCTCCTTCTTGTGTTGGATTTTGGGCAACAAAAAACCCGCCTTATGGCGGGCGCGAAAATGCTGTGGATATGTTGTATAATGGGTATGTCAAAAACTTTTGTCATGGAAATTTGCGCAACGTCAAACTGCTTTGCTGGTAGATTGACACGCTGCTTGCTATTCTTTTTTCGGGAGGTAGAACAAATGAACCTTGGAAAGCAAATCAAAAATCATCGGGAAATGAAAGAACTTTCGCAAGAAGAATTAGCAGAAAAGATTTATGTATCAAGGCAAACCATTTCAAATTGGGAAAACGAAAAGAGTTATCCCGATATACATAATATCCTAATGCTAAGTGTCCTCTTCGATGTTTCCTTGGATGAATTGGTGAAAGGGGATATTGACACAATGAAAAAGCAAATAGCAAACAATAGCTTTACCCGCTGGGCATGGGTCATGTTGATAAGTATGATACTTGCGCCCTTGTCCATTGCGCCAGCAGTTCGCTTTCTTGGCCGCCTCGGGCTGATAATACCTGTGATTTTTGCAATCGTTGGTCTTACCGCCTCCATTATTTTGGAAGTGGCCAAGAAGAAGAACAATGTTAAAACATACTCTGAAATCCTTGCTTTTATGGAAAACAAGGAGCCGGACAAAGGCAAAGTAACGCAAGAAAAAAGCAAGTGGCCTAAAACCCGCATTATAATGATGGTTGCCAGTGCCATCATAACAGTTGCTTTGATAGCCATTAGCTTTTTGCTCTTTCGTGGCATTTAACAACAAAACCCGTGGATTCCTCCCCCACGGGTTTTGTGTTGGTTATTGATACAGCACATAAATAAAGTTGCCGCTCTGCACAATATTGAAATGCACAAGGCTTGGGTCGTCGGGGGCATACCCGGCATACACATCGATGCAATACTTTAGATCGGCAATAACGCTTGCTTGGCTCAATGTGGAAATGTCGGGCGGGTTCATATAGCCGGAATTGCCGGTATTTAGGCCGCCGTCCTCGGTCATGCCCTTTCCCAGCGCGTAGGCCCTCGCCTCGGCAATACAGGCGCCAGCATCCACCGTGGGGGCTGGTGGCGGTGCCGGGGTCGGCTCGGGCTGCGGTTGCGGGGTGGGTTGTGGCACAGGTTCGGGGCAAGGTTCCGGGGCAGCTTGTGGCTGTGGCGCCGGTTCCGGGGCAGCCTGGGTGTGCGGTGGAGTGGAAGATGCCGGGGGCGGTGGCTGTGAGGATGAAGCCGCTGGCCGGTTGCTTGCCGGGGTTTGTGGGGCCTCGGATGTGGCAATGCTCTGGCTGGTGCTTTGGGATGTGCTTTGACTTCGGCTCTGTCTGCTGTCGGGCTTGCTACTCACGGCCATGCTGCTTTCGGGCTGGCTGGTGCTGGATTCCGGCGCGCTGCTGGGTGCTGCCGCTTGCCCTACCGTACAGGCCGCCAGCAGGGAAACGGCGGCCAGCGCGGAACAGGCCAGTAACACGGTTTTTCTGAATGTCATAACGGACACCTCCTTAGATTTGAACCAGCTTACACGCACCGAAAGGAAAACACAAGGGTGTCAAATATTCCGTTCAAGCTGAACGGAATTGGCCGCTATACCTCCACGGCCTGCACACAAAGTCGCTGGGTCTCTTTGCCCGTGATACAGGTGGTGAGGGTGATGCAGTTGTTCGGTGTGCGGTCAAGGTAGCTCCAATCCTCGTCGCCAATGGTGGCAATGGTTTTCACCGCATACTGCCGGGTTCCCAGCGTGGTTTCGTAGGTGATAATGTCGCCCTCTTTAAGCTGGGGCAGCTTGTCGAAAAAGGAATAGCTGGCATTGCCGTTGTGGGCGGAAAGGCCCACGTTGCCATTCCAGTAGGAAGTGCTTTTGTAATGGGCGGCACCCTTCTTCATATCCTCCATCACGGTGTTTTCGTCACTGTCGAACACATGGCAGGAAAGCCCGATTTTTTCAATGGTAAGCACCCCGATGCTGTCCTTCACCTCGCCAAGCTGGGCGCGGGTGGTAAAGGTACTGTCGTCCTCGCTGTCCTCCGGCCAGCTTTCGGGGGCCTTGTCCAGCACCGGGCCGGTGGGCGCGTCCTCTTTTTCGGCCTCGATTACCGCAAGGCTGCTGTCCGGCTGGGGCTGCTCTGGCTTTTCCTCGTTGGATTTCAGCAGATACCCGGCCACCAAAAGGCACAGCGCCAGGGCGCCGCCCACGGCAATGAAGATGATGCGTTTTTTACTCATATTCCCAACCCCCCACATTCTTTTGCTTGCGGCTGCGCCGCCAGCCGATGGTAAGCAGGGCGGCAACCAGCAGCCCCGCCGCAACAAACACTTTTTCCAGCCTATTCACGGTAGCTGTCCTCCACACTGTTATAGTCAAACAAATTGGTACGGCCCGCATCTTCGCCGGTCAGGTTGTCCGGCCAATTATCGAAATAGGACGGCTCTTTTGGGGTTTGGGCGGCGGGCTCGCCTTCCTCCGGGTACTCGTAGATGCCGTATTCCGGCACATCGTCCTCGCCATCCTCGTAGTCGTCATAACCGTAGGCATTTGCCCCGGCACGTTTTTGCTGCAATCGGCGGTGCAGAATATACCCGCCGCTGGCAAGGCCGCCAATCACCAATACTCCCAGCAGAATGAAGGGAAACAACGTGCCGCCGCTTTTCGCATTGTCCACGGCCTCGGGTTCCGCCGGGGCCTCCGGCACAATCTCCACGCCCCGGTATACAAGGGTGTACTGCACCTTGCCGGGGGTCACTTTTTCCACCTCGCCGGTGTAGTTGACCGTAGCCATACAGCCCGATACCTTACTGCCGCGCCCGCTGCCGGAATAGCTGGCAACCGCGGTGTACAGGGTGGGCACCAGCCCGCCATCGGTGGGGTCGGTGCGGGTGATTTGCCACTCCACATTTTCAAGCTGCAAGGTCACACCGTTTTTGGTAACGGTTTTGGGCACGGCGGCCATGTCGTTGCTGGTCAGGCCGGGGTACTCGCGGGTATCGGTTACACGGTAGCTGTACCCCTCGGTGCCGTTCTCGGCAAAGGTGATGCTGGCCGCATCAAGCTGCAAGGTGCCGGTGTACCCGTTCTGGCTGTACTCGGTGGTGGGGGCCAGTGTTGCCACCAATGCCGCCGCGTCGTTCTTCCCACACTCGGCCACCACGCTTTTGCTGGCGGTCTTTGTGTCCACCGTGCCGGGGATTTCTTTTTTCAAAACCTCCATGCGGCTGAAGGTATAGCCGTCCTGCTCAAAGGATTTGGGCAGCGTTTCGGGGCTCTGCCCTTCCTCCATTTCGTACACTCTGGTGATGTATGGGGTATCGCCCAGCATTTCATACCGCACATCGATGGGGTAAATGGCATCGGGGCGAATATCCAGCGCGGCGGGCGGGCGCTGGGTTTCCTCGCCAGCCAGGGCGGCGGGCGCCACGTACACCACCTCGTCGGGGGTGTACTCGGTATCGCCCACGGTGGTTTCGGGGCGTCCATCGTCCTCACCGTTTGCGGCGTGAACCGGCACGGCCAGGGTCAACAGGGCCAGGCAGCACAGGACGGTTGCCAACACTTTTTTCATAAGCTGATAACTCCTTCTTCGTCTTTTTGTAGGGTTGCTTTTGCGGGGGCCGCTTTCTCGCCTGGGCCGGTGGCCTGGGCGGGGCTGGTGGCGGCTGTGCCGGGGTTGGTTTTTTCTTTTCCTTTGCCTTGGCTTTTTCGGCGTCCTGCATGGCAAGCAGGTAGTAGTTTTCGGCTACAAACTTGCGCGGCCCGGCGTACAGAAATTCACTCTTGAACCAAGCCAACAAAAACTGTTCCAGCGTCAGGCTGTTGTACTGGAAAAAGCCCATGGCGGCCACAGGCACGGCAACGAGGATGCAAAGCCAGCTTACGGTTTCCTCGCCCAGCGGGCCTTTGAGCAAAAAGTACACCCCTACAGCCATGCCCAGCGCCAGCACTGAACAGATGAATTGCCGGGTGGACAAGCCAAAAAAGATGTTCTCTTGGTAGCGGCGAATTTCCTTGTTTATCTTAATTTCCAATCGTGTAAATCCACTCCCTTGTGTTTGGATTTGGTGGGCGGTATGCTGGTGGTAGAAAGGGGGCCAACAGAATATGGCTATCTGGCAAATGGTACTGGCCGGGCTGGTGCTGCTGGTAGTCCTCCGCCTGGTGTTCAAGGGCATTTCCCGCTGGCGGTTCAACCGCCGCGAACAGCGCCGCATTATGAACCGGATATATGAGCTCCGGCAGCAGGGCTACACCAACGAGGATTTTTACATCGATACGCAGTACGGCATACCTGTGGTACGGCTGTACGAGTAGGCGGGCTACGGCCCGCCTTTTTTTGTGCCTACAAGCCAAACACTTCTTTGCTCACTCTATCGCTGGCTTTCACCAGCCCCACCAAAATGAGCATATTGAACACGAGTTCGGCAATGTAGGCCCACACCTTGGTCACGGCGCTGCCCGCCGCCAGTGCCGGGGCGCTGCCAGCGAAAGCCGAAAAGATGATAAGGGCCAGCATGACAACGGCGCCCTCCAAGCACACAGCCAGATAGTTGCGGATAAACTGCTTGCCGTGCTGGGCGGTGGATTCCCCCGCAAAGCAGGACAGTGGGATGGGCGCCAGGGCTGTGTACATATACAGGCGAAAAAAGCGGCCCATGACGGTCATTACCAGAACAAAGGACAGCACCGTTATCACCAGACTGCCCAGCAGGGTGACTATCCACAGCGGGATACTCTCAAAAAAGCCAAGGCTTTCAATGTCGGTCACGATTTCGGCGGGCAGGCTTAGCGACGCCGCCGCACCGCTCATGTGGCCCGCCACTGTGCTGACCACACCGCTGCATATCTCAAACAGCAGCAGCATAAGGTCCATACAGTAGCCCACGGCAGTTTTGGCGGCGATAAAGCGGATGAAGTACCGTAGGGCGGTTTCGGGTCGGCGCAGTTCCCGCACGTTCATGGTGCCGCCGAATATGGCAATAGCGGTGAACAGCACCAGCAGGCCGTAGGCAATAGCCTTTAGCCCGCCGTTGATGTTCACCATAACCCCCCACACCGCGCCGCCCCGGAAGGTTTGCGGGCTTTGGGCCACCATCGCCCAAATCTCGGCCAGCTTTTGGTTCCATGTGTTAAGGGCATTGGTCAAATTCTCTACTATCCAGTTGATATGTAAACCACCTCCAAAATGGTTGATGCCCGGCCAATGCCGGGTGCGCCGCCGTTATACAATCATGTCCAAAATATCCTTGGCAAAGGCAATTACCACGCCGCCGAAAAAGGCCATGATGCCCTGCGCCCGCTGGCCGGGGTCGTGGCTTTTCAGCGAAAGGCCAATCTGCACCACGCCAAAACCCAAGAGAATAAGGCCAATGGCCTTGATGGCGGCAAAGATGAAGTCGGACAGCTTGTTGATGCTTGCCAGCGGGTCGCCAGCGGCCATGACAGGCACGGCGGTGAACGTGACCAGCAGAAGGACCAGCACCGTACACAGGTAGCCGCGCACTACCTTGTCCTCCCGTTCTTCCTCGCTCATGGGGCGGTCGCGGCGTTCTTCCATGTTCTTGATAAACTGCTCCGCTTTAGGGCTCTTTCTCAAATTGTGTTCCTCCGCTATTCAATAATTTCTATGTCGTCCAAATTGGTAAAGGGTTCGGAAAGGTCGGGCTGGCGGTAGTCGGTTTGGGCTATCTCATAGGGCGCCGCGCCGCCATGGGCGGTCAGGTGGATATGGGGATGGCGCATCAGGTTGTATTTGCGGTCAATGACCGGCCGCTCCCCACGGATAAACAACAGGGCATAATCGTTATCCAGCATCCGCACCTCGTCGGGCTGCATGAGCTCCCGCCCGGTGTTTTGAAAGTTCTCGCTGGAAGAACCGCTGCGCCCGCGGGTGATGCCTCGGGTTTTGGTGTCGATGGTGCTTTTGCCCAGCAGTTTTGAAATGTACTCGTGGGTGCTTTGCTCATTTCCTCCCAAATAGAGCAAACTATCGCAGTTTCCCGTGATATTCTCCCAGTCCTTGTCAAACATGGCGCGCAGGGCCGCCATGTTTTGGATGATGATGTTGCAAAAAATCTGGCGGCTGCGGCAGGTTGCGAGAATTTTGCCAAAATCGTCACCACCGGGCACCGGCACGTTTTGAAACTCGTCCATGATGATGCGCACCGGCACTGGCAGCACACCGCCGTGAAGCTGGTCGGCGCGGTAGTACAGTTCTTGGAAAGCACAGGTGTACAGCATCCCGATGATGTAGTTAAAGGACGTGTCGCCGTTGTCGGGAATGACGCAAAAAATGGCGCGCTTGCGCTCGCCAAGGCTGCCCAAATCCATATCGTCGTAATCCGTCATGCGGCGGATGGCCGACAGGTTGAACGCGGCCAGCCGCACCGCTGCCGACACCAATATGCTTTTGGCCGTCTTGCCCGCCGCCTGTTTGAAAACCTTGTACTGCTTTACCGCGATATGCTCTGGCTGTTCTTCTTCCAGCCCTTCAAACACAAGGTCTACCGGGCTGCGGTATTCCTCGTTATCCTCGCTGGCCGCGGCGTTTTCCAGCATAAACATCACGGTGGAGAAATTTTTCTCGTAGTCCGGGGCCTCATGGTACAGAAAAAGAATGAGGGCAGAAAGCAGGGCGATTTCCGATTTCTCCCAAAATGGATCCTCGCCCTTGGCGTTGCGTGGGGTAGTATTTTTTATGAGGTTGTTTATCATCTTCAAAACATCCGCCTCGCTGCGCATATAGGGAAAAGGGTTGAACGCATCCGACTGCGCCACGTTCACCAGGTTAAACACCTTGATTTCGTACCCCTTGGCAATCAGCAGCGGCGCCATGGTGCGCAAAAGCTCGGCCTTGGGGTCGGTAATGAGGTAGGAACATGCGTTGGGGTTTTCGCTTTCGGACGCAGCTTGCAGCAGCGCGGGCATGGCTACGGCCCGGCTTTTGCCGCTGCCGCTCCCGCCCACCACAAGGAGGTTGAGATTGCGGCGGTGCTTGTGGGTATCCGTTCCGATGCGCACGTTCTCGGTGAGGATGATGTTGTCAAATTGGTTTTGTCGGTTGGCGTATTTGGCGTTCAGATGGGCGGGGCTGCCCCACTCGGCGCTGCCGTGTTCCTCGCCCAGCCGGGTGTTGGCGCTCATGCTTTTGTTGTAGGCCACAATCCCGGCATACAAAAGGACGGCCACCAAGCAAATGGGGGCCGTCCTCTCTGTCCAGTGCAGGGCAAGCGGGTTTTCAAAGCTGGCGGTCAGGTTATCGAGTAATCCGCCAAGTTTTACACCCGGTTGCCAGCATTGCGCCAATATCGCCCCGAGCCACAAAACGAACGGCAGGGGGAGTAACCACCAGAGCCACTCTTTGCCGCCCGTGTGCTTGGGCGTTTTCAAATAGGCATCACCACATTTTCATAGTATTTTGCTAGGAATTTGGAGTCTACTACTTCGGTAAAACTTCACTCATACCCTACCGGGTAGGAGCCTTGGGCTTCGGCGCTTTTGCTTTGGGGGTCTTTGCCTTGTCAGGGGCGGCTTTTTCGCCCGGCCCCTGCTGGGCTTTGAAGCCGTCCACCTTGTCGCGCACCGATGTTTTTTCAGCGGCAGCTTTGGGTGGACGCCCCGGCCCGCGCTTTTGGGGTGCGGGTGCGGCCTTATCCTCCGGGCCGGTGCGAAGGGGTGGTTTTAAGCCCAAGTTCTCACAAAGACGATTGATAACCGGGGCGTCCTCAGTTTTGGCCACAAAATGTGCCATTCCGTTTTCCTGCGCCGGGTACAAATGTACCGGGATGTGCAGCAGGTCGGCTTGCTGCCGGATGGCGCCAAATTCCACGGCGTCCACCTTCACAATCTGAATGTCCTTGCCGTCCTCAAATAGCCGCGCCAAGGGCCGCGCCTCACGGAATTCCCGGTTTTCGCCCGCCACCTTCAAAACCATGGCGGCCAGCGTTTCGGCGCCCAGGCTTTCCAGTCCACCCGTTTTTCCATCAAACTGTTTCACCGGGTCACTCCTCCTTTCCATTGCCTGTTGCAGCCAGCCAAACCCGCGCCCGTTCGACTTGTCGCCGGGTTGAACGCGGGTGTTGGCGTTTTTTTCGTCACCCTTTGTAGGGGCGGCATACCCCATAGTCTCAATGATGTAATTGATTTGGGGTGTGTTTTCGGCAGGGGCAATAATGTCACAAAGATTTTTGTCGCCGCTCACATGGCCTATCGAGGTGAACAAAAAGCGGCTGCCCGCCTTCTGCTTAAAATCTTTTAGGTCCTCCCGCTTTATGGTGAAGGTGGCAAGCTGCTTGCCATCCCGCAACAGGCGGTTCATGCTGGTTTTGCCTTTCAGCTTCACGTTATCCCGCAGCAGCGCCAGCAGCAGGGCGGCAAGGTTTTTTGCCCCCAGCCCGGCCAGTTTTACGGCGGTCTCGGTGATTTCCAGCCCTTCGTGTACCATCTTGTCGGCGGTATCTCCTTCAAGGCTCAATATACATTCCTCCTTTGGCTGATATTTTTCGTCATATATCTTTACTCTTGCGCGCACGGTGCTTTTCTCGGTGCTGTATGGCAAATCATTCAGTAAAGCCGCCACATCTGTTTTGGGGTATTCCCTGTGAGATAGCGGCACACTGCCGCGCCCCAGCCATGTTAATTGAAAGCAATCTCGTGACCGGGTGCTTTGGGCAATGATGCCACCGCTTACAATTTCGCCGTGTGGATTTATGGTGTCGAATTGGAGTGCCGCAAATCCCTTGCTGCCAATGGCCGCCGCCCATTGCGCGCGGGCGGCGGCAAGCTCCTTATCGAATAAATCACTTGCAGCGTCTGACTGAAAGGGGTCTGCCAGCACTGGCGGTATGGTAAGGTTCATAAAGCCAGCCCCCTACAATAGCCTAAATTTGTCTTTTCTGGGTTCCTCCTTTTCGCGCTGTTTCTGCTGCATCATGGCCTCGGTTTGCCGGATTTTTTCGGAAACCTCCGGGGCCTGTGCCTCAATGCCATCACATAACCGCTTGGCCTTGCGCAGCGCGCGCAGGGTGGTGGTTTTTTGGTTGATGCTCTCGGTGAGGGCGGCCATCTGGCCTTGTTCAGTGGCTATCTTCCTCTCTGTATAAAGTGGGCGGCGCTGCTCGGCCAGGTCGGCTATCTGCTGCACCAGCCCTTCCCGGTGGGCCTGCAATTCCTCGGCGGTGGTGATGTTGTTGCGGTAAAGGTACAAAAAGCGGCGGGTGTACTGTTCCAGCTTGGTGACCTCTTGCCGGATGACAACGGGCAGCTTGTTGGATTTGCCGCCATGCTTCACCACTTTAAGGAAATAGCAGTAGTGCCAGTAGAGGGCGATAAAGCCCTTCATCTTGCGGTGCTGGCGGGGCTTGTACGCCGCGGCATCACTGAACCGGCGCCGTGGCTTGGCGGTTGGCCTGGGGGTGTTTCGGGGCACTTCGGGCAGGCCGTCACGCTGGCGGGCCAGCCGCGCCCGTATATCTTCCTCCGAATACCCGGCGCCCATGGAACGCTCGGTCAGGCGGAAGGCCCGGTCAGTGGGCGCCGCGTCCTTGGGTTTAACGGTGATATACTTGCGGTTGGGGTTCACATTCACCGTATGCCCATGGCGGCGCATCTGCTCAACAAAATCTTGGAAGGTGTACGCTGCCTTAATCGCCGCATCAATATCGGCCCGCAACAGGCCGCGCTTGGTGTGCTTGCCCTCCCGCTCGGCCTGCCACTCGGCATAGTGCTTGCCCTTGCCTTGGGGCTCGTCTATAACGGACAAACCAACCTCGCGACATAGTTCATCGGACAGCACGCGCATTTTCCCATAATAGCTTTGCTTGTTGTCATGGTAGCGCCCGCCATCCTTGAACGATATGGAATTGATGATGAAATGGTTATGCAGATGGGCCTTGTCCAAATGGGTGCATACCAGCACTTCAAACCGTTCACCCCACATCCGGCGCGCAAACTCTTTGCCCACAGCATGGGCCTGCGCCGGGGTAGCTTCACCCGGCGCAAAGGATTGGATGCCGTGGAACGCCACGGCCCGGCCCGGTTCCTCCCTGTTCCAGTTGCGCTTTGTAAGCCGCATTTCAGCCAGGGCGGTGTCCGGCTCACAGTTGATGCCGGTGACAAAAATGCACCGCTCGGTCTTATCCGCATGGGCAGCGTATTCCAGCGCCACAGCCATGCCGTCGGCCAGGTCGGTTTTTTCGGGATTGCTGCCATAATCAAGCAGGCGGCCAAGGTTGTTTTTTACGTCCCATATTTTGGTGGTCGCCATTACCGCAGTTCCACAGCGGTGCGGATAGCCAGCACCACCCGGCGCATTTCGGCAGCCTCTTTCATGTAAGCCGCCGCATTTATCTGGCCGGTGCTGTTGGCGATATGGGCAATCTGGTTGAGGTTGCCGCCGATGCGCCGGAGTTCGGCAATGAGGGTGTGGTATTCCAGCGGGGGCGCCGCTCGTATGGTGGTATTGTCAATACACAGTCGCATGACGGCGGACATGGAACGGCCCGCCTGTTTTGCCATGTCCTCCAGCTTTGCCCTGTGGTGCGGTTCGATATAGAGAAGGACAGCTTTTTTCTTCACACAAATAATCATCCTTTCCAGCAGGTTCACGGCGCGTCAGCGCCGGGGGTATTAGGGGGATTTCCCCCTAACAAGCGAATTTGTGATATACAAATTCAGTGCTTGCTAGTAGTGGGAGCCTACGGCCCCCACTACAAACAGGCTGCAAGCCTACCTTTCTGGCTCACTTGGTTTTCCTTTCTTTTGCCCATCGAATTTTCTCACATTCCGGGTACCGCTCTGGGCGGTCTCTTGGGCGGCTGGGCACATTCCACCCGCCAGGGCTGGCCCTCGTCATGCCCGCTGGAACAAAGCCCGCAGCCTTCAAACTGGCGCCGCTTTCCTCCGGCAGCGTGTAGGTGATTACCCTGCGGTAGCCCATGGCAAAGGCGGCGCGAACCGCCGCGGCATATAGCTTGCTGTTGGCATTGGGCTGACTATCCAGCACACAGCACCGGGTTACCTCGGCGGTGTAGCCATCATCCTGCGCCCGCGCTATGGGGCGGCCCACAACCACCACGCCCACCAGCCGCCCCGTTTCCTTTAGGCCGATGGAATACTTGTGGCCTTGGGGCGGCGCGTTGTGGCGGTGGTGCTGGCCGATAAACTCCTTTGCGGCCCGCAGGGTTATGGGAAAAAGCTCATAGGCCGTGGCCGCCCACCTCCCCATCCAAAAGGTCGTACAGACTGACTTGCCCGGCAAGGTTTCGGTCCTCCATCCACCAGCGGAAAACATCATCTGCCGTTTTCCAGTTTAGGCGGTTAGATAGTCCGCGCTGCTCTCTCACCTCGATCATCTTTGCAAACGCCTGCCTATACGCCTGTTCAAAGGCTGGAAACATGGCAAATTCCCGGTACCGCTTTTTACCCCCCATTGGGCAGCCAATACAGCCCACACGGCTAAAGCCCATGTCATACAGGGGATTCATCGGGATTTTTTCAGAAGTGCAAAACCCCCAAATATCATTGTCTGTCCAATCCACCAGAGGGTTTGCCGTCACTAGGGTGGTTGCTTGCGTCAACAAACCAAACTGCTGCCGGGTTTCCTCGTTGTCCTCGCGCAAAATCACCCGCTTGTCCACATTCTGCGCACTTTTCTCAAAAAAACCCCTTGTGCTTTTTCGCCGGGTGCTTTCAGCCCACCTTACGCCGGTCAGCACAATGCTTTCCCGCTTACCCTCCTGTTTCAATATTTTGCAGCAGTAGCGTATACGGCGGGTGGGCGGCGTACCCTTTTCGGGTATCACCGCCCACAATGTCGTTCGTTTGTTTTTGAAATGGGGATATTGCACACGGCATGGCACACCCTCGCTTTCCAGCCGGTGCAGCACGTCCCTTGTGTGGTAAACCGTCTGCGGCGCATCTGCCGTGGTGTGGCTATGCTCCAAAAGGAACGGCACCCCGGCGCGTCTTACCACCTCCAGCAGCGTATCGCTGTCCTTGCCGCCACTATACGCAACCACTATGGGGCTGCCGTAGGCGGCAAGGGCTGTGTCGGAAAGAAAGCGGATGCGCTCGATGGCCGCTTTTTCCTTGTCCATCAGCGGGATGGCTCCGGGGCTGCTTTTTGTGGTGGCATTTCATTACAGCGGTGCGGAAGGGGCCGCCCTAATTCCGCAAAGGCGCGTTCCTGCATCTGTATTGCCCTGTTTGGCTCCACAGCCCCAAAACTGAATGTTGCTGTATCAAGGTTCCATATTTTAGGTTCTTTTATGGCGCCGAACCGCACTTCCTTTAGCCTGGTTTCCAGCAAATCAACTTCCCACATATTGCAATGGGTAAAGTTGCAGTTGTTCAGCGTAGCCGAATGGAACCCGGCGCCCTGCATATCCACATCAGTAAAATGGGTATGCGCAAGCGTAGCATGGGGGAATTGTGCATCGGTAAGGTCTACCGTTTGAAAATCGCTGGAATAGAGGGATGTTTCACTAAAGAGGGCGCCGCGGGCAGCGCACACATTGAATTTGCAGCCCTCCAATATTGAAGCGGAAAAATCGGCTTTTTCTGGCAAAGCAAAGAACACCACATTGTCAAAATAGGCATTTTTGAAAAAATCAGCAGAAAACCCGTGAATAACAGCTTTGTCGTAAACCGCCTGGTCGATGATTTTTAGGCGACGCCCGTTCACATCATCAATGGGAACATCATAATTGGGCGCCAATTTGGGGCTTTCGCTGTACCACTTGTTCATCTGCCTCTTTTGCTTTTCAAAAACGCGGATATGTTGGCAAATCTTGTCGTACCGGCCAAAATTGCCGAAGGTGTGAATCCCCTCCAAATGGTTCATCAGGGCTGTGGTACTCATTTCGTTGCGGCCATGTAGAATGTCCGTCACCCAGCCAATCGCTTGTGTCCGGTTGCTGCCGTCATTATGGTGGGGGTCGCAGTCCTCCATAAAATCAACAACCTTTTTGGCAATGTCAAACCCGCCCAAAACCTGCTTGTATTCGCTGCCACGGGCGGGCACGGTGGGGGCGCTGCTTTCAATTCCCTTGCCCAGCAATATTGCTTTTTTCAAATCGCTGGGGCGCATTCCTTTAAGGCGGGCCAGCACGTCGTTGGCTTGTTGTAGGTCCGGGGTGGTAAACAGGGTCATGCCCACACTGTCGGAATTATACGCTACGGTATGCAGCAAGTCATAGCTTTCCAGTTGCAGGGCGTCAATCATTTTTTGATGTTCGTCTATCGTTTTTCCTCCATTCTGGTGTTAGCCACGCTCCGGGGCGGCAGGTTCCTTTTGTTTTGGTGGTAGCTTTGGCTGCAATTCCGAGGGTTTGCGCCCATCGCTAGGGGCAATG
>JAVBNG010000044.1:0-8455 GCA_031551695.1 Oscillospiraceae bacterium
CATACAGGGAACTGGCGAAGCACCCGCTCATCGTGGCGACGAAGGAGGCGACCGGCGACATCAGCTTTATCGCCAATGTGGCCGACGCCTGCGGCGACGATTTGGCCATATACTCCGGCAACGACGACCAGGTGCTGCCTATTTTGGCCCTTGGCGGCATCGGCGTCATCTCGGTGGTGGGCAATGTGATGCCCCGCGAGATGCACGATTTGTGCCAGTTGTATTTCGCCGGCCGTGCGGACGACAGCCGCAAACTTCAGCTCTCTGTTTTGGCGCTGAACAACGCACTGTTCTGCGAGGTGAACCCCATTCCGGTGAAAGAAGCCGTGAACATGATGGGCATTGCCGCCGGGCCCTGCCGCATGCCCCTTGGCGAAATGAGCGCCGCAAATAGAGAACGACTTTCCGCTGAAATGCAGAAATACGGGTTGGTAAAATAATGATAGATGTTGTCATTCAAGGTGTAAACGGCCGCATGGGCCGAGTGTTGACGGCGCTGATTGCCGCGCGGGCCGATTGCCGCGTGGCGGCCGGTGTGGATTTGGCCGTGCCGGAGCACGCGGATTTCCCGGTGTTTCCGTCTCTGGTGGAGCTATATGCCGGGATTGGCGGCGCAGGTGGCCTTGCCAAGGCGCCGGACGTTTTGATCGATTTTTCCCTGCCGGAGGCCACCCGCGCGGCGCTGAACGTTTGCGCGGCGCACGGCCTGCCGTCGGTAGTTTGCACCACGGGCCTTTCCGAAGCGGACAAGGGTCTGATGGACGCCACCGCCCAAAAGGCGGCGGTGTTTTACTCGGCAAACATGTCCCTTGGGGTGAACGTGCTGACGGCGCTTGCAAAACAGGCCGCCGCCGTGCTGCAAGGGTTCGATATCGAAATTGTGGAGCGGCACCATCGCAATAAAATAGACGCGCCCAGCGGCACGGCCATTGCGCTGGCAAATGCCGTCAACGACGTGTTTGGAGGCAGCTATGAACTGGTGATGGACCGCCACACGAAGCGTGAAAAACGCGGCGACAAGGAAATTGGCCTGCAGGCGGTGCGCGGCGGCAGCATTGTGGGCGAGCATGACGTGATTTTTGCCGGGCCGGACGAGGTGATCACCCTGTCCCATACGGCCTATTCCCGCGATATTTTTGCAAGCGGCGCCATAATGGCCGCGCTGTATGTGGCGGGCAAGCCCGCCGGCATGTATGACATGGCCGATTTGATCAGCGGACGCTGACCGTTCATCCATTTTAGCATTTTCCGCAGTGAGGGGTTTATGAGACAACCAAAGCGAAAAGGCAAAGGCCGAAAAGCGCTGCTAATCACAGTGGCGTCTGTTTTGCTGCTGGCCGGCGTGTACGCGCTGTCCTATGGCATTGCGCGCGCCGTTGAAAAAAACGGCGGTGTTGCCAAGCTGGGCGCGGAGGGCAGTGCTTTATCCGGCGGCTCTTCCACATCGCTGGCCTCCGCGCCGGAACCGGAACCGGAACCGGAACCCGAGCCCCAGCCTGTTACCAACACGGTGAAGTTTTCCGCCGTGGGCGACAACCTCATCCACGACGGCCTGTATTCCCAGGCGCAGCGCAGGGCGGGCGGAACGGGTTACGATTTTAACTATATCTACGAAAACACAAAATATTTTTTCAAGCAGTTTGATGTGAACTGGATCAACCAGGAATCGCTGGTAAACAACGAGTTTCCCGCTTCTACCTACCCCATGTTCTCCACGCCGGGCGAATGCGCCGAGGCCGCCTATGATGCGGGCTGGCGGGTGTTTGCGGTGTCGAACAACCACACTTACGATAAAGGCGCCGGCGGCGTGGCGGCCACCCGTAAATTCTGGAGCGCCATGCCGGACGACGTGGTGGTGCCGGGATTGTTTGTAAACGAGGACGACGCCGATATTGTGATGCACACGGTGAATGGCATCAAGATTGCCTACCTTTCTTTTACGGACCACACTAACGGCCTGCCGGAGCCGGAGGGTGCGGAAGCGCACGTGATTTACTCGTCGGAGACGGACAAAATAGAGCGGCTGGTGAAGCGCGCGGACGAACTGGCGGACGCGGTAGTGGTGGGCGTACACTGGGAAGTGGAAAACAGCCATATCACCACGGACGCCCAGCGCACCCTGGCAAACAGCCTGGTGGAATGGGGCGCAGACGCTATTATCGGCACCCATCCCCACGTCATCCAGGGCATAGAGTACATCGATAACCCCACAGATGGACGCAAAATACCGGTGGCGTGGTCCCTTGGCAATTTCATCTCGGCGCAAAGCCAGCCGGACCAGCTTATCGGCATCTGCTTTGCCTTCGACATTTCCCAAACGGTGGACCCCGACGGCACACGCCATCCGGTGGAGATGGGCAACGTAAAGGCCTATCCCACCATTACCCACTATGGCGCGGGTTACAGCGACATCCGCGACTATATGTTCCGCGACTACACGGACGAGCTGGCGGCCCAGCACGGCGTGCGTTCCATTGCGCCGGGCTTTAATTTGGACTATATCAAGGGTGTTTTGCAGGAATATATCGCGCCGGAATTTTTGGTATTGGACTAAGGAGGCGGACTATGGCCGGAATTTCGAAAGTTGAGTGTGTGGACGACATGATGATGATCAGCATGAAGGCCGCAAACAGCAGCACCATGGCAAAAACCCTGGCCGCTTTGGCAAACAGCGGCGTAGTGGTGGACATGATCAGCCAAACGGCACCCCAGGGGGATGAAATCCAGTTCAGTTTCACCGCGCCGTTCCACTATTTTGACGACGCGATGAATGCCCTGAAAGCCCTGCCCCACAGCGAGCTGCCCGCCCCGATGATCAGCGGTGGTTTTTCCAAAATCTACCTGTTTGACGCAAGCATGCTGGAAAGTGCGGGTGTGGCGGCAAAGGTGCTGGCAATCCTGTCCGGCGCTGGGGCGGATATTTACATGATCACTACATCGGATCTGGATATCTCCATTTTGGTGCGCGCCGAGGACGCGGATGTGGCCACCGGGGCTTTGAAGAATGCCTTTGGCGTGGCGTAAGCTGGCCTGCGGCCAGCCCCAAACCGAGCGCATACGCCAAAAAAACAGGTGCCAAACAGCACCAGACCGGCCACAGCTGGCCCCTGGATTTTAAATATGAATAACAGGCAGAAAACTGCTGTAAATCTACCAGAAACCAGCCGATGTGTTTTCGGCTGGTTTTAATAATTTAACGATAATTTGATATATATTCCCCGATATCCGCGAAACGGACAAACAAAAATATACAAAAACCCTTCCCGATATGCAGCATACCCAAGAAAAGGTTTATTTAACGTTTTTGCGTATTTTGCATTTTGACCGGGTGCCCTTATTTTTCAGCCATTTTACAGCATTGCCTTGTGGAACACCTTTTTGCCTTTTTTAATAATAACACCCTTTTCAAGATCTTTACCGGCAATTTTTTGGGAGATATCGGTAATTTTTACATCGTCGATGGAAATGCCACCTTGTTGCACGAGGCGGCGGCCCTCCGCCTTGGACGGCGCCAGCCCACATGCCACCAGCAGATCCAGCACCGGAACGCCCCCCTCGGTGACGGCTTCGGCCGGAAGCTGTGTGGTGGGCATGTCCGCGTGGGCGCTGCCCGCGCCAAACAGGCTTTTGGCAGCGGCAAGGGCCTTGTCGGCTTCGCCCCTGCTGTGCACCAGGGCCGTCAGCTCGTAGGCCAGGCGCTCTTTGGCGGCGTTCACACTGGGGCCGTCGTTTTCCACCACGGCGTCAATGTCGGCCAGCGGGATGTCCGTGAGCAAACGCATGCAATTTTTCACGCTGGCGTCTTCAATGTTGCGCCAGTACTGGAAAAACTCGTAAGGCGGGGTTTTTTCAGGATCCAGCCACACGGCGCCCTTTTCCGTTTTGCCCATTTTCACGCCCTCGCGGGTGGTAAGCAGGGTGAACGTCAGGCCGTATGCCTCCTTGCCCTCCTTGCGGCGTATCAGGTCTACACCGCTGATGATATTGCTCCATTGGTCGTTGCCGCCGAACTGCATTTTACAGTTCAGGGTGCGGAACAGGTGCAGGAAATCGTAGCTTTGCAGCAGCATGTAATTCAGCTCCATAAAGCTGAGGCCGCGCTCCCAACGGGCCTTGAACGCGTCTGTGGCAAGCATTTTGTTCACAGAGAAGCAAACGCCGATGTCGCGCAGGAATTCCATGTAATTAATGTCCAAAAGCCAGTCGGCGTTGTTCACCACGATGGCGCCGTTATCGCCGGCGTTTTCGCTGTCTTCAAAGGCGATGAACTTCGACATCTGCCGCCGGAAGCATTCGGCGTTGTGGCCAATTTCCTCCTTGGTCATCATTTTGCGCATGTCGCTTTTGCCTGTGGGGTCGCCGATCATGGTGGTGCCGCCGCCAAGCAGGATGATGGGCTTGTGCCCCGCCTTTTGCAGATGGCGCATCACGATAAGCTGCAAAAAATGGCCAACATGCAGGCTGTCCGCCGTGGCGTCGAAGCCGATGTAAAAAGTGACTTTCTCGCTGCCCAGCAGCTTTTGCACGCCCCCTTCATCGGTGGACTGCGCCACCAAACCGCGTGCTTTCAACAGGTCGAATATGTTTTCCATTGCCTTTTTTCATTCCCCTTGTATCACAGTCATTATTTTAATCACAAATTGTTGATGGCCCGCTGCTTGCCCGCGGCCAGCATTTCGGCTGCGTTTTGGCGCGACGCGTCGGTAATGGCGTCGCCCGAGATGATGCGGGCAAGTTCGTTTTCGCGGGCGGCGTGGTCCAATTCGCGGATGTCCGTACGGGTGCGTCCGCCGTCCACGTGCTTTTCAATCAGCATATGGCGCGCGGCATAGCCCGCTATCTGCGCCGTGTGGGTGACGCAGATGACCTGACGCCCGCGGGAAGTATCCTGCAGCAACTGGCCGATGCGCCCCGCCGCAAGGCCGGAGATTCCGGTGTCGATCTCATCGTAAATAACGGTGCCAATCTCGTCCTTTTCGGCCAGCGCGCTTTTGATGGCCAGCATAATGCGCGAAAGCTCGCCGCCGGAGGCAATTTTAGAAAGCGGCTTTGGTGTTTCACCCGGGTTTGTGGAGATGCTGAAGGACAGATTGTCCTGCCCCTTCGGCCCGAACGGCACCGTCTCGTGTTCCAGCGTCATCACGATGCCCGGCATGCACAAAAACTCCAGCGCGTTCTTGATTTCTGCGTTCAGGCGGGCGAAGGCCTCTGTGCGGGACTTTGTGAGCACATCCGCTGCCTTTTTCGTAACTGCCCCGGCCTCTTTTTCCTGTTTGCGCAGTGTTTCCAGCGTCTCGTCGGACAGGGTGATGCTCTCCAGCTCCGCCCTCGCCTTTTCGCCGTAGGCGATGATATCTTCCACCGTTCCACCGTATTTTTGCTTCAGCCGGTACAGCACGTCCAACCGGGATTCTATATCGTTCAACTGGCTGTCGTCAAATGTAAAGTCATTTAGCTTTCGTTGCAATTCAGACGACACATCGGAAATATTGTAATATGCCTCTTCAATAATCGTTGCAAAGCCGCCAAGCTCCGGCGCGTGGGCAGCGGCGGCCTGCAGCTCGGCCCGGGCATTGCCCAAAAGGTCTGTCGCGCCCTCCGTATCGTCTCCGCCGGACAGTGCCTCGTGCGCCGCCCCAAGGGCAGAGAGGATGTTTTGGGAATTCTGCACGATGTTGCGCTTTTCCGCCAACGCCTCATCCTCGCCGGGCTTTAAGGCCGCCTTTTCTATTTCGTCCACTTCGTAGGTTAGCGTACCTGTGCGGCGTGCCTTTTCCGCGTCATCCATGGAAAGGGCGTCCATGGCTTTACGGATCTCTATCAAATTTTTATATTCCTCGTAATATCGATGATAATCTGCGCTATTTTTGGCGTAGGCGTCCAGCAGCGCCAGGTGGCTTGCCGGGTTCAGCAGGCTTTGGTTGTCGTGCTGGCCATGGATTTGCAATAGATCCCCGCAAACATCCCGCAGCACGGCGGCGGTTGCGGGCATGCCGTTGATGCGGCAGGTGCTTTTGCCTTCAGCGGTAATTTCACGCTGCAGCAACAGTTCATCTTCCGGCTCATAACCGGCGTCCGCCAGCTTTTGCCTCGTTTTTTCGCCAATATCACTGAACATGGCCCAAATGCTGGCCTTGGCGGCGCCGCTGCGCACAATGTCACGGCTGGCGCGGCTGCCCAAAATGGCGTTGATGGAATCGATTAAAATGGACTTGCCGGCGCCGGTCTCGCCGGTAAGCACATTGAAGCCGGGGCCAAAGGAAGCCCGGGCTTTTTCAATCACCGCCACATTTTCAATTGCGATCTCGTTCAGCATAGTATTGGCCCTTTTTGTTGTAGTTTCGTCACAAAATGGACTTTTCGTTCCTTCAGATGGGTGCACTAAAGCGCGGCCGAACGCCGGTATTTTGCCAGATGGGCACAAAGCTCGTGGGCAAAGGCCTCTGTGCGGGTGATGATGAGGAAGGTGTTGTCGCCGGACAAAGTGCCGACGACGCCGGCCCACTCGCCTGCCTTGCGCTCGGTCTCCGCATCAAACAGCTCACAGGCGGCGTTTGCCATGCCCGTGCGGCATTTCACCAGCACAATATTCCCCGCGGCGTCCGCGTCCAGCACCGTCTCGGAAAAAATCATCTCAAAGCGCTTTTTATCGTCTGCCTGTTCGCGCACCACATAGCGGTACTCCCCTTTTTCGTTCGCCGCTTTGGCCAGGTGCAGCTCCTTGATATCCCGCGAGACCGTGGCCTGTGTCACGTTGTAGCCCTCGGCGCGCAGCAGCTCCAGCAGGGTCTCCTGCCGGCCGATGTCGCTGGTCTCGATCAGCTCTATGATTTTTTGGTGCCGTGTTTTTTTATTCACCACACTATCTCCCTTTTAGCTTGCTGTCAATGGATTTCAACTGGTCTGCGTCGGAGAAGCACACCAGCGGCACTGTGCAGTCCGAGAGCCGCACCACCGCTTCCTGCTCCTTCGGCAGCAAAAACGGCCGCATGCCGTCACAGCTTACAAATACCTGCTCAAACGCGTTGTCGCCCTGCGCCACGCGCAGCAGGCGGTCGTCCGCAAATACCAGCGGCGGCGTTTGCACAATGTGGGCGCAAATTTGCGTCACGGTGATGCAGGGGATGCGCGCGTCCACCACCGGGCCACCGGCGCTGAGGGAATAGGCCGTGGAACCGGTGGGCGTGGCGAACACCACACCGTCGCCGCGCAGGCGGCTGACAAACACGTCGTCACAGAAAATGTCCAACAGAATGGTTTTTTCCACCGAGCCTTTAAAAAACACGATGTCGTTCAGCGCCTTGCACACGGAATTCCCAGAGGCTACCTCGATGACGCTGCGTTCTTCAATGATAAAGTCCCCGTTCGGCAGGCGGGCCAGTTGCTCCAGTTCGTCCGTTTCCAGCGTGGTCAAAAAGCCCAGGCGGCCTGTGTTCACGCCAAACAGCGGCTTGTGGTATTGCATGGATTTTACCGCGGCGTGCAGCATGGTGCCGTCGCCGCCCACGGTAAGCACGATGTCACACTGCCGCCACGCGTCTTCTTCCGTGGTGAATATGGCGTCGATGACGTCATCGGAGGCAAAAATGCGGTCCTTGTGCGCCGCGTTCACCAAAATATGCACGCCGTTCAGGGAAAGGAGGCGCGCACAGCTGCGCGCGGCCTTGAACGCTTCGGGCTTGTCCGTGTTTGGCAAAATGAAAATGTTCAAAGCGTTCCCCCTTTTTCTTCTTTATCTTGATTTATGTAAGGAGACGGAGCGTTTTGTGCCCGCTTACAATTCCGCATGAGCCGCCCTGACAGTTTCGGCGATGGCCGCCGCAAGGTCTTCCGATAGGTCTTCGGAGGCGGAAGGAGCGCCCTCTGCTTTTCCCGCCGCGCCTGCCGTGCCGTTTTCCCGGCCATCTGTGCCGCCGTGCAACAGCATCAAAAACTCAATGTTCCCCTTCGGCCCCTTCACCGGCGAAAAATTCAGCCCCAGCACGCGGAATCTGTTTTCTGCGGCATAACCCACGGCTTTTTGCAGCACTTCCCTATGCGTCTTTTCGTCCGACACCACGCCATTTTTACCCACTTTTTCGCGCCCGGCTTCAAACTGCGGCTTTACCAGGCACACCACGTCGCAAGTGGCGGCGGCCAGCCGCCGCACGGCGGGCAAAATGAGCTTCAGCGAAATAAACGACACGTCTATGGTGAAAAAATCGATTTTGTCCGCCACGTCGTTTTCCGTGAGGTTACGGGCGTTGGTGCGCTCCATCACGGTGACACGCTCATCATTGCGCAAGGCCCAGGCCAGCTGGCCGTAGCCAACGTCCACGGCGTACACATGGGCTGCGCCGTTTTGCAGCATGCAATCGGTAAAACCGCCTGTGGACGCGCCGATGTCCATGCATACTTTCCCGGCAGGGCTGGCGCCAAACACAGCCAGCGCCTTTTCCAGCTTCAGGCCGCCGCG
>JAVBNG010000001.1:0-131701 GCA_031551695.1 Oscillospiraceae bacterium
AAAACCACTCCCTTGTTTTTGCTGCGGCTGTTGTGTTGGCTTTGTCCGCCCGCCGGCCTCGCCGGCCCCCCCCGGGACTGGGTTTTTGTACCTTTTTTGCACCTTTTCCGCGCGCGGGGGAAAAGATTGAAAAAATTTTAACACGGAAACACGATGGATATGCGCGAAAATCACGGATATATTGATAGCATGTGCGCCATTTGAAAAAGAATTGTGGTAAAATGTCCAAGTACGTATTCCCCCGGCAGGCGCAAGCAGCACCTTGTGCCCTTTTCACAGAGGCGGGGCAAATGTGTTGTTTGCGGTGCCCACCTGTTTACCTCCGTAAAGATGGGGCGCCGTAGGCATATTGGCGCGCAGGAATGCCACGCGCGCAAAAAAGCCGGCCCCTCAGGGCCGGTTTTTTTTGCGCGCTGATAAAAAGGCCTAAAGTTCCAGCGCGCCGCGCCGAATATACAAGAGTGAAGGTTTCGGATATTGACCGGAAGGAGGCGGCGGCATGCTCCCTACAAGCGGCGTGAACGCGCGGGATTTTAACCGGTACTGGTTTACGCAAAAAGCGGACTATACGGCCAAGCTGCGCGCCGAAGAAACGAAGACCGACATGGACAAAGAGCTGATGGAGATGGCGCGCCGTTTGGCCGCCCCCGGCCAAAGGCTGGATATCCGTGCCTGAAGCTGCGTGGCCATAATACATGTATGGCCGCCTCCCCGCAAAAAGCGGGAAGGCGGCTTTTTATTGCAGGTGCGCCTGTGCCGTGTGCAAAAAAAGAAAATGGGATGTGATGGGCGGCCCTGATGTTGCCGGCACGTGCGAAAAAAAGCGCGGCATGTAAGCGAAAATTGTTCCAGAAACCTCTTTGGGCAACAAAACCCGCGCCGCTTTTGCGGCGCGGGTGGTTTATTAATTAACAGGTATTCTTTTTTCAGAATGTTTATGCTAGAATGGATTTTGTGAGAATGTGCCGCACGGAGTTTTGGCACGCGGATAACAAATTTTGAGGAGGCATATCAATGTCGAGGATTTTCAATTTCTCTGCCGGGCCGTCCATTTTACCCGAGGAAGTGCTGCAGCAAGCGGCCAATGAAATGATGGACTACCAGGGCAGCGGCATGGGCGTTATGGAAATGAGCCACCGCTCCAAAGTGTATGACGCGATCATCAAAAACACCGAGGCGCTGTTCCGCAGCACCCTTGGCATTCCGGACAACTACAGAGTACTGTTCCTGCAGGGCGGCGCCACGCAGCAGTTCGGCATGATTCCGCTGAACCTGCTTGCCAAAAACGGCAAGGCGGACTATGTGCTTTCCGGCAACTTCTCCACCAAGGCCTACGAGCAGGCCCAGGAAATTGCCGCCGCCTTTGGCAAAAGCGTGCGCGTGGCCGGCACCACCAAGGACGAAAAATTTGCCCGCATCGTGAAACAGGACGAGCTGGACCTTGACCCCGGCGCGGACTATGTGCACATTTGCACAAACAACACCATTTACGGCAGCGCATGGAACTATGTGCCGGACACCGGCAGCGTGCCCCTTGTGGCAGACATGTCCTCCTGCATTTTGAGTGAGCCCATCGACGTGTCGAAGTACGGCATCATCTATGCGGGCGCCCAGAAAAACATTGCCCCGGCGGGCCTCACGCTGGTCATCATCCGCGACGACCTGCTGTATGATCCCATCCCCGGCACGCCCATCATGCTGAATTACGGCATCCAGGCCAAAAACGACAGTATGTACAACACCCCGTCCACCTATCCCATCTACATCGCCATGCTGGTGCTGGAGTGGATTGGCCGCACGGGTGGCCTTGCCGCCATGAAAGAGCGCAACCAGAAGAAGGCCGCTATTCTGTACGATGCCATTGACGCCTCCGGTTTCTACAAAGCCGGCATCGTGAAGGAAAACCGCAGCATGATGAACGTGACTTTCAACACCGGCAACGAAGAGCTGGACGCCCAGTTTGTGAAAGAAGCGGCCGCGGCCGGTATGTCGAACCTGAAGGGCCACCGCGCCACGGGCGGCCTGCGCGCTTCCATTTACAACGCCATGCCGCAAAAGGGCGTGGAAGCGCTGGTGGAATTCATGAAAGAGTTCGAGACAAAGAACGGCTAAAATCCGCACAAAATACAAGTGAATAACCAGCAAGGTGCGCGCTGCAATGCGCGCTGAAAAGGGAATCGGATGAAAATTCCGGGCTAACCCAGTAACCGTGAAGCTGACGAAGGGGCAGTATGCCACTACCCAAGAGGTGGGAAGGCGCCCCTGTAGGATGAAGCCAAGCCGGGAGACCTGCCTTGTTCAGAGGATGGCTGTGCGTAGCAAACGCGAACGCGCGAATATCCTTTCTCCTGGGTGTGAGCGCCGAAAGGCGGAAAACTGCGAGAGGTCGTTTGCGGCCTTTTTACGCGGCTTACAGTGCTCCCCTCATGTGAGGGGGGCACTTTTCTCATCTCGGGTTTTCACGCAAAAGAAAAGGAAAACAAGATGAAAAAAGTACGCATTGGTTTGGTTTTTTTGATGTTTGTTTTGGTGTGCGCCATGCTGGGGGCCTGCGGGGGCGGAACAGGTTCCGCAGGCGGCGAAAGCGTTACCGTCATCGACATGAAAGGCCGCGAAATTACCCTGCCTGCCAAGGTGGAGCGTGTGGTGGCCTTGTCCGCGGCGGACTGCGAGATCATCTACGCCTTGGGCGCGGGGGATTTGCTGGTGGGCCGCGGTGAATATTGCAACTGGCCCGCCGAAGCGCTGGACGTGCCCGCCGTGGAAAGCGGCATGCAGACCAACGTGGAGGAAATTGTAGCACTGCGGCCCGACGTGGTGTTTTTGAGCACCATGAACCAGACGCTGGAAACCGTGCAAAAAATCGAGGCGGCGGGCATCGTCACGGTGGCCTGCGAGGCGGCCTCTATTGAGGACACCTACACCGCCATCACCCTC
Source organism: Oscillospiraceae bacterium (assembly GCA_031551695.1). Classification (GTDB taxonomy): domain Bacteria; phylum Bacillota; class Clostridia; order Oscillospirales; family Ruminococcaceae; genus JAAYCI01. The sequence goes on from JAVBNG010000001.1 coordinate 2,938, forward strand.
ATTGGCGGCAGCCTTGGCAAAAGTGCCGAGGCGGCGGCGGTCATCGGCGATATGAAGGCGGGCTTTGAAGAGGCGGCCGCCGCCGCGCAGGCACTGCCAAGCAGCGCCGGTAAAACGGTGTACTTCGAGGTGTCTCCGCTGGAATACGGCCTGTGGGCCGCGGGCGGCGGCACGTTCATGGACGAGATTGCCGCCATGCTGGGCCTTGAAAATATCTTTGCCGACGTGGACGGCTGGGCCGAGGTGTCCGCTGAGCAGGTCCTCAGCCGCGACCCGGATTATATCATCACCACGGCCATGTACTACGGCGAAAGCGACACGCCGGTGGAGGAGATTTTGGGCCGCGACGGCTGGCAAAGCATTGCCGCCGTGCAAAACGGCCGGGTGCTGCAGGTGGACGCAGACGCCATCACCCGCCCGGGGCCGCGCCTTGCACAGGCGGCAAAGGAGTTGGCCGCGCTGCTGGGCAATGACGCAGGTGAAAGCGGCGGCGAAGTTGCCGCGTAGCAAAGGGTGGAAGCGTTGAAAATGGAACAGGCTGTGCAAAGCAAAACACGAAAACGCCAAAACGGCGGTTCGGCGCATGGGTTCGGCGCATGTGCCTATTTGCTGTTTGCCGCCGCTATCCTGGCGGTGTTTGTGTTGTGCGTGCTGGTGGGCAGCGTGGGGCTTTCCTTTGCTGAGGTGGGCAGCGCGCTGGCCGAGCTGTTTTTCCCTTCCGCAAATGGCCCTGCCGCCGGCGGCGCCGCCCAAAGCACCGCCTTTTCGGTGCTCATCGGCGTGCGGCTGCCGCGGGTGATTTGCGTGGCGCTGGTGGGCGCGGCGCTGTCTTTGTGTGGCGCGGTCATGCAGGGGCTTTTGCGCAACCCGCTGGCGGACGGCTCCACCCTCGGCGTTTCCTCCGGCGCGGCGCTGGGGGCGGTTTTGGCCATCGCCTTCGGCGGCCTGGCGCCGTGGATGGCAACCGGCGGCGCGGCGGTGATGGGCGTTTTGTTCGCGTTTTTGTCCGTGGTGTGCATCATCGGCCTGGCAAACGCGCTGGACCATTCCCTTTCCACGGGCACCATCATATTGGTGGGCGTGGTGTTTTCCATGTTCGCAAACAGCCTCATCAGCCTTGCCGTGGCCTTCGCGGGCGAGCGCCTGCGCCCGGTGGTGTTCTGGACCATGGGCTCCCTTGCCACCGCTTCCTACAAAGACGCCGCCCTGATGGCCGTTACTTTGGCCGCCGGGGGCGCGGTGCTGCTGGCAAAGGCGAAAGAGCTGAACGCCTTCGCCATTGGCGAGGACAACGCCCGCGCCGTGGGGGTGGACGTGCGCCGCACGAAGCTGCTGGTGCTGGGGGCGGTGGCGGCGCTCATCGGTGTGGCTGTTTCCATCGGCGGGTCCATCGGCTTTGTGGGGCTCATCGTGCCGCACATCGTCCGCCTGCTCACCGGGCCGAACCACAAAAAGCTGCTGCCGGCAAGCCTGTTCGCCGGGGCGGTGTTCCTCATGCTGGCGGACCTTGCCGCCCGCACAGTGCTGCGCCCGCGGGAGTTGCCCATCGGCGTGGTCACATCGCTGGTGGGGGCCGTGGTGTTTGTGTTCGTGTTCTTCAAAACCCGCAAAGGACGGTGAGGGTATGGCAAACGCATTGCTGAAGGCGGAGCATATTTCCGTCACTCTCGGCGGCAGGTACATTGTGCGGGACGCGTCCCTCGCCGTGGAAGAAAACATGTGGCTGGCCGTGGTGGGGCCGAACGGCGCGGGCAAAAGCACGCTGGTGAAGGCGCTGACAGGCGCCGCGGCCCACACGGGCGCGGTGGAAATTTGCGGCCAAAATGCCGCGGTCCTGCGGCCAAGGCAGCTGGCGCAAAAAATTGGCGTGCTGGCCCAGAACCACCACATCACCTACGGCTTCACCGTGGAGGAGGCGGTGTCCCTCGGGCGCTACTGCCGGCAGGACGAAAACGACGCCGCCATGGTGGACGCCGCCCTACACGCCACGGGCATGGAGGCTTTGCGCCGCCAAAGCCTGCTCACCCTTTCCGGCGGCGAATTGCAGCGGGCTTTCCTGGCCCAGGCCCTGGCGCAGGACCCCGCCGTGCTGGTGCTGGACGAAGCCGAAAACCACCTGGACCTTGCCTTTCAAAAGCAGCTGTTTACGCTGGTGGGCAAGTGGGTAACAGCGCCGGGCCGCGCGGTCGTCAGCGTGGTGCACGACGTAAGCGTGGCCAAAAAATTCGGCACCCACGCCGCCCTGATGGACGGCGGCCGCCTGCTGGCCGTGGGCGAGACGACCGACGTGCTGACGAATGAGCATCTGGACGAGGTGTACGGCATGGACGTTGCCGCCTGGATGCGCGGCATGCTGGAGCCGTGGGTTTAGGCGGAGCTGTAGTCGCGATGCCGGTGTGCAACGCGCATCTGCTGTGCGTGCGTTTAACTGGTCAAAAATGAAACATTTTTGACGTTGAACTGGATACCTTCCGCGGCACCCGTCGGACAATGCTTTGCATTGTTCGCCGTTTGCCTTGCGGCTGACGATGCGCTTATGCCCGCCGCCCTCACGTCTACAGCTAGCTGTGTTTGTTTTGCGGCCATTTTCCCTGAAAACCGCAACGTGCATTTTCCCACACACATAATTTCAAAAACCCCTTGCAAATTTGTGCCAAACAGGTAAGCTTATAGATAAGGTGCAACACGCAAGGGGCGTTTGTGCCGTTTTGGTTGTGAAGGAATTAACAAATACGGTGCGCGGGGGAAACGAATGGACTATCACGGCAGGGAGATCAAAATTTTTGCGGGCAATTCCAACAAGCCGTTGGCACAGGCGATGTCGGAAAATCTTGGCATTCCCATGGGGAAAAGCGAAGTTTCAAAATTTTCCGACGGGGAGATATCCGTCAGCATTTTTGAAACCGTGCGCGGCAGCGACGTGTACGTGGTGCAAAGCACGTCCAGCCCGGTGAACACGAACTTGATGGAAATGCTGATCATGATCGACGCCTTCCGCCGCGCGTCGGCCGGGCGCATCACGGCGGTGATGCCCTATTTCGGCTACGCCCGGCAGGACCGCAAAAGCAAAGCGCGCGACCCCATCACCGCAAAACTGGTGGCGGACCTCATCGTGAAAAGCGGGGCGGACCGCGTGCTGACCATGGACCTGCACGCGCCGCAGATCCAAGGCTTTTTCGACATCCCGGTGGACCACATGGTGGGCATGCCCATTCTGGCGCCATATTTCCTTAACAAATTCCGCAAAGACCCGGAGATGAAACAGAACGTCGTGATCATGAGCCCGGACCTTGGCAGCGTGAACCGCGCGCGCCAGTTTGCCCAGCGGCTGGACGCGCCTCTGGCCATCATTGACAAGCGCCGCCCCAAGCCCAACGCCGTGGAAGTGATGAACGTCATCGGCGACATCAAGGACAAGGACGTCATCATTGTGGACGATATGATCGACACCGCCGGCACGCTGACGGGCGCGGCGGACGAGGTGATTCGCCAGGGTGCCAAAAGCGTCACCTGCTGCGCCACCCACGCGGTGCTTTCGGGCCCTGCCATCGAGCGCATTGAAAAGTCTTCGCTGACGGAGGTGGTGCTGCTGGACACCATTTTGCTGCCGGAGGAAAAGAAAAGCCCGAAGCTGAAGGTGCTTACATGCGCGCCGGTGATTGCCGAGGCCGTGAGCCGCATTTACAACGACAAGCCCGTTTCGACGATGTTTGTATAAAATTTTTGCTATTCTGTATTTTAGTATCCTATGCTGAAAGAGTAACGTGTATATGTTCTTTTCAAAAAGAGGCCGGGGTGTCGAGTGGATCATCGCAGGGCTGGGCAACCCCGGCAAAAAATATACGGGCACGCGCCATAACGTGGGCTTCGCCGCGCTGGACAAGCTGGCGGGGCAAATGGGCGTGGATGTGAAGCGCTCGAAATTCGACAGCCTGTACGGCACGGGCACCCTTGGCGGGCGGCAGGTGATGCTGCTGAAGCCGCAGACGTTCATGAACCTTTCCGGCCAAAGCCTCTTGAAGGCCGCGGAATTTTACAAAATTCCGCCGGAGCGGGTGCTGGTGCTATTCGACGATATCTCGTTGGCGCCGGGTGTGTTGCGCCTGCGCAAAAGCGGCAGTGCAGGGGGCCACAACGGCCTGAAAAGCATCATCACCTTTTTGGGCGAGGATTTCCCGCGCGTCAAAATCGGCGTGGGAGACCGCCCGGTGAAGGACTATGAGCTGGCCGACTGGGTGCTGTCGCGGCTGACCGCCGCCGAGGCAGGGGCCATTGAAAACCGTTTTGACGATGTATGCGCCGCCGCCGAGCTGGTGGTGAAAGGCGCGTTTGACGAGGCGATGAGCCGGTTTAACGGCGAGAAATAGACTGTGTTGCCAGGGCTTTTTGGGAAACCCTCTGCCCTCCCTGGCCGGAACCTATACGCAGGAGGCCCACCGACCACCATGTTTGCAGCCCCTCTAAAAGAAACGCCGGAGTACCGCCGCCTGCTGGCGTCGGTGCAAAAACCGGCCACGCAAAACGCGCTGTTCGGGCTGCCAGGTGCCGCCCGGGCGGCTGTTTTGGCGTGCCTTTGCGAGGATATGGACAAGACCGCCCTTGTCATCACCGCGGGCGAGGCCGAGGCCACGCGCTTTGCCGAAGACGCCAACACCCTTGGTATTGCGGCGGCGGTGTACCCCGCGCGGGACTTTATTTTGCGCAACATCGAGGGCCAAAGCCGCGAATATGAACACCGCCGCCTGCAGGTGCTGGGCGCGCTGGCGGGCGAGCGGGTGCGCGTGGTGGCCGCGCCCATCGAGGCCGTGCTGCAGCGCACGCTGCCGCGGGAGGAGTTTTTGGCGGGCACCCTGACGGTGAAGCCCGGCATGGCCATCCCGCGCCAAAGCCTCATCGAAACCCTGAGCAAGGCGGGCTATTACCGCCGCCAGCAGGTGGACGGCCCCGGCCAGTTCAGCGTGCGGGGCGACATTGTGGACATCTTCGCGCCGGACATGGCCCTGCCCGCCCGTGTGGAATACTGGGACGACGACGTGGAGACCATCCACGCCTTCGACATCCTCAGCCAGCGGCGTGAAACGGCGCTGAAAAAAATCCACATCTCCCCGTCGCGGGAGGTGCTGTTCGGTCAGCCGGACGAGGCGGCCGCCTTGCTGCGCAAGCGCCTGGAGGAAATCAAAAACCCGGCCAAAACAGCCCTTGCCGCCGTGATGGAACGGGACCTTGAAATGCTGGACGCGGGCGTGATGCCCGAGGGCATGGACAAATACCTCGCCATGCGCTATGAGGCGCCCGCGGGCATCATGGACTATATGAATGATGCCCTGCTGTTTTTCGACGAGCCCGCCGCCATCCGCGAAGAGTCGGCTGGCGTGGCCTTCCGCTTTGGCGAGGAGCAAAAGGGCCTCTTGGAAGAAGGCGTGCTGGCCGGGGCGCTGTTGGGCTTTTACGCCGACATGGCGGATATCCTGCACGCCGCGGCCAAAAAGCCCGCCATTTACTGCGAAAACTTTGCCCGGGCCATCCCGGACGTGAAGCTGGACGAAAACATCGCCATGCCCGCCCACACGCTGCCCCCGTGGGCCGGGGACGTGGCGGGCCTCGTGGCGGAACTGGAGCCGCTGGCCGCGCAAAAATACCGCACGGTGGTGCTGGCGGGCACGCCCCGCGCGGCGAAGGCCCTTTCCCGCGATTTGGCCGACGCGGGCTTTGCTGTGGGCGACGCCCCCGGCGGCGTCACCGTGCTGCACGGCCACCTCACCTCCGGCGCCGATTGTACCGACGCGCGCTTTGCCGTTTTCACCTCCCGCAGGCAGGACACCGCCTTAAAAAAGGCCAAAAAGCCAAAAAACAAGGGCCTGTCCAGCCTGTCGGACATCAAGCCCGGCGACTTTGTGGTGCACCAACACCACGGCATCGGCCTGTATTCGGGCATCCAGCGGCTGGACTTGCACGGCGTGGTGAAGGATTACCTGAAAATCAGCTACGACAAGGCGGACACGCTGTACGTGCCCGTCACCCAGTTGGATTTGCTTTCCCGCTACACCGCCCCGGGCGACAGCGACAAAGTGAAGCTGGCGCGCCTTGGCGGCGGCGAGTGGGCCAAAACAAAAAGCCGGGTGAAAACAGCTACGGCGGAGATGGCGAAGGAATTGATTGAGCTGTACGCCCGCCGCCGGGACGCAAAGGGCTTCGCCTTCCCGGACGACGGCGAATGGCAGCGTGACTTCGAGGCCCGCTTCGTGTACGACGAAACGGCGGACCAGTTGGCCAGCGCCGCTGAAATCAAAAAAGACATGGAAAAGCCGCACCCCATGGACCGCCTGCTTTCCGGCGACGTGGGCGTGGGCAAAACGGAAGTGGCCCTGCGCGCGGCGTTCAAGTGCGTGATGGGCGGCAAGCAGTGTGCCATTCTGGTGCCCACCACCATTTTGGCCTGGCAGCACTACAACACCATTTTAAGCCGTATGGAGGCCTTCCCCGTGAAGGTGGGCATGCTGTCCCGCTTCAACACGCCGAAGCAGACCCGGGACACCATCAAGGGCCTTGCCGCCGGCACGGTAGACATTGTGGTGGGCACCCACCGCCTCATCCAGAAGGACGTGAAATTCCACGACCTTGGCCTTGTCATCATCGACGAGGAGCAGCGCTTTGGCGTGAAGCACAAGGAAAAATTGAAGGAGGCCTTCATCGGGGTGGATTCCCTCACCCTTTCGGCCACGCCCATCCCGCGCACCTTAAACATGGCCATGTCCGGCATCCGCGACATGAGCAGCATCGAGGACCCGCCCACAGAGCGCCAGCCCGTGGAGACCTACGTGATGGAGTACGACGGGGCGCTGGTGGCCTCCGCCATCAAAAAGGAGCTTGGCCGCGGCGGCCAGGTGTATTATTTGCACAACCGGGTGGATACCATTGAACTGACCGCCATGAAGCTGAAGGCCATGGTGCCGGAGGCGCGCATTGCCACGGCCCATGGCCGCATGGACGAGGCCGACCTCTCCCGCACGTGGGAGGATCTGCTGAACGGCGACATCGACATTTTGGTGTGCACCACCCTTATTGAAACCGGCGTGGACGTGCGCAACTGCAACACGCTCGTCATCGAAGACGCCGACCGCATGGGCCTTGCCCAGCTGTACCAGATACGCGGCCGGGTGGGGCGCAGCGGCCGCAAGGCATATGCCTACTTCACCTTCCGGCGGGACAAGGTGCTGACGGACGTTGCCGCGAAACGCCTGAGCGCCATCCGGGAGTTCACGGCCTTCGGCAGCGGTTTCCGCATTGCCATGCGGGACTTGCAGATTCGCGGCGCGGGCAATTTGCTGGGCCAAAGCCAAAGCGGCCACATGGAGGCTGTGGGCTACGATTTGTACGTGAAAATGCTGAACCAGGCCGTGGCCCTGGCGAAAGGCGAAGCGCCGAAGCCGGACAAAAGCGACACCCTCATCGACATCACCGTGGACGCCTACATCCCGGAAAAATTTATCACCGACGCGGCGGGCCGCATCGAGGCCTACAAGCGCATTGCCGCCATTGAAAGCGAGGCCGACGCCGCCGACGTGCTGGACGAACTGGCCGACCGGTACGGCAAGCCTGGGGCGGCGGTAACGGGGCTCATCGACATCAGCCTGCTGCGGGTGATGGCGGCCCGGCTGGGTATTTACGAGGTGAACCAGCAGCGCGACACATTGCTGTTTTATTCCGACGCGCTGGACTTTAAAACCCTGCGTCCCTTGCTTGGCGAATATGCGAAGCGCGTGCTGGTGAACGCCAGCGCAAAGCCGTACATTGCCGTAAAGTTGCGGGCTGGCGAGCGCCCGCTGGATGTTTTAAACGGCGTGGTAAAGGCGCTCAGCCTTGCGGGAGACATGTAAATAATCGCCGAACGGCAAGAAACCTTTGCCATGGGCGCGGAATGGCACTTGGCCTTGTGGGCGCGGTGCTGTTGTATTTGCTGGCATCCACGCTGCTTGCGTTCCGCACGCCGGTGGTGGCCATGCTGGAAGAGGCCGAAGGCTACGCCGGCGGCAAAGTGAACCTGCTGTTTGTGGGGGCCCAGCTGACGCCGAAGATCAGCCCGTCCGCGGCTACCACCCAAACAGTGACGTGGACCTCCAGCAACAAGAGCATTGTGAAGGTAGACGCCAAAAGGTATTATCACCGCGCGCAAAAGAGGCAAGGCCACCATCACATGCACCACCAAGGACGGCGCGAAAAAAACGGCAACGTGCAAAGTGACCGTGAAATAAAGGGTATCTATCCGGGGGCAGAGCCCCGGCCCCGCGCCCTGTGGGCGCACATTCCGCAGCAGAGCCGCGGGTATTTACCCTTCTCGGCCTCCTCGTTCGCCATGCGAAAATACGTTTTTGCGCGGCGCTCACTTTGTCGGCCAATAAAAAGCTTGCATTTTTGCCGCGCAGATGGTATCATATATTTTGCTGTCATAAGCAACAATCAGGTGGTGCAGCCGCCTGTTACCCAACAGTACGGGGAGGTGTAACCGAATGCCGAACATTAAATCGCAGAAAGACCGCGTGCGCCTGAGCGCCAAGCAAACGGCCCGCAACAAATCCGCGCGCAGCGCGCTGAGGACGTCTGTCAAAAAGGCAAACACCTCCATTGCGGCCGCGGCCGATACCGCCGCAGCCGACGTGAAAAGCGCCGCCGTGACGCTGGCGAAAGCCGGCGGCAAGGGCCTGATTCACAAAAACAAGGCCAGCCGCAGCATCGCGCGCATGATGAAGCGCCAGAACAAAGCCAAAGGCGCGTAAAACGGCGCAAACCAAAGCGACATGAAAGCCGCCCTGTTGGGCGGCTTTTTTGTGCGCAAACGCGCCTTCCTTCCGGCGGCGGGCAATTTGACGAAAGCCGGAAAGTACGGTACAATTATGTTGGATTGAAAGGCTTGGGGCGCGCTGTTTGCGGCACCCCGGAAAGGAGCCCAGCCAGTGCGCCGTGTCAAAATTTTGGACTGCACCCTTCGTGACGGCGGATATATCAACAAATGGCGGTTTGGCAAACGCACCATCCGGGAAATTGCCCGCGGGCTCGTTTCGGCGGACATCGACATCATGGAAGTGGGCTTTTTAACAAGCCCGCCCTATGACCCGGATTTTTCTTTGTACGCCACCGACACCGACATCGGCAATATCCTCACCTGTGAAAAAGGCGGCACCCGTGTTGCCGCCATGATTGCCATCGGCGAAAAAGAGATGGACCCGGCGTTGCTTGGCCCCGCGGCGCAAAGCCCCCTCGACATCGTGCGCATCACCTTTCACGGGGACGACGCCGAGATGGGCAAGGCTTTTTCGTTTGCGCGCACGCTGCGGGAAAAGGGCTACGACGTGTGCATGCAGCCCGTGGGCACCATCGGATACACGGACGCGGAGCTTGTTTCGCTGATTGAAAAAGTGAACGAGCTGCACCCCTATGCCTTTTACCTGGTGGATACCCTGGGTGAAATGTACAAACACGACATTTTGCGTCTGTTGTACCTGGCGGACCACAACCTGGCCCCGGGCATCGCGGTCGGCTTGCATTCCCACAACAATTTGCAGCTGTCCCTTGCCAACGCGCAGGAGATGGTGGAGTTCCGCACCCCGCGGGAACTGATTCTCGATTCCTCTGTGTTCGGCATGGGGCGCGGCGCGGGCAATTTGCACACCGAGGCCATCACCGAATACCTGAACACCAACAAAGGCGCGGGCTACGACATTTTGCCGCTCTTGCAAATTATCGACGAGCAATTGATGCAAATTTACGTGGAAAGCGGCTGGGGCTATTCGGCGGCTTATTTTTTGTCCGCTGTGAAGCACTGCCACCCGAACTACGCCACCTTCCTGATGGCGAAGCAGTCCCTGCGGGTGACGGACGTGGGCGCTGTGCTGGATTCGTTACCCGCGAAAAAGCGCCTTACTTACGATAAAGAATTGATGGAAGAGCTGTACGAGGCCTACCAGAAGCAAACTGTAGACGATGCGGCGGCTTTGGCGCGGCTGAAAGGGCGGCTGGCCGGGGTGCGGGTGCTGGTGGTAGCGCCGGGCCTTTCTGTGGAGACGCAGCGCGAAACGGTGCTGGCCGCGGCCGAAGACAAGGACACCGTCGTGTTCGCCGTCAACTTCATCCCGGATTTTTTCGAGCCGGACTATATTTTCGTCAGCAACCGCAAGCGGTTTTCCGCCTTTGACGACATGCCGCTGGAAAAAATGGTATTCACCTCCAACGTGACGGAGCGCCCGGAAGCGGCGCTGGCGGTGAACTATGTGGATTTGCTCAACTCCACCCCGGCCGTGGCGGACAACGCCGGGCTGATGCTGATGAAGCTGCTGGCGAAAACCGGCGTGAAAGCGGTGAAGCTTGCCGGGTTCGACGGGTTTTCCCACAAAAAGGAGCAAAACTTTTACAGCCAAAGCCTTGTGGGCGCGAACGACATGGACGCCGACGAAATCACGGCCAAAAACAGCGGGATGCAGCTGCAACTGGAAAAACGCGCCCGGGAGATGGATGTTTCGTTTCTCACCGCCAGCATGTATTTTTAAACCGCACGCGAGGGGAGTCCCTATGAAAATCATCATTGTCATTCCGGCCAGGTATGCGTCCACGCGCTTCCCGGGAAAGCCGCTGGTAGATTTGAGCGGTAAGCCGATGGTTTGGTGGGTTTATAGCCAGTGCAAAAAGGTGGCGGAAGCCGCCCGCGTGCTGGTCGCCACGGACGACACGCGCATTGCGGACGCCTGCAAGGCCCACGGCATGGACTATGTGATGACCCGCACCGACCACCCGAACCACATCGAGCGGGTGCAAGAGGTGAGTGCGCGGGAAGAAGCGGACTGGTACATCTGCGTGAACAGCGACGAGCCACTGATTGCCCCGAAGCTTATCCGCGCGGCTCTGCCTTCGGCAATGCCCGGGCCCGAGCCCTTTTACGGCGGGCTGATGCGCGAGATGGACGACCCGGCAGAGGTGGTGGATTTTGCCAAACTGAAGGTGGCGGCCAACAAAGACGGCCGGTGCGTGTACATGTCCCGCTCGCCGGTGCCCTACCCGCGCGGTACCCTGCTGTTCAAGTACAAAAAATACATCGGTGTGGAGTGCTTTAATAAGGCTGCGCTGGATTTTTTTGCCGCCACCCCCATGGGCGAGTTGGAACAGGCCGAAGACATCGACCATCTGCGCTTTTTGGAAAACGGGAAGGAAATGGTGTTTACCCTGGTGGATTCCGACTCCCTTTCGGTGGACACCCCGAAGGACCTGGAAAAAGTGCGGCAGATGATGAAAGAGACGCGGGAGGATTGACGTGACATCGGAAAAACCGGCACAACCCGCCATTTCTGTCATCGTGCCCGCGCACAACGCGGCGGAGGCCCTTCCCACCATGATGGACTGCCTGCTGCGCCAGACCTTCCGCGGCCCCTATGAAATCCTAATCGTGGAGAACGGCTCCACCGACGACACACTGCAAGTGGCCACAGAATACGCGGAACGATATCCGGCGCTGGTGCGCGTGGTGGCCGAAGAATGGGGCAACCTTGGCAATGCCCGCGCCGTGGGGCATAAAAACGCCCGCGGCACCTACATTTACAGCTGCGACGCGGACGACACGGTGGAATACACCGCCCTGGAACAGTTGTACGAAAAGGCTGTGGAAGGCGATTACGACATCGTGTCCGCCCCCATGGAGCAGCACAACGAGGGCGGCCTTGACTGCACCATCAACCGCTTTTCCGCCAATGTGCCGCAGGACGAATACCTCATTTTGCGCTCGCCCTCTTTTTGTTCCATTATGGTGAAGCGTGCCCTGATAGAGCGGCTGGGCGATGTGCCCGCGGTGACGTTTGAGGACGCCGCCTACACGACGGCGCTGGTAAGCTACGCGAAGTCCGTCGGCTTCCTTCCCGAGCCCATTTACCACTATTACCGCCGCAATGGCACCCTGTCCGGCACGGCGTTGTCCGGCAAATTGCTGGAGACCATCGACGCGGAAAAGTGGGCCGTGGAACATGGGAACCCGGCCTGTGAAGAGGCCATCTACGCCTTTTTGGCCGTGCGCACGGCGTTTAATTTGCGGGTGCGCTGGTTCATGCAGGATTTGCTGATCGAGCACCTGCGGGAGCTTTGGCCCCATTTTGAAAACAACCGATACCTTGCGCCCGGCGGTGTTTGCGCGAATCGCAAGGAGGTTTTGGACCAATACATGGGCCTGCGGCAGGACCCCATGCCCTGCAACGTGTACATCAGCGCCTTTGGCCGCGCGGTGCCCGGGGGTTTTGTGACCGAGGCGCGGGAAAAGGCTTTTCGGGAAACGGCGGCGGTGGTGCTGCTGGACGAAAGCAACTGCGATGTGGCCGCGAATAAATGGGTGAACGAAGCGTACCGGGCCGGGAACATGGCGTTCGTGGGCCAATATTTCGCCCTACAAAAAATATATGAGGCCGGCGGCCTGTATCTCGACACCAATATCCGCATCCACGCGCCGCTCAACTGCCTGCGGTATTACGACGCCTCCTTCGGGCTGTTGGATGACACCGCTTACAGCGCCAACGTTTTCGCGGGCTGCGCGGGGAACAGGGCGTTCCGCCTGCTGCTGGAGACATATGATAGTGGCGAGAGCCTTGGAAAAGACCCCTTCCTGCCGTTGGCAGAGCGCATCCGCAACGTGATGACGCAGGCGTTTGACGTGCGGGAGCCGGTGACGGACGTGTTTGGCCACAGGGAGGTGGCCGTGTTTGCACCCAGCGTAATGGCCGTCCAGTTCAAGGCGCTGCAGGGCTACAACCCCATTTTGCACCTGTGCAGCCACGATTTCAGCCCCTTTGCGGCACAGGACGGCTATGTCACCATGCCCGAAAGCTGTCTTGCGTGGACGGTGGAACACGCGTCCACCCTGCGCAGCAGCGCGTTTGTAAGCCTGGAGATGGAAAACGAGCGGCTGAAACGGCAGCAGGAGCGGCTGAACCGGGCAATCGATTCCTACGAAAACGCCATTTTGTGGCGGCTGACAAAGCCCCTGCGCATGCTGCTGGACGGCGTGAAAAGGCTGCTGTCTTCTAAAAACAGCTAGGGGACTATATAGATTGAATAACAGCATAAAATACAATTAGTATAATATATTATTTATTCTACAAATAAGAGACGGGCGGCCGCTATGGCCGCCCGTTGCTTTTTGCGGTATCGCCTTGCCTGCCGCTGCCTTGCCCGCGCTCTACAAACATGTTGATGGCCAGCCCCACGGTGACGAACAGGCCGCCGATGAGGTTTGGCAGCGAAAAGCTGCGGGCGATGATGATGTCGATGAGGATACCGGCGAAAATTTGGCCGACAAACATGAGCAGGGAAACGGAGAAGGCGGGGAGTTTCGCCACCACCACATTCTGCAGCATCACCACGGTGACACCGGCAAGGCCGCCGAAGAAAATCCATGCGTTTTGCCACCGCAGCGGTGTGGCCAAAGCGGCAAACCCGCCAAAGCCGCCGCTCATGATGGGGAAAGCCAGCAAGGCAACGCACAGCCCGGTGACATAGTTGTAGAACGTGCCGGTGAGCATGCTGGTTTTCACGGCCAGGCGGGCGTTTACCGTGCGAGAGGCCACAATGGTGATGCCGGTGAGGAACGAGACCAACGCCGCCACAAAAATGGCCGTTTTGCCGTGGGCAAGGCCCATGGGCTGAACGAAAATCATGAAGGCGATGCCGAGGGCGATAAACAGCAGGCCAATGATTTTTTTTGCTTTAAAAGGCGTTTTTTGCATGCCGAACAGGCCGAAATGGTCGATGCAAATGGAAAACAGGCTTTGCCCCAAAAGGCAAAGGGCCAAAATGGCGGACACGCTGATGGTACCGAAGGCCATATTGTTGAACAGGGTGGTAAAAAACCCAATGACACCGGCGCCGTACAAATAGAGCGGCAGACGGGGGTGGCGAAACGGATTTTCCCGTTTTGCCGCCAGCCACGCCAGCACGAAAAAAAGCCCCGTCACATGGATGATGACGGCGGCCAGCCACACGCCATACACACCGGTGAGGCCGCCGTTCAGCGCGATCATGATGGAGACGACGGCACCCGCCAAAATAGACAAAAAATAGAACAATGTGCACCTCACAAAAATGGTTTCAGGAAAAACATCATCAGTATATCTTACCCCAAGCGGGCGGTTTCGGCAAGGCGGGAAACTGAAAAAGCGGCTGCCATGGGCGTGTGGCCCAAGACAGCCGTTTGTTTGCGAAAATCGTTAGCGGGCTAAAGCAGAATGCCGCTAGGCCGCTGGGTGGTGTGGATATGAGCTAAAGCACCAGCCCTTTGAAGCTGTCGCCGGCGGTGATTTGCGTCACGCCGAAAATGTCCTGCACGGTGGCGGCAATGTCGGCAAAAGTGGCGCGGGTGCCAAGGTTCATGCCGGGCTTTACCTGTTTGCCCGCCAGCAGCAGGGGAATGTACTCGCGGGAATGGTCGGTGCTAGCCGTGGAGGGGTCGCAGCCGTGGTCGGCGGTAATCATCAGCAAATCGTCCTCCGCCATCTGCGGCAGAAAGTCCGCCAGCCAGGCGTCGAAAGCGCTCATGGCCTCGGCATAGCCGGTGATGTTGTTGCGGTGGCCGTACATCATGTCGAAATCCACCAGGTTGATGAACGCGAGGCCGTTAAAATCCTTTTGCAGCAGTGCCGTTGTTTTGGCCATGCCGTCGTCGTTGCCGGTGGTGCGGGTGGTTTCGGAAACGGCGTCGCCGGCGAAAATATCGTAAATTTTACCAATGCCGATGGTGGCAAGGCCGGCCGCCTGCAGCGCGTTCAGCATGGTGGGGGCGGGGGGCTCTATGGAATAATCGTGGCGGTTCGTGGTGCGCCGGTAGTCCGGGTATTCGCCCACGAAGGGCCGCGCGATGACCCGGCCCACGCCGTGCTCGCCCACCAGCATTTTACGTGCCATTTCGCAGTATTTGTACAAATTGTCGAGGCCAATCCACTCTTCGTGGGCGGCCACCTGGAACACACTGTCCGCCGAGGTGTACACAATGAGGCCGCCGGTCTCCTTTTGCTCGCGGCCATAGGCGGCAAGCACCTCCGTGCCGGAATAGGGCTTGTTGCACAGGGCCTTGCGCTCGGTCAGCCGTTCATACTCGGCGATCACCTCCGGCGGGAAGCCGTTTGGGTAGGTGGGCAGGGGCTTTGGGGAAATGATGCCCGCAATTTCCCAGTGGCCGATGGTGGTGTCCTTGCCTTTGGATTTTTCCGCCACGCGGGCAAAGGCGCCGGTGGGGTTTTCTGCCGTCGGGCCGTAGGAATTGCCGTCGATGTTGAAAAAGCCGAGGCCCTGCATGGTGGGAATGTGCAGTTTGCCGCTGTCATACAGGGCTTTGAAGGTGTTGCTGCCCGCGTCGCCATAGTCGGCGGCGTCCGGCAGCGCGCCGATGCCGGCGGAATCGAGCACGATGAGAAAAACGCGTTTGATTGCCATGGTTGGTTCTCCTTTGGGATGAATGGCTTAGAAGACTTTCTCTACCAGCAAATCCAGCACCGCCACAAACTGGCCGTGCACGCGGGTGGTGGTCTCCACCACTTCCTCGTGGGTAAGCTGGGCGTCCGTCACGCCCGCGGCGAAGTTCGTGATGCAGGAGATGCCTACCACCTGCATCCCGGCGTGGCGGGCCACAATGGCCTCCGGCACGGTGGACATGCCCACGGCGTCGGCACCAAGGGTGCGGGACATGCGAATTTCGGCAGGGGTTTCAAAGCTGGGGCCGGTGTACATCATGTAAACGCCCTGCCGCAGGGGAATTCCGGCCTTTTCCGCCTGCGCCAGCAGCGTTTCGCGCAGGGATTTGGTATACACGTCGCCCATGTCCGGGAAGCGGGTGCCGAAGGTTTCGAGATTTGGACCGATAAGGGGATTCTGGCCGGAGTAATTGATGTGGTCCGTCAGCACCATCAGCGTGCCCACGGGGAAGGACGTGTTTACGCCGCCGGCGGCGTTCGTCAGCAGCAGCTTTTGTACGCCAAGGGCCTTCATCACGCGCACCGGCAGGGTGACAATGGCCTGCGGATAGCCTTCGTAGTAGTGGCAGCGCCCCTGCATGGCAATGACGGCCTTGCCAAATTTTTTGCCCAGCACGAACCGCCCGGCGTGGCCCGGCACGGTGGAAACGGGAAAGCCGGGGATGTCGGCATAGGGGAGGAAAACGGGGTCTTCAAGGCTCTCGGCGTAGCTGCCGAGGCCGCTGCCAAGGATGAGGCCGATTTCAGGCTGCAAACCCGTGGCGGCTTTGATGTGGGAAACGGCGCTTTCGATGCGTGCTTCGATGTCGCGCATGGTATCGGCCGCCGCTGCGGCCACGTTTGCGAAGTCCATTGGCTTACGTCTCCTTTGGTGCAGGCTTTAGTCTGCGTCCGGTATCCCTCCGGAGAGCTACCTTCCGCGGTACCCGTCGGACAATGCTTTTGCATTGTTCGCCGTTTGCCTTGCGGCTGAGCCGGTGAATTGCCCCGCAGGGGCAAGAGAAGCCACCCGGGGGTGCGCTCACCGGAGGGACACCGGCCACAGGCTTTCCAAATTACTGTGTTTTTTTATCCTCTTCCACCAGCCGCCGCACGGCTTCCACGGCGGTTTTGATGGCGTCCGTGGTGTCGTGGCAGTGCGGGTCCGTCAGGCCTTTTTTGCGGCGCTCCTGGTTCCACACGGTGCTAAGCACACAGCCGGCCCGCGCGCCAAGCACCTGGCACACGATGTACAGCGTGGAGCTTTCCATCTCGCTGGCCAGGCAGTGCGCTTTGATCCACGCCTGCCATTTGTTCTCCAGCTCGTAACCGATGGGCATGCGGCCGGGGTCGTGCTGGCCGTAGAAGGAATCCTTGCACTGCACCACGCCCGCGTGGTGGGTGAAGCCCAGTTCCTTTGCCGCCGCCACCAGGGCGTTGGTCACGTCCAAATCGGCCACGGCGGGGAACTCGATGGGCACATATTCGCGGGTGGTGCCCTCCATGCGGATGGCTCCGGTGGCAATCACCACGTCGCCGCCTTTCACGCGTTCGTCCATGCCGCCGCAGGTGCCGATGCGCACAAAGGTACGCACGCCGGTTTGGTACAGTTCCTCCACGGCAATGGCCGTAGACGGGCCGCCCATGCCGGTGCTCATCACCATCACGGTTTCGCCCGCCACCTCGCCAAGCCAGGTGGTATATTCGCGGTTTTGGTGGAAAAAGCGCGGGTTGTCGAGATAGCCCGCTATTTTTTCCACGCGGCCGGGGTCGCCTGGCAAAATGACATATTTTGCGCCATGGCTGTCGTCAAAATCGACATGGTAGAGTTTTTCCATGGGGTTGATCCTCCGCTTCAAGTGGCCTGCGTCCTGTGTGCCTCCGGAGAGCTACCTTCCGCGCCCGCCTGCGGACAATGAAACGCTGTTCGCCGCCGGGCTTGCGGCTGAGAAGGTGAATTGCCGTGAAGCGGAAAGAGAAGCGCCCCTGGGGCTGCTCACCGGAGGCACACAGGCCACAGGCCGTAAGTGTGATGGGCCGATTTACCGGCTTCCCTTATCGTACGGAATGCCCTCCGCCCGCGGCGCCATGGAGTTGCGCGACGTGAAGGCCAGCACGATGAGGGTGGCGATGTAGGGAATCATCTTGTAGAAATTGGCGGGGATGGGGATGTTTTGCATGAAGGAGATGCCGGAGTAGGAAGCCGCCACCGCCTTCATCAGGCCAAAGAAAAACGCCGCCACAAGGATGCGCCCGGGTTTCCACTGGCCGAAAATGAGAACCGCCAGCGCCAAAAAGCCGTAGCCGCTTACCGTGGCGTTGAACTGGGTGGACGTGGGGATGACGAACACAAGGCCCCCAAGGCCCGCCAGCGCGCCGGAAATCATCACGCCGGCATAGCGCATTTTGTACACGTTCACGCCAACGGAATCCGCCGCCTGCGGGTGCTCGCCGCAAGCCCGCAGCCGCAGGCCGAAGCGCGTTTTGTACAGCGCCACCCAGCTGATGAGGAGAATGGCAAAGCCGAGGAACGTGGTGATGTAGGTGTTCTGGAACAGCAGCGGCCCCAATACCGGAATGCTGCCGAGGGCGGGCATTTTGTCGATGCGGAACTGGTTGACGAAGGGCACCTGCTGCACGGTGCGAATCATGCGGGCGATGTAGATGGACAGCGCCGGCGCCAGCATGTTGATGGCCGTGCCGCTAATCACCTGGTTTGCCTTCATGTTGATAGACGCGTAGGCGTGTGTGAGGGACACGAGGACACCCGTTATCATGGAAATGAGGATGGCAAGCAGCAAAATGGGCTGGCCGGGAATGCGGTCCTGGAAGGTGGAAATGAACAAAATTCCCGTAAAAGCGCCGAGGGTCATGATGCCTTCCAGCGCGATGTTCACAACGCCGGAGCGCTCTGAGAACATGCCGCCCAAAGCCACGATCAAGAGGGGGATGGAGAAGAACATGGTTTGCTGCACAAGGAAGTAGACGATACTCATGCGCCCTCACCCCCCTTCGCCGCATCTGCGGCGGCGGCCGTTTGGGTGGCCCCTGCCACAGGCTGTGTGGGCAAAAGGGGCGGGGCCGCGTCATCTGCCTGGTGCAGCGGGTGCTTCGGCCCGAGGCGCTTTTGCAAAAAACCCTTCAAAAGCAGCGCAAAGGCGCTGAAGTAAATGATGATGGCAATGATGATCTCAATGACCTGCGGGGCGAAATCATACAGCTGCATGTTGAAGCCGCCCACAGTGAGGTAGGAGATGAACAGGCCGGAGAAAATGATGCCGATGGGGTTGTTGAGCCCCAGTAAGGCAACCGGGATGCCGTTAAAGCCCTCCGCGGCCAACACGTCGATCACATCGATGCCCTTGCCGCTGCCCGCCAGGTACAACAGCGCGCCGCCAAGGCCCGCCATGGCCCCGGCAATCACCATAGAGTTGACGATGCTGCTGCGCTCGTTGATACCCGCGTAGCGGGAGGCGTCGCGGTTGAAGCCGCAGGCTTTCAGCTCGAAGCCGAACACGGTTTTTTCCAAAATGATAAACACGATGACGGCGAACAGCACGGCAACCAATATGCCGCTGTTGGCGCTGGAAACATTGTTGCCGTCGCGGAAGATGGCGTCGAAGCCCAGTTTCGGCAAATTGGCGTGGGCCGGCGGGCGCATGCTTTGGTTCTTTAAGGAGTCAAATACGGTTTTGGTGATGAGGAAGTTGACGAGGTACATGCCGATGTAGTTCATCATGATGCAGGCGATGACCTCGTTCACGTTGCAAAAGGCCTTCAAAATGCCCGGCACCGCGCCCCAAAGGGCGCCGGCCAAAAGAGAGGCGAGCAGGGCCACCACGCACAGCAGCACGCCGGGAAAAATGTCCGCGCACTTCACGCCCACCAGAATGGCGGCATAGGCCCCCACGATGAACTGGCCCGAAGCGCCGATGTTAAACAGGCCCGTGCGGTTTGCAAAGCCGACGGACAGGCCCGTCATGATGATGGGTGTGCCGAAATACAGCACCTGCCCAAGGCTTTTCATGTCTGCAAAGCCGCCGGTGAGGATGGCCGTGAAGCCGCCCACCGCTTGGGAGGGGTTTGAAACCAGCAAAATGAGAAAGCCGACCAGCAGCCCCACAAGAATGGCCGCGAAGGAGGAAAGGACGTCAGCCGCGGAGTTGCCCGCAAGGATTTTTTTGAATTTATCCATTACGCCCGCACCCCTTTCTTGCTGCCCGCCATGTACAGGCCAAGTTCCTGGAATGTCACGTCCCCCGGGTTCACGTCGGCCACAATTTGCCCTTCATACATCACGAGGATGCGGTCCGACACGTTCATCACTTCGTCCAGCTCAAGGGATACCAGCAAAACCGCGCAGCCTTTTTCCCGCTCGGCCACCAGCTGCTTGTGGATGTATTCGATGGCGCCCACGTCCAGGCCGCGCGTGGGCTGCACGGCAATCAGCAGCTTCGGGTCGCGGTCAATCTCCCGCGCCACGATGGCCTTTTGCTGGTTGCCGCCACTCATGCTGCGGGTGATGGTTTTGGCCCCCTGGCCGCTGCGGATGTCAAACTTGCCGATCAACTCATCGGCATATTTGTAAATATCGTCGTACCGCAAAAAGCCGTGCTTTTCAAACGGCGGCATAAAGTAGCTTTGCAAAACAAGGTTGTAGGCGAGGTTGTAGTCCAGCACAAGGCCGTGCTTGTGGCGGTCCTCCGGGATGTGCGCCATGCCCTCCACGCTGCGCCGGCGGATCGATTCGCGGGTGATGTCCTCGCCGTTCAGCACAATGGTGCCCGCTTCAACGGGCAGCATGCCGGTGAGGGCGTACACCAGCTCGCTTTGGCCGTTGCCGTCGATGCCGGCCACGCAAACAATCTCGCCCGCACGCACTTCAAAGCTCACGTCGTCCACATGGTTTTTGCTGGAAGTTTTGTTTTTCACCGTCAGGCCCTGCACGCCAAGCACGACGCCCGCGGGATGCGCCGGTGGTTTTTCCACTTCCAGGCTCACCTTGCGGCCCACCATCATTTCAGAAAGTTCTTCCTTGCTGGTGGAGGCGACGTCCACCGTGCCGATGCAGCGACCCTTGCGCAGCACGGTGCAGCGGTCGGCCACGGCTTTAATCTCATTCAGCTTGTGGGTGATGAACAGGATGGATTTTCCCTCCGCCGCAAGGTCCCGCATAATCTTCATCAATTCGTCGATCTCCTGCGGCGTCAGCACCGCCGTAGGCTCGTCGAAAATCAAGATCTCGTTGTCGCGGTACAGCATTTTCAAAATTTCCACGCGCTGCTGCATGCCCACGGTGATGTCCTGGATCTCAGCGTCAGGGTCCACTTCCAGGCCATAGCGCCCGGAAAGGTCCATCACCTGCTTTTTCGCGGTGTCCATTTTCAAAAAGCCGTTTTTTGTGGTCTCCACGCCAAGGATGATGTTTTCCAGCACCGTAAAATTGTGCACAAGCTTAAAGTGCTGGTGCACCATGCCGATGCCAAGGCGGGTGGCGTCGTTCGGGCCGTGGATCTCCACCGGCACGTCGTTTTTTAAAATGGTGCCCGCCTCCGGCTGGTACAGGCCGAAAAGCACGCTCATCAGCGTGCTTTTGCCCGCGCCGTTTTCGCCCAGCAGCGCGTGTATCTCGCCCTTTTTCAGCTGCAGGGTGATATCGTCGTTCGCCACAATGCCGGGAAACTCTTTCGTGATGTTCCGCATTTCGATGATGGTATCCAAAGCAGCGCTCACCTCGCTTGTTTTGTGGGGCTAGTCCTCTTCCAGCCAATCAGAAAATAGAAAAAGGAATAGGGGGCAGAGTTGCCTGTTTCGCAAGTGCCCCCTATTCTTTTACCCGCTGTTTATTTAGCTCACTTCGGTCACTTTGGTGTTGGTCAGGGTCAGCGCGGTAACGCTTTCCACGTCGGTGTCCTTCTGGATGCTCACGCTGCCGTCGGCCAGCTTGGCGTAGATGGCGTCGTAATCAGCCTGGGAGAAGGTCGTGAATTTCGAGGTCTCCATGGGCAGGCCCACGCCGTCGTTGTCGGCGCCGAACACCTGGTTTTCACCGCCGGGGAACGTGCCCGCGTAGAACTCGCTGATGGCGGTGTACACGGAGGAGGTGAGGCCTTTCATGGCGGAGGTGATGACGGTTTCGCTTTCGCTGGACTGGTCCACGTCCACGCCGATGACCTTGGCACCGGCGGTTTCCGCTGCGGCCATCACGCTGTTGCCAACGGCGCCGCCGCAGGCAAAAATCACTTCCACGCCGTCGTTGTACCAGGAAGCGGCCATGGCTTGTGCTTCCGGCGTGGCGGCGAATGCGCCCGTGTAGTGGTAGTTCACGGTAATGGCGTCGGCGGCAAGGCCCATTTCCTTCGCGGCGTAGTCAGCGCCCTGCACAAAGCCGTAGCCATAGCGCACCACAGCCGGCACAGCCATGCCGCCCATGAAGCCAAGCTTTGTATAGCCGTCCTTCACGGCCGCGTAGCCCGCCAAAAAGCCGGACTGCTCTTCCGCGTAGGTGATGCCGACGGTGTTGTCGCCGGTTTTGTATTCGCTGTAGTCCGCATTGTGCGGGTTGCCGTCGATGAGCACGAAGGTCACGTCGGGGTATTGGTCCTGCGCAAGGAAGATGGGCGTTTCAAACAGAAAGCCCGGTGTGACGATGAGCTTTGCGCCGCCCTTCACGGCAAGGTCGATGCCGGCGAGGTAGGCGTCGTCGCTCTGCTCGGTGGGTTGGTAATATTTATGGGTGATGTTGTTTTCGTCGGCGTACTGTACCAAACCTTCCCAGGCGCCCTGGTTGAAGGATTTGTCGTCGATGGTGCCGAGGTCGGTGATAAGGGCCAATTCGTAGGTGTCGCCGGAGGCGGCGGGCGCTTCGGAAGAAGCCTCACTGCTCGCCTCGGAGGAAGCCTCGGTGCTTTCGGCCGGAGCGGCCGCGGACGAAGACGCCGTGCCGCCGCAGGCAGCCAGGGACAAGGCCAGCAACAAGGTGAGCAAAAGTGCGAAGAATTTTTTCATGTGCAAAAACCTCCTGATTTTTGTTTGGGGCGGATATGTTTTCCTGCCGGTGCGAATGCGTGCTTGCCGGCAGGGGAAAACCACTTGTGCGTACAATCCTTTATGCAAGGTCCAGCGGGCCAAACCCCTCGGGCAGCAACTCTTTCAGGGTGTGCACCGTGTAGTCGGTTTCGCTTTTGGCCACGATGATTCGGAAGCTGTCCGGCTCGCAGAACTCCATCATCACCTGGCGGCACACGCCGCAGGGGTAGGCGTAGGCGGCTTCACCGCCCTTCGGCCAGCCGGCAACGGCAATTGCCGCAAAGCCGCGCCCGCCTTCGGAGACCGCCTTGAAAAACGCCGTGCGTTCGGCGCAGTTCGTGGGGCCAAAGGCAGCGTTTTCAATGTTACAGCCGGTGTATACCGTGCCGTCTTTTGCCAGCAGCGCCGCGCCCACCATAAAGCCGGAGTAGGGCGAATAGCTTTGCTCGCGTGCGGCAATGGCGGTTTTGGCCAGTTCAGCGTAGTCCATACCCTGCCCTCCCGCCGCTTAAAAACGCGGCAGCTTATTACCAGCGGCGCAATGTAACCACCTGCGCCCGAGCGAAAAAGACGCGAATATCTTTGGCGCGACACCGTCCCGCGCGGTCACGCGCTAGTACCCGGCGCTTTCGCCGCCGGCGAGGATTTTGATGGCGGAACTGGTGCCGAGGCGGTCGCACCCCGCGCCGAGGAAATCCACCATGTCCTGGCGGGTGCGGATGCCCCCCGCCGCCTTGATTTTAACGCCGGGGCCAATGTGCTGTTTGAACAGTTCCACGTCGGCCAGGGTGGCGCCCGCCGTGCCGAAGCCCGTGGACGTTTTGATATAGTCGGCCCCGCCGTCAGTCACGCAGCGGCACAGGGCAATTTTTTCATCGGCGGTCAGGTAACAGGTCTCAATTATCACCTTTAATATATGGCCCGCGGCGGCTTTTTCCAGCGCGGCAATTTCCGCCGTCACCTTGATAAACTCCCCGTTTTTCACGTCGCCCAAGTTGACTACCATGTCAATTTCATTTGCGCCGTCGGCAATTGCCTGCTGCACCTCGGTAGCCTTTGCCGCCGTAACGGAATACCCCAGCGGGAAACCCACCACCGTGCAGATGTTCAGGCCTGGGTAAGCCGCGGCAATGCGCGCAATGTAGGACGGCGGCACGCACACACTGGCCGTTTTGTGCTGCACGGCCTCGTCGCACAGGGCGCAAATTTCCGCCCAAGAGGCGGTTGCTTTCAGCAGGGTATGGTCCACACGGGCTAAAATATCGGCGTTTTCCACGGTGGCCTCCGGTTTTCAGTCGTTACAAAATTTGTTTACTGCGCGGTGATATGATTCACCATAATGTTATCACATATCGTCGATACTTGTCAATGGAGTTTTGTTAATATTTTTTCAAAGCAACAAACAGTTTCAAAAATTGCGTGAAAATATTCAAAATTTGTTCATTGTTTTTGAGAAATCTCTTTACAAATTTTGTGAATTATGATATTATGGGCCAACAAAACATGGAGTTTTTGTTGGGATACCCACAGAGGAGGGCGAAAGTATGGGCAAAAAAAGTAACCGTATGGAACGGTTGATTGAAATTTTGCGCGTACGCAGCTATGTTTCCATTCGGGAATTGGCCAGCCTTCTGGAAGTGTCGGAGATGACGGTGCGGCGAGACTTGCGCCTGTTGGAAGAAAACCGCGTGGCCGAAAACGTGGACGGCACAGTGGTTTACAACCCCGGCCACCTGGGCATTTTGGGTGAAAAGGGGTACAGCCTTTCCCAGGAGCAAGAGAAGCAAAACGCCCAGAAAACGTCGATAGGGCACTATGCGGCAGGCCTTGTGGCGCCGGGCGATATCATCATTGTCGACACCGGCACCACCACCAGCCATTTGGCCGCCAGCCTGCCGCCCAACAAAGATATTACTGTATTGTGTTACAATATTAACATTTTGATGGAGATCCGCCGCATTCCCGGTGTGAAAATGTTATTTGCCGGCGGGTTTTACCACCCCAACACACAAATGTTTGTGTCGGAAGAGGGGATTCGCTTCATAAACGGCATCCGTGCGCAGAAAGCTTTTGTTTCCGCCGCGGGTCTGCACCCGCAGTTAGGCGTCACCTGTGTGGACGGCTACGAAGTGGCCACCAAAAAAGCGATCATGGCCAGCAGCGTGCAGAAAATTTTATTGGCGGATTCCAGCAAGTTTGGCGCCGTGAAACCCGCCCATTTTTGCGAACTGGCGGATATCGACGATGTGGTGACGGACGGAGGCTTGTCGGCAGAGTGGCGGCAGGAACTGGAGGGAATGGGCATCAGCGTGCACTTGGTATAAAGGCTGCCATATAGAATAAAAATCCCCGGCGCTTTTGAAAAAAGCGCCGGGGATTTTTGGTCCGCATTTCTTGTGGCGCGGCACGCCAACCGGGCATGCCTGGGGCATGTTCACACTAAATGAAGTGGTCAAGCGGTCATGCGCTACACGCCTTTCGCTTCTTCCGCCGCCTTTTTTTTTGCCAGGCAATAGGCCGCCATGCTTTGGCCCGGTTCAAAGGTGACTTCCCGGCCCAAAAACGGCGGCGGCGCAAAGGCGTTTGCCGCCTCTTCGCTTTCGAATTCCACCTCGGCATAATAAAAGGCGCACGGCTCGCCTTCGTCCACCAGGCTGCACTCCAGCACCAGGCCGCCCGGCAAAGCGTAGCGCCGGTACTTCTTGGTGGCGGCGGGCGCCGCCGCAATGGCCTTCAGCGCGGCGTATTGCCCGGCGGAAAGCGGCGTTTCCACCTCGGTGCGTGCCAGCGTGCCGCCGCCCTTGATGGTGAGGGTGTAGTCTGTTTTATCTTCGCAAAGATTTTTGCCTTCGCAAACACTCTTGCGAATGCGCACCGTGCACGGCTCAAAGGCAAGGTAGGCCTGCTCCTGGAAACTTTCGCTGCCGTGTGGCATATTCGGGAAGCCGTCTATCAGCCATTTGCGTTCTATTTCGATGTTTGCCATGGGCGCATCCTCTTTTGTACCGCCGCGGCAACAAACAGCGCCGCAGCGCATTTGATGGCGTCGGGCAGGAGAAAGGGCAGGCAGCAGGCGGTGAACGCTGCCGCAAAGCCCCGGCCGGTGAAAACCATGAACCATGCAATGCCCGCGGCATACAGGGCTAAAAACCCTATGGCGGCCCCGATGCACCGCGCGGCCAACCCGGTGCGCACCCGCCCGGCCACGCTGACGGCGACCGCCAGCGGGATGTAACCGGCCAAAAAGCCGCCGGTGGACCCCAGCAGCACACCCGGCCCGGCGGCAAACCCGGCGAACACCGGCAGCCCCACACACCCAAGCAGCAAGTATACCGCCACAGCGGCGGCGGCCCAGCCGGGCGGCAGCAGTGCGCCCGCCA
Organism: Oscillospiraceae bacterium; assembly: GCA_031551695.1. Taxonomy (GTDB): domain Bacteria; phylum Bacillota; class Clostridia; order Oscillospirales; family Ruminococcaceae; genus JAAYCI01. Next base: position 28,817 of record JAVBNG010000001.1, read on the forward strand.
CGCACAGGGCAAAGGTGGACATGGAAAACGGCACCGGGCCGAAAGGAACCACCACAATGGCGCACACGCAAATCAGCGCGGTCATCATGGCGGAAAGGATCATATTGCGCGTTTTTTCGCTCTGCATAGGGTTCCTCTGAAGGTTACTGGGGGGTGAAAGTGGTTATAAAATCACAATTTTACGCTGATTTCCCCGGCGGAAAGAACGTGTGCCGCGCCGTCGCCGGTTTGCACCAGCAGGGCGGCGTTGTCGTCGATAGCGGTGGCCACGGCGCTGTAGGGCGGGCTTGCCAGCACCTGAACCGAGCGGCCCAGCACCAAGCTGCGACGGCGGTATTCGTCTAAAAAAGCGGTGTCCGGCAGGGCCGCGCACAGGGAAAGCAGGTGCGTGTGGATGGCGGCAGCCACTGTTTCCGCCGGAGGCGGCGCGGCTTGGGCGTTTTCGCTGACGTGTTGCGTGACGGTGTTTTTCACATCTACGCATCCCGCCGCAGGCGGCGCAAACAGCGAGCCCGCCACGGCCCGCACTTCCGGCGGATAGGCGGTTTCATCCACCTGGTAATTTACGCCGATGCCCACCACGAAGAATTCGAAATTGCCGCGGGGGCCGCATTCGCTTTCGGCCAAAATGCCGCAGATTTTTTTGCCGCCGAAAAAAATATCATTCACCCATTTGACGCCGGTTTCCAGCCCGCAGGTTTCGGCCAAGGCGCGGCACACGGCCACGGCGGCGGCGGGGGTGACGAGGTGCGCGCACGCGGCGGCAATGCCCGGCGGCAGGCGCAGCACAATGCTGCAATAAATGCCGCCTGCGGGGCTTGCGAAGCCGCGGCCCAAACGCCCGCGCCCGGCCGTTTGGCGGCGTGCCGCCACCACAGCGCCGTGTGGCGCATCGCGTTTGGCCCATTCCTTCGCCGCAAGGTTGGTGGAGGCGGTCTTTTCAAACAGGCGGACGGGATACGCCCCGCCAAGGGCCTGTTCCAGTGCTCGTTTGTCCATGGAAAACACCTGCGTTTATTGCAGGCACGCACCAGCGGTGAAAGCCTGCGATTTGCGCTCGCGCGTAAAAGATGCATTGCGTCTTTGGCGCGGCAGCGGCCGGCCGGGCACCGGCCGGGGCCTTAAAGCCGGTACAGCGCCTTCGCGTTTTCCAGCGTGGCCGCCAAAAACGCGTCCGTTTCCATGCCCCGCGCTTCGGCAATTTTCGTCGCTGTTTGGGCGATCATGCCGCTGTGGCTGCGCTTGCCTCGAAAAGGCTCCGGCGCCATGTAGGGGCAGTCCGTCTCCAGCACAATTTTTTCAAGCGGCGCCGCCATGGCGGCTTCCAGCGGTTTTTTGGCGTTTTTGAACGTGACCACGCCGGTGAAGCCCACGTACATGCCGCATTCGCAAATCCAGCCCACGTCCTCGGCGCTGCCGGAGTAGGCGTGCAGCACGCCGTGTGGCTTGTATTTTTTAATCAGGGCGTATATTTCGGCGTGGGCCTCGCGGTCGTGCAGCAGCACGGGCAGTTCCAACTCCAGGCCGAGGCGGATGTGCGCTTCGCACATTTCCAGCTGGGCGTCACGGGGCACGGGCCAGTGGTGGTCCAGCCCGCATTCGCCCACAGCCACCACCTTTTCGTCGTCAAACAACGGGCGCATGGCGGCAAGCTCGGCCCGCCAGTCGCCGCCGAATTGCACTACGGTGGAGGCGTCGTCTTCAATCAGGCTTTCCGGGTGGATGCCCGCCGCGGCGTACATCCAGTCATACTCCTTCGCCAGCGCCAGCGCCGCCTCGCTTGTGGCAAGGTCTGTGCCGCAGGTGACAACACCTGCCACGCCTAGCCCCGGCAGGGACGCCAGCAGTGCGGCGCGGTCGGCATTGAAGGAGCCGGAGGTGTAGTGGGCGTGGGTGTCGAAAATAACCGGCATCGGCTCCGGGGCAAGCCCCGGCCCCCGCGCGCCTTCGCCCCGCGGCACTCCGCCCCCTGGGGCGGAGTGTGTGCCGTGTTGTTGCTTCGCAATTAGGTTTTGCACATCAGCCCTCTTCCTGCGCCAGCAGGTTGGCCTCCATTTTTTCCGTGTCCAGCCGGGCGAACAGCGGTTCCGGCTTGCCCACGGCAGGGGCCGGGTAGGCTTCCTGCGCCGCCGTGCCAAACGCCTCGATGCTGGCGAGGGTCTGCCAGTTTTCCGGGCAGTTCATCTGGCGGAAGATCTCCGCCGCCGTGGCGGGTAAAAAAGGCGTGAGCAGCACGCCCAGCACGCGGATGGCCTCGAGGAGGTTGTACAAAACAGCCGCCAAACGGGCCTTCTGCGCGTCGTCCTTCGCCAGCGCCCAGGGCATGGTTTCGTCGATGTACTTGTTGGCGCGCTTCGCCAGCGCCATCACGGCGTCCACGGCGTCGGCCACGCGGAACTCGTCCATTTTGGCCAGCATCTCCGCGCGGGCGGCGGCGGCCGCCCCGGCCAGCTCGCCGTCGATGTCCGCCGCTTCGCGCACGGCGGGCAGTTCGCCGCCGAAATATTTGTTCACCATGGCGATGCTGCGGTTCACCAAGTTGCCCAAGGTGTTGGCAAGGTCCGCGTTGTAACGCTCAAAAATGCGGGAGTAGGTGATGGTGCCGTCCTGGGCGTAGGGCATTTCGGCCAGCAGGTAATAGCGCACGGCGTCCACGCCGATCAAATCCGCCAGTTCGTCCGCGTAAATCACGTTGCCGCGGCTTTTGCTCATTTTGTCCTCGCCGCTAAGCAGCCACGGGTGGCCGAAAATGGACTTCGGCAGCTCCTCGCCCAGGGCCATCAGCAAAATGGGCCAGTAAATGGTGTGGAAGCGCAAAATATCCTTGCCGATGACGTGCACATCCGCCGGCCAATACTTTTTGTATAAATCGCCCTTATTATCCGGTGTGTAGCCCAGCGCCGTGATGTAGTTCGAAAGGGCGTCGATCCACACATAAATCACGTGGCCTTCGTCAAAGGGCACAGGCACGCCCCATTTAAAGGAGGAGCGGGACACGCAAAGGTCCTGCAGGCCGGGCTTCAGGAAATTGTTCACCATTTCCTTTTTGCGGCTTTCGGGGAAGATGAAGCCGGGGTTTTCTTCAATGTGCTGCATCAGCCGGTCCTGGTAGGCGGACATTTTGAAAAAATACGCCTCTTCGCTGGCCTTCACCACCTCGCGGCCGCACTCGGGGCATTTGCCGTCCGCCAGCTGGTTGTCGGTGAAAAAGCTTTCGTCCGGCACGCAGTACCAGCCCTCGTACTTCGATTTATAAATGTCGCCCTGCCCGTACAGTTTTTTGAAAATGTCCTGCACGGCCTTCTCGTGATAATCGTCCGTGGTGCGGATGAACCCGTCATACTGCACGTTCAGGCGGTCCACAATATCGCGCACCTGCCCGGCCACCTTGTCCACATAGTCCTGCGGCGGCACACCTGCGGCGGCGGCTTCCATCTCTATTTTCTGGCCGTGTTCGTCCGTGCCGGTGAGGAAATACACGTCTCGGCCTTCCATGCGCTTGGTGCGGGCAATGACGTCCGTCAGCACTGCCTCGTAGCTGTTGCCGATGTGCGGTTTGCGCGATGTATAGGTGATTGCCGTTGTGATGTAATATGTTTCATTAGCCATTCGTCTGCACCTCGTTTATTTGCGCCTCTTCCAGAGGCTGCCAGTTCACAAAAAACCGCTCGTACCACACAAGAAAGGTGAACACCGTCCACATTTTGCGGCCGTGGTTGGCAGCGCCGTCCCGGTGGTCCGCCAGCAGCTTGTCCAGCTTCGCCACGTCGAAAAAATCCGCCGCATAGGGGGCGTGGAAGTAGCCGGACACGATGCCCGCGTATTTGTCTTCCCGCAGCCAGTTGCGGATGGGCACCGGAAAGCCTTTTTTCGGCCGGGTGGCCCATTCGTCCGGCAGGGTTTTGTTCGCCGCCGCGCGGAACACCTTTTTGTTCTGCGTGCCCTCAATGCAATATTCCGAGGGCACCTTTTCCGCCAGTTCCATCACGTTGATGTCGAGGAAAGGCACCCGCAGCTCCAGCGAGTGGGCCATGCACATTTTGTCCGCCCTCAGCAAAATGTCGCCGGGCATCCACAGGTGCAGGTCCACATACTGCTTTTTGTGCACTTCCGTGTTGTCTGTGGCGCTCGCAAAATAGGGCGCCGCCATGCCCCGGGGCGACGGTCCGCCACGCCAGGCGGGCAGTAAAACTTCCAGCGCCTCTGCCTCTGGGAACACATTGGCCTGGCCGATGTACCAGTTTTCCGGCATGCCGGCGCTTTTCATCAAAAAGTTGCGCCCTTTGAAGGCGGGCAGGGCCGCGGCGGCCTTGCCGAGGGTTTTGCGCACGCCGGCTGGCACGCGCTTCATGTAGCCCTCCATGGCGGGGGTTGCGGCGTACAGCTCGTACCCGGCAAACAATTCGTCCGCCCCTTCGCCGGAAAGGACCACCGTCACCTGCTCCCGCGCCAGCTTGGCCAAAAACCACAGTGGCACGCTGGATGGGTTCGACTGCGGCTGGTCCATGTGGTACTGGATGTCGGAGAAGGCCTCGAAGCACTCGTCGGCGCTCAGCAGCTTGCGAAAATTTTTCACGCCAAGGCGGCGGCTCAGGTCCTCGGCGTAGTTGCTCTCGTCAAAGTTTTCGTCGGCAAAACCGACGGAAAAGGTGTTCTCCGGCATCAGGCAGGCGGTGATGTAGCTGGAATCCACGCCGCCGGAAAGGAAGGAGCCCACCGGCACATCGCTAATTTGGTGCGCCTTCACACTCTCGCGCACCGTGGCGTCTATTTCGTCGGCTACTTCGTCAAAGCTTTTGGTGTTGTCCGGGTCAAAACAGGCGTCCCACCAGCACTCTGGCTGCACGGCCCCGCCGCTGCCGGGGGTGTATTCGAACATATGCCCTTGCTCCAGGCAATACACGCCCTTGAAAAACGTGGTGTTGCCCGCCGCGTATTGGAAGCTGAGGTACGGCCGCAGGGCGTCCGGGTCTACTTCTTTCACAAAGCCGGGGTGCTCCAAAAAGGCTTTGATTTCGCTGCCGAACAGCAGCGAGCCGTCGGCAAGGGTGGTGTAATAAAACGGCTTGATGCCAAAATAATCGCGGGCGGCCAGCAGTTTGCCGGTGTTCGCGTTCCACAGTACAAAGGCGAACATACCCCGCAGCTTTGGCACGATATCCTTGCCGTATTCCTCGTAGCCATGCACCAGCACTTCGCTGTCGGCGCCGCTTTTGAACACGTGGCCTTTGGCGGTCAAATCGTCGCGCAACTCCTGGAAATTGTAGATTTCCCCGTTGAACACTACGCACACGGTGCCGTCCTCGTTGAACATGGGCTGGTTTCCCACTTCGCGCAAATCGATGATGGACAGCCGCCGGAAGCCCAGCGTGATGCCCTCGCCCTCATAGGCGCTGCCCATGTCCGGCCCGCGGTGCACAATGCGCTGCATCATGGCGTGGATGGTTTTGGTGCGCTGCTCTTTGGGCAGCTGGCTGGTGAAGCCGACGAAACCGCACATAGGGGACCCCCGTTGGTGGAATGATTTTGTGGATGGAAATTTAATGAAATGGCGTTGCAGGCCTGCCGCGGGTGTGTCTCCGGTTAGCGTCAGCCGCAAGCCGGATGGCGAACAACGTCTACGTTGTACGACAGACGGCGCGGAAGGTAGCTATCCGGAGACACACTCGCGGCAGGCTATTATAGCCTTTACCACACAAAGCCCACCGCCGTTTTGCCACAGGCCAAAATGGCTGCCTCGGCCAGCACGTCCATGCTGTCGATAAAGCGCGCGTCCAGCGCGCCGGCCTTTTTCACAAGCGAAAGTTCCGTGCAGCCCAAAATGATTTTATCACATCCGGCGGCGAACAGTTCCTCCGCCGCAAAATAAAACCGTGCCATGTCCGGCGGCTTGCCGCTTTTGATGTCGCCGTAAATCACGTCCATCACGGCAGCCTGCCCCTGTGCCGACGGCACCGCCGCCGTAAGGCCCGCCGCCTCGCACGCCTTTTGGTAGGTGCCTGTCAGCACGGTGCCGTCCGTGGCAAGGACGCCCGCCTTTGCCGCGCCGAGGCGTTTCACTTTTTCCGCCGTCAGCCGCACCATGTTCAGCACAGGCACAGTAAGCGCTGTGGCCAGTTGCTCATAAAAATAATGCGCCGTGTTGCACGGCACGGCGATCAAATCGGCGCCATACACCTCCAGCCGCTTGCCGTCCGCCAGCATCACGGCGAATGGGTCCGCCGCGCTTTCGCCTTTGATGAAGGCGGTGCGGTCCGGCGTGGAGGCCCGGCTGGACAGGATGATGTCCAGATGGTCCTGGTCGCGGGCGGCGGCTGTGTGCGCCGTCACCAGTTCGTAAAAATAGGCGGAGGCCATGGGCCCAAGGCCGCCCAGAATGCCCAGCAGTTTTGTTTCCAATTGGCCAGCCTCCCATCCTATGTCCGTTGCAGTAGCAAAGGTGGACGTGCCGTGGTGTGCTCCAGTGAGCGCACCCCCGGGTGGCTTCTCTTGCCCCTTTGGGGCAATTCACCGGCTCAGCCGCAAGCTGGTGGCGAACAACATCCCTTCGTTGTACGCCAATCAGCGCGGAAGGTAGCTCTCTGGGGTACACCACGGCATGGCCACCGAATCGCTTGCACCAAAAAGCCCGCAGACTACGCCAAAGGCTTCTCGCAGTAAGTCGCGTATTTCTTGTAATACCGCCGGTAATGTTCCTTCAAATACAGCCAGCGCAGCGGGTTCAGCCGCAGGTCAAAGGCGTAGTTAAACGGCATGGAGTCCTTTTTTTCGGCGGCCAGCTGCACGGCGCGCGCCGCAAGGGCGCGGTCGGCGGTATAGTCCCGCACAATGGGCGTGGGGATGGAATGCCAAAAGCTCTCGCCCTCGTAAAACAGCGCGGGGCCAAGGTCTTTGCACCTCACCCGGTCCTCCACCAGATATTTGGCGATGTTGAGGCCCGCGCCCGTCACATAATGGTTGCTGCGGCCCTGCCGCAGGTTGATTTCAAACACGCGGAAGGAACCGTCGCGGGTGTCGTGCTTGATGTCGAAATTCGCAAAGCCCGTGTAGCCGATGTCTTCCAAAAAATGGGCCAGTTTATCCATCAGCGGGCGGTCATACTCGGTAAGGATGGCCGCGTGGTTGCCAATGGCCCGGGGCGTGTGCTCTTCCAGCAGCACATGGCCCAGGCACATCATTTTCACCTTGGCATTTTTGTCGCAATAGGCCGTCAGCACGCGCATCTCGCTGTCTGCACCTGGTATCATATCCTGCACGATGATGGTGTCCGGATAGCCGGAACCGAAAATGGTTTTGCAAATGCCGCAGGCCTCTTCGGCGTTTTTGGCGGTGTACACCTTTTTCATGCCGTCGAAGGGGTGCTTCCAGTAGGCAATGCTGCTGGAGGGTTTGATGATCACCGGCCAGCCGTAAGCCCACGCGGCAAACACGGCCTTTGCGTCGTCCTCTTTCGCCAGCACCACCGTGCTAGGGTAATCAATGCCGTATTCGTCGCACATGCGGTAAAAGCTGTCCTTGCTCACCAGCTTTTCCATCAAGGCGGCGCCGATGTAGGGCACCACGTAGTTTTGGGAAAGCGCGTCCCGGTTGCGGATGAGCATGGCGGCGTAGTCGTCCGTGCAGCCCAGCAGGATTTTTGTCTCCTCCGGGTGGGCGGCGGCGTAATCTGCCAACAAGTCCAGCATCACCGCGTCCTGGTCGGCCTTTTCATTTGCCTCAAACTCCACGATGCGGGAATACTTCGTGTCGCCCATGGGGTAGCGGCCAAAGGCCTTCGTCGTCACGCCGAAGGCCTCGTGGAAGGCCCGCGCCACGCTGTAGCAGTTCATGTCCGCGCCCAGCAGCACGGGTTTTATCTTGCTGTTCAAAAGCGGTGTTCCCCCTAAAACGGCGCCCATGCGCCTGGAATCAAAAACCTAAAACTCAATGCCGCGGCGGGCGGGTTGCCCCTGTGCCAACGGGTGTTTTATTTCTCGCATCTCCGTAATATAGTCGCAATAGGGCTCGTAGGGCGCCGGGTCGCACCGGCCGGTGATGACAAGTTCCATGCCCTCCGGCTTTTCCACGATGAAATCCAGCAGGTCCTCAATGTCGATGAGCCCCTCAAAAGCGGCGGCAGCCGCCTCGTCCAGCACCAGCACATCCATTTCAGGCGCCAGTTTTTTTGCCCGCTCGAACAGCGCCTGCTGCTGTATCTGGCAAAACTGCCGCTGGTTGTCGTCCATCTCCCACAAAAACTGGTCGCACTCCGGCGCATCCACATGCACGCCAATGCGCTCCAGCATTGTAAGCTCGCCGGAATGTCCGTTCTTCAAAAACTGGATGAAAGCCACCGACAGGCGTTGCCCGTTTGCCCGCAGGCAAAGCCCCAGGGCCGCGCTGGTTTTGCCCTTGCCGCCCCCGGTGTATAAGTGAACCAATCCTTTCTCCATAGGTCGTTTCCTCCACACATGCAATACTAATTGTAATAAACATACAGCAAATTACAATATAGCATAAATTCCCCCGCAAGGGAATACTCCTAACCAAAAAATGTCATGCTGTAATCCTATCAGACCATGGCCACCGGCACAAGCCCCACCACTTCCACCATGGCATCGCGCATCAGCATGGCGGCGTCGGCCTGCACGGTGAAGCCGCAGCCGTTTTCGCTCATCCACTGGTGGGGCGGCTTCTGGGGCTGGCCGCGCTGGGCCAGCATGCTCATGATGACGCCGCCGTGGGTGACGCAGGCGGCTTCAAAAATACCGTTTTGCGCCTGGTAAGTCATCATGGCGATGAGGGCGTTTGCCGTGCGTGCCGCAAAGTCGCGCCCGCTTTCGCCGCCCTTTGGCACAAAGCCGCTTTTCGGGTCCAGCCAGGCAAGGTAGCGCTCGTCCGTCATCATTTCCTCGGCCCGCTTGCCCTCAAACTCGCCAAAGCGGTTTTCCCGCAGTTCCTCAATCACCACGCGCTCGGCCGCGTCCGGGAACAAAATCTCCGCCGACTGCGTGGCCCGCAGCATGGGGGAGGAGAACACAAAGGGAACGTCCGGGTAGGCAAAGCGGCGGCGCTTTTCCACCAGGTCCTCCACGCCTTCTTCGCACACGGGCATGTCCAGGCCTCCGCCAACAAACACGCCGTCCAGGTTCCCCTGTGTCAGCCCGTGCCGAACCAGGTGCAGCCGGTAAGTTTTCATGTCTATGTCCTTTCCGCCGTTCTGTCATTGCGCCAATGACAGGCGGCGCGTGGCAATTGCCACCACAATATTTAGCGCCCCGAAGAAAGAAAAACCGAATATGTTGTGGTGACAAACAATAAAACACGATGTTACGACAACGTAGTTTGCTGCCCCTACGGAACAGGCAGTTTACAAAAGGTTTTCTTTCGTCTATAATTTACACTACGTACAATTTTGAATGTAGGTGTGTGAGAGGGTATGGGATCGGAATTCAGCAGGATCATCACGTTGCTGCGCAAGGAAAAAGGCGTAACGCAGAAAAAGGCGGCGGTGGACCTTGGCGTGAGCCAGGCGCTGCTGAGCCACTACGAAAAGGGCATTCGGGAATGCGGCCTTGAGTTTGTGGTGCGTGTGGCCGACTATTACGACGTCTCGTGCGACTATCTGCTTGGCCGCTCGGCGGACCGCAGCGGCCTTACCCTGCAGGTGGACGATATCCCCGCCCCGGAGAGTACCGCCCTGCAGGACAGCCGCTACAAGGGCAGCGTGCTGCCCACCCTGCACCGCAAGCTGGTAAGCAACAGCCTGAATATTTTATACGACAAACTGAACGGTTGCCCGGACAAGGAGCTTGTGGGCGAAATCAGCGGGTATCTGATGATGTCGGTGTACCATATGTTCCGGCTGGTGTATTGTTCCGGGCCGAAGAACGCGGCGTCCATGTTCAGCGTGCCGGAGGTGCTGTGGCGCGGATATTCTCAAAGCGCCATGTGCATGGCCGAAGCAAACGTGGGCGCCCTGCTGAAGGGGGAAAGCCCCACCGGCGGCACGGCCCTGCGGGATTTTGCCGCCTTTGCCATGACCACCGAAAGCCTGACGCGGGATTATCCGCTGTACGCCACCAGTTTGCTCAATCTCATCAAAACCAGCGAGGAGAGGATCCAGTCCGCGAAACCCGCCCAAAAGCCTGCGTCCAAATAGCAGGCAGCACTTGTAAAACGGATGCGCCGCGCAAGCGGCGCTTTTTGCTGCCGCCGGCGCTTGCGGCACGCCGAAGGCGCAACCCCTCGCACGCACCCGAAGCCGCGCGCCGCGCGGTGATACCGCTCGGCCGGGCACCGGCCTAAAGCAGGCCCACCTTGCGGTACACTTTTGCCAGGGTTTTGGCCGCGGCCTGCCGCGCCTTTTCGGCGCCCGCGGCCAAAACGCGCTCCAGCTCGCCCTTGTCGGCCAAAATGCGCTCGTACTCCTCGCGGATGGGGCGCATGGTCTCGATGACGCTTTCGGCCACAGCCACCTTGAAATCGCCATAGCCGCGTCCGGCAAACTCGGCCTCGATGGCAGCGTCGTCCTTGCCCGTCATCACGCTGTAAATGGTCATCAGGTTCGACACGCCGGGTTTGTCCTCCGCGCGGCGCACGTCGCCGTCCGAGTCCGTTACCGCGCGTTTGAACTTGCGCAAAATGGCGTCCGGCGCGTCCGTCATGGAAACATAGCTGTTCTCGTTGTCGTCGCTTTTGCTCATTTTGGCCGTCGGTTCGCTCAGGCTCATCACCTTGGCGCCGGCCGTGGGGATCATGGGCTCCGGCACAACGAACGTGTCGGAATAGGCGCCGTTGAAGCGCACGGCGATGTTGCGCGCAAGCTCCACATGCTGTTTTTGGTCCACGCCAACGGGCACGAAGTGGGTGTGGTATAATAGGATGTCGGCGGCCATCAGCGCGGGGTAGGTGAACAGGCCGGCGTTGATGTTCTCGGCGTGTTTTTGGCTTTTGTCCTTGAACTGCGTCATGCGCGAAAGCTCGCCGAACATGGTGTTGCACCCCAGCACCCAGGCCAGCTCCGCGTGCTGCGGCACGTGGCTTTGGATGAAGATGATGGATTTTTCCGGGTCGATGCCGGAAGCCAGCAGCAATGCGGCCGATTCCAGCGTTTTTTTGCGCAGATCCGCCGGGTTTTGCCGCACAGTGATGGCGTGCATGTTCACCACGCTGTAAATGCAGTCATATTCCTCCTGCAAAGGCCCCCACCGGCGCACGGCCCCCACATAATTGCCCAGCGTGAACGTGCCGGACGGTTGGATTCCACTGAAAACGCGCTTTTTCTCCAAAGACAATCCCTTTCACCCTTCCCAAAAAACCTTCCGCTATTATATCATTATATGCGCCGGTTGACAAATTAGGAGCAAAGCCTTTATGAAACGACCTTCCGCCACGGGCAGCCGCGATGCCGCGCCTGTGTTTGCCAAAAAACGGGACATCGCCGTCATTGCCGCCGTGCTGGTGCTGGCAGCGGTGCTGTGGCTTGTTTTCGGCACCGCGAAAGCGCCGAATGAAGGCGCACACCTGCAAGCGGTGGTAACGGTAACTTATGGCAATATAAAATACATAGAGTATATTGAGCTAGAAAAAGAACAACTAGTAGCAATTGACGCGAAACTGCCGGTGCACTTGCAGGTGATGGACGGCGGCATTTGTTTTATCGAGTCCGTTTGCCCGGACCATGACTGCGAGCGGTTTGGTGTGCTGAGCGCCGAGGGCGAATGGGCCGCGTGCCTGCCCGCCGGGGTAAGCGTGCAGGTGGTGGCGGGGTAAACTGTTAAAAGCGCTATATCGCCTCTGGTGGTTGCGTTTGACAAACAAAGCCGCCGCGGTAGCGGCAGCTTTTAAACTGTCAAACGGAACGCATGCACAGCCGATAAGCGTTGCGCACAGGACACTGGGCACGGGCGAATTTTTTTATGCGTTTTTTCACGAAGACCAGGCGCCTTACTTGAACTCCTCCAGCGCCTTGCCCGCCAGCCGGAAGGTGGTCCACCCTTCCATGGGCATGGCGCCTATGCTTTCGTAAAAGCCGATGGCGGGGGTGTTCCAGTCCAGGCAGCTCCACTCGAAGCGGCCGCAGCCCCGCGCGCGGGCGATGGCGGCCAGGCGCAGCAGCATCTCTTTGCCGATGCCCTCGCCGCGGTGGGTTTCCCGCACGTACAGGTCTTCCAGGTACAGCCCGGCCCGGCCAAGGAAGGTGGAAAAATTGTGGAAGAACAGCGCCATGGCTACGGCCTCGCCGTCCACTTCGCCAATCAGCGCCTCCGCCTGCCGCTTTTGGAACATGTTTTCGGCCAAAACGGCCTCTGTGGCCACCACTTCGTTTTGCAGCTTTTCGTACACCGCCAGCCCGTTTATCAGGCCCAGCAGCGCGCCCGCGTCCTTTTCTTCCGCCAGCCGGATGGTAAGCCCCGGCACGGCGGTGTTCCATTGGTTTGGCATGGGGCCTCCTGTTAAAGTGTGTAAGCGCCGGGGATTTGAACCGCATTTGCCATAGGTTTGGAGCGGGTGGTGCGGGGCTTGTTCGAACGGACGAAACGCAGCCGGCAGGCCCGTTTCTTTGGCTGGCCGCGAAGCGTGCCTGTTCACCGCGTGCAAATGCCGGCGCAGTGCCGGAAGAGAGGACATGCCCCGTGACAGGACCCGCATATCGGAGCCTTCCACAGCGGTTCGAATTTGGCTGTGCCCGCCTTACGCGCTTATCCCGCTCTCAAACTGCGCGTTGTACAGCTCGGCGTAAAAGCCTTTCTTTGCCAGCAGCTCCGTGTGGGTGCCTGTCTCCACAATATCGCCGTCCTTCATCACCAAAATCAGGTCCGCGTCGCGGATGGTGGACAGCCGGTGGGCAATAATAAAGCTGGTGCGGTTGCGCATCAAAACGCGCATGGCTTTCTGGATGGCCATTTCCGTGCGGGTGTCCACGCTGCTGGTGGCCTCGTCCAAAATCATGACGGTGGGTGCGGCCAAAATGGTGCGCGCAATGGTCAGCAGCTGCTTTTGCCCCTGGGAAATATTCGACGCGTCTTCGTTTATCACCATGTTGTAGCCGTCGGGCAGGGTGTGGATGAAATGGTCCGCCTGGGCGGCCTTCGCCGCGGCCATCACCTCTTCGTCCGTGGCGTCTAGGCGCCCGTAGCGGATGTTCTCCATAATGGTGTCGTTGTACAGCCATGTATCCTGCAGCACCATGCCGAACAGGCTGCGCAGGCCGCCCCGGCTGAACTGCTTCACGTCGTACTCGTCCAGCAAAATGGCGCCGGAATCCACGTCGTAAAAGCGCATCAGCAGCTTCACCATGGTGGTTTTTCCGGCGCCGGTAGGCCCGACGATGGCCACCTGCTGGCCCTTTTTGATGCGGGCGGAGAAATCGTGGATAATGGTTTTTTCCGGGTTGTAGCCAAAGGTCACGTGGGCAAAGTCCACGCTGCCGCCAATTTCCGCGGGCGAAATGGGTCGTGCCGGGTCGGCGCTTTCCTCCTCTTCGCCAAGGAACTGGAACACGCGCTCGGCGGCGGCGGCCGTCTGCTGTAAAATATTGGACGAGTTGGCGATTTGCGTGATGGGCTGGGTGAAGTTGCGCACATACACCATGAAGGCCTGGATGTCGCCCACGGTGATGCTGCCCCGCAGGGCCAAAAAGCCGCCCAAAATGCACACGAACACATAGCCAAGGTTTGAGACAAAGTTCATCAAAGGCATCATCACGCCGCCAAAAAACTGGCTTTTCCACGCGGAATGATACAATTTGCCGTTCACTTCGGCAAACTCTTCCATGCCGGCCTCCTCGTGGTTGAACGCCTTCACCACCAGCTGGCCGCCATACACTTCCTCCACCTGGCCGTTGGCTTCGCCAAGATAGTTTTGCTGCGCCATGTAATAGGGCTGGCTGCGCTTTACCACGGCCCGCACCAAAACGGCGCTCACCGGCAAAATCACAAGGGTGATGAGGGTCATCCAGCCGCTGATTGTCAGCATCATGATGAGGATGCCCACCACGCTGGTGATGCCGGAAATGATGGCCGGCAGGCTTTGCACCATGGTCTGGGTCAGGGTATCCACGTCGTTGGTGATGCGCGAAAGCACGTTGCCAAAGCTGTCGTGGTCAAAGTAGGAAAGGGGCAGCCGGTTGATTTTTTTGCTGATGCCGTCGCGCAGGCGGTAGCTGATTTTATTGGAAATGCCATTGAGCAAGAAGCCCGAAATGTACTGCAGCACCGCGCTGATGACATAAATGCCGCCGCACAGCAGCAAAATGCTGGCCACGGCGTCGAAGTTGATGCCGCCGGTGCCCTGTATCATGGCTTTCACGCCGTCCACCAGCTCGTTTGTGGCCCGCGCCATGATTTTTGGCCCCACAATGGTGAAGATGGTGGAGCCGATGGAAACGGCAAAACAGCCGATGATGGCGGGCAGGTAGCCGCCGAGGTAGGCGGCCAGCTTTTTCATGGTGCCTTTAAAGTCCTTGGCTTTTTCGCCGGGCATCATGGCCATGGGGCCACCGCCTGGGCCGTGGCCGCGGCGCTGGGCTTTGGCGGGGGCGAATTTCGGCTTTTTCGCCACCTTGCCCTTGTCTTCCCAGCCATCTTCCGTGGCCGCTTCGTTCAGGGCGGCGCTTTCCGCCGCCAATTTTATTTTATCCACGTCGATGCCGGTTTCTTCAGGGCCGGGCGTGGTTGTGTTTTTCATTTCTTCACTCATGCGAGTTCCTCCTCAGACAGCTGGCTGCTGGCAATTTCGCGGTAGGTGGGGCAGTCCTTCAGCAGGTCGCGGTGCTTGCCTTTTCCCACAATGCGCCCCTTGTCCATCACCAAAATCTGGTCCGCGTGCATAATGCTGGCCACGCGCTGGGCCACCACGACGACCGCCGAGTGCGCCGTGGCGGGCTTCAGGTCCGCCCGCAGCTTTGCCTCTGTGGCAAAGTCCAGGGCGGAGAAGCTGTCGTCAAACACGTACACCGGCGCGTCCATCATCAGCGCGCGGGCGATAGAAAGGCGCTGGCGCTGGCCGCCGGACACATTGGTGCCGCCTTGGGAAATCTCTGTCTCAAAGCCGTCGTCCAAATTGTCGATAAACTCCGTTGCCTGGGCAATTTCGGCGGCCTCCCGCACATCGGCGTAGCTGGCGTCTCCCCGGCCAAAGCGCAGGTTCGACGAAATATCGCCGGAGAACAGCAGCGCCTTTTGCGGCACAAAGCCCACGTTCTGGCGCAGGTCGTGCTGTTTCACTTTCCGGATGTCCACGCCGTCCAGCGTGATTTCCCCGCCGGTCACGTCGTAAAAACGGGGGATCAGGTTTACCAGGGTGCTTTTGCCGCTGCCGGTGGAGCCGATGATGGCTGTGGTCTCGCCGGGGCTGGCCGTGAAGGTGATGTTCGACAGCACGTCCTGCTCGGCCCCGGTGTAGCGGAAGCTCACGTTCTCGAACTTCAGCACGCCGGCCGGGCGCTTTTCAAACACCACGGGGTCTTTTGGGTCGCGCACGCTGCTTTTCGTGCGCAGCACTTCGTTGATGCGCTCGGCCGAAACCGACGCCCGGGGGATCATGACGGAGATCATGGCGATAAACAAAAAGCTCATCACCACCATCATGGCGTACTGGATAAAAGCCATCATGTCGCCTATTTGCAGGGCGCTTTCCGCTATCTGGTGGCTGCCCACCCAAATGATGAGCAGAGACAGGCCGTTCATTACCAGCATCATCAGCGGCATCATCAGCGTCATGGCGCGGCCCACGAACAGGTTCGTTTTTGTCAGGTCGCGGTTGGCTTTGTCAAAGCGGTTTTGCTGGAACTCCTGGTTCGAAAAGGCGCGCACCACCATGATGCCGGTGAGGTTTTCACGGGCCACCAGGGACAACCGGTCGATAAGGGCCTGCACCTTTTTGAACTTCGGCATCACCGTGACAAACAGAACGCCCACAATGCACAGGATGACCAGCACGGCAAGGCCGATGATCCAGCTCATGCCGGCGCTTTTGCGCAGCGCCATGATGACGCCGCCCACGCCCATGATGGGCGCGTACACCAAAAAGCGCATGCCCATGGTGTACATCATCTGCACCTGGGTAATGTCGTTGGTGGTGCGGGTGATGAGGCTGGCCGTGGAGAATTTGTCCATCTCGGCCTTTGAAAACCGGTTCACCTTGGCAAACACGTCAAAGCGCAAATCCCGCGCCATGCCCGCGCCGATGCGCGAGAAGCAGTAGGTTGCGCCCACGGCGCACAGGGCCACGCCCAGGGCCAGCAGCAGCATGATACCGCCCATTTTGAAAATGTACAGGGTCTGGATGGTGTCGAGGTTTGCGCCAAGGTTTTGGTAAATACTCCTGTTCATCACGGCGGCCACCGCGTCCGTCAGGGTGTCCGGCGTGTTTTCCGCCTTTTGGATGGCGGAGGACAGGGTGCCCTCGGGCAGGGAATCCAGCATGGTGAACAGCTGCTGCATGGCGTCCACGTCAAAGGCGGCGCTTTCACCGGAGGTGGCGCTCATGCCGGCGGCGCCGGC
This sequence comes from Oscillospiraceae bacterium, assembly GCA_031551695.1. Taxonomy (GTDB): domain Bacteria; phylum Bacillota; class Clostridia; order Oscillospirales; family Ruminococcaceae; genus JAAYCI01. The sequence goes on from JAVBNG010000001.1 coordinate 45,304, forward strand.
CATTTGCTGCACGACGGTGACAAGGGCGTAGTCCGCCGTGGCAAAGGCCCGGTCGGCCTTTTCCAGCAGGGTGTCGTCCGTTGTAGTCAGCACCAGGGCGTTTTGGGCCTTGGCGCTTGAAAAGGTATTGTCCACGCTCTGCTTTTGGGCGGGCGTCAGGTCGGCATAGGCGGTGTACGCGCGGGAGGCGGCCTCAAAGCCGTCCTCCGGCATGAACATGCTCAGCATGCTGAACATCTCCGGCGCAATGGCCTTCGGCGCCACTTCCTCAATGCCGCCGTTCTGGATGCCCACGTTCACGATATTGCTCATGTAGTTCGGCAGGTTCAGGTCCAAAATGGCCTGGCCGAACAGCATGACGATAGCCACGGCAATCAGCGCCACATATTTTCCAAGATATCGTCCCAGCTTAAACAAATGCTCCAGCTCCTCTTTTTGTATCGTAATGCTACCCGCGCCTCGTAAGTTGCGCTTGCGCACCAAAGGCGCTTCCTACGGGCTGCTTTTCTCCGGTGTTTCGTCCATGGCGGCGTTCAGGTCTGCCAACAGCGCCAGCAGCGCGCCGGTTTTTTCGTCGCCAAAGCGCGCCAGTGCGTTCTCCGTGCGCGCCATCATCTCCCGCAGGCTGTCTTCGGCGGTTTTTTTGCCCCCCGCGGTCAACGTCACCTGCACCACACGGCGGTCCTCTTCGCTCATCACCCGCTGCGCCAGGCCCAGTTTTTCCAGTTCGGCCACCTTTTGCGAAATGGCCGGCAGCGAAAGGCCCATTTGCCCGGCCAGCTTGCTCATGCTCACTGCGCCCTCGCCGTGGGCCGTCATGTGCTCCACGGCCCCCAGCACCGCCAGCTCGCCGCGGCGCAAAGGCGGTTTCGGCCGCATGTGTAGGAACACGCGGTTCAAACGGCTGATTTGGCTGAACAGTTGCACTGCGTGGGTATATTCCTCCGCGGCAAACACGCCGCCCGGCATCATCCCCGGATACATATCTTCGCCCCTTTCCGTCGGCTTTTCGTCAACCTGTGCAAAGATGTTGAAAATTTAATTTGCTTAATTGTTTCATATAGCAATAATTAAGTAATTTAACTATTGCGGGCAAATATTATTTTATCAAACCACGCTGGATAGTCAATAGGGAAAAACGCTTTTATACAATTTTCACAAACCGCAAGTTTCACAGGTGCGCCCGCTTTGTTTCGACGTTGTTTGCCCCAGCGGGTTTTTTATAATGGGTGTGCGCCGCAGGGCGTGTGCCCCGCGCAAAATACGAAACTGAATGAGGATAAATAAAAATGAAAAAAATTGTACCCGTAATGCTGGCCGGCGCCATGCTGGCCCTCAGTTTTGCCGCCTGCAGCAGCACCGTGGCCGACATTTCCACTTCCGACGGCGGTGAAGTGCAGGTGGACAAATCCACCGCCGCCTCCGTGGAGACCGACATCAGCACATCCGCGGGCGAAGCCACGCTGGAAACTGAGGACGACGCCCTCACCATTACCTACACCGACCCCGACGGCTACACCAAAACGGTAGACGACGGCGATGTGGTGACATACACGCTGGACGGCATGGAACTGGGGCGGATCGTGTTTGTGCCGCAAGCGGTGCAGGCGGATGTTATCGCCCAGTTCAACGATATGCTGAGCGCCGACGCCGAACAGCTGAAAGCTTATGCCGAGCAGTTTGCGGCGGATCTTGACACGGACTTCACCGCCACCCCCACCACTGTGGCCGGCTATGACGCGCTGCTGATCGAAGGCACCATAGACGACACCGCCACCGAGAACCCCGGCGCCGAAGCTATGGTGCTGGTAGTGCCCATCGGCGACCGTCTCGTTACCGTCAGCGCCGTTGCCGACACCGCCACAGCCGAACAGGTGAAAGCGGACGCCAAGGCCTTTGCAGGCAGCCTGCAAGACAGCGGCATGGCGGCAGCCTACGGCGCCTCTTCCACCGAAATGGATGCCACCGCTTCCGCCACCAGCGAGAAGAGTACGGCAACCTGACACAGCCTTTCTCCCAAAGGGCGGCCCTATTGCCCTTTTACACTCCCCAATACAGACGCACACCAAAACCCGGCCAATCTTCTGGCCGGGTTTTGGTTGGTTTTATATGTTTGTTGGCCGTTTGCCCACTCAGTGGAAGTACAGCGATTTCGTGGGGTACTGCGGCTCGCAGGTATAGCGGATGCCCAGTTTTAGGAAGGTGCTGGCATCGTCCTTTGTAATGATGTCGGAGCAGTGGGCCTCACAGTCGCGCAGCTCCGGCAGGTATTTGAGGGCCACGTCCGCTGTGGGGTTGATGGCCGCCGACACGGAAAGCGCCTGCAGCACTTCCTCCAGTTTCAGCACCGGGTACCGGCTGCCCAGCACGTCTTTTTTCAGCTTGATGATGGGCTCTAAAACCATGGGGGAGATGAGCATGATGTCGTCCTGGATGCCCGCCAGCTCCTTCAGGGAATTCAGCACCACGCTGGCCGTGTCGTTCATCAGCTCGCTGCCCTTGCCCGTGACGATTTTGCCGTTGTGCAGTTCAATGGCCACGGCGCTGCGGCCGCTCAACTGCGATTTTTCGTTGGCCGGGGCCACCACGCGGCGGTCACTGGGGTGCAGGTCCATGCTGCTCATCAGCAGCTCCAGCCGGGTAATCAGGTCCTTGTCCGCGCGGCCGCGGGCAAGCTCTGTGCGCGCCTTGTACCAGCGGCGGATGATTTCCTGCTTCGCCGCGTTTTGCACCACCGCGTCGTCCGTAATGCACCGGCCAATCATGTTCACGCCCATGTCCGTGGGGCTTTGGTAAATGTCTTTGCCGGTGATGCGCTTCAAAATGGCCCGCACCACGGGGAACACTTCCACATCCCGGTTGTAGTTCACCGCCGTCACGCCGTGGGCCTGCAGGTGGAACGGGTCGATCATGTTCACGTCCTTCAAATCCGCCGTGGCCGCTTCGTAGGCCACGTTCACCGGGTGCTGCAGCGGCAGGTCCCAAATGGGGAAGGTTTCGTATTTGGCGTAGCCCGCGTGCACGCCGCGCTTTTCCTCGTGGTACAGCTGAGACAGGCAGGTGGCCAGCTTGCCGCTGCCCGGGCCCGGTGCCGTCACCACCACGATGGGCCGCGTGGTTTCGATGTACTCGTTCACGCCGTAGCCTTCCTCACTCACGATCACGTCCACGTCCGAGGGATAGCCCGCCGTCAGGCCGTGGGTGTACACGCGCTCGCCCCGGTTTTCCAGCATTTTGCGGAAGGTGTCGGCCCCGGCCTGGCCCGAAAACTGGGTGATGAGGATGGCGCTGACCAACAGGTCCATGCCGCGCAGGTTATCGATCAGGCGCAGCATGTCCAGGTCGTAGGTGATGCCGGTGTCGGCCCGCACCTTGTTTTTCTCAATGGAGACAGCGCTGATGCAAAGGATGATCTCGGCCGATTCTTTCAGTTCCGCCAGCAGTTTCACTTTGCCGTTCACATCGAAGCCCGGCAGCACGCGCGCCGCGTGGTAGTCATCAAACAGCTTGCCGCCGAACTCAAGGTACAGTTTGTCGAACATCTCCACGCGCTTTTGGATATTTGCGGACTGTTCACGGATGTACATTTCGTTGTCGAAGCCGATCGCCTGCATCTACATCACCTCCTGAAATCTATGTATGCCTCCCTGTCCGGCCCAACAGAAACCAGCGTTACAGGAACGCCCACACTCTTCTCGATGCAGGTGACATATTCCATGGCCTCTTTTGGGAGGTCTTGCCACCTGCGGATGCCGGAAATATCTTTTTTCCAGCCTTTAAAACGGCGGTACACAGGTTTTGCCTTTTCCAGGGCGTACCCATAGGGGAAATCGTCCGTGGGTGTGCCGTCGATGTCGTAGGACACGCACATGGCAAGCTCGCTTTCGCCGCTTAAAACGTCCAGCATGGTAAGGGCCACTTCGTCGGCCCCCTGCATGCGGCAGCCATAGCGCGCGGCTACGGCGTCGAACGGGCCCACGTGGGGCGCGCGTTCCCCGGCGGTGAAGGTGTTGTGTTCCTTTTCCAGCAGGGCCGCGCCTTCGTCCGGCGAAAGCTCTGCCACAAGGTGCCCGCCGCCAAGGCTGGTGGAATAAGCCTTCATCACGCCGATGCTGCGGTCCAGCTTCCAGTTTGGGATGCCGGCGCCGATGGGTGCATAGGCCGCGATGGTGTTGGAAGATGTGGTATAAGGGTACATGCCGAAATCCACGTCGCGCAGGGCGCCGAACTGGGCCTCCAGCAAAATGTTTTTGCGTTGGTGGGCCGCCTCGTCCAAATACAGCCCCGTGTCGCACACATAGGGCGTGAACTCGGCGCCCATGCACTCCACCCAGCCCCAAACCTCTTCAAAATCCAGTTTCGGCGCGCCGTACACACAGTCCAGCACCAGATTTTTGAAGTCCACCAACCGCTTCAGGCCGTCCTTCAGGCGGTGCAGATGCAAAAGGTCCCCCATGCGGATGGCCCGGCGCATGTATTTGTCGCCGTAGGCCGGGGCAATGCCAAGCCGGGTGGAACCGACGGCCGCCATGCCAAGGCGCTCTTCCTCAAGCTTGTCCATTAAAGGGTGGAAGGGCAGGCAAACCACGGCGCGGTCGCTTATTTTCAAATTGTCCGGCCCGATGTGCACGCCGCGCCCCCGCAGGCGCATGGTCTCGCGGGACAAATGCTCCAGGTCGATGACCATGCCATTGCCCATCACGTTCACCACTTCCGGCCGCAAAATGCCACTGGGCAGCAGGTTCAAAACAAACCGCTCCTGCCCGATGACCACCGTGTGGCCCGCGTTGTTGCCGCCCTGGTACCGCACTACAATGTCGTAGTCCCGGCTCACCAGGTCCACCACGCGTCCTTTTCCCTCGTCACCCCAGTTTACCCCGGTTACAGCCGTTAACATAAGCGTTTTCCTTCTAAATAAAAGCATTTTGCGGGCATGTTTGGCTGCCGCCCCAAATGCCCCCAACTTAACTGAATTATTGTACCACAACACAGCCGGTGCCACAACGCGCAAACGGGTACCGTTGCAAATTTAACAAATCGCACAGAAGCATTGCGCGCCGCAAGGGCGATATCGTGCAAAGGGCATGAAAAACCGGCCCGTTTTGCGCCGCTGCAAAGCCAAAGCCGCAAAGCGTCCAATTATGCCTTGACATTCTGCACAAAACACGATATAAAAAGTAGTAGTTTCACTCGAATCAATTTTGCTTGAAGGGGAGCTCTGTGATGGTTTTTGAACGTATTCGCCAGATCCTGTGCGACCAGCTGGACCTTGAGGAAGACAAAGTGACGATGGAATCCGACATCGTGGACGACCTTGAGGCCGACAGCCTTGACGTGGTGGACCTGATTATGACGATTGAAGACGAGTTTTCGCTGGAAGTGCCGGATGACCAGATCGAAAACTTCCGCACGGTGGGCGACATTGTGCGCTACATTGAGGCAAACAGCAAAAAGGACTAGGCCTTTGTTGCACACAGGTGCAAGCAAGCCCTTGAGCCACGTGGTGTTGATACCGCGCGCGTGCGCCGCTTTTTTTGCGGCGCATTTATTTTTAAGGAATGAAAGGACAAACATATGAGCGACAACAAAAAAATGGTGGAGGCCATCACCCCCATCGACGAGGACTTTGCCCAGTGGTACACCGACATTTGCCTGAAGGCGGAGCTCGTCGATTACTCCACAGTGAAGGGGTTCACCGTGTTGCGCCCGTATGGCCAGGCTATTTGGGAAAATATCCGCGATATTTTGGACGGCATGCTGAAAAAAACGGGCCACCAGAACGTGGCCATGCCCATGTTGATTCCCGAAAGCCTGCTGCAAAAAGAAAAAGACCACGTGGTGGGTTTTGCGCCGGAGGTTGCCTGGGTGACAAAGGGCGGCAGCGAGGAGCTGGAAGAGCCTATGTGCATCCGCCCCACCAGCGAGACGCTGTTTTGCGACCACTGGAGCCGTGTGCTGCAAACCTGGCGCCAGCTGCCCATGTTGTACAACCAGTGGTGCAGCGTGGTGCGCTGGGAAAAAACCACCCGGCCCTTCTTGCGCACCCGCGAGTTTTGGTGGCAGGAGGGCCACACCATTCACGAGACGGCTGGGGAAGCCACGCAAGAGGCCCTTGACATTTTGGACACCTACGCGGAGCTGTGCGAACAGCACCTTTCCATGCCGCTGTTGAAGGGGCAAAAAACAGAGAGCGAAAAATTTGCCGGGGCCGAGGCCACCTATGCCATCGAGGCCATGATGCACGACGGCAAGGGCCTGCAGGCGGGCACCACCCATTTTTTTGGCGACGGGTTCTCCCGCGCCTTCAACGTCACCTTCACCGGCCGCGGCGGTGCGCTTGAATTCCCGTTTCAAAGCAGCTGGGGTGTGTCCACGCGGCTCATCGGCGGCCTTATCATGACCCACGGCGACAATGAGGGCCTGATTTTACCGCCCGCCGTGGCGCCCTGGCAGGTGGTGGTGGTGCCGGTGGCCCAGCACAAAGAGGGCGTGCTGGAAAAAGCCCGCGCCTTAAAAGAGCGGCTGTCCGCTTTCTGCCGCGTCACCATCGACGACAGCGACAATTCCCCCGGCTGGAAATTTGCCGAGTGGGAGATGAAGGGCGTGCCCCTGCGGCTTGAAATTGGTCCGAAGGACATTGAAAAGGACCAGTGCGTGCTGGTGCGGCGCGACAACCGCGAAAAAACCTTTGTGCTGCTGGCGAACTTGGAAACGGCCATTCCCGCCCAGCTGGACGCGTTGGCAAAAGCGCTGTTCGAGCGCGCCGCCCAAAACCTGACGGAGCGCACCTACACCTGTGCCACCATGGACGAGGTGGTGCAAACGGCGAACGAGAAAAGCGGCTACATCCGCGCCATGTGGTGCGGCGCCGAGGCCTGCGAGGACGCCATGAAAGAAAAGGGCGGCCTTTCCAGCCGGTGCATCCCCTTCGGGCAGGAAACAATTTCCGACGTGTGCCCCGTGTGCGGCAAGCCCGCGCGGCACATGGTGGTGTGGGGGAAGGCGTACTAGGGCACACATCCAACGAAAGAAAGAGGAGAAACCATGCGCTTAAACGAAAACTTTGACCGGCTGCAAAACAATTACCTGTTCACCGATATCGCAAAGCGGGTGAACGCGTTTAAAGAGGCAAACCCCGCGGCGGACATTATCCGCCTTGGCATTGGCGACGTGACGCGGCCGCTGTCCGCGCCGGTGTTGGCGGCCATGCGCCGCGCCGTGGACGAAATGGGCGAGACGGCCACGTTTCGCGGCTATGGCCCCGAGGGCGGCTACCCCTTTTCCCGCGAGGCCGTGCGGGATTATTACGCCCGCAAGGGCGTGGCGCTGGAAACGGCGGAGATTTTTGTGTCCGACGGCGCCAAAAGCGACATCGGCAATCTTTTGGAGATTTTTTCGGCAGACAACACCGTCCTCATTCCGGACCCGGTGTACCCCGCCTACCTCGACGCCAACCTGATGGCCGGGCGCAAGGTGGTGTACGCCGAGGGCAACCGCGAAAACGGCTTTTTGCCCGCGCCGGATGACATGGTGGAGGCGGATATCATCTACCTTTGCAGCCCCAATAACCCCACGGGCTCTGCCTATTCGGCGGCAGGGCTGAAAGCATGGGTAAACTATGCGCAACAGTGCGGTGCCGTCATTCTGTACGACGCCGCCTACGAGTGCTTTATCGAGGAAGCTGGCGTGCCGCACTCCATCTATGAAATCGACGGCGCGAAGGAAGTGGCCATCGAGGTGTGTTCTCTTAGCAAAACGGCGGGCTTCAACGGCACACGCTGCGGCTACACCGTGGTGCCCATGGACCTGCTGGGCCAAAAAGGCAAGCTGAACGGCATGTGGCAGCGCCGCCAGGGGGCCAAGTACAACGAAACGGCCTACATCATCCAGCGCGGCGCCGAGGCGGCCCTCTCGCCGGAGGGGCAGAAGGCCTGCTTCGAAAACGTGGCCTATTACAAAAAGAACGCCGCCGTCATCGCGGCGGCGGTGGAAGCGGCGGGCCTGTGGTACACCGGCGGCAAAAACAGCCCGTACATTTGGCTGGCCTGCCCCAGCGGGTTGGATTCCTGGGCGTTTTTCGACCTGCTGCTGGAAAAAGCCAACGTGGTGGGCACGCCCGGCGCGGGCTTTGGCAAAGCGGGCGAGGGCTTCTTCCGCCTCACCGGCTTCGGCGACGCCGAAAAAACCAAGGAAGCGGCGCAGCGCCTGCTGGACGTGCTGCGGTAAAAAGCCGCACCCTGCAAACAAACCAAAAGCCCGCGCACCGAAAGGTACGCGGGCTTTTCAGCGGCTGCTTGCAGCAGCATTTGTCGTCAGGAGACGGTGACGTGGCAAACGGCAACCTCGCCGCTGGCTACCGACGTTACCCGGATTTCAGCCGTGCCGGTTGCCTTTGCGGTTACCAGCCCCGCGCTGTTCACGCTGGCAACGCCGGGCGCGCTGCTGGTGTAGGTAAAGCCGGGATTAGCCACATAGGTGGGGATGGCGGTGGCGCTCAGCTGGAAGCTTTGCCCCTGGGCCAGCGTGATATCCGTCGCGTTCAGCTCCACGCGGTCTACCCAACTCTGGATATACTTGCCCTTTTTGTAGGTGATGGTCAACTTCACTTTTTGGCTGCCGCCGTTGGCGCTTTTCACATTTAGCGTGACACTGTATTTTCCCGAAGGGGTTGTGGGTTTCGGCACAATGGAGATTTCGGCGATGTTGGTATTTTCTTCGCCGGAAAAGGTAATCTCATCGTAATCCCCATCCGCAGGTTTCAAGGTGTCGTTGTACTTTCCGCCCACCGTCCAGTAATGGTCCAGCGCAAATTTGCCCGCCCCGGAGCCGGTCAGGGAAGCGGAAAGTCCGGTGAGCGTTTTGCCGCCGGTGTTGGCGATTTCCACGCTGTAATAAGAGGTTGCACTTTTGCGTGCGTCAATCGTGACCTTCCGCGTTGCCGGCCCGGCCACGGTCAATTTTGCGGCAGAATCACCCTTTTTCACCGTGACGACATATGTTTGCGATTTCCCATTCTCGGCCGTCACCTTGAACGTGACGGGTTTCGTGAAATCGAGGGACGGCGATTGGAAGCTCTGTTTGCCCACCACGCCAATGGTGGCGTTGTAGCCGGTGTAGGCGGCGACACGCAGTTTTTTTACGCTGCTTGTCTTCAGCATGTACGTGAGGTATTTGGTGCCCGCGCTGTCATAGTTGCTGATCAGTTGCGTTTTCATCTTTCCACTACCGCCGTACTGGTAAAAATCCAGGCCGTACAGGCTGTTGTCGCCGGACAGCTTCGGCGTGGCCTTCACCGTCACGTTCTTGTAAAACACCTTCGTGGGGTCTGCTTTTAACTGGTATTTCACGGTGAATTTCTTCGCGCTGTCCAGCCGGTAGCTTTTCTTGGCCACCATGGCGTTCTCTTTTTTGCTCCACTTCGCCAGGTTTGCGCCGCTTTTTTTGTTGTGGCCGGAATAGACCGCCACCGGCTTATAGCTTTCCCAATCGGTGCCGAACGCAATTTTGTACTTGGTCTCGGCCGTTGCTTGGGTAAGGGCGGTAACGTTCCAGGTAAAGGTGTTGCCCTTGCGGCTGTATTTCCACTGGGTGCTTTTGTTTGCGCTGGCATAGCTGTACCATTTTCCTATGCCGGAAATGGAAGCGCTCAGTTTCAGCCTTGGCGTGGGTTCCGTGGTCTTCTCCGGCTTTGTTTCCACCCACATCGACACCTTGTTCCGGTTGGCGTTCAGCTGCGCTGGGTAGCCCAGATAGAAAACAAAAGAATTGCTGTAGAACGGGAAATACTTGTCCGCCGCATTGGCAATGGTGGTGCCGTTCTGGGTGGTCAGTAGCACGTTGGGGTCCTGGGTGTTTGCCTCGAAATAGATATACGCCGATTTGTACAGTTCTGTGTAGGTGGCAATTTTCGTAAGGTCCAGCTTAAATTCGTTCGTTTCAAAAGGCAGGTGGCTTTGCACCACAAACGCCGGGTCGTCCTGCGGCTTACCATAGGTGGAGGAAACCGCCGGGTACTTTACACCCTTGTACATCACGCCGATTTCCTTGATGGCAGGTGTGTATTTCACGCTGGAACTTTCCGCAATTTTGATGATGTGTGTACTGGTTTTTGTCGTTGTAACCTTCTTGTATGTGCCAGTGTCGGGGTCGAAAACCGACTGGTCTCTGGTTGACGACAAAGTGAATGTTTTGGCGTCGAGTGGAGACTGGAAATCCAACAGCAGTGGTTGAAAATAATAATAAAAAGGTGCCAGCGGTTTGGCGCTTCCGGTTCCTTCCGCAATAATCGTATCGACATCGTAGGCCGTCCAGGCCATGTGGACGCGGCAGGGATAATTCACCCCCGCCGGCACGTTGATGGTGTAAGTATATTCTTCTTTTCCAGGTGTTTTCATCCAGGCGGCATTATAGGTCCATTGGTTAACGATTGTATGATACGAATCGTTGATGCCGTCGTATTCGCCTGTAAAACCTTCTTCGAAATAATCGAAGGTGACGCCCGAGAGGGAATAGGCCATGTTATAAAAACCCACAGCGGGGTTTACCGCGCCCGCCGCCTGCGCATTCACTAAAGGCACCGCGCCCGCCAAAAAAACAAGCAGCAAAAAAGCCGCCCCCACGCGGGCAAACCGTCTTTTAAGAGAAACGCGCATGAAACCCCTCCTTTTTGTTGCCCAACGGCAACAAAAGCTTTTCTGTATGATAACATGCGTTTTTCAAGTTGTCAGCACTTTCGCAAAATACTGTAGGATTGCACAAAGAAGATAAGAGCATGCCTGCGGTTCTTCTCCGCCTGCATGCCCTTCGCTTTTCGTTGTTATCCGACTGTTTGCTATTACGCTTTTACACGCCCATCAATCCCGAGGGCACCGGCTTCGCGATATAGCCCTCGTTCTCTTTTTTCACCCGGGGCTTTTTCGCCGCGCGCACTTTCTTTTCGCCCTTCACGGGCGCGTCGGTGCCCTCAATGGCGGCCAGGGGAGCGGCTTCGGCCTCGGCGCCGGGCTCGGCGTTCAAAATGGCCATGAACTCCTCGCCAGTGATGGTCTCTTTTTCCAGCAGGTAGGCGCTCAATTCGTGCAGTTTTTCCATGTTGTCCTTCAAAATTTGCACGGCCTTTTCGTGGGCAGTGCGGATGATGGACAGCACCTCGCCGTCTATCTTGGCGGCTGTTTCCGCGCCGCAGGCAAGGGCCGCGTCGCCGCCAAGGTACTGGTTCGTCACGGTCTCCAGCGCCATCATGTCAAACTCTTTGCTCATGCCGTAGCGCGTCACCATGGCGCGGGCCATTTTGGTGGCCTTTTCAATGTCGTTACTGGCGCCGGTGGTGCAGGTGTCGAACACCAGTTCCTCGGCGCTGCGGCCGCCGGCCAGGGTGGCAATGCGGTTTTTCGCGTCTTCGCGGCTCAACAGGTTTTGCTCTTCCTCGTCCACCTGCATGGTGTAGCCGAGGGCCCCGGACGTGCGCGGGATGATGGTGATCTTCGTCACAGGGGCGGTGTCGTTTTGCTTTGCAGCCACCAGCGCGTGGCCTATTTCGTGGTAGGCGATGATCTTCTTTTCCTTCGGGCTGATGACCTTGCTTTTGCGCCGCTGGCCCGCGATCACCGTCTCCACGCTCTCCATCAGGTCGTTTTCTGTTACGATGCGGCGGTTGTTTTTCACGGCCAGAATAGCGCCCTCGTTGATGATGTTGGCCAAGTCCGCGCCGGAGGCGCCCGCCGTGGCCCGGGCGATGAGGCCGTAGTCCACGTCCGTGTCCATCATCACCTTTTTGGCGTGCACGCGCAATATAGCTTCGCGGCCGGCAAGGTCCGGCAGTTCCACGGGCACCCGGCGGTCGAACCGGCCGGGCCTAAGCAGCGCCGCGTCCAGGGTCTCCGGGCGGTTCGTCGCCGCCAAAATTACCACGCCGCCGGAGGCGTCGAAGCCGTCCATTTCGCTTAAAAGCTGGTTCAAGGTCTGTTCGCGCTCGTCGTTGCCGGCAAGGCCGCTGCCGTCGCGCTTTTTACCGATGGTGTCCAGCTCGTCGATGAACACGATGCAGGGACTTTTGCTTTTCGCTTCTTTAAACAGGTCGCGCACACGGGCGGCGCCGCGGCCCACGAACATTTCCACAAACTCGCTGCCGGCAATGGAGAAAAACGGCACACCCGCTTCCCCGGCCACGGCCTTTGCAAGCAACGTTTTGCCCGTGCCGGGAGGGCCCACCAGCAGCGCGCCCTTCGGCATTTTTGCGCCCACGCTTTTGTATTTTTCCGGTGTGTGCAAAAAGTCGACTATTTCGACCAACTGGTCCTTCGCTTCTTCCTGGCCGGCCACGTCGTCAAAGCTCACGTCTGTTTGCGCCTGCATGTGCATTTTCGCGCCGCTTTTGCCAAAGTTCATGGCGTCGCCACCCATGCGCTTCGAAAGGCTGCGCGTCATGAACACCATCAGCACCACCAGCCCGCCGGTCATCAGCAAAGTGGGTAAAATGTTTGTCAGCATATTGGTCTGCGCCGGAACCACGTTGCCAAAGGCGATAGCGTCGCCTTCCGCCGTTTTGGCCGCCTGCAGCGTAGCAACAAGGCCGGGGTCGTCCACAATGCCGGTGTAATACACCGTGGCGGCGGCGCCCCCGGTCTCGGCGGGGCTTTCAAAGTTGATGCGCCCGGTGGCGTTGTCAATCTCCACCGTGCTCACCTTGCCCTCGTCCACCATGGAGAGGAACTCGGAATAGGTCACTTCTTTTTCGGCGGTGGCTATGCCCGTGATGCGCGGAAACACGATAAACTGCAGTACCGCCATCAACGCCAGCACAATGCCGAGGTAGATAAAAATATTTCTGTTGTTGCCGCGGCCTTCATTCATGATGCCTTCTCCTTGTCTGTTTCTATCATGCCGAGCAGCCGGTCCATGCCGTCCATAATCAGCTCCATGTCGTGCTGCGAAAGGTTTGCCGACGGGAAAAACCGGTTGTTGAACTCATCTTCCAGCGCGCCGGTAATCTCTTCGCCCCGTTCCGACAGGCTTACCAGTACCTGGCGTTCGTCGCATTCGTCGCGCTTTCGCACCAGCAGGCCGTCCGCCGCCATTTGTTTGCACAGGGCGGAGAGGTTTGTTCCCGCAATGCAGCTGCCTTTGGCAAGGCTCGTCATGGTTAGCGGCCCGCAGCGCGCCAGTGTCACCAGCACGCGCAGCTGGATGGGAGAGAGGGAATATTTGTCGCAGAAGGGTTGCAGCGCCTGCTCGGTGTATTCGCGCACGCGGCGCATGCCGCACATCACCTTCCACTGAAAATCGAATGTTTCCATTGGTTTCAATCTCCTGCCAATAAAATGTTATGGTTCATAATCATTATACTACATAACATTTGTGTGGGCTATGGGGCAGAAGGGTGAAGGATTTGTGTGAGGGGAAATTCATGCAGAACTGTCATATTTTACGGTATGCCTGCGCAGGGCGGCGGCTGGGGATCACCCGCGTACCGGCGAGGAAGGAACGCAAAACCCGCATCATGGGAAAGCATGATGCGGGCTTCATTGCAATTACAGTTACAATGTAACAAGAGCAAACAGGCCGTTCTTTAGTCATCCACAATTTTGCCGGGACGATAGAACGCGGTGGCGCCGGGCTTGTAGCTCAGGTCATATTCATTATAAAGGGATTCCATATAGGCGTTGTAGTCCTCTTTGCAAAGGGCGCGCACCACGGTGCCGCGCATTTCGTCGAACTGCCCGTCGCTTTCAAAGGCGGGGATCTTCTCGTAAACCAGCACGTTGCTGGCCGTTTGGTACGAGCCGTAATCGCCCACCGCCTGGCCTTTCAGCGTATCCATAAACTCCTGTGTATAGGCCGAGCCCTCTTCCGGCGTGTAGGTGAGGTAAGAGGAAGAGGTGCTGCTGGTCACGGTGTCGTCGGTGTAGTCGCGGCCTTCCAGCGCATACACGTCCTGCAGGGCGGTGGCGGCGGCGGTGTCAAGGTCCGTGCCGCTGTTCAAGGAGGCCACCATCTCATCGGCGATCTTCTGCACATCAGCGGTCATGTCTTCGTCGGTCTCGGCGTTTTTGATGGGCAGCTGCACATAGGTCACATGGGCATATTGCTCTTCGTACCGGGCTTTCAGCGTGGCGTCGTCCACTGCGCGCTCGCCGTCTTCGGCGTACAGCTCTTCAAACAACTGGTCGTCCAGCATGCTGTTCACCATTTGTCGCATGTAGGTATCGTAGCCGATGCCGTTGGCGAGGTAATCTTCGCTCAGCATGTCCCAGTAGCTTTCCATTTGGTCCAGGTACTCTTTGTTTTCGTCGCTCAGCGTAATCTCCCGCTCGGTGCACATGGCGTCCACCAGGAAATAACGGCGCACGCTCTCGTCCGTTTTTTGCTGGATCCACTTGCGGGCGCTGATGTCGTCAACTTTTTGGCTCAGCACGCTTTTGTCGGCGTTATCCACCTTGCTTTTGGCCTCGCTATAGGCGGAGTACTGCATGGCAAGGTACACCCCGGCGGGGATGTCTTGGCCGTTCACGGTGCCCGCCGGGTCGTACGCCTGGCCCATGCAGCCTGTGAACATGGCCACTGTAAACGCCGCCAGCAAAACAGCGGCAAGTTTTTTGATTTTCAAAGCCGTCCTCCCGAAGAGATGATGCTGCGATATTTTTTCAATAGAGACGCGCATAACAACGCCAAAGCCGCCGCGCCGCGCCTTTCACCATAATACACTGCCGGCGGCGGTTTTGCAAGATTTTTGTTGCGCTGCAAACGCCCGCTAAACAGCGGGCATGCGGCAATAGCCGGAAAGTTGCACATACATGGGGGAGTACCGGTTCAAAAGGTAATCCGCCGTGTCGCTGCGCAGCACGTCCGCGGTTTCGTCCGCCAGCGGCAGGGAAACGTGAATGCGCGTGTACTCGCCAAAATGGCTTTCCGCTGTTACCGTGCCGCCAAAGGCCGCGGCCACGTCCCGCACCACGCAAAGCCCCAACCCCGCGCCCGGGCGCTCGTCCGTGTCGGCGTAGGGGTCGGCTGAGAAAAATGCCTCAAAAATATGGGGCAGGTTTTCCTCCTTGATACCAAGGCCCCTGTCCTTCACGGTAAGCACCGCGTTTTTGCCCACAGTTTTCAGCGATACGCCGATGACGTTTCCGTCGCGGGTGTATTGCAGCGCGTTGCGCAGCAGGTTTAAAAGCACGTCGCCAAACAGGCGCGCGTCGCCCATCACCACAACCGGTTCTTCCGGCATGTTGGCGGAAATAGGCACACCGGCGTCCTTGCACAGGCTGCCCGCACCATCGCACACAGAGGCAGCCAGCGAAGCAAGATCCAACGCGCGGGCGTGGCTGGCCGGGCTTTTCAGCGCTCCGGTAGACTCCATATTGCACGCCAGGCGCAGCAGCGCGTAACAGTTCTGCTGGATCTCCTCCACATAATGCCGTTCGTTGTCGTCCATCCGCTTTGCCAAAAGGGGCAGCACGGCAAAAATATTCGATACCGGTTCGCGCAAATTGCGCGTAAGCAACTCATTAAACGAAGCGGGCCCGCCGCTTGCCATGGCCAGCACGCCGCCCTCTATAGGCACGGCGCAAAGGCCGGAGATGCGCAAAATATCGGCCAGGGTCTGCATTTGCGGGCTGTTCGCCAAAGAGGGCGTGGCCGCCAGCGGTGCCAAAAGCTTCACCAGCTGCACGGTTGCCGGCGCGGCGTCCTGCAGGGTGTTTGCGGCTTGGTTTTGTAACAGCGTGCCATCTTTTCCCAGCCAGTAGCAGGGGCAGGGCGCGTTTTCGAAGTAGGACTGGAAGTGATTTTGCATATCAATGTTGTTTCCTGAATGAGGTGGTGTGAGTTGTCATTTTGTCGAATTATATCATATTTTGTCGAATAAAGCATTATCTTGTTACATTGGCAACATATGGGCAGAACAATTCTTTGTATATTATTTCACAAAGTCCTTGTGCTTTCGCATGTAATGGGGTAGAATAGTTTGTAGCTCGAACGAAACCGGAGAAGTAATAAAGTATCAGGAGGTTTTCCAGATGGCAATTAAAGTAGGCATCAACGGGTTTGGCCGCATTGGCCGCCTTGTGCTGCGCGCGGGGCTGAAAAATCCGAATATCGAGTTCGTTGGCATCAACGATCCCTTCATGTCCCCCGATTACTGCGCGTACATGCTGCGGTACGACACGATACACGGCCGTTATGACGGCGAAGTTTCCCACACGGACGACGCCGTGGTGGTGGACGGCAAAAGCATCAAATTCTTTGCGGAAAAAGAGCCGAAGGATATTCCGTGGGGCAAAATCGGCGCCGAGTATGTGGTGGATGCCACCGGAATTTTCCATTCGAAGGACAAAGCCCAGGGCCATATTGACGCTGGCGCCAAAAAAGTGGTGTACTCCGGCCCGTCGAAGGACGACACGCCCATGTTTGTGTGCGGCGTGAACCTGGACAAATACACCCCCGACATGAACTTCGTGTCCAACGCCTCCTGCACCACCAACTGCCTGGCGCCTTTGGCGAAGGTCATCAACGACAACTTCGGCATCAAGGACGGCCTGATGACCACGGTGCACGCCACCACGGCCACCCAGCTGACGGTGGACGGCCCCTCGAAGAAAGATTGGCGCGGCGGCCGCGCGGCTTCGGGCAACATCATCCCCTCGTCCACCGGCGCAGCAAAGGCCGTGGGCAAGGTGATTCCGGAACTGAACGGCAAGCTGACGGGCATGTCCATCCGTGTGCCCACCCTGGACGTCTCTGTGGTGGACCTGACGGTGAACCTGGAAAAACCCGCGAAGTATGAGGAGATCTGCGCCGCCATTAAGAAAGCCAGCGAAGGTCCCATGAAGGGGATCCTTGGCTACACGGACGACCTTGTGGTATCGAGCGATTTCATCGGCGACGCCCGCACGTCCATCTTCGACGAAAAGGCCGGCATCGCGCTGACCGACACCTTCGTGAAGCTGGTGGCATGGTAAGACAACGAATGGGGCTACTCCTCCAATATCATCGACCTCATCCAGCATATGGACAGCGTGAAATAAGCGTTTGAAACGCCTGTTTCGTTCAAAACTTGCTGCATGCCCCTGCCGGCTTTTGCCGGCGGGGGATTTTTCTTCCGTTCGATGTCTATTATGCCGCAAATACGTGATATATTGGTGAGAGCGGTGCGCAAGAATTGGGAAAATTGGCCGCCGGCGCGGCGCGCCGACGCATCGGGGCTTTAAGACAGGAAAACTTAACGCTCTATCTTGTTCTATTCGCCTGCGCGTTATATAATGATACCAAATTATCGCATATCTGTGGTTGAACAGCTGCAAGGCGTTCGCGGCAGTGCACGCAATGGAGGGCACGATGGGCCAAATCCTTGGGGATAGCGCAGTTACCGGCGGGGACGCGCCCGGCGGCATGATGGAAGTGCTGAAAAGCCTGCTGGACGAACTGGACGCCTGCGTCTATGTTTCCGACATGGAGACGCATGAGATCCTGTTCGTAAACCGGACAATGAAAGAGGCCTATCACCTGGATTACGATGCCACCGGGCTTGTTTGTTGGCAGCTGCTGCAAAAGGGAATGACCGGCCGCTGTTCGTTTTGCCCCATCAACCAGTTGGAAAAAGACCCCGAAACGCCGGTGGTTTGGGAAGACGTGAACAGTGTTACAGGCCGCTGCTATAAAAAAACCGACCGCGTGATTGAATGGGCTGACGGCCGCAAAGTACACATGCAATACGCGGTGGACATCACCGAGGCAAAAGAGATCCAGCAGGAAGCCGATAATATGCTGGGCATGCTGAAGAATATCCTGAACGGCATGGACGCGTATGTGTATGTCTCGGACATGGAGACCGACGAGATTTTATTCATCAACAACCGCATGAAAGAGACATTCAGCCTGGACGACACGCCGGGGCAAATCTGCTGGAAGGTGCTGCAGGACGGCTTTACCCAGCGGTGCGCCTTTTGCCCGAACTACGCGCTGGAAAAGGACCCCGCCACACCCGTGGTATGGGAAGAGCACAATACCGTCACGAAACGCCACTATAAAAATGTGGACAGCGTGATTGAATGGCTCGACGGCAAAAAAGTGCATATGCAGCACTCCACCGATATCACCGATATCCTGGACGCCCAGGCGGAGACCCGCGAAGCACGCGAGCGGCTGGAGATTGCGCTTACGGCAAGCCAGGCGGGCGTTTGGGTGATGGACCTGCAAAACGACACATTTTCCTACGACGGGCTGTGTGGCCGCCTGATGGGCTTTGGCGACGAGGCGGGCGTGTTTACCGTCGGCGAGTTGGTAAACCGCCTTGCCGCCGTGATGCACGAGGACGATGCGGACGCGCTGTTCGCGGCGCTTACCACCCGGGACCTGTATGCCGAGTGGCCTGTGCGGGACTCAAAGCTCACCCTTCCAGATGGAGAAGTGCGGTACATCCGCAGCTACGCCAACACCGTGCGGGACGCCGGCGGGCAGACGGTGCGCGTTATCGGCATGAGCATCGACATCACCCAAAGCGTGAACATGGAGAACGAGCTGAAGGCGGCGAAAATTGCGGCAGAGGACGAGGGCCGAGCCGAAGCCGACGCACGCAGCCAGGTGATGCTGGACGCGACGCCGCTGGCGGCTTCTTTGTGGGATGCCGACGGCAATATACTGGACTGCAACATGGAGGCCGTGCGCCTGTTTGGCCTTACGGAAAAGTCAGATTACATCGAGCATTTTAATGCGTTAAACCCGGAATATCAGCCGGACGGACAGCTGACGCGAGAAAAGGCCGCCGCCGAAATGGCCGAGGCGATGCGCACGGGCCGCCGCACCTTCGACTGGATGTACCAGATGCTGGACGGGGAACCGCTGCCGGTGGAAACCACGCTGGTGCGCGTGCCCTGGAAGGGGGAGTACCGCCTGGCGGCCTATTCCCGTGATATGCGCGAGATCATCGATATCGAAAAGGAGCGGCGGGAAGCCATAGAGCACGGCCTGGAGATGGAAGTGCAGGCACGCACGGCCCTTGCGGCCAGCGAGGCCAAAAGCCAGTTTTTGTCCAATATGAGCCACGAGATCCGCACGCCGATGAACGCCATCATCGGCATGGCGGAACTGTTTGCCGGAGAGACCCTGCTGAACGACCGCCAGCACGCCTATATCAACGACATCAAGGTGTCGGCCACATCGCTGCTGGGCATCATCAACGATGTGCTGGATTTTTCAAAGATCGAAAGCGGCAAGCTGCAGCTGGTGAATGTGGACTATGACATTTACCCCATGCTGGAAAATTTGGACTCCATGTTCACCTACACCGCCCAGCAAAAGGGCATCGCGTTTCAAATGATGATCATCGACGATTTGCCCACTTGCCTTTACGGCGACGATATCCGCCTGCGGCAGGCACTGGTGAACATTTTGGGCAACGCGATGAAATTTACAAAAGCCGGCAGCGTCACCTTTACGGTGTGCACCTCCGGCAACATGCTGTGCTTCTACATCGAAGACACCGGCAGCGGCATGAAGGAAGAGGACATCCCGCATATTTTCAAAGAGTTTGACCAGCGGGACACCCGCAAAAACCGCAGCATCACAGGGACGGGCCTGGGGCTTTCCATCACGAAAAACCTTGTCGATATGATGGGTGGTACCATTTCCGTGTACAGTGAATACGGAAAAGGTACGCTGTTTACGGTGGAAGTGCCGCTGGTGGAGGGTAACCCCGCGAACCTGCGGGAAGACGAGGTGGCAGGGGAAGCGATTTACGCGCCCGGGGCCAGTGTGCTGGTGGTGGACGACAACGAGCTGAACCTGAACGTAGCGTCGGGTATGCTGCGGCTGTTCGGCATCACGTGTGACACAGCCGGCAGCGGGGCCGAGGCCATCCGGATGGTTTTGGCAAAACCCTATGACATCGTGTTTATGGACCATATGATGCCGGAAATGGACGGCATTGAGGCTACGCGCCGCCTGCGCGAAGAGCACGGTCAGGAGGGCCTGGTGATCGTGGCGCTTACCGCGAACGCCGTGGCGGGCAGCCGCGAGCTTTTGCTGAACGCCAAAATGGACGATTATCTTGCGAAACCCATTGACAAGGCGCAGCTGAACCATGTGCTGCAAAAGTGGCTGCCGGCCTCCGTAATTGCCGGGGGCGCGGGGCAAGGCGGTGCCCTGCCGCAGCAGGAGGAAGCGGGCGCGGCTTCCGCCGTGGTGCGCGCCATAGGCGAAATCGACGGCATTGACCTTGCGCAGGGGCTTTCCCACATGGGCGAACAGGAGGATGTGTACGAAGACTGTATCCGCATTTTTACCCGCCGCCTGCCCGAGACCGTGGAAAAGCTGGAGGCTTTTTTGACCGCGGGCGACGCCAAAAACTTTGCCATTGAAGTGCACGGCCTGAAAGGCTCGCTGAACAATATCGGTGCGGCCGCCCTTGGCAAGCAGGCGGAAGCGCTGGAGCTGCGCGCAAAAGAAGAGGATATGGCATTTTGCGAAGCAAACCTGCCGGAGCTGGAAAACGGTGTGGCGGCGCTGTACGACCAGTTGGCCGCCGTGCTGGGCGAAAGCGCGTTCGATGGGGCAGCCGGTGAAGGCGCGCCCCTGCCGGCGGGAGACAGGGCCGCCCTGGCCGAGGCCTTGGCCACGGCGCGGGACCTGCTGGATATTTTTGAAGGGGATGAAGCCCTGGAGGCGCTGAGGCCCTTTGCCGGGTTTGACTACGGGGCGGAGGAAAACAGGCGCCTTGGGGAAATCATCCGCTGCGCGGAGGAGTTTGAGTATGACAGGGCGATGGAGCTAATAGCGAAGATGTGAGCGCCTGTTGGAGTGGGCGGGAGATAAAAAGGCCGCGCTTCCCGAAGGGAGCGCGGCCTTTTTTGTATTTAAAACCCTACTCCCACCGCAACATAATCCGGTGGATGTCGCGGTCGTCGTCGGCGCGTTTCATTTCGGCTTCCAAATCGGCAAAGTTGCCGAAGGCCAGGTTCAAATCGCTGAAATCCACCTGGCCGCTGCCCAGCAAACGTACCGCCTGGCGAAAGCTCTCCTTGTCGTGGCGCAGGGCGCCGGTGACGATCAGTTCGCGGAAGTGGATGGTGTCCGCTGTCAGGGCGGGCGCGTCCTCGTGGGTTGGGGCATAAATCATCACTGTGCCGCCGATGCGCGTGGCGGTCAGACATGCATCCAGCACCTTGCCGCCGCCCGCCGTGTAGGCGATGGCCGCCGCGCCCTTGCCGTTTGTGGCATCCAGCACCTTTTGCACCCAGCCGCCTTCCTCCGGCGACAATACCAAATCCGCGCCCATTTTGGCGGCCTCGGCACGGCGCTTTTCGCTGCGCTGCACCACGATCACTTTGGCCCCGCGCAGCTTCAGTAGCTTCAAAAACAGCAGGCCCATCAGCCCCGCGCCGATGACCACCGCCGTGTCGCCCGCCACAAGGTTCATGCGGTTACACGCGCGGGTCACGCAGGCCACGGGCTCGCCCAGGGCGGCATAGTGGATGGGGGCGCCCCCTTCAAAAGGGAACACCTCGTAGCTTTCGCAAATTAGGTAATCGGCAAAGCCGCCGGGGCCGGAATATTCCCGGCCGGAGGGGCCGTCGTTTTTTTCGCAGTGGTTGTCATACCCGCGGCGGCAGGGCTCGCACTCGTTGCAGCGCACCCATTTGGCCACGCTGCACGCCATGCCGGGCCTGATGTGCGACGCGGCCTTCGGCCCCGCCTCTACCACCGTGGCGGCAATTTCATGCCCGCCCACAAAGGGGAAGGGCATACTCTCCGTTCCTTCAAAAATATACCGTTCCCAGGTGCACAGCCCCACAGCTTCGATTTTCACCAGCACCTGCGCATCGCCAAGGGGCGGCAGCTCGCGGGTCACATATTGCAGCTTGCCCGGGCCGTCGAATTGAATTTGTTTCGCCTGCATATCCCTCACGCCTCCCCGCCGATTTCGAACAAGGTTTTGATGCCTTTTTTGTCCAGCAAATTGTCAAATGCGGCCTTCCAGCCTTCGAGCGGCGTTTTTGTGGTGATAATACGGGAAAGGTCCAAAAGGCCTTTGCCCTGCAGGCGCAGGGCCTGCTCCCAGTCCGGCCAGGTGTGGCAAAAAGTGCCCTGGATGCGCAGCTCTTTGTATACCAGTTGGTCATAGGGCAGGGTGATGGGCCGGGTGGCGATGCCCACCTGCAGCAGGGTGCCGCCTTTGGAGAGCGCCGCGATGCACGCGGCCACGCCGCCTTCGCTGCCGCTGCAATCCGCCGCCACGTCGTAACCCTTTTTGGCGGCGTCCTCCGCCGTCACCACGGAAAAGCCGCATTGCTTTGCGATTTCCAGCCGGGCGGCGTCCTCCGGCGCGCCGATGATGTCCACGCCGCAGCCGTATGCCTGCAGCACCAGCCCGCACAACAGGCCCATGGCGCCGGGGCCCACCACCAGCACGTCTGTGGCGGGGGTCACGCCTGCTTTTTCCACGCCGTGAACAATGCAGGCGAGTGGCTCCGTCAGCGCGCCGGCCGCAAGGCTTACGCCTGTTGGCAAGCGGTGGATGTACTGCGGGTACACATTCACATATTCGGTGAAGGCGCCCTGCTCGTCGAAGCCGAGAGAATGGCGGCCGTTACACAGATGATAGCGCCCGGTGGTGCAATACACGCAGGTGCCGCAGGTGGACTGTGTGTGCTCCACCGTTACCCGCTCGCCCACAGCAAAGCCGGAAACGCCCTCGCCCAGCGCGGCGACGGTGCCGGAAAATTCATGGCCGTGCACGCCTTGGGGCAGGCCTTTTTCAAAGCCTTCATAAATGTGTAAATCGCTGCCGCACACGCCGGTGTAAGCCACTTTAATTTTAACCATGCCCGGCGCGGGGGCCGGTTCGGCCACGTCCTGCAGGGTAAAATCATGGGGTTCGTCGCTGAGCCTGACTACTGCTTTCATGCCGTGTAGTGTCCTTTCTAACTAATGCAAAGTAAACGGACGCTCCTAACCGTGTAACCGGTTACATTTTTGCGTTGCCTTCATTATAACACTTCCACCCACAGGGCGCAAGCGCAAAGCAAAGCGCTGCCGTCAGCTTTTTTTGCTTGCGCCGGGCTGCCGGGTGCTCTCGCGCAGCACCAGTTCCACCGGGTACAGCACGCTTACGGCGGCGTTGTCGCCACGGATGAATTCCAGCAAAATTTCCGCCGCTTTTTCGCCCAGGCTGCGGTTTGGCGCGGCCACGGTGGAAAGCGAAGGCGTTAAAAAACGGGCCAGGGGGATGTTGTCGAAGCCGATGACTTCGATTTCCTCCGGCACGTTCACGCCATGGCTGGCAAGGCAGCGCAGCACACCGGCGGCAATCATGTCGTTGTAGGTGAAGATGGCTGTGGGGCGTCTTTTTTTTGCAAGCAGCGCCTCGCAGGCCGCCAGCGTGCCGTCCAGGTCTGTGTAATCGCTTTTCGCCATAAAATGGGCACAGTCCGGGTGGGCGGTGAAAAAGTCCGCCGCGGCCTTGTCGCGCCGGCGGGTGACGAAGGTGTCGTCGGCAAAGCTTATCACGCCAATGGCGCGGTTGCCCGTTTCATACAGGTGCGAAAGGGCCATTTGCACGCCGCTGTAATCGTTGATGTACACTGCCTTTGGGCTGTCGCACAAGTCCACGAAGTCCTCGGCGTTTTCGATGATGACATAGGGCTTTGTAATGCGTGCAAGGCGCTCTTTGGCGCTGTCGGTAAAGTCCGTGCCGGAAATCACCAACCCGTCCACAGCACGCAGGTTCAGGTGGTTCCAGGCGGCGGGGTCGTTGCCCGTGGAAAACACCAGCAACTGGTAGCCGCGCCGCCCCAGAGCCTGCTGGCAGCCTTCCACCAGCTGGCCAAAAAACTCGTTGCGCAGCGTTGGCACCACGCAGGCCACCGTGCGTGTTTGCCCGGTGGAAAGGCTTTGCGCCGAGGGGCTGGGCGTGTAACCCATGTCATTTACCACGCCCATGATTTTTTTCCGCGTGGCGGCGGACACCTTGTCCGGCTGGTTCAAACAGCGGCTTACCGTGGCGACGGACACCCCAGCAATGCGCGCGATTTCACGAATATTCATCGGCTTCTCCTTCGGACGGTCGGGTTTTTGTTCTTTGTACATCATACACATTCCGCATTGCCGCGTAAAGCGCGGCGGTAAAAATTTGCCGCCGGGGCTTGTGTTTGGTTTTTTGCTGTGGTACAATATCCGTGAACGTGTAACCGGTTACATACATAACCGGACGTCCCCACTCTGCTTCATGTTAAAGCGGTGTTTCTCATATTCATCCAATGAATTCAAGATAAAAGGAGCGTTTACCATGGCGAAAGAAAGAAGATTCGGCAAGATTTTTAAAAAAGACGGCAACTCGGTCATCACCGCGTTTGACCACGGCGGAACCGACGGCCCCATGCCTGCCATCCGCGACATTTCCATTCCCCTCGGCCAGGTGATTGAGGCCGGCACCGACGCCGTTGTCACCAACATCGGCGTGGCGAAAAAATACGGCCACATGCTGGCCGACACCGGGCTGATTTTGCGGGTGGACTACCCCTGCACCAAGTACGCCATGGGCACACACGACAGCCAGCTGTGCCTGCAGGTGGAGGACGCCGTGCGCGTCGGCGCCGACGCCGTCATTTTCTCCAGCGGCCCAGACGTGGGTGGCGACAATATCGCCCTGGAGCGTGCGATGATGAACATGCTGAGCACCCTGGAGCGCGAGTGCCACCGCTATGGCATCGTGCTCATTGCCGAGATGTACCCCGGCGGATGGAACCCGCCCGCGGGCGCCATCAACACCGAGAGCCTGGCCCTGTCGGCCCGCCTTGCCGCCGAGTGGGGCGCCGACGCCCTGAAAATGCCCTACCGCCCCGGCTACGAGGAAGTGGTGAACGGTACCTGGCTGCCCATTGTGGTGCTGGGCGGCGCGAAGGCCGACAGCGAAAAGGGTTTCTTTGCCGGCATTGCCGACGCCATGAAGGCCGGCGCCCACGGCGTAGCCATCGGCCGCAATGTGTGGGGCAACGAGCACCCGGACCGCGCCATCAAAGTGCTGAACGCCCTGGTGCACGAAGGCAAGGATTTGGAGACGGCCTACGCCCTGATGCAGGGGTGATTTTAGAACTATCAAGAATACCTTATTGCCCGCACCGCGGGTGTGGGTGCGCATAAGGCCATCATCAGCCGCAAGGCACCCGCCGAACAATGTGAAGCATTGTACGGCGGGTGCCGCGGAAGGTAGATGGCTGTTGCGTATCCACACTCACGGTGCTCGTGCATCTTCCCATCACTCCATAACAAACGCGGAGAAACCATGAAGACCCCAAACAACAACACATGCCTTTTGGGCATCGACATCGGCACCAGCAGCCTGAAGCTGGCCCTCATCGACCTTTCCGGCAAGCGGCTGGCGGAATACCGCAGCGCAAGCAGCATTTTGCAGCCCGCGCCGGGTTTTGTGGAGCAAGACCCCGAAGCGGCCTGGTGGCAGGCGGTGCAGGCCGGCGCGCGGCACTGCCTGGATAAAAGCGGCGTGGCCGCCGAAAATGTGGCGGGCATTTGCGCCAGCGGCATGGTGCCGAATTTGTGCGGCCTGGACGAAGACGGCACCGTGGTGCGCCCGGCCATTTTGTACCGGGACAACCGCGCCATTGCCGAGGTGCAGGCTTTGCAGGACGCCCACGGCGTGGCCTTTACCCAGCAAGATGTGCTGCCGAAGCTTTTATGGTTGAAAAACAACGAGCCGGGCAGCTATGCCCGCATTGCCACGGTGCTGAACACCCATTCGTATATTGCGTACAAGCTGACGGGCAAGCTCTCTTCCGACCATGACACCGCCGGTATTTTCGGCGGTGTGTACGACGAGGAAAATCGCCGCTGGATGCCGGATTTGATGGAAAAATTCGGCCTTTCGCCGAAGGTGCTGCCGCCGCTGTATGACGCGCTGGACGTGGTGGGCGAAGTGACGCCCGCCGCCGCCGCGGCCACCGGCCTTGCCGCGGGCACGCCGGTTATCGCCGGCACGGGCGACTCCTACACCGCCTTTGTAGGCGCGGGCGTGGTGGGGGCTGGCGAGGGGCTTATCTACCTCGGCACGGCGGGCACGTTTTTGGGCCTGAAGCGCCCGCTGGCGGAGCTGATGCGCCAAAAAAGCCCTTTCGTCACCGGGGACGCCGTGTTTGTGGCCAACGTGCTGATGGGGGCGGAGATCTCCCGCTGGTTCAAGGATGATTTTTTGGGCCTTGGCGACATGCCCATAGCGGCGCTGGACGCCGAGGCGGCTACGGTGCCGCCGGGCGCGGACGGCCTGTTTGCCCTGCCGCACCTTTTGGGCGAGCGCACGCCTGTGAAAAACCCGCTGGCAAAGGGCGTGCTGTTCGGCCTTACCAACGCCCACACCCGCGCCCACGCCTACCGCGCCTTTTTGGAAGGCGTGGCCTACGCCTTCCGCCAGTCGTTCGACGCGGCGGGCGTGCCGCTTTCCCGTGTGGTGGTTTGCGGCGGCGGGGCAAACTGTGTGCTGTGGCGGCAGATCATCGCCTCGGTGCTGGGGCGGGAGATGGAGTTCATCCCCGCAGCGGATAATGTGCTGGGCACGGCGTACCTGGCCGGGCTTGCCCTGGGCCTGTTCGACGGCTTCGCGCCCATCCGCGACGTATGGCTGAAGGAAAAGGAGACCGTGCCCCCGGATGCCGCCATGCAGGCGGTGTACGAGCGGGATTTCCCCTTTTACAAAAACCTGAACATCCTGCTGCGCCCGGCCTATGAAAGGCTGGCGGCGCTGGGGTACTAGCGGTGCGTCATGTGCTATGATTGCTTCATGGAATGAACGGGCCGATGACGGCAAGGGAGATGTGAAAATGAAAATTGTCGCGTTTGTGGGCAGCAGCCACAAAAACGGGAACACCGCCAATGCTGTGAAGGCGCTGCTTTCCGGCGCCGAGGCCGCCGGTGCCGAAACACAGATCGTGTGGCTGTATGACCACACCATCAAACCCTGCACCGGCTGCCGCGTGTGCGAAAAAACGCACCAGTGCGTCATCAAGGGAGACGACGTGGAACCCATCCATGAGGCCATCCGCGCGGCGGACGCCTATGTGCTGGCCACGCCCACCTACTATGGCGACGTGACGGGGCAGTTCAAGCAGTTTGTGGACCGGGTGTACCCGTTTATCGACATTACAAAAGATGAAAAAACCCAGAAAATGAGCTTTGGCAGCATCATCCCGGTGCGCAAGCCGGGGGTGCTGGTGGCCGTGTCGGGCAGCCACGGGGACAGCGTGTTCGCCAGCCACATGAAGGTGGCCTACCACTGCCTGAACGACATCAACGGCTATTTGTGGCGCGAGGAGCTGATTCCCCACACCACGTGGACGCCGGTGGCCGAGATGGCCGAGCGCAAAGAGCAGCTGGCCCAGACGGGCCGCGACCTTGTGGCCCACTGGCAAAGCGGCGAAGGCGAGGACAAGGCCCGCACGCAAATGCTGCGGGAAAAGGCCACCTAATGCGTTGGAATGCAGATTTTTACGGCATGGCCCTGCACGGCCGGCCCATTTGGAAAGGATAAAAAGAAATGAAACGAGCGATTATTACAGCGAAGGAAACGGTGGAGCTGCAGGAGTTTGCCATGCCGGAAATCAGCGCCGACGAAGTGCTGGTGAAGGTGGACGCCTGCGGCCTGTGCACCTTTGAACAGCGCTATTACACCGGCGGCAAGGAGGACTACCCCTTTGGCGGCGGCCACGAGATTTGCGGCACGGTGGAAACCGTTGGCGCGGGCGTACAGGCGGGTGTGAAACCCGGCGACCGCGTGGTGGTGGCTGCCATCACCCGCTGCGGCGAGTGCTATTACTGCCAGCGCGGCATGGACAATATGTGCCTGAACGGCGGCGACGCCCCGGCGGAAGAGGGCCAGCCCTGGGGGCCGGGCGGCCTTTCGGAATACATGGTGGCAAAGGGCTACCAGGTGTACAAAGTGCGGAATGACATGGACCCCGCCGTGGGCACATTGGCAGAGCCCGTGGCCTGCGTTTTGCGCAGCATGGAAAAGGGCAATCTTGTGCCCGGCGGCACGGTGGTCATTACCGGCGCGGGCGTTATGGGCCTGCTGCACGTGAAAATGGCAAAGCTGTTCGGCCAGAAGGTCATCATCACCGAGGTGGACGAAGGGCGCAAACAGCTGGCCAAAGGCCTTGGCGCCGACCGCGTGGTGGACCCGACGAAGGAAGACCTGAAGACGGCCGTGATGGAAATGACGGGCGGCATTGGCGCGGAGGCCGTGTTTTACACCGCCGGCGGCGCAAAGGCCGCGGCGCAGGGCATCGACGTGCTGTGCAAAGGCGGCACCATCGTGCTGTACGGCGCCATTTACCCGAAGGGCATGATGGAGATCGACCCGAACCTGGTGCACTATAACGAAATCAACATCACGGGCCTTGTGTCCACCACGAAGGAGAGCTTCCGGGAGTCGGCCCGCATGCTGAGTGAAGGGCTGATCGACGTGACGCCGTTCATCAGCGAGGTGGTGCCGTTTGAAAAAATCGGCTACGCCTTCCAGCGGGCTGTCGCGCCGGACACCTACCGCGTGATTGTGAAGATGTGAGAGCGTCGGCTAGAGCGGTTACGCAACGCACATCTACCTTCCGCGCTGCCCCGCGTACAACGAAGAGACGTTGTTAGCGGTTCAGCTTGCGGCTGACGATATGCTTATGCGCACCCGCTCTACCACCGCTCGTGCTTTTCTTTTACACTTAAAAACTCCCTGCCACAGCAGGGAGTTTTTTGTTGGGATACTTTACTTCAATAACCTGGCCAGCGCCGTTTCGTCCACTTTGCCACCCACGAAGGTGTTGCCGGTGAGCAAATTGTGCAGGCGCAACTCGCCGTTGCCGTCACGTTTTGTCAGGTACTCCTTCAGTTCCTCGTCGGCGCCGCGCAGCCACACGCTTACCAGCTGGCCGGCCTTTTGCACCTGGGCTTGCAGGGCGGCTTCCGCTGCGGCATCCTTGCTGCGCAAAATAATGGGCATGGAGGAAAAGCCCCAGCTGATCTCCTCTTTGCAAAAGCCCGCCCCCAGCAGGTTTTGCACTTCCCGCGGCAGGGCAATGCCCGCCGCGAACAAATGCGCCACCAAAGACTGCGGCGCGGCCACCATCAGGTTTTCGCCGGTTTCGGGCGCTTTTTCGGCAAGCAAAAAGCGGTATGGCGAAGACGCGCCCCTGTACGCGCCGTCTTCGTCCGGGCGCAGGGCCTCGGCGGCGGCCACGGTGTTGTCCAAAAACACGTCCAGCGTGGGCACCAGATTCCCGCCCGCCTCCATATTGCCGAAGCTCACGTCCGCAAAGCCGGACAGCAGCGTCAGCACCAGCGCCCGCCCAGCCATCCAGCCGCCGGTGGCGTGCAGCCCTGCGTCCAGCGCGCAGGGGTTTTGCATGCTGCGGCCGCAGGCAAATTTTTCCGGGTTTTCAAATACTTCCTGCAAAGCGTCTTTATTGCTCATATGGCCATCCCCCCGTTTTGTCCAAAAAATCCGCGCGTCAGAACGGTTTCGCCGTGTTTGCCGGTGGAAAAGGCGCGGCCGGTGCGCAGGTTGAAAAAGTTGATCTTGCTCGGCGCGTCCCATTCCCGCGGCAGGTTCACCCAGCTGTTGCCGACGCTTGCAAAAATCTCCTTGAAGCACGTGCCGTACACCTCGGCGTTGCCCGGTTGGTCCATGGTCAAAGCGGGCAGCACCCGCTCGATGTCGGCGTCGTCACAGTCCACGGCAAGGTTCGTCTCCTGGCCGTAGATCAGCGCGTCGTTCACCCGGCCGTAGGCTTCCAGCTCGTCATCGTTCACGGCGATGATGGGCGCCATGCCCATGGCGTAAACTACTTTTTCTATGGGGAAGCCCTTGTCCAGCAGGGTGGGCATGGTTTGCTCCACATTGCGGGCCGAAATGTGCACGGCACCCGTCATGGTGCCGGTGCGGGCCACCATCAGATAAAAATTCTCCGGCCTCACGCCAGCTTCGGCGGCGCATTTGGCCACAAACGCCTCCGACGGCAAATAGTCGATTTGGTACACCGCAATGGCCTTGTCGGTGGCGTTGTCGTGATAGCCGGTGGATTCCGAGTAAAAATCCAGCGCCTCTTTGCGGGCGCGCACCGGGCCGG
Organism: Oscillospiraceae bacterium; assembly: GCA_031551695.1. Lineage (GTDB taxonomy): Bacteria > Bacillota > Clostridia > Oscillospirales > Ruminococcaceae > JAAYCI01. The sequence continues at coordinate 75,417 of JAVBNG010000001.1, forward strand.
ACATGTTTTTCTTCACGCCGCAGTGTTCCACCCGCCAAAAGGCACAGTGGCCGGCCAGTTCCGCCACCATGGGGTGGTCTGTAAACACGGCAGCGGCAGGGAAGTACCTTCCGCCGATTTTGGTTTTGGTAAAGCGCAGCCGGCCAAAGCCGCCAAGGCTGATTTCCGTGAGATATTTGGCGGCCAAAAAACCCGCCTTTTCCCGCACGCCCATGTCGATGACATTGGCGCCGCTCTCGTAGGTGTGAAAGCGAATTTGCAGTTCGGGCTGGTGCGGGCGCATTTCGGCCTCTATGATGCGCACGCCTTGCTCGTTGGAAGAATGCTGTTCCAGCATGAAACACCCACGCCTTTCCGTGAAATCGTCACCAGCTTTTGCGCAGGAATTTGAAGCCCGTGTACCCGCGCCGGAAGTAAATATTCGAGTGCACCACAATCTCGTGGTCGTAGTTGTACACATAGTCGTCCATGGTAAGAACCGGTTCCGCCGGGGCGATTTGCAGCGCTTCGGCCAGCCAGGGCTCCGGCAAGGCGGCGTCCACCGTGGCCATGGTGTAGGCCATGGACGTGTTGCAGTATTTTTCCAGAAACTCGTAGTGGCTGGCGTCCCGCAGCACCAAAATGGAGTCACCCGCCAGCTTTGCATAGTTGCCGGAGATATGGTCGATGCAGTAGGCCATAGGCACGTCGTCGGCGTAGAACACCTTCTCTACGTTGAGGTACGAGTCCTGCGCGGGAACAAAGGCGGGGTCCGCGTCGAACACAAAGCCCAGGCGCAGTGTTTCCACCCGCACGGTATAGCCGTCTTCGCGCAGCATGCGGAACAATTCCGGATTCACGTCCATGCGGGCGCGTTCCTTGGCAATTTTCGGGTTTGCGATGGTGCCGATGCTGCGCCGCCGGGTGACGATGCCCACTTCCTCTAGCGACATCAGCGCGTCGCGCAGCACATTGCGTGAAACGCCCAAACGCTGGGAAAGCTCGTCCTCGTTCGGCAGTTTGAAGGGCTTGCTGTCTTCCGAATTCTGGCAGATGATATCGATCAGTGCCCGCTTGGTTTTGTGTGAAAGCTCTTCGTTCTCCACACGCTTGATTTTGATATCGCTCACCGCTCACAAACCTTTCCCTAAAAAATGGCCCGCCATGCGGGCGGGAGTTGCTTACCAGAATATTACCATTTTGTTGGGCAATATACAAGGACTTTGTACATCGCTTCCCGGGCTTCCGGGCAAGAACACGCATATTTTGGTGCGCCTTTGTATCACTTTAAACCTTGAAACACTGCATGCCTCACGGGCGATGCTGTGGCAGGCGCCTGCTTGCCCGCTGCGGAAAGCGAAATTGCACAAAAAAAGAGCGTAGTTTTTGACATTTTGAATATTATGACGTATTTACGATAGTATATGCCGCAAAACGGCTGAATGGGCGGTATTGACAAACGCATGGGAATGCCCGATAATGTGCGTATGTACTTTGTGGTACAAAGACGCAAAGCGGTCTGTAATTGTAAAGATGAAACCGGGAGACGCACGAAGACGCGGTGGTTCTCACCAAAATACAAGGAGGGCACGACATGAGATTCGACGGGAAAGTGGCGGTTATCACGGGCGCGGGGCAGGGCCTGGGCGCGGCCTATGCCGAGGCGTTTGCCAAGGAGGGTGCCAGCGCGGTGCTGATTGACCTGAACCTAGAAAACGCCGAGGGCGTGGCAAAGCGCATCAACGAAGCCGGCGGCAAGGCCAAGGCCTACCAATGTGACATTGGCGACTACAACGCCGTGGACGCCTGCTTCAAGCAAATTCTGGCCGATTTCAAAGTGGTGGACATCCTGGTTAACAACGCGGCGTTCCACCGCGCGTGCAGCGTGGTAGACACCCCGCCGGAGCAGTGGGACGCGCAAATTCGCGTGAATTTGAACGGCACGTTCTATTGCACAAAGGCTGTTTTGCCCGGCATGCTGGCGCGGGAATACGGCAAGATCGTCAACATCTCCTCCTCCGCCGCAAAGCTCTATTTCCCAGGGTTTGCGGCCTATTCGGCTTCCAAGGGCGGCGTGGTCAGCTTCACCAGCACCCTTTCCGAGGAAGTGAAAGAGAAAAACATCAACGTGAATGCCGTGTACCTGGGCATGATCTGTACCGAGTACACCCGCGAGCGCGCCGCCGAAAACGCCGCGGCTATCACCATTCCGCTGGAGGACATGATGCAGGTGGAAGAGGTGGCCAAGGTGATTTTGTTCCTGGCCAGCGACGACGCGGCCCCCTTCATGGGCGCAGCGCTGGAAGTGTTCAAGAAAAAAGCGTAGGTTTTTTGGCGGAGTGCAAGCTTGGCTGGGTGCACACCGCGTCCGCTGGGGTACATGGGGCAAATACCCAGCCAACAATTAAATATGTCTATCTTCCCACAAGGAAAGGCTGCGGCTGGGGGTATCCCCTCCACGTATCGTCAGCCGCAAGACGAACGGCGAACAACGGCCTCATCGTTGTACGCTGGGCGTCGCGGAAGGTAGATAGGGTAGGGGATACCCCCAGCCGCAGCCTGGGCGGCGAAGAACCCAATGTTAAACCCTAAACTTAAAACCCAAGCAAAACCCCAAGTCTAACTCAAACGATATTAAAGAAAATAACTAATAAAGGACAGAGGAGCATTCATATGATTAGCATCAACAAACGCGCCATGAAAGTGGTGCGCGAGATCATGGAAAACGCCGAAGACCTGCGCTGCAAAGTGGTGAAAATGGACTGCGGCGCCACCATCATCGACATGGGGCAGGAAGTGCCCGGCAGCTGGGAGGCCGGGCTCTTGTTCACCCGCGCCGACATCGGCGACCTCGGCATTTGCCAATACGGCACCTTCCCGCTGGACCAGCACTACAACTTCACTTCCATTGAAATGTTCATCGACCAGCCCCTTATCGCCTGCCTTGGCGCGCAAATTGCCGGCTGGAAGCTGGGCGACGGCGAGTACGCCACCATCGGCAGCGGCCCGGCGCGCGCTTTGGCCCACCACCCCAGCGACTGGTACTTTGAAATGACCGACTACAAAGACGAGTGGCACGAGGCCGTTTTGTGCGTGCAGGACATCAAATACCCCAGCGAAGACGTGGCCCTGGAAGTGGCCAAATGGTGCAAGGTGAAGCCGGAGGATCTGTATATCCTCACGTCCCCCTCGAACTGCATCGTGGCCAGCGTGCAGGTAAGCGCCCGCATGCTGGAGCAGACCTGCCACAAAATGTTTGAGAAAAAGTTTGACCCGAAGCAACTGGTGGAAATGCGCGGCCGCGCCCCGGTGGCCCCCTTCTGCAAGGACGAATTGAAAACCATGGGCCGCATCAACGACGCCCTCATCTACGGCTGCGAAGTGGAGCTGTGGGTGGATGCGGACGACGAGGAAGTGAAACGCGTAACCCCGCAGCTGGTGGGCGTTACCAGCAGCCCCTGCTATGGCGAAAGCTTTGAAAAAATCTTCGTGGACGCCGGCAAGGACTTTTTCTTCATCGACCACGATGTGCATTCCCTCGCCAAGGTGCAAATCCACAACATCCGCACGGGCTCGTCCTTCCGCGCGGGCGAAATCAACTACGAAGCGCTGAAACGCAGCTTTTTGGACTAAGGCAAAAGGAGGCCGAAAACATGGCATTGAGCAAAGCAAGGCTGGTGAAGGTGTACAAGGACATGTACATGATCCGCCGGTTTGAAGAAGTGATTGAAAAATACGCGGCCAACGGCACCATCCCCGGCTTCGTGCACCTGTCCATCGGGCAGGAGGCCTGCCAGGCGGGCGTGGTGGACGCGCTGAAAAAAACCGACTACAAATTCCCGGACCACCGCGGCCACGGCGCCATTGCCCTGTGCGGCACGGACCCGAAGCTGGTGATGGCCGAGATTTTCTCCAAGGCCACCGGCATCAACGGCGGCCGCGGCGGCAGCATGCACGTGAACGATTTGGAATGCCGCAACATGGGCTTTAACGGCATCCAGGGCTCCACCATGGTAACGTGCCTTGGCACGGCCTTTGCCAGCCGTTACAACAAAACAGATGACGTGACCGCCGTGTTCTTCGGCGACGGCACCCTTGGCGAAGGCACCTGCCACGAAAGCCTGAACCTGGCCGCCACGTGGAAGCTGCCCGTCATTTACTGCCTCATCAACAACCAGTACGCCATCTCCACCCACTACCACGAAGCCCACCCGCAAAAAGAGCTGAAAACCTGGGCCGAGGGATATGAAATTCCCAGCTACCGCATTGACGGCAACGACGTGGAGGCGGTGATCGCCGCCGTGGAAAAAGCCGCCGCCCGCGCCCGCAAGGGCGAAGGCCCCACCTTCCTTGAAATGATGAGCTACCGCTGGCAGGGCCATTTTGCCGGAGACCCCGCCGCCTACCGCCCGGACGAGGAAGTGGCCGAGTGGAAAGCGAAGGACCCGGTGAAGAAGACCCGCGCCGACCTTGTGAAAAAACACAAGCTGAAAGAAAAAGAAGTGGCCGACATGGAAGCGAAAATAGACGCGGACATCGAGGACATGCTGCAATTTTCACTGGAAAGCCCGTCGCCCACAGTGGCGGACGCGCTGACCCATGTGTACGCCGACAGGGAGGTGACGGTATGAGCCGCCAGATAACCTACGCAAAAGCCATTAACGAGGCGCTGCACCAGAGCATGGAGCGCGACCCCGCCGTGTTCGTGCTGGGCGAGGACGTTGCCAAAATGGGCGGCGACTTCGGCATTACCCAGGGCATTTACCACAAGTGGCCGGACCGCATTTTCGACACCGCTTTGAGCGAAAGCGCCATCATGGGCCTTTCCAACGGCGCTGGCCTGTGCGGCCTGCGCCCGGTGCCGGAAATCATGTTCGCGGACTTTTTGGGCGTTTGCTTCGACCAGGTGGTGAACAACGCCGCGAAGCTGCGCTTCATGTTCGGCGGCAAGGCGGGCGCGCCAATTACGGTTCGCGCCGTACAGGGCGCGGGCATCCGCTGCGCGTACCACCATTCCGCCTGCGTGGAAAGCTGGTTCATGAACACGCCGGGCCTCGTGGTGGTGTCGCCGTCGTCTCCGTACGAGGCGAAGGGTATGCTTACCGCCGCCATCCGCAACGACAACCCGGTGCTGTTTTTGGAGCACAAGATTTTGTACAACACCAAGGGCGAAGTGCCGGAAGAATACTACGAAATTCCGCTGTACGAGGCGGAGATTGAACGCGAAGGCGGCGACGTGACTATCATTGGCCTGCAAACCACGCTGCCGCTGGCCCACGAGGCCGCTGATGCGCTTGCCGCCAAGGGTGTTTCTGCCGAGATCATCGATTTGCGCACCGTGGCCCCCTACGACAAAGAGACCCTGAAGGACTCCGTGGCCAAAACGGGCCGCCTCGTCATTGCCCAGGAAGGCCCGAAATGCGGCGGCTGGGCGGCGGAGCTTTCGGCCATGATTACGGAAGACCTGTTCGAATACCTGCGCGCGCCCATCAAGCGTGTCACCTCCATGGACGTGCCCATCGCCTTTGCGCCGGTGCTGGAGGACTATGTGCTGCCGCAAACCAGCCAAATCGTGGTGGCCTGCGAAGAGCTGATGGAATTTTAAATTTGTGCCTAAGAGCAGCCGCCATTTCATGGCGACTGCTCTGGAAAGGAAGGCAAGCATGCCGGTAACGATCATCATGCCCAAATTCGGCCTTTCGATGGAGGAGGGCACCATCGGCGAATGGTTCGTGAAAGAGGGCGACGCCGTGAAGGCGGGCCAGCCCATTGCGAACGTGAGCAGTGAAAAGCTGAACAACGAGGCCACCGCCCCACAGGACGGCGTGGTGGCAAAGCTGCTGCTGGGCGAGGGGGACACCCTGCCCTGCGGCGAGCCCATCGCCATTTTGGCGGTGAATGGGGAGAGTGTGGACGCCAGCGGCGTAAGCGCCGCTGGCAACGGCGTTGCGGCGGCGGCGGAAAAAGCGGTGCCTTCCCCTGCGGCCGTTGCCCCGGCTGCATCTTCTGCACAAGTTGCCCCGGCGGTGGCACAGTCACAGCAGGGAACTGCCCCGGCGCAGCCGGTCAAAATCACCCCCCGCGCCAAAAAAATTGCCGAGGCCAAGGGCCTCAGCTACGCCCACATCGTGGGCACGGGCCGCCACGGCTTTATCACCATCGAGGATTTGAAGCGCGAAGGCCGCCCGGCCGGGGCCGGCGCGCAGGTTGCAGCCGTCGCGCCTGCAGCACAAGCGCCCGCGGTGCAGCCACAATACGCCGCGCCCCATCCCACGCCGCTTCCTGTGGCGTATACGCCCGCTGCCGAAAACCAGCAGCCGATGGCAATGACGCCGATGCAGAAGGCCGTTTCGAACGGCATGATGCAAAGCCTCGCCGGTGCCGCGCAGGTCACCATCATGACGGAGGCCAATGTGCAGCCGCTGATGGACACCTACGAGGGCCTGAAGGGCAAGTACAACGCCGCGGGCGTGAAGCTTTCCGTCACCGCCATGCTGGTGAAAGCTGTTGCCATGGCGCTGGAAAACCACCCCGCCGTACGCCGCCGCCAGGTGGACGACAGCCACATCGTGCAGATGGAAGGCATCGACATCGGCATCGCCGTGGACGTGCCGGACGGGCTGATCGTGCCAGTCATCCGCGCGGCAAATTTGAAGGATTTGCGCGCCATCTGCCTGGAACTGGCTGACCTTGCCGCCCGCGCCAAAACCGGCGCGCTGGTGGAGAGCGAAATGGGCGGCGCCGTCATCACCGTGTCCAACCTCGGCATGTTCGGCATTACCTATTTCACCCCGGTGCTGAACACGCCGGAGCCGTGCCTGCTCGGCGTGGGTGCCATCACGCAGAAGCCCGTCATCAAAAACGGCGGCATTTTTACGATGAGTGCCATGAACCTCAGCCTTACCCATGACCACCGCACCGTGAACGGCGCGCCCGCAGCCCGCTTCCTGCAGGAAATGGTGGCCAATCTGTGCGATTTCCGCTGGGTGTAAGAAAACTGATTTGCATCCGGCGTGGAGGGACAACTATGTTTGATTTGATCGTCATCGGCGCGGGGCCCGGCGGCTATGTGGCCGCCATCCGCGCGGCGCAGTTGGGCATGAAAACACTGGTGGTGGAAAAAGACGCCCCCGGCGGCACCTGCCTGAATGTGGGCTGCATCCCCACCAAAACTTTGTACAAGGACGCCCAGGTGGTGGGCTATTTCCAGCACGCGGAAGAGTATGGCGTCAAGCCCGAAGGTGGATTTTCCATCGACCTTGACCTTGTGCAAAAGCGCAAGGCCAAGGTGGTGGAACAGCTTGTGGGCGGCGTGGCGGGCCTGTTTACCGCAAACGGCGTGGAATACGTGCAGGGCATGGCAAAATTCACCGCCCAAAATGCCGTCGAGGTGAAAACCGCGGACGGCAAAACCCAAAGTCACACGGCGAAGCGCATCCTCATCGCCAGCGGCAGCAAAAGCGCCATGCCGCCGGTGCCGGGCCTCGATTTGCCCGGCGTCATCACCAGCACCGAGGCGTTGAGCCTGACAAAGCTGCCGAAGCATATGGTCATTATCGGCGGCGGCGTCATCGGCATCGAGTTCGCGGGTATTTACCGCGCCTTCGGCAGCGAGGTGACCGTCATCGAGTTCATGCCCTCCATTTTGCCCACCATGGACGCGGAACTGGCCAAACGCCTGCGCCCGTCCCTTTCTAAGCGCGGCGTGAAGCTGATGGTGGACTCGAAAGTGGAACAATGCGAAAAAACGAAGGACGGCCTGCGCCTGTCCGTGGCGGCAAAGGGCAAAACAGAAACCATCGACTGTGACTGCGTGCTGGTCTCCACCGGGCGCACCTGCCTGACGGAGGGTTTGAACCTGGAAGCGGCGGGCGTGCGGTTCGGGCGCGGCATTCCCGTGGACGAAAACTACGAGACCAATGTGAAAGGCATCTACGCCGTGGGCGACGTGACGGGCCGGGTGATGCTGGCCCACGTGGCGTCCGCCGAGGGCGTTGCCTGCGTGGAGCGCATGGCCGGCGGAAAAACCGCCGTGGACTATGATAAAATCCCCGCCGCGGTGTTCACCTTCCCGGAAATTGCAAGTGTTGGTTTCACCGAAGAACAACAGAAAGAAAAAGGCATTGCCTTCGCCGTGGGCAAAAGCAATTTTTCCGCCAACGGCAAAGCCATGACCATGAACGACACCGACGGCTTTGTGAAGGTGCTGGCAAGCGAGGATTTGCAAACCATTTTGGGCGTGCATATCATCGGGCCGAACGCAAGCGATCTCATCACCGAGGCCGTGGCCGCCATGCATGCAGAGCTTACCGTGGAGGAGACCGCCGCCATGATGCACGGCCATCCCACGCTTAGCGAGGTGTTTATGGAAGCGGTGGAAGGCTTACTCGGCAAGGCCATCCATGCGGCGCCCGCCAAAAAGAAGCCGTAAAAAGAGCCTGAAAGAAAAGGGGAGACCACCTATGGAAGTGAAATGCACGCGGTTCGACCCGCCCCGGTTCATCGAAGAGCTCACCTTTTGGGTGAAGCCGGAACTGATTGACCAGTACATCGAGTTGGACAGCCAATTGTGGGTGCCCGCCCTGTGCACGCGGCAGGGTTTTTTGGGCAGCGAGGTATGGCTGGGCGAAGAGGGCACCGGCGAAATCACAATGCTGTACTTTTGGGAAACATACGAGGATTTTGCCGGCCTTGACGAAGTGTGGCAAAACGACCTGAAAGACAAAACGAACGCGGCCATGGGCGAGGGGAACATGCGCTTCATTGGCCAAATGGAAAAAAGCCAAAAGAAATTTAAGGCGCGGGAATATCGCTGACCCCGCCGCCCGTTTGTGCCGCTTTCAAAAGCAGGTGCTCTGCCACCGAAATGTAAGCGGTTACAGAAAATTTACAGTTTGCTTTGTATCACCTAACACTAATACTTCGTCCGTAGAAAAACAGATGAACAAATAAAACGAAAAATCGAATAAAATTCAGATTTTTTATAAAAACAAACATGGAGTGGCGGCGCCGCAACGGAAAGTGATTTGTGGCAATTCCACAATAATGTAGGCGATATCTTGTTTATAGTGATACTAAGTTTCCCTTGACTTTCCCACGCCGTCTTGCTAGAATGTGGGTGTAGATTATCAACAATTTGTTGGTAAACACCAAAGTTTTTTTGGCATATTGTGTATCTATCGGATTTTTGCACATGTAACCGTTTTTATTTGTTGAAAGGCCCGCCTACAAGGCTGTTTATCTTGATTTATGAAGCATTCAAGAGTCAATCGTAAGGCATTATTCCTTGATTACCCATGTGAATCCTTTGTACCAAAATGAACAGTGACGTGGCAGGCTTTATTTATTTACCAGGAGGTTACTTTATGAAAAAAGCACTTGCACTTATTCTGGCCCTCATGCTTGCGTTCTCGCTTGCCGCCTGCGGCGGCAGCACTTCTTCGTCCGAGGCCGTTTCCAGTGAAGCCGCTTCCACGGAAGCTTCTTCCGAAGCCACCGAGTCCACCGGCGCGGAAGAGTCCGGCACTGTCGACGCCTCGTCCCTGCGCGTTGCCATGCTGCTGCCCGGCCCCATCAACGACGGCGGCTGGAACACCATGGCCTATACCGCCCTGCAGGAAGCCGAGACCCAACTGGGCGCTGAAATTGCCTACACCGAGAACGTGACCCCGAACGACCAGGTGAAGCTGCTGCAGCAGTACGCTTCCCAGGGCTACAATGTCGTTATCGGCCACGGCTATGAGTTCAAGGATTCCCTGCTGCAGGTTGGCGAGGAATACCCCGACGTCGCGTTCCTGAACTTTGGCTCCGCCGACACCGAGAACGGCGTGAACGTGGGTTCCATCAGCTACGCCTACGGCCAAACCGGCGCCCTGATGGGCGTGCTGGCGGGCCAGCTGGAAGGCGTTACCAAAGTGGGCGTCATCCATGCGTTTGAAAACCCCACCGGCGAAACAGAGAGCAAGAACGTGGAGCACTTTGCCAAAAAGTACAACCCTGACATCGAGTTCACCTACAGCTACACCCAGGACTGGGATGACATCAACAAGGGCAAAGAGGCCGCCGTGGCCCTTTTGAACAACGGCTGCCAGCTGATCGTCACCGACATGTCCGGCCCCACCGACGCCATTCTGCAGGCCGTGGGCGATGCCGGCGCCCAGTTCATCGAAATCACCTTCGACGCGTCCAGCCTGGCCCCCGACCTTGTGGTTTGCTCGGCCGTGCACGACGCCACGAAAGCCACCCTGGAAGCCCTGAAGGCTGTGCAGGCCGGCGAGTTCAGCGGCGGCGTTATGAGCTTCGGCATCGAAGAAGGCGTTATGTCCGTGGGCACTTACGGCCCCATGGTAACAGACGAGATGAAAGCCGAAGTGGAAAAAGTGCAGGCGGAGATCGTTGCCGGCACTGCCGACCTGATGAGCATGGAAGCCATCACCAGCGGCGAAACCCCGTGATAGAATTCCCTGGCACATAAATGAACGGTATTGATTTAAGACTCTGCGGCGGGCGGCTGGTTCCGTCCGCCGCAGTTTTCAAAAAAGCCGGCAAGGCCGGCTGATTGCGTGTCTGGCGTGGGAGGTACTATGGAAAACATACTGAGCATTCGGGGAATCAGCAAATATTTCCCCGGTGTGGTGGCGAACCGAAACGTGGACCTGGATATCCGCCAGGGCGAGATCCACGCGCTGCTGGGCGAAAACGGCGCGGGCAAAACCACCCTGATGAACTGCATTTTCGGCCTGTATACGCCGGAAGAGGGAACCATTAGCTGGAAGGGCAAAGAAGTAAAAATAAACAACAGCAAAGATGCCATCGACCTTGGCATCGGCATGGTGCACCAGCATTTTATGCTGGTGGATAATTTTACCGTGCTGGAAAGCATCATCCTCGGCTCCGACGCTATTCCGGGGCCGCTTTTGAACCGCAAAAAAGCCCGGGAGGACCTGCTGCGCCTGATTGGCCAGTACGGCCTGAATGTGGATTTGGAGGCGGTGATTTGGCAGCTGCCCGTGGGTGTGCAGCAGCGTGTGGAGATCATCAAAGCGCTGTACCGCAACGCCGAGGTGCTGATTTTGGACGAACCCACCGCCGTGCTGACGCCGCAGGAGACCCGCGATTTCTTCGAGGTGCTGCGCCGCCTGAAGGAAGACAACCGCAGTGTCATCATCATCACCCACAAGCTGGACGAAGTGATGGAGATTGCCGACCGCGTGACGGTCTTGCGCCTGGGCGAAGTGGTGCAGACGGTGGACATTGCCGACGCGACGAAAAAATCCCTTGCCTCCGCCATGGTGGGCAAGCAGATGGAACTGGACTACACAAAGCGCCCTTGCAGCCCCTGCGACACGCTGCTGCAAGTGGAGCACGTGAGCGCCGTGAACGAAAAGGGCATTGAGGCGCTGACCGACATTAATTTTGAAATTAAAGCGGGCGAAATTTTGGGCGTTGCCGGTGTGTCCGGCAACGGGCAGTCGGAGTTGGCGGAAGTGCTGACCGGCCTGCGCAAAACTGCGGCGGGCAAAATCACCGTGAGCGGCGCCGATATCACCAATAAAACACCCCGTGAAGTGTATAAGAACAAAGTGTCCCACGTGCCGGAAGACCGCCACGCCGTGGGCCTTGTGATGGACTTTAATATTGCGGAAAACAGCGTGGTGGGCTGCTTTACCAACGAGCCCTTTGCCACCCGCGGTGTGATGCACTACAATGAGATAGACAAGCATGCCGTGGATATCATGAAAAAATACGATGTGCGTGCCCCGGGCATCGACACCACGGTGCGCCTGATGTCCGGCGGCAACCAGCAAAAGCTCATCCTTGGGCGCGAGATAGAAAAGGCGCCGGAGGTGTTCATTGCGGTGCAGCCCACCCGCGGCCTCGACATCGCCGCCACCAATTTCGTGCAGGAGCAGATTTTGGACCAGCGGGACAAGGGCTGCGCGGTGCTGTATGTCTCCACCGAGCTGGAAGAGATCTTCAAAATGAGCGACAGGATCATCGTGTTGTTCGAGGGCAGGCAGTACGGCCCCTTTCCCTACGACGAGCACGACATTGAGACCATCGGCCTGATGATGGCCGGCTCTTACACACCGGACGGGAAGGAGGAGAAGGTGAATGGCTGAGAAAAGCATGTCTGAAAAAGTCCGTTCCATTTTCAGCTGGAACCATATCGCATCTATCGTTACCCCGCTCATCGGCATCCTCATCGGCCTGTTCCTCACGGCCTTCATCCTGCTGTCCCAGGGTGTCAGCCCCATCGAGGCGTACATCGCCATGTTCAAAGGTTCGCTGGTGGGGGGCGCGAACATCGCTTTCACCCTGCTTGAGTTCATTCCCCTCGGCCTGTCGGGCCTTGCCGTCACCATCGCCTACCGCTGCGGCACGTTCAACATCGGCGTGGAGGGCCAGATTTATGTGGCGGCCCTCGCTTCCACGGCCGTTGCCGTTACCTTCCCGGATGTGCCCGGCGCCATCCTCATGCCTTTGTGCCTCATCGCAGGCATGGTGGCGGGCGGACTTTTCGCGCTCATCCCGGCGGTTTTAAAGGTAAAATGGGGCATGAACGAGGTGCTCATCTGCATGCTGCTGAACTATGTTGGCACGAACCTCGTCGGTCTTGCGGTCAGCAGCTTTTTGAAGGACCCGAACTCCCCGCAGCCGCAGTCGGCCATGCTGCCCAAAAGCGTTTGGTTTACGAAATTTCCCGGCACACAGCTGCACGTGGGCGTTTTCTTTGTGGTCATCATCGCCGTCATCATGACCTTTGTGCTGTTCAAAACCACCCTGGGATATTCTGTGCGCAGCGTGGGCCTCTCGCGCAAAGCGTCCACCTACAGCGGCATCAGCGTCACCAAAACGATGCTTTGGTCCATGGTGGCCTCCGGCATGATCGCCGGCCTTGCGGGCAGCCTCGTCATCATGGGCAGCCAGCACCGCCTCATGTCCAACTTCCTGCCCGGCTACGGTTATGACGCCATCTCGGTCTCCATTTTGGGCGGCCTGCACCCCATCGGTGTGCTGGCCACGGCGTTTTTATTCGGCGTGCTGAAATACGGCGGCAACGTGATGCAGACCACCATGGGCATTCCCGTGGCCGTGGTGTCCATCGTCAACGCCATCGCCATTTTAAGCATCATCGCCATCAGCCAAATCCGCGTGCTGTATCTCAAGCCCAAAAAAGGAGGCAAATAATGCTGCAAAACATGATTCACGCCGTGTTCAGCACCGCGTTTTTGCTGTCCATCATCCGCATGACAATTCCGGTGCTGCTGGCGGCTTTGGGCGACGTGTACTGCGAGCGCGCGGGCGTTTTGAACATCGCCATCGAGGGCATGATGCTGATGGGCTGTTTCTTCGCCTTCCTCGGCGCCTACTACAGTGGCAACATTTACCTTGGCATTCTGGTGGCACTGGTGGTGGGCATCCTCGTGGGCCTTTTGTACGGCGTGTTCACCGTCACCCTCGGCTGCAACCAGGCGGTGGCGTCTCTCGGTTTCAACATGCTGGCCCTGGGCGTCACGTCCACGCTGAATAAATTCCTGTTCGGCATCAGCACCGACCGTGTAAGCACCAGCACCCTTCCGGTGATTTTTGCCGGGCAGAACCTGTTTTTCTTCCTTGCGGTCATTTTGGTGCCGCTGAGCTGGTTCATTTTTGCCAAAACCAAGTGGGGCCTCTCCGTGAAGGCCATCGGTGAATATCCCCGCGCGGCAGCCACCGTGGGCATCCGGGTGTACTTCACCCGCTACATTACCTGCGCCATCAGCGGCGCCTTGGCGGCCATCGGCGGCGCGGTGCTGTCCATCGGCAACCTCGGCCTCTTCCGCGAGAACATGACGGCCGGCCGCGGGTTCATCGCCTTCGCGGCGGTCATTTTCGGCAAGTATAACCCTGTGGGCACGCTGGTGGGCTGCCTCATTTTCGGCGCGGCCGACGCTTTGCAGCTGAACCTGCAGGCCATTGGCGTGGAATGGCCGGCCAACTTCTTCACCATGATGCCCTATATCATCACCATTTTGGCGCTGCTGCTCATCGGCCGCAAATCCTTCGTGCCGAAGGCGCAGGGCCAGCACTACCTGAAAGACGCGCGCTAGGCCGCCAATTGCCTTAGCCGAACGAAGGGGGAGCCCGCTATGCAAGACCTGCCGCTGTTCCATTATGATACAGCCGACATTAAAATAGACGTGCTGAAGCAAAACGATGAGGCGCTTGCAAAGATTCGCGCGGCGTCCACGGACGTTGTGCCGCAAAAGGTGAAGGACGTGTACGGCGAGATTTGCTTCCCCGGCGGCCATGCCGACCGGCCATACACCTTCGCGTCCATCGTGCTGTCTTCCGACGGAAAAATGGCCTTCCCGGACGTGCCCCAGGGGCCTGTGGTGGCCAGCGCCAACATGCTGGACCCCGCCGGCGGCAAAACGGATTTCTGGGTGCTGAACATGCTGCGCGCCTATTCCGACGGCGTCATCATCGGCGCGCGCACCCTGCAAAACGAGCCGGACGGCACGTCCCACATTTTCTGTGAAGAGCTTGCCGCCGCGCGCACGGCCGAAATGGGCATGCGCGCGCGTCACCCGGTGAACATCGCCGTCTCCTTCGATGGCACGGATGTTCCGCTGGACCACAAAATTTTCAGCAGCAACGGTCTGCAGGCCATGGTGGCGACCAGTGAAGCGGGCCTTGCCTTTTTGGACAATGCCCTTGGCGCGCGGCCGCACAAGGGGTTCGGCCCCTTTATCGCCGCAAGGCAGGAAGACGCCGCGGCCATTTGGAAATCTATGCAGGAAAACCCGGAGACCATCCACGTGATCGCCACGGGAACGGCGGATCGGCCGGATTCCGCCGTGCTACTGGCGCTGTTGCGCCAGATGGGCATGCAGCGGCTGTGCATCGAGTCACCGTCCTACATGTGGCACCTGATTCAAAACAAAAGCCTGGACGAGTGGTTCATCAACTACTCCATGCTGTTTGTGGGCGGGAACTTCACCCCGGGCATCAACGCGCCGTTTACGTCCAAAAAACACCCGCACACCGAGCTTTTGATGCTGGGCGCCCACAAAAGCAATTTCATTTTCACCCGCCAGCGCCTGCGGTACGACTTTTTGTAAACAAAACAGCCAGTTTTTCCATACTTCCCCTAATCCAAAGCCCCGCGCAGGAATGCGCGGGGCTTTGGATTGGGGGGTGCACTGAGTGCCCATGTGCGCAACAGCCATCAGCCGTGCATGCGTTCAACTGGTCAAAAATGGAACATTTTTGACGTTGAACTGGATATCTTTCGCGCTGTCTGGCGCACAATATTCCTCATTGTTCGCCATTCAGCTTGCGGCTGAGCCGGTGAATTGCCGCGAAGCGGCAAGACTGCCGCCGCAGCGGCGTTTCGAGGGCAACCGCTGCAATGCAGCGGCTCTTGGCCCGAGATGAAGCCGCCCGGGGGCGCGATGGCCTTATGCGCACTGGTCTCTCCGTGCCTGCTGTTCTGCACGCCGCTAAAACGGTTTGTGCGCAAGCCCTATGTTGATTTCTTCATATTTGTGGAATGTGATTTTTACAATGGCCGGTGCTGTTTCATATGGAGTGAAGCACCTGTCAACGGAAGGGGGAGCCCAATGTTTACCATGTACAGAAAGATGAAACCGGTTGTTTCACTGGCTTTCTGCTGCTTGCTGGTGGCCATGGCCTTTGGCTGCGCGGGGCCGGCGCAGGGCGCCGGTGAGGAATTGGAACCGGCGGAGTCCTTTTTGCTTCTTTACTACACGGTCGAAGCGTACACGCCGGCGCCAAAATCCGCAGAGGATGTGCAGCGGCTGGAAGAACAATGGCAGCCGTATTTTACAAGCGATGGGCTGGAGAGCTTCATGCTGAACAGGGATGCCACGCGTGTGTCAAGCGCGGCGGAAGAAGCGGGCGTCACGGTGCTGGCAAAAAGCGTCACGCTCAAACCGGTTGAAGAGGAATACGGCTACTCCAAATACAGCGTCGAGGCGGACATCGCCTCGGCGTCCGGCACGAACGCGGTGGCGTTCACCGGCAAAATCATGGTAGACGAAAACGGCCTTGTCAGCGTCTTTTCCCCAGATGAACTGCCCGCACTGGGCGCGTGAAGCTAAAAGAACCCCCCCGGCTGTTTTCACCGCCGGGGGGTCTTGTGTTTCCAGGGTCAAGGCTCTTTCGCCGTGCTGGCAATGTGCAGTTCGTCCAGCTGTTTTGCCTCCACCGTGTCCGGGCAGCCGCTCATGGGCTCGCCCGCGTTTTGCACCTTCGGGAAGGCGATGACCTCGCGGATGGAATCCTTTATCGCCATCAGCGTCACCAGGCGGTCGAAGCCGAAAGCCATGCCGCCGTGGGGCGGCGCGCCGTAGCGGTAGGCCTCCATCAAAAAGCCGAAGTTTTCTTTCGCGCGCTCGTCCGTAAAGCCCAGCAGCTTGAACATGCGGGCCTGCAAAGCGGGGTCGTTGATGCGGATGGACCCGCCGCCCAGTTCCACGCCATTCACCACCATGTCGTAGGCCTTGGCGCGGCATTCGCCGGGGGCCGTGTCCAGCTTCGGGATGTCCTCCTCCTTCGGCATGGTGAAGGGGTGGTGCTTCGCCACAAAACGGCCGTTCTCCTCGTCGTATTCAAACAGCGGGAAGTCCGTCACCCACATAAAGTTGAACTGGTTTTCGTCAAACAGGCTGTTCTTTTTTGCAATCTCCAGCCGCAGGGCGCCCAGGGCCGCAAACACGGTGTCGTCCTTGTCCGCCACCACCAGCAGCACGTCGCCCGCCTCGGCGTTCGCCTCCTTGCGCAGGGCGGATATGGCCTCATCGGAAAGGAATTTCTCATAGCTGGACGTCTCGCCGCCCTCGGCCATCCGCAGGTAAGCCAGACCCTTGGCGCCGTAGGTTTTGGCGGTCTCGGTCAGCCGGTCTATCTCCTTGCGGCTGATGCTTTCGGCCAGGCCCTTCGCGTTGATGAGCCGCACGCTGCCGCCGCCGGCGATGGCGTTTTCAAACACGCCGAAGCCGCAGCCTTCGCACACGACGCTCACATCAACCAGCTCCAGGCCGAAGCGGGTGTCCGGCTTGTCGGAGCCAAATCGCCGCATGGCCTCGGCGTATGTCATGCAGGGGAAGGGCGCGGGCACGTCGATGCCCATGAACTGCCGGAACAGGCCGGTGACGAGCCCCTCGTTTTCACGGCGCACGTCCTCTTCGTCCACAAAGCTCATCTCAATGTCGATTTGTGTGAACTCCGGCTGGCGGTCCGCCCGCAGGTCCTCGTCGCGGAAGCAGCGTGCCATCTGGAAGTATTTGTCAAAGCCGGACAGCATCAAAATCTGCTTGTACAGCTGGGGGCTTTGAGGCAGGGCGTAAAACCGACCGGGCTGCACGCGGCTGGGCACCAGATAGTCCCGCGCGCCCTCCGGCGTGGATTTGATCAGCACCGGCGTCTCCACCTCGATAAAATGGCGGCTCAGGTAATACTCCCGTACGGCGCGGGAAATATCGCTGCGCAGCACCATGGTGGAGTGCAGGCCCTCGCGGCGCAGATCCAGGTACCGGTAGCGCAAGCGCAACTCATCGTTCACGTTGATGCCTTCGCGCACCTCGAAGGGCGGTGTTTCGGCCTCGCTCAAAATGCGCAGTTCGCTCACGTACAATTCAATCAGCCCTGTGGGGATGGTTTTGTTCACGCTCTCGCGCGCCCGCAGTTTGCCCTTCGCAATCACCACATATTCGCTTTTCAACGCGCTCGCTTTTTCAAACACATCCTTCGGCGTTCCCTCGTTGAAGGCCAGTTGCAGCACGCCGTAGTTGTCGCGCAGGTCGGCAAAAATCATGCCGCCAAGGTCGCGGCATTTGGCAATGCTGCCCGCCGCCGTCACTTCGCTGCCCTCCGGCAGGGCCACTGTTTCATAGCTATAGTGGGTACGGCGTAAATTTCCCATTGTTTCCATCGTTTATCCCTCTTCGCTCAAAGCGGCGTTTCCGCCGCCGAAATAGTTGTCAAAGGCGGCGGCGGTAAGTGCAAACATGGCTTCGCCCATGGCGCTTTCCACGTCGGCCAGGGCATAGGGCACTTCCGCGCCCGTCTCCATGTTTTTAAACACAGCCTTGCCGCTTTCCACCTCGGCGCCGCCCAGCACAGTGGTGAACTGCGCCCCCAGGCGGTTCGCCGCTTTCATCTGCGCCTTCACGCTGCGGGCAGAGAGGTCCTGCTCCACGGCGAAACCGGCACTGCGCAACTGCCGCGTAATTTGCCGCGCGGCGCGGCGGCCGTCCTCGTCCGCGCCAACGGCGTACAGGGCGGGGCCCTTCGGCGGCGCGGGCAACACGTTAAATTCTTCCAGCGCCAGCAGCGTGCGCTCCAGCCCCATGCCAAAGCCGACGCCGGGCGTCTCGGGCCCGCCCAGCATGCCGACAAGCCCGTCGTACCGGCCGCCGCCGCAAATGGTGCCCTGTGTGCCCACCACGGCGGACACAAACTCGAACACGGTGTTGGTGTAATAGTCAAGCCCGCGCACAACGTGCGGGTCAATGGTAAAGGCGAGGCCATCGCCGGCCAAAAGGGCCTTCACTTGCTCGAAGTGCTCGCGGCAATCGCCGCACAAATAGTCAAGGCCAATGGGCGCGCCGGCCGCTATGGTATGGCATTTTTCCTCTTTGCAGTCCAAAATGCGCATGGGGTTTTTTTCAAACCGGCCGTGGCACAGGCCGCATAAATCGTCCATGTGGGCCGAAAAATACTCCCGCAGGGCCGCATGGAAGGCCGGGCGGCACTTGGGGCAGCCGATGGAATTGATGCGAAGCTCCACACCCTTTACAAGGCCCAGTTCCCGCAAAACAGCTGCCGCCACGCTAATGACCTCCACGTCGGCCGCGGCCTCGTGGGTGCCGAAGCACTCGATGCCCATCTGGTGGAACTCGCGGTAGCGGCCTTTCTGGGCCTTTTCATAGCGAAAGCAGCTTTCGATATAATAGGCCTTCAGCGGCAGCGGCGCGCTGGAGAGCAGGCCGTTTTCCAGCACGGCGCGCACGGCCCCGGCGGTGCCCTCGGGGCGCAGGGTCATGCTGCGGCCGCCCTTGTCGAGGAAGGTGTACATCTCCTTGTTCACGATGTCCGTGGTGTCGCCCACGCCACGGGCAAATAGCTCCGTAGCCTCGAAGGTGGGCGTGCGCAGTTCGGCAAAGCCAAACCGCGCCAGCACGGCGCGCATGGTGTTTTCCACATATTGCCATTTCCAGCTGTCCGCCGGCAGCGTGTCCAGCGTGCCGCGCGGTTTTGTGAGCAAATTGGCCATCTCGGCCCTCCTGAATCATCAATATCTGAAAAATAATAATAGCACAAAACCGGGCAAAAGAAAAGCGGGGCGACTCTTCAAAAAGCGCCCCGCGTGCCGTTTTGCGTAAAAAAGCGTAACCGCCTCAGTCCTGCTTTGGGTTCACGATGTCGCGCCAGTCAAGGTCGCCGCGCTCCAGGCCGTGGATGAGCACCTCGGCGGTGGCAATGTTGGTGGCCATGGGGATGGAGTGCATGTCGCACAGGCGCAGCAGGTTCATTTCGTTGGGCTCGCCGGGCTTTGCGCTGATGGGGTCGCGGAAAAACAGCAGCAAATCGATTTCGTTGCAGGCAATGCGCGCGGCAATTTGCTGGTCGCCCCCATGGCTGCCGGATAAAAAGCGCTGCACGTGCAGGTTGGTGGCTTCGCTCACCATTTTGCCCGTTGTGGCTGTGGCCACCAGCGTGTGCTGGCTCAGCGTGCGGGAATACGCCGTGCAAAACTGCACCATCAGCTCCTTTTTGGTGTCGTGCGCAATCAGGGCTATGTTCATGGATACGCCTTCTTTCAGTGGGTTTCGGATGGATGCGGGGAATGGTTCACGCGCTAGCCGTACACAAGGGGCACGTCCGCGCCGGTGATGCGTTTTGCAATGGCGTTGTACACAGACTGTTCGCGGCTCAGCTTCGGCAGCATGCCGCCGCCCGCGCCGGCCTTTTGGATGGCGGGCGATTCCGGCACAACGCCCAGCAGCTGCGCGCCCACAATGTCGATGGCTTCGTCCAAATCGCGCAGCAGGCCGTCTGTAATCACACGGTCGCCGTCGATGCGGTTGAGCACAAGGTTCAGCTGCTTTTTTGGCGACCAAATCTCGTCCGCCACCAGCCGCCCGTCCCGCAGGCACACGGGGTCCGCCGTCAGCACCAAAATCACCCTGTGGGCGATGTCCACCGCTGCCGCAAAGCTTTCGCCCATGCCGGCGGCAACGTCCAGCACCATATAGTCGAAATGCGGCCGCACGCGGGTGTACAGGCCCTTCAGATGGTCTTTTGTAATTACGCCGCCCTGGTAGGGCGCGGGCATGATGGTAAGGCCGGGGTAGGCGGGGCTTTTGATCATAGCCTTTTCCGGGTCCACGCGGCCAAGGAACACGTCCTCCGTGTCGAACACGGCCTCGCTGCTTACGCCGGCGATGATGTCCACGCTGCGCAGGCCGCTGTCCAGCTCCACCAGCAACACCTTTTTGCCCAGCATGGCCAGGGCCCCGGCGGTGTAAACCGACGTGGTGGACTTGCCCGTGCCGCCTTTGCCGGAGGTGAATGCAATCACTGTTGCGTCGATGGAAAGCACCTCCGGGAAGTTGTTTTTGCAAAAAGCTGTTTGGCGGGCGCCCAAAAGCGATGCGGCGCGCACACCTTGCCGATACGATATATTGTAAAGTATAGCAGAATTTCAGGCGCGGCACAAGAAAAATTTTGGAAATAATCACAAAAAACAGCGTGTTTCACGGCTTTGGCAGGCCGGAAAAACGCGCCGCTTTGCGGTGTTCTGTGTTAAACTGTGCCGGTGGCCGTTACGTTGCGGCGGCCAGGGTCTCCTCAATGCTTTCGCGCAAAACGCGGTACAGGGCGGACACAGGCAGGCCCATCACATTGTAGTAGCATCCGTCAATGCCGGTAATGAACTTGGCGGCCCAGCCCTGGATGGCGTATCCGCCGGCCTTGTCGTAGGGCTCTTTTGTTTTGATCACATCCTCAATCTCACTTGGCGGAATGAGGGCGAAGTTTACCACGGTGGTCTCGCAAAACTCTTTTTGCGCGCCGCCGGGCAGGCGCAGGGCAACGCCGGTGTGCACGTTGTGGCTGCGGCAGGACAGGCTTTCCAACATACAGCGCGCCTCGGTTTCGCCCCGCGGCTTGCCCAGCATTTCTGTGCCGATGGCCACGATGGTGTCGCAGCCGATGACGATGTCGTTCGGGTGTGTTTCGGCCACCTTGGCCGCCTTGGCGTTTGCCACGGCGCGGGCGCTGGCCGTGGGGGCCACGGTGTACAGCGCGGCCTCGTCGATGCCGGCCTCCTCCACCTCAAAATTGGCCGTCACCAGCTTCAGCAGCTCGTGCCGGCGCGGGCTTTTGGACGCTAAGATGATTTTCATACGGTTCCTCCTATTCAGAGCCCGTGGAGCCGAAGCCCCCGGCGCCGCGCGCCGTGCCGGACAGTTCTTCACATTCAGCCACTTCCGGCGTCAACACCGGCATCACCAGCAGCTGCGCAATGCGTTCGCCGTGGCGCAGCACCACGGTTTCGGCAGACAAATTCACCATGGGGGCCTGCACTTCGCCGCGGTAGTCGGACTCGATGACGCCCACACCGTTTGCCATGGCAAGGCCGGCATTGAGCGCCGTGCCGCTGCGGGCGAACACCAGGCCCACCGTGTTTTCCCCGGGCAGCTCCATGGCAAGGCCCGTGGGCACCAGCTTGCGCTCCATGGGGGCAAGGGAAACGCCCTCCTCGCCGCAGCACACCCGCAAATCGTACCCGGCGCTGCCGGGTGTGGCGCGCGCGGGCAGGGCGGCGGCCTCGTTCAGCTTTTTGAATTTCAGCTTGGTTTCCATCAGTGGGTTGCCTCCTTATTTATGGCAATGGCTGGCAACGGCTCAAGTCCGGCTGTAGCAGGCTATCCGCCCGTGCCTTTCTGGTACAGCCCGCGGGTGAACGCGCCGGAGGCTTTTTTGCCCTGCCGGTACGCGTCAATGACGTCCGCCGCCTCGTCCCGCGTTTCCCGCGTGAAAAACAGGGTGACGGTGTCGGTGGGGAACTCGTCTAAGATATCCGCCGTCCACAGGGGCACAGGGTTGTAGATTTCGCGCGTCACCCCGTCGCAGGTGAGGGCGCTGCGCTCACCCTTGCGGTCCGTAAGGGTGGCCGTTCTGCCGCATTTCGCGCAGGTGGCCACGTTTTTTACCGGGCACGCCCGGGTAAGCATCACGGGCAAATGGCCGTAGCAAATGGCGTCGAGCTTTGGCGCGCCTGCTGTTTTTGCCGCGTCTGCCAGCGCCTGCATCTGGCGGAAGCTGAGCTCAAAAGAGAGCGTCGCCGCCTCGCAGCCCAGCGCAGCCGCAGTTTTGGCCGCTTCAGCGTTTGCAATGTTGAGGCCGAAGCCGCCGGAAAACCGCGCGCTGCCGCACAGGGGGAAATGGGCAAGGTTTTGCGCCTCGAAGCCGTGGAATCCCATGGAATGCGCCTGCTCCACGGCCGTCTTTATCGCGTCTTCCGCAAAGGGAAACACCGCCCGCGGCAGGGAAAGCCATGTGCGTTCGCGCAAATGTTCCGGTACATTTGCCGCCTCGGCCAGTGGGAAAATGAATTCGCGGCAGGCGTCCGCCGCGCTGGGCGGCGTTTGCGCCACGCCGGCAAACCGCGCCCGCAGGGCCGGCGCCCGGCTTGTCAGTATCGCGCGGCGCGCGGCGCTCGGGTGCAGGGCGCTGGTTTGCGCCGTTGATTTGAGGCCGGTGCCCGATAGCGCGGTATCGTGCCGCTTTGCGGCGCTCGGGCGCGGGAAATTGGTTTCTGTCTTTGGTTCAAAGCGAGTGGGGGAAACAGCAATTGAGACATCCCCAATCTCCCGCCCCACAGCCGCATCGCGCACTTGCAGCAGTTCCTCCAGCGCCGCACGGCGCAGGGCGCTCACGGCGGCGGGCGGCGCCTGCATGCCGTTTGCCTCCACGGCGATGTCCGCTTCCGACGCACTTGCAAAAAACGGCGTGACGCCGGTTTTTTCAAGGGCCGCGCGCAGGGCGGCGGTGTTTGCCGCCGCGTCCGCCGCCATGGGGGCAAGCGGCGCAAACAGGCACTGTTCCACCCGGTTTGTGCCGTCCGTTACGGTCAGAATGCCGGTGGCGTTTGCGGGGGCGCTTTCGCCCACTGTAGCGGTTTTCACCGTGTCCGCGTCTTCGTTAAAAAGCGTCAGTGCCATGTGCACCGGCACGCGCGGGGCTTCCCGGCGGTACAGTTCCCGCGCGGCGGCCTTCGCCTTTTTTTCGGCCTTGGCCTCGCCTGGCGGCTTTTCAGAAAACATGCCGCAATCCTTGCCGGTGAACCAGCCGTCCGTCAGCCCGCCGCGGGAAAACACCCGCTGCAACAGGTCCACATCAAATGGTTCGCCCGCCAGCGCCTGTTTGGCGCTGTGCACGGCCAGGGCGCAATACTCCGGCCCGCGCAGGCGGCCTTCGATTTTTGCCGACGCCACGCCCAGCTGTTCCAGCCGGGGCAGGGCGTATAAAATGGAGAGGTCCTTCAGGGAAAGATGGTAGGCCTCAGTGGCGAAGGTGGCTCCAGCCGTGAGGGGTAATCTGCACGGCGAGGCGCAGGCCCCGCGGTTTGCGCTGCGGCCGCCCCAAAAGGCGCTCATGTAGCACTGGCCGCTCATGGAAACGCACAGCGCCCCGTGCACGAACACTTCCACCTCCACGCCGCATTTGGCGGCGGCTTCGGCGGTTTTGGCAATTTCCCCCTCGCGCATTTCCCGCGCGAGGATCACCCGGGCAAAGCCGAGGCGCGCCAGCGTTTGCACACCGGCGGCGGAATGCACGCTCATCTGGGTAGAGGCGTGCAGCGGCACTTCGGGCAAGTGGCGGCGCAGCAGGCCCGCCGCGCCAAGGTCCTGCACAATGAACGCGTCGCACCCGGCGCGGGCAAAGGCGGTGGCCAAGCGCAAAAAATCGGCCTCGCGCCCGGGCAATACCAGCGTGTTCACGGCGGCGTACACGCCGCAGTTTCGCGCCTTGCAAAAGGCCACGGCGGCGGTAATGCCCTCTTCGTCGAAATTTTCGGCCCCGCCGCGGGCGTTAAACCCCTTTGCCCCAAGATAAACGCAATCGGCGCCGCTGAAAACAGCGGCGCGCAGCATGTCGGTGTTTCCGGCGGGGGCCAATATTTCCATTAAAAATCACCTGGGTGTGCACGGTAAAATCCAAACAGCTATGGCGGGCTTTGGCGTGCGGGTCCTGTCATGGGGGATGTCCTCTCTCCCGGCATTGCGCCGGCTTTGCGGGCGATATACCGGCGCAATGCCGACCTGCCAAAGAAATGGCCTACCGGCTTCATTTTGTCCGAACACACCCCCGCACCACCCGCTCCCGAGCTTGAAAAATGCAGTTCGAAACCCGGCTGCCGAACAAGCATTTCAATTCCCAGACCCGCCCCAGACAGGCGGCGCAAGCAGGCCGCTTGCGCCCGAGCGCCGCAAGGCGGCGCGATACCGGCAGCCGCGGCACGCGGCCTACAGGTCCTCCAGCCCTATCTGGTTTTCGTCCACTTCAATGGGGCTGTCCAGCCCGGCGTCGGAAGCGGGGCGCACCGGCGGCGCAATGGGGATCACCGGCGTTTGCGGCGGCGTGTTTTCCTCCGGCAGGTGCAGCTCCGAATTCAGCGGCGACGGCCGCTTCGAGCTTTTGTCCGCCTGGCGCTCGTAGGCGGTCAGCTCCCGCCGCAGGCGCGCGGCTTCGCGCTTGGCTTCTTCCGCCGCAATTTTCGCCTTGGCGGCGTCCTCCAAATAATCCTGCAGCTGGGCGCGCATATTGTCCGCCCCAAAGGCGTTTTTCTCGGCCTCGTCCAAATAGGCCAGCGCCGTTACAATGGCCGCCGACGCGATGGACGCGTTCGGCGCTTCCATCATCACCTGGTTCATGTCAGTGTCCAGCCGCTCGGCCAGGCCAACCAGATATTCCTCGGAGTCGTTTGTAGACACCACGTAGGCAGAGCCGCATATTTGCAGTTTCACTTTATGTGTCGGCATGTCGTCCCCTTCCCAGCGGCTTACCAAAACCGCTTGCGAAACCATATCACTAAAATTTTACACGATCTTCTCATCACAAGATAGTATAGTATAAATTGGGCAAAAATAAAACCCCCCATTGCTGTGGATTTTCATTGTTCTACAAAAAGCGTGGCCATGAGCGCGAAAACATTGTGAAACGCCTGTCAACCGCGCTTTTTGCGCCGCTTTCGGCGGCGCGAAGGCCGTGTGGGCCTTGTGCGCGGCACGGTTTTTTGGTATAATCGTCATAAGTTTATCAATGTGACGTTTTGCCGCTTTTTGTAGCACGAAGCGCCGGGGTAAGGAGTAGGGAAGTGTTTAGCACGAAACAGAAATATACAAAAAAAGATTTTGAAAAATTGCTGCAACAGCGGCTTTTGAGTGAGTTTCACACGGATTTGAACTCTGCCACGGACGAACAGCTGTACCGGGCGCTGGCGCAAATCACCCGCCGCATTTTAAGCGACGGGCGCAAGGCGTTCATGTCCCATGTGTACGGCAACAACGAAAAGCAGGTGTATTACCTGTGCATCGAGTTTTTGCTGGGGCGCAGCCTGCGGGACAATTTGTCGAACCTGGGGTTGTGGGACGTTTCCGCCTCTGTGCTGGCCGACTACGGCGTGAAGCTGGACAGCGTGTTTGAGCAGGAGCCGGACGCCGGCCTTGGCAACGGGGGCCTTGGGCGGCTGGCGGCGTGCTATATGGACGGCATGGCCACCACGGATATTCCGGGCCACGGCTATTC
The DNA here is from genome assembly GCA_031551695.1 of Oscillospiraceae bacterium. Lineage (GTDB taxonomy): Bacteria > Bacillota > Clostridia > Oscillospirales > Ruminococcaceae > JAAYCI01. The sequence continues at coordinate 101,223 of JAVBNG010000001.1, forward strand.
CATTTTGTACGAGTACGGCATTTTCAAGCAGGCCATCGAGGGCGGCTGGCAGCAGGAGCTGGCCGACAACTGGCTGCCCGGCGGCGGTGTGTGGCTGAAACAGCACCCGGAAAGCACCATCGAGGTGCGCTTCGACGGTGAGATCAACGAGATTTGGGACGGCACCTTCCACCAGGTGGAGCACGTGAAATACACCACGGTGAAGGCAGTGCCCAGCGATATGTATATCTCCGGCTACCAATCGGCCGGGGTTTCGAAGCTGCGCCTGTGGGAGGCGAAGGCCCCCGGCTTTGACATGGGCGCCTTCAACGCGGGGGAATATTCCTCCGCCATGACGCAAAACGCCAGCGTGGAGCTGATTTCGAAGGTGCTGTACCCCAACGACAACCACGTGGAGGGCAAAATTCTGCGCCTGCGCCAGCAGTATTTCCTGTCGGCGGCCAGTATTGGCGACATTGTGAAAAAGCACCTGAGCCAGTATGGCACCATGGACAATTTTGCCGATAAAGTCGCCATCCACATCAACGACACCCACCCCACCCTCGCCATTCCGGAGCTGATGCGCATTTTGCTGGACGAATGCGGCTACACGTGGGACAAATCGGCCCAAATATGCAAAAACACCTTCGCTTACACCAACCACACCGTGATGAGCGAGGCGCTGGAAAAATGGAACGTGGACCTTTTCCGCCGCACGCTGCCGCGCATTTACAGCATCGTGCAGGAGATGGACCGCCACGCCCGGGCGGAGTTTGAGAAGAAATTCCCCGGCGACGAGGGCAAAATCAACTACATGGCCCTCATTGGGGACAACGAGGTGCGCATGGCCAACATCTGCTGCTACGCCACCCATTCCATCAACGGCGTGTCGAAGCTGCACAGCGAAATCATCAAGAAAACGGTGTTCCACGATTATTTCCTCTTCAGCCCGGAAAAGTTCACCAACGTCACCAACGGCATCGCCTACCGCCGCTGGCTGCTGCAGGCAAACCCGCTGCTGACGGACCTTTTGGAGGGCGTCATCGGCGGCGGCTTCAAGAAAAACGCCTCCGAGCTGGCGAAGCTGGCCAAGTTCCGCGACGACGAGGAGATTTTGGCGCGCCTTGGCGAAGTGAAGCACCAGAACAAACAACTGTTTGCCGAGCATCTGGCCCAGAAAGCCAATATTGCCATCGACCCGGATTCCATGTTCGACTGCCAGGTGAAGCGCATGCACGAATACAAGCGCCAGCACCTGAACGCGCTGAACATCGCGGCGGAATACCTGCACCTGAAAAACGACCCGAATGCCGATTTTGTGCCCAAAACTTACATTTTTGCGGCCAAGGCGGCGCCGGGCTATTACATGGCGAAGCAGATGATCCGCCTGATTTGCAAGCTGGGTGATTTGATCGATGCCGACCCCGCCGTGCGCGAAAAGCTGCGCGTGGTGTATTTGGTGGATTATAACGTGACTACCAGCGAGCGCCTGATGCCAGCCAGCGAGGTGAGCGAGCAAATCAGCCTGGCCGGCACCGAGGCCAGCGGCACGGGCAATATGAAGTTTATGCTGAACGGCGCGGTGACGCTGGGCACCTACGACGGCGCGAACATCGAGATTGCGGAAGCCGCCGGCGCGCCGAACTTTGTGCAGTTCGGCCTGCTTAGCGAAGACGTGGATAAGCTGAAGGCGCAGGGCTACCACCCCGGCGCCTACCTTGCGGGCGACACCGTGGCCTGCGAGGTGCTGGACTTTTTGGCCAAGGGCTTCAGTGGCGAAACCTTCAACGACATCGTGGACAATTTAAAAACTTCGGACCCGTACATGGTGCTGGCCGATTTTGCCGACTATCGCCGCGCCCAGGCGCAAATTTCCGCCATGTACAAGGCGCTCGGCAAGTGGAACAGCATGAGCCTGATGAACATCGCGGGCAGCGGCGTGTTTTCCGCCGACCGCGCCGTGATGGAGTATGCGGATGATATCTGGAAGGTAAGGCCCGTAAGGTAGAATTGGTAAGGTGCGGATTATTTAAGAAAAGCGGACGACATATGAGCGACCAAATGCCGATTTTCAACAGCCAAAACGAACAGTACAAAAAACCCTTCGGGGCGCTGAAGGCGGGGGAACCCGCCTTTTTCGCGTTGCATGTGCCGAAGGGATACGGCTGCGGTGAGCCCCGCATGTTTTTGCAAAAGGACGGCGAAGCCGCGGTGGAATACCGCATGGAAAAAAACAGTGCTGAGGGCGGCGGGGACGCCGGCGGCGAAACCGACGTGTTCACCATCCGCCTGTGCCTGCCGGACGTGGGCCTTTATTTTTACTGGTTTGATTTGTGGGTAAACTATCGCAAACTGTTCAGGGGCCAAATGGGGCGGGCCGTGGAAACGACCGGCACGGGCGACGCGTGGCAGCTTACGGTGTACGCGGCGGATTTCACCACCCCCAGCGAAATGCACGGTGCGGTGATGTACCAGATTTTCCCCGACCGCTTTTACGAGGGCAACTCCGGCAAGCCCCACATTTACAACGAGCGCGTGTACCGCGCCAACAAAGACGGCGAGCCCTATTTTTGGCCCATTGAAGAGGAAAGCGGCTTTTTGACGCAGGACTACTACGGCGGGGACTTCGCGGGCATCAAGGCGCGGCTGCGGTACCTGCGCGGCCTCGGCGTCAGCTACATCTACCTGAACCCCATTGCCGAGGCCCACGCGAACCACCGCTACAACACGGCGGACTATTTGAACGCCGACCCCTACCTCGGCACCAACGAGGACTTTACCGAGCTGTGCGACGAGGCGGCAAGCTACGGCATCCGCATCATTTTGGACGGCGTGTTCAGCCACACCGGGTCCGACAGCATCTACTTCAACCGCGAGGGCCGCTACCCCACCCACGGCGCGTGGCAGGGGGCCGATTCCCCCTACCGCGGCTGGTACCATTTCCACCCGGACGGCACCTACGACAGCTGGTGGGGCTTCGACACCCTGCCCGCCTGCAACAAGGACGACCCCGGCTTGTGCGCCTTCATCTGCGGGGCGGGCGGCGTTATCGACACGTGGATGAAGCGCGGCGCGGCGGGCTACCGGCTGGACGTGGCGGATGAACTGCCGGATAGCTTTATTGCAGACATCCGCGCGGCGGTGAAGCGCCACGGAGACGACAAGCTGCTGATTGGCGAGGTGTGGGAGGACGCGTCCCACAAAATGGCCTACGGCGTGCGCAGGCGCTACTTTTTGGGCGGGGAGCTGGACGGCGTGATGAACTATGTGTTCCGCACGGCTATTTTGAAATTTTTGGGCGGCTACGGCGCACAGGAGTTTGCGGACACAGTGATGCAAACGGTGGAAAACTACCCCGCGCCCGCCATGGCGGCCTGCACAACGCACATTTCCACCCACGACACCGAGCGCGCCATCACGGCCCTTGCGGGTGAGCCGCTCGGCCACCACGACCGCAGCTGGCAAAGCGGGCGGCGCCTAACGCCCGCCCAGTGGGAAACGGGCATGGCGAAAATGCGGCTTGCCTTTGTGCTGCAGTTCACGCTGCCGGGGGTGCCCTGCGTGTACTACGGCGACGAAATTCCCATGCAGGGCTACAAGGACCCGTTCAACCGCGCCTATTTCAACTGGCACGCCCCGGAAAGCGGCCTTGGCCGCCTTGTGGCGGACCTTGCCCGCCTGCGCCGCGAAAGCCCGGCCTTCAAGGAGAGCGGCATCCGCTTTTTGCGGGCGGAAGACGGCGTGCTGGTGTTCGAGCGCTTTGGCGTAAACGGCAGCCGCGCTGTGGTGGCGGTGAACGGCTCGCGCGAAGCGATCACCGTGGAGCTTCCCGCGGGCAGTGTGGATGTGCTGCCCATGGGGTATGCCTTTGGGCATGATTAGATTAGCGCAAAAAGGCCGATGGAGAATTCCCGACGGCCTGAGACTGTCAAAGAGATGCACGAGTGTGCAGGGGCCGGGGGCGCAAAAGCTTATCGTCAGCCGCAAGCCGAATCGCGAACAACGTCTCTTCGTTGTACGCGATTCGGCGCGGAAGGTAGATATGCGTTGCGCCACCGGACACTGCGCACGGGCCAGCCTTTTTGCCAAGCTAAGGCCGATGGGGAAAACCCCACCGGCCTTTCATTTGCCGAATTTTCTTTTTGCAGCAGGCCTTGCGCCCCGCTACCCCAAGTGCGCCTTCATGAATTTTCCGATTTCATCCATACAGTCCTCCGCCTGCGGGAAGATGCCCGTGGCGTCGGCAAACCCGTGGGACAGGCCACTGTAGCGCACAGCGGTCACGTCCACGCCGGCCTTTTGCAGCTTGCGGGCGTAGCTTTCGCACTCCACGCGCAAAAAGTCGTACTCGCCGTACAAAATGATGGTGGGCGGCATGCCCGCCAGTTTGCCAAGGTACGGGCTCACATACGGGCTGCGCATGTCCGCCGCGCCCAGCAGCTTTACAAGGCCGTTTTCACCGCCGGCCACCTTCAGCATGTTAATCATGGGCGTGACCAGCTTTTTCTGGCTCTCGTCTATCCGGTAGGCCGTTTCATCAAAGCAGTATTCCTCGTCCTCTACGCCGGCCATGTTCACCGTGGGGTACAACAGGGCCTCGGCCTTCACAAGGCCCTTGCCCTCGTCCCGGTCCTTCATGGCGCACACCGTGGCAAGGTTGCCCCCGGCGGAATCGCCCGCGATGCAGATTTTCGCGCCGTCGCCGCCGAAGGACGCCGCGTTTTCCGCTATCCACAAAAGCACGGCGTAGCAGTCGTCCAGCCCGGCGGGGTAGGGGTGTTCCGGCGCAAGGCGGTAGCCCGCACTCACGCACACATAGCCGGTGTGCTCCACCAGCAGCTTGCACATTTCTTCCACCACGTCCATGCTGCCCGCGGCAAAGCCGCCGCCATGGATGTAGTAAAACACCGGCACGGGCGTTTTTGCCGGGGCCTCCGGCGTGTAGATGCGCACGGGGATGTCCACGCCGCTCGCCCCCAGGGGCCCTTCTCTTGCCCCTTCAGGGCAATTCACCTTGTGCACCGTGGCGCTTTTGGTGGCCACGCCCCGGGTGATGGGAATGCTTTTGATGCCGTCGAACATTTTACGCATGGTTTTGGCTGTTTTGGCCGGGTTCGACGACTTGCCGAAATTCTTTATCATCAGCTTCACGACGGCGCCACGCACGCCGGAAAACATGGGCGCCATCTGTGCGGCAAGGCGCGGGTCCAGCATGCCGGGGCGGTCCTCGCCCGGAACAGGTTTCACCACAATTTCAAGCCCGCGCTCGGCAACGGTTTTTTGCTGCTCCGTAAGGGATTTCAGTTCTTTTTCCGTGTATTTGCGCTTCATGGCCGGTCTCCCTTCCTATGGCTGTGCTGCACACAGCATACACCTTCACAAGCGAAATGACTATGAATTTTGCTGGATATTCTGCGCAATGGCCTGCATGCGCGGTAAAGCGTAAGCAAAAAACAGTTTGTACCCCGCGCAAAGGCGGTTTTCGCCCGTTTCACCGGGGGTGGCCTCACAGTCTCGCCGGCAGCCGCCGCGGCAAATGGAAAGATATTCGCACCGGTGACACGCCTTCGGTGGGCGCGGCGGCAGGGTCTCAAAGCTGCGCGCCTCGGGGGAGGAGAGCATTTCCGTAAAAGAATCGGTGTGCACATTGCCAAGGATGTAATCGTCCAGCACGTAAAAATCGCATGGGTACACGTTGCCGTCGGCCTCCACCACGGGGTAGGCCTTGCAGCGGCCCGTCATGCCGCAGTTTTCCGCTTCCTCGCCCATCAGCATGCGCACCCAGTTGTCGAACATGCGCACGGAGTAATAGTCGCCTTTGATGAAGTCCGCGTGCCACAGGTCAAAAAAACGGCATAGGAACCGGCCGTACTCCTCGGCGGTAAGCGCCCAGTCCGCGCCGCTCGCTTCTGTTTCGGCAAAGCCGTCCAGGCAGGGAATGAGCTGAATAAAGCGGTAATTGTTGCGCTTGTAAAAGCGGTACATCTCTTCCGGCTGGCGGGCAAAGGTGCCCGTCACCACGGAAAGCACGTTGAAATCCGCCCCGGCATCGCTCAGGGTGTCGGCGGCTTTTTTGCACAGGGTGTGGGTGGTTTTGCCGTTTGCCGTGCGGCGCAAAGCGTCGTGCACGGGGCGAGCGCCATCGATGGAAAGGCCCACCAAAAAATCGTTATTGGCAAAAAACTCCGCCCACGCGGGCGTAATCAGGGTGCCGTTCGTCTGGATGGAATTTTGCAAGGGAATGCCCCGGGTGTTATATTTTTGCTCCAGTTCCATCAGCTTTTCGTAAAACGGTAGCCCTACCAGCATAGGCTCGCCCCCTTGAAAGCCGAATGAAATGAAGCCGGTTGTTTCATCAAACGCCTTTTGCACCAGCGTTTCCAGCGTCTTTTCGTCCATCATGCCGCGGTTGGCTTCTTCGCGCACGGCGGTAACATCCCGGTAAAAGCAATATTCACAGCGCATGTTGCAGTTGCCCGAGGCGGGTTTTATCAAAAGAGACAAAGCATTCATTGTGTCCTCCCTTTGGCGCGGCGCGGCCGCACGGCGTTTGGCGTTATTCTATGCGCAGGGCGGTGAAATTTGCGGCGGATTTCGTCGAAATCGCACCCTTGGCGCGCAGTGTGGCGGCATGGTATACTAAAACATGTTGGAACTAATTCCAGTATAGCACATCGTCATCACATCCGCGCATGCGGATTTTGCGAGGGGTTTGCCATGTTTGTATACAACATCGACACCGGAACCCGGCTGGACCACGCGCCCACAGCGCCGCCGGCCGCCGGGGACCATTATTTCATCCACTGTTCCTCTGCCGAGATGGAGGGCATTGAGGACGTGTTCGACTTTGCGCCAGACACCCTGGCCGACTGCACCAACTTCGACGAAAACACCCGGCTCACCAGCTTTCCCGGCTATGACTTCACCAGCCTGGTTTATTTTTCCATGCAGGACGGCGCCGCGGTGTTCAGTGAGGTGAACATCTACGCGGGCGAGCGGTTTATTGTACTGGTGACGCAGGAAGGCGACGAGCATGTGCGGGACATACGCGAGCGCATTGTTTCCCACGTGGGCAACCTGCCCCACGCCCACGGCATGAACCGCGTGTATTATTTTATTTTCGACGTGCTGCTCACGTCCATGTCCGAGTCGCTCGAAAAGCTGGAGGACGGGCTGAACGCCGTGGAAAAAACGCTGGTGGGCAACGTGGACGAAAGCCACTTTGCCAGCGTGGCCGCCGCGCGGGAAAGCGTGTACCGCGTGCGCAAGCACCTGCGCCCGCTTTTGTATGTGGGCGACCAATTGCTTGTGGATGAAAACAATTTGATCTCTGAAGAAAATCTGCGGTTTTTCCGCAATGTGGACCAGCGCATCAACAAGATTTTTGATTTTTCCCAAAGCTTGCAGGAATACGCAAACCGCCTGTCGAACCAATACGACTCGCGCCTGACTGCACGCACCAACGACGTGGTGAACAAGCTCACCATCATCACCCTGTTCCTAAGCCCCCTCACGGTCATCAGCGGCATTTACGGCATGAACTTCACCCACATGCCGGAGCTGGAGTGGTATTACGGCTACCCCCTTGCCCTGGGGCTGATGGCTTTGGTGAGCGCCATCAGCTTCATTGTTTTAAAGCTGAAAAAATGGCTGTGAGAATCCCCTCACAGCCATTTTTCTTGCAACTAATAAAACCTTCGCCCGGCCAACCATCAAAGGCGCAAACTTAACCCCCTGCACCCAGAGCGCCGCACAGCGGCGCGAGATTGACAGAGGCGGCACGCCTCATTGCGGGCCGCCAATTTCCTTGAAGGCAGCCAGCAGCTTGTCCATGTCCGGCGGCACCGAAAGCGGCGCCCCGGCGGCTTTTTGCGCGCTCACAATGTCCTTCAGGCCGTTGCCTGTCACCATGCTCACCACGGTGGCGTCCTGCGGGATCATCCCCGCCTTCACGGCCTTGATGAGGCCGGCAGTGCCCGCAACGCCCGCGGGTTCGCCAAACACGCCCGTCAGGCGGCCCAGGGTGCGCATGGCGGCCAAAATCTCCTCGTCGCTCACGTTGACGGTAAGCCCTTTGCTCTCCACCACGGCGTTCACGGCCTTTGTAAAGTTGCGCGGCACGCCCACGGCAATGCTGTCTGCAATGGTGTTCTCCTCCATGGGGATGAGGTTCGAGCGGCCCTCGGCAATGGCCTGGTTGATGGGGTAGCACCCCTCGGCCTGCACGCTCAAAAGCTTCGGCAGCTTGTCAATAAAGCCGGTGGCGTACAGGTCTTTCAGGCCCTTCCACACGCCCGCGATGCTGCACCCGTCGCCCACGCTGCACACGATGTAGTCCGGCGCTTTCCAGTTCAGCTGCTCGCAAATTTCCAGAGATACCGTCTTTTTGCCCTCGGACAGGAACGGGTTGATGGCCGCGTTGCGGTTGTACCAGCCCCAGCGGTCAATGGCTTCGGCGCTCAGCTTGAAGGTGTCCTCATAGTTGCCCTGCACGCTCACCACCGTGGCGCCAAAAATCAGCAGCTGGGCCACCTTGCCGGCGGGCGCGCGGCCCGGCACAAAAATGTAGGTTTTCAGCCCCCTTGCCGCCGCGTTGCCGGCAAGGGAAGACGCCGCGTTGCCCGTGGACGAACAGGCGATGGTGTCGGCCCCGGCCTCGGTGGCCTTCACCACGGCCATGGCAGAGGCGCGGTCCTTCATGCTGGAGGTGGGGTTGAAGCCGTCGTCCTTCACGTACAGGTTTGGCATGCCAAGCTCGGCGCCAAGGCGGTCCACCTTGTACAGCGGGGACATGCCCACCCGCAGGCCGCCGGTGTAGCTGTCCGGCTCCACGGGCAGCAACTCTTTGTAGCGCCACATGGAGGGCTCTTTGCGGTTTTCAAGGTCCTTTTTGCCAAAATGGGCCTTGATTTTGGCATAGTCATACACAATATCCAAAATGCCCCCGCAAGAACAGTTTGTCACATCGGGTGCCGCGGCGTACTCCTTGCCGCACAATACACATTTTGCCCCTTTTACATGATCCATGGTTTTCTCCTCCGGTTTTTCCGATTACATACAGTTCCATCACGCCTTTGGCGTATCCTGAAAGCCAGAAGGCGATGGCTGCCGTTACACTACTGAGCATACCACAAAACCGCAGGCAGGTGAAGGGATTCCCCAGCACTTGACCGAAAACTGGTGTGTTTGTATAAAAAAATCCGGGCAAAAATGTGGGGATTCGCAGATTGGACAATTTTTTGTTACATAGAAGAAATTCTTTCGGGTTTATGCTATGATATACACTGTGACGTGCCTTCGCCGGCGGGTTTGAAGCGAAAAGCGAGGTATTTTTAAAGCAAAGGGTAAACATGCGTTATGAATAAAGAAAAGCACAGCATCGGCGTTTGGCTGGATAACTTTTTTGACCGTTTTGGGCTTAGCATGCGTGCCAAGCTTATTTTGATTTTTATCGTCGCCAAGGTGATTCCGCTGGTGGTGCTCACTGTGCTTGCGTGGACGCAAATCGTTACGCTGGGTTCTTTGCTGCGCGACATTGCCGTGGAGGACTCCTCCGAAGCGCTGAACGACAGCGCGGTTGAAAATATCGAGCGCATGACCACGGACACCGCCAAATATGTGGCGCGGTTTTTGTACGCGCGCGACGCCGATATCCGGAGCCTAGCAGCGCTCACGCCGAACGACGACGTTTACAAGGCCTTCAGCGACAGCAAAACCGGCGAGATTTTGCAACAAGGTGTTTGGACGCTTTCGGAGGACGGCAAAAGCTGGGTGAGCGCGGGCGAATACGACGTGGAAAACATCACCGGCGGCGAAAAATCGTCCAATCCGGAAAACAACGACATGGACGGCTTCCACTACCGTTCGTCGGAGGACTTTGACACAAAAACCATCCCGCTCTATGACGAAATCACGTTTATCAACCTGGACGGTGTGGAAGAGTTCAAATACGTCTCGCCCGATTCCCCGAAAAAGCGCTACCAGCTTTCCAAACTGAAAAAAGACGTCTCCCAAAAAGAAAACACCTACGTGCGGGCTGAGACCTACTACGGCAAGCTGAAGGATTTGCAGCCCGGCGAAATTTATGTGTCGGACGTCATCGGCGCCTATGTGGGTTCGAACTATATCGGCATGTACACGCCGGACGTGGTGCGCGCGGCCGCCAAGGAGCGCGGGTACGACATTTTATACAACCCTGTGCAGCAGGCCTATGCCGGCGAGGAAAACCCCAACGGCCGGCGCTTTGAGGGCATCATCCGCTGGGCAACGCCCGTGGTGGACGAAGAGGGGGAAGTGACCGGCTATGTCACCATGGCGCTGAACCACGACCATATTATGGAGCTTGTGGATCACATCACCCCCACGAACGACCGCTACACCCAGCTGCCCAGCGCGTTCGAGGGAAACTACGCCTTTATTTGGGACTATAAATGCCGCAGCATCTGCCACCCGCGCCACCACTCCATTGTGGGTTATGACCCCGTTACCGGCGAGGAAGAGGTGCCGTGGCTCGAGACCTCCATCTACAACGCCTGGCAGGAAAGCGGCGTGGAGGACTGGACGGAATTCATTGCGGGCCGGCCCGAATTCGACAACCAAAGCCGCGAGAAAAAGCCCGCCGCCGCGCTTACCCAGGCGGGCCTTGTTGGCCTGGACGGCCGCTACCTGAATAACGCGCCCCAGTGCACCGGCTGGATGGACCTGACACAGGACGGCGGCAGCGGTTCGTTCTACATTTTGTGGAGCGGCCTGTACAAGCTTACCACCGCCGCGGCCATTCCCTACTATACGGGCCAGTATGCGCCGTCCGCGGAAAACGGTTATTCCAAGCGCGGCTTCGGCATCGTTACCATTGGCGCGGGGCTGGAAGATTTCACCGGCCCGGCCCGCGCGACGGCGGAAAAGCTGGACGCCGCCATCAGCACAAACCTGACGAAAACCACGGCCCAGCTGGTGGGCACTACGGTGGCGCTGGTCATTCTGGTGGTGCTCATCGCCATTTGGCTGGCCTCGTCCCTCACGGGCAATATCACAAGCCTCATCAAGGGCATGAAGCGCTTCCGCGCCGGCGAGCGGCAGTTCCGCTTCCACACAAAAAAGACGGACGAATTCGGCACCCTGGCCGATTCCTTCGACGACATGGCGGACAGCATTGTGGACAGTGTGAAAAGCCCCCTGTGCATTACGGACATGGACCTCAACATCATCTACATGAACGACGAGGGCCTGAAATACAACAACAAAACGCTGGATAAGCTCATCGGCGCGTCCTACCGGGAGAACAGCATCTACCCCGTGGGTTCAAAGTACTGTCCCATCACGGCCCTTTTAGAGGGCCGTGAGGCCGAAAGCTACCACCAGGAGGAAAGCGGGCACGTGTTCAAGGGCGTGGCCAGCTATTTCCTCGATTCGGCAGGCAGCAAAATCGGCTACATCGTCGTTACCACGGACGTGAGCGAAATAGAGAACGCGCGCGAAAAGGCCGAACAGGCCAACCACGCGAAGAGCGACTTCCTTTCGAACATGAGCCACGAGATGCGCACGCCCATGAACGCCATCATCGGCATGACGGCCATTGGCAAAACCGCCGCGGACATTGAGCGGAAGGACTATGCCTTCGGCAAGATCGAGGCCGCCTCCACCCACCTGCTCGGCGTCATCAACGACATTTTGGACATGTCGAAAATCGAGTCGGGCAAGTTCGAGCTTTCGCCGGAGGAATTCAATTTTGAAAAAATGCTGCAAAACGCGGTGAACGTCACCGGCTTCCGCGTGGACGAAAAGCAGCAAAAGCTGACCGTGCACATCGACCCGCAAATGCCCCAAACCCTTGTGGGCGATGACCAGCGCCTGGCCCAGGTGGTGACGAACCTGCTGTCCAACGCGGTGAAGTTCACGCCCGAAGGCGGCAGCATTTCCCTGAACGCCCACATGGCCTGTGAGGAAGAAGGCATGTGCACGCTGCAGATAGCGGTGGCCGACACCGGCATCGGCATCAGCCCGGAGCAGCAGCAAAGGCTGTTCTCGTCCTTTGCGCAGGCCGAAACCAGCACGTCGCGCAAGTTTGGCGGCACGGGGCTGGGGCTTGTCATTTCCAAGCGCATTGTGGAGATGATGGGCGGCAAGATCTGGATCGAATCGCAGCTTGGCGAAGGCAGCCGGTTCCTGTTCACGGTGAAGCTGCTGCGCGGCGAAAGCAGCGAGCGGCCAAGCCTGCTGCCCGGCGTGCGCCGGGAGGACCTGCGCATTCTCACCGTGGACGACGCGCCGGATATCTGCGAATATTTTGCGGATATCGCCCGGCGGCTGGACGTCGCGTGCGACCTTGCCCTCTCCGGAGAGGAGGCCCTCGGGATGATCGCCAAAAACGGGCATTATGATATCTATTTCGTGGACTGGAAAATGCCCGGCATGGACGGCGTCGAGCTCACCCGCCGCATCAAGAAAAAAGAAGACGGGCATTCCGTGGTCATCATGATCTCGGCCACGGAGTGGAGCGCCATTGAGGAACACGCCAAGGCCGCAGGTGTGGACATGTACCTGCCGAAGCCGCTGTTCGAGTCGTCGATCGCCGACTGTATCAATACCTGCCTCGGCACGCCCGAAGAAGAGGCGCGGAACGGCGCCGGGGAAGAGGAAAATGTATTCGACGGTTCGCGCGTTTTGCTGGCGGAGGATGTGGAGATCAACCGTGAGATCGTGCTGGCGCTGCTGGAGCCGACGGGCGTCTCCATCGACTGCGCCGAAAACGGCCTGACCACGGTGGAGGCCTTCCGGGCGAACCCGGCTGAGTACGACATCATTTTTATGGACCTGCAGATGCCGGAGATGGACGGCTACGAGGCCACGCGTAAAATCCGCGCCATGGACGTTCCCGCGGCGAAAAGCGTGCCCATTGTGGCCATGACGGCCAATGTGTTTAAAGAAGATATTGAAAAATGCCTGGCGAACGGCATGGACGACCACCTGGGCAAACCGCTGGATTTGGAAGAGGTGCTGGCCGTTTTGCGTAAATACCTGAAGCCAAAAAAGCCACTGCAAAAGCCGTAGATTTGCACGGCGCGGCGGGAGGCTGTCTATGAACGCACGAGCGTGCAGGGGCCGGGGTGTGTAAGCTTATCGCGCCCCCGGGCGGCTTCTCTTGCCCCTTCGGGGCAACCACCGGCTCAGCCGCAAGGCGAATCACGAACAACGTTCCTTCGTTGTACGTGAGGCGCCGCCCGGCGCAATGAACCAAACGCGATTGCAGTGGCTAAAGCCGGAAGCCAAGGTTCCTTACATTTGGAGTAAGGCCTCGTCTAGATGAGCGTTGCGCCACCGGACACTGTGCGGGGGCCACCTTTTTTTGACAAGCTGGCGCCCGTGTGCAAAAACGGCACACGGGCGCTTGTGTTTTTTTTGCCGCTGGGGTACCATAACAGAAGTAGAATTGGTATAAAAAAGGAGGCCTACCTTGCAGGAACTGGAATTGAAATATGGCGTGAACCCGAACCAGACCCCGGCACGCATCTATGTGGAAGAGGGCGGACTGCCCCTGCGCGTGCTAAACGGCAGGCCGGGGTATATCAATTTCCTCGACGCGCTGAACGCGTGGCAGTTGGTGGCCGAGATGCAGGCAGCCACGGGCCTTGTTGCGGCGGCCTCGTTTAAGCATGTGTCGCCCGCCGGGGCGGCGGTGGGCCTGCCGCTTTCCGCGGTGGACCGCGCGGCCTTCGGCGTGGCGGAAGATGCGGCGGTGAGCCCCCTTGCTGCCGCCTATGCCCGCGCACGCGGCGCCGACCGCATGAGCAGCTACGGCGACTGGGCCGCCCTTTCCGCCGAATGCGACGCCGCCACGGCGAAGCTGCTGCAACCCGAGGTGAGCGACGGTGTCATCGCCCCCGCTTTTACGGCGGAGGCGCTGGACATTTTAAAAGGCAAGCGCAAAGGCAACTACGCCGTTGTGCAAATCGACGCCGGCTACACGCCGCCGGCTCTGGAACGCCGCACGGTGTTCGGCGTCACCTTCGAGCAGGGCCGCAACGATTTACACATAAACGAAGCCATGCTGCAAAATATACCAACCATAAAAAAAGAGCTGACGGAAGGCCAAAAGCGGGATTTGGTGCTGTCGCTCATCATTTTAAAATACACCCAGTCAAACTCCGTGTGCTGTGTGGAAAACGGGCAGGCCATTGGCATCGGCGCGGGCCAGCAAAGCCGGGTGCACTGCACTCGGCTGGCCTGCGGCAAGGCAGACACCTGGCATTTGCGCCGCCACGAAAAGGTGCTGGCGCTACCCTTCGCTCCGGACGCTCCCCGCGCCGCGCGGGACAACGCCATCGACGCGTACCTTTCCGATGATTTTGAGGCCCAGTGCAAAGCGGGGCTTTTTCCCGGTGTGTTCACGGCGGAACCCGCGCCCCTTTCGGCGGCGGAAAAACGCGCCTTCCTTTCCTGCATAAGCGGCGTGGCCCTTGGCAGCGACGCGTTTTTCCCCTTTAGCGACAACATCGAGCGCGCCGCCCAAAGCGGTGTTTCCGCCATCGCCCAGCCCGGCGGCAGCGTGCGCGACACAGATGTCATCGCCGCGGCCGACCGCCACGGCATCACCATGGCGTTCACCGGCGCGCGGCTGTTCCACCACTAGGGGGCAAGAGGTACGGCGCTAACCATAGAAGAATGAATTTTGCGGGGGCATTGAGAATGAAGGTGAAACGGTACGCTGTAATCCTATGTGTAATTTCATTGGGTTTTGCTTTGGCGCTTGGGGCAACGGGCTTTTTCCTGCTGGGCGGCTATGAAGCCGGGACGCCAAATCATACACTGGCATTTCTTTTCCGCTTCTTCTTCATAACGACGCCTGTGATGGGCCTGTTGACACTGATCACCGTCATTCGTATCAAGGTGAGGGATTAGCGCGGCACCAGCAAACCGCGCAACACCCTTGCACCTAAGCAGCACAACAAAGCGCCGCCGGTCTCCCGGCGGCGTTTTCTGTGTTTTTGCGGGCATTCCGCTGTCAGCCGGCCTTTTGTCGCCCTTCTGCCAGCGCGGCAAAAATGGCATCGCGAATCTTATCCTCTTCAAACGGCTTTTTCACATGGTAATCCATGCCGCTGGCAAAGGCCTTGTCCACGTCTTCCTTAAACACATTGGCCGTCATGGCGATGATGGGCACGTCCGCCGCACCCGGCGTGCCGGAAGCACGGATGGTTCTTGTCGCCGTATAGCCGTCCATTTCCGGCATTTGAATATCCATGAAGACCAGGGCGTACCGGCTGGGTGCCGCAAGGTATTTCTCCACGCCCTCCCGGCCGTTGCCGGCCGTGTCCACCACGGCGCCGTAATTGTTCAGCATATCGATGGCAATCAATTGGTTGATCTCCGAGTCCTCCACCAGCAGCACAGTTTTGCCGGAAAGGTCCGGCATCTTGCCGTCCACGGCGTGCACGCGGGGCACGTCGGCCGGGGCGGCGGCCCGCAGCCAGGTGTTGAAAATAAACTCGCTGCCTTGGCCGGGCGCGCTTTCCAGCAGGATATCACCACCCATCAGTTCGACCAGCTGTTTTGAGATGGCAAGCCCGAGGCCGGTGCCGCCGTATTTGCGCGTGGTGCTCACATCGCCCTGCACAAACGGGCGGAACAGCCGCTTTTGGCTTTCGCCGTCAATGCCGATGCCGTTGTCTTTCACGCGCCATTCAATGTTGCACAGGCCGCCCTTTTGCTCCAAAAGGCACACGCGCATGGAAATGGCGCCGCCCGCGGGCGTGAACTTCACCGCGTTGGACAGCAAGTTGATGGCCACTTGGCGCAGGTGGGTGGTGTCCATGTGAACGGCCTGTGGCAGGGCGTCTTCCACGTTTACGGCAAGGGTTTGGTTTTTCCCCTCGGCCTGCGTGCGGATGATGCCTGCGATGCTGTTTATTTCCTGGCGCAAATCGGCCGCAACCAGCTCCAGTTCCACCTTGCCGCTCTCTATTTTTGAAATGTCCAGCACGTTGTCTATCACCTGCCGCAAGTGCTGGCTGGAGGTCTCGATGCTGTCGAGATACCCCCGCACCTCCTCCATATCGCCGCTTTTGCGGGCCATGGCGCCAAGGCCGATGATGGCGTTCATGGGCGTGCGCATCTCATGGCTCATGCTGGAGAGGAATGTGCTTTTTGCCATGCTGGCCTGCTCGGCCTGGCGCGCTTTTTGGCGGTACATGCTTAGCGACCAAAAGCAGGTGAGCAGCACCACCATCAGCGCCGCCACCAGCACGCCGGTGAGGATATAGGTGTTGTTGCGCTCGGTTTTGATGTATTCGTCCTGCATGTCTACCCCGGCAACGATGTTGCTTGCGGTACCGTCTTGGTAAAACAGTGGCATCCATGCCGTCAGCAGGCCGTCCCAGCCGTCGGAATAACTGCCGAGGTCCACCACCTGGGCCTTGCCGGTGGCAAGGGCGGCGTCCAGCCATTCTTCGCGCTCCTGCAGTTCGCTGGTCAAACCGTCCATTTCGGCCGGGTCTGTTACATTGTCCACAATAAACTGCATTTTCCCAGTTTCTTCGTCCAGCCGCATGTAATAGGTGAACACGATGCCCGCGTCCCGGGTAAAAGTGTCCAGCTTTGCTTTGACGGCGGCGTATTCCGGCTTTTCCATGTCCTTCGCCTGCAGAAATTCATCCAGTTCCTCCGCCGTTACCAGCAGGGCGGCGGCCTCGCTCAGGGCAAGCATCCGTTCCTCTGTGCCGCGTTCAATCATATTCGCGGAAGACACCATCACCCGGCTTACCAGCGCGGCCACTATTAAAACGACCACCGCCGATGCGAAAAACGGCAGCATGATCATGTTGTTTTTCAAAAAATGTTTCATCGGCATGCTCCCCGGGCCTTTGTAGATGCATTTGACGCGCCAATAACAAGTTTAGAATACATTTGCGGTTCTGTCAATTTGTTATGCCAAAAAAAACCGCGAAAAAATGTGAAAATTTGCATAAAAAGCACGGTATAAAAAACCGCCCGACGCAAAGAGCCTCGGACAGTTCCAATATTGGCGAACAGCGTGTGTGAAAAGTGCATGCCGCATGCTAAACTTCCAGCGCCACATTTTCGCTGCCGGGGTCGTCTTTGCGCCGGTCGGTACCGGTGCGGCGGCGGTCAAACTTCACGGGGACGTTGCGCTGCCGCCGGTCGCCCTTGCGCTGGTCCGGCTGGCCTGCCAGGTAATTTTCTTCCCGTCGGTCCAGGCCGTCGCGGCGGTCCGGGTTTTTGCGGCGGTTCACCTTGCGGTGTTCGGGAAAGTGCAGCAGGCTAACGTTTTTGCGGCGGTCCTCGCCGCTGCGGCGGTCCTCTGTGCGCCGGTCAGACTTGTCGCGCTTTTTCGGAAGTTCGCTCAGGTCGTGAGGCAAATCGCCGCCACAGTGCGGGCATACATAGCAGGGTTCTTCCGGGCGGTTGTTCGCGGGGCCTGCCGTGTGTGCATCTGTTTGCGCACCACCGGCCGGGCCGTCGCCGTACAGTTTCATCTTGCCCCAGAACACTTCGCCAACGGCTTCCTTGCAATAGGGGCAGCACAAATCGTAGGCGATATCAGTATTGCCCACGCTTTTCACATTGCGGTGCAGCAAGAAACGCTTGTCATATTCTTTTGCGCAAAACGGGCATTGGATATCCATAATCGGCACCTTATCGCGGCTTTTTTGCCACGGTGGCTAAATATACGCTTCTATATATAAAGTATACGTCAATTCCCGTCAAAATTTTATAGGCAGTTTACCCAAAAATATCGGCGAGAAAACTGACATAAATATAACATATATGTCACCGTGGCCAACCGCCGGTACGGCGAAAAAAATTCTCAATATTTGGCATGCCGCGCATCTTTCTGCCGGTGTGATTTCATACAAAAGAAAATAATATTCAAAAATATGAATATAGAGAAATTTGCATCAAAATTGTGAACTGGAATTAGGCTGCATGGGCTGCTCGTGGTATGGGTTGGGGCAGTTGATTTGAATGAACCGCACCACGCGGTTTGTGCGGTTCAGCCAGTTGTGGCCGCCGGAGGAATGCAGCTGCACGCTGTCGCCGGGGTACAGGGTATATTCCCCATTGTTCATATAGAGGGTAAGCACGCCCTCCAGCACGTACAAAAATTCCTCGCCGGCGTGGCTGTACATGTTTGCGGGCACGGCTTCCCCCGAAGCGCTCGGCATCAGCTGGTACATCCGCGGCAGATATTGGAACGCCATCACGTCTTTGCTGGCAACACTTTCCAAAATGCCTGGGCCAATTTGAGCGTACTGTTGTTCAAAACCGTGCACCACGGGGTCCTGCGGGGCGCGCGCTACGCGGGTGAAAAAGCTGGCAATCTCCACGTCCAGCGCGTCAGCCACTTTGTACAGCGCGTCCACGCTGGTGGCGGAGAGGCCGCGCTCCAGCTGGCTTAAAAAACCGGTGGAAAGGCCCGTCAGTTCACCCAGCTGTTTCAGGGTCAATTCCTTTTTCACGCGCAGGTATTTTACGCGCGCGCCAATGGCAAAGTTGCGGTCCACGTCAGTTCCTCCGTTCGCTTTTTTCTCATTCTATAAAAGCGGGCGGGGCTTTGTCAATCATTTTTGCCCAAATTATTCATAATAATGAAATTATGTCCGTCATTGACAAACACTTTCTCCGGTGGTACTTTAGTAAGCATGAGGAAGCGATTGCGGCGGCAGGGGTAGCGCCCCGGCGCGCGGCGCGGAACAAACGAGGGAAGAGGGAGACAAATGAGCGACACAATGTTTGCGCTGGTGAAGGAAGCGCCCGGTAAGGGCCTTGCCATGAGGCGGGTGCCTGTGCCAAAGCTCACGGTGGGCGGCGTAAAGATCCGCGTGCACAAAACGGCCATCTGCGGCACGGACGTGCACATTTACAACTGGGACGAATGGAGCCAGCGCACCATTAAAACCCCCATGATCATTGGCCACGAGTTTGTGGGCGAAATTGTGGAGATGGACGAGAACGCCTCCGGCTACAAGGTGGGGGACATCGTGAGTGGCGAGGGGCACGTGGTGTGCAAAACCTGCCGCAACTGCATGGCGGGGCGCCGCCACCTGTGCAAAAACACCGTGGGCGTGGGCGTGAACCGCGACGGCGCCTTCGCCGAATACCTCGTCATCCCCTATGAAAACGTGGTAAAGCTGGCGGGTGGCATCAGCGAGGATGAGGCCGCCTGCTTCGACCCCCTTGGCAACGCTGTGCACACGGCCCTTAAGTTTGATTTGCCCGGCGAAGACGTTCTCATCACCGGGGCCGGGCCCATCGGCATCATGGCTGCGGCCATCGTGCGCCACTGCGGCGCCAAGCACGTGGTGCTGTCCGACGTGAACGACTACCGGCTGGACCTTGCGAAAAAGGTGGCGCCGGATGTGTATACCCTGAACGTTTCCCGCGACCCGCTGGAAAAAGCCATGAAGGACCTTGGCATGCGCGAAGGGTTTGACGTGGGCCTTGAGATGAGCGGCAGCCAGGCCGCCTTTTCCTCCATGGTGGACAATATGAACTCCGGCGGCAAAATTGCCATTTTGGGCCTGCACAGCGGCAAAACCGTCATCAACTGGGACAAGGTCGTGTTCAACAGCCTGACCCTGCAGGGCATTTATGGCCGCGAAATGTTCGAAACATGGTATAAAATGATGTCCATGCTGCAAACGGGCCTCGACATCAAGGGCATTATTACCCACCGCTTTCCGGCGCAGGAATTTGAAAAAGGCTTTGAAGCAATGAACAGCGGCCAGTCCGGCAAGGTGATTCTGGACTGGACGGGCATGTGACCATGCGGGACGATGTCGCGGCCCAAAGACACAAAGTGTCTTTTGTGCCGATCGGGTGCGGTGTGCCGGTTTGCGTCTTCGCTGCCCGCGGTTTTTAACTTTTTTGACTGTATGCGTATGGATTTTTCATAAAGGAGCGGACTATATGAATAAACAACAGGCATTTGCCCATTACGGCAACCTGGTGGAAGAAATCATGGCGGCCGGAACCTTCAAGGCCGAGCGCGTGCTGACGAGCCCCCAAAGCGGCAGCATCAACACCGAAAAGGCCGCGGGCCTTGTGAACATGTGCGCCAACAACTACCTTGGCCTGTGCACTCACCCGGCGGTGGTGCGGGCCGCGAAGGACAGCTACCAAAAATGGGGCTTCGGCGTGTCCAGCGTGCGGTTCATCTGCGGCACGCTGGAGGTGCACAAACGCCTGGAAGCCGCCATCTCCAGCTTCCTCGGCACAGAGGACACCATCCTCTACTCCTCCTGCTTCGACGCCAACGGCGGCCTGTTCGAGACCCTGCTGACGGACGAGGACGCCGTCATTTCAGACGAGTTGAACCACGCGTCCATCATCGACGGCGTGCGCCTTTGCAAGGCGAAACGCTTCCGCTATAAAAACAACGATATGGACGATTTGAAGCGGTGCCTGGAGGAGGCGAAGGACGCGCGCGTCAAGCTGGTTGCCACCGACGGCGTGTTCAGCATGGACGGCATCATTGCAAACCTTGCCGGCATTTGCGATTTGGCGGACCAATACGGCGCCCTTGTGATGGTGGACGACAGCCATGCTGTGGGCTTTGTGGGTGAAAACGGCCGCGGCACACCGGAGTATTGCGGCGTGCAGGGCCGGGTGGATATCATCACCGGCACCCTGGGCAAGGCCATGGGCGGCGCAAGCGGCGGGTACACCGCGGCCAAGCGCGAAGTGGTGGCCCTGCTGCGCCAGCGCAGCCGTCCGTACCTGTTCAGCAACACCCTGGCCCCGGCCATTGCCGAGGCCAGCGTGAAGGTGCTGGAGATTTTGCAGACGTCCGGCGAGCAGCGTGAAATACTGAAACAGAACACGGCGTATTTCCGCGCGGAAATTGAAAAGCTGGGCTTCGATGTGGTGCCCGGCAGCCATCCCATCGTGCCCATCATGCTGTATGAGGCGCCTGTGGCGGGCAAGCTGGCTGCCCGGCTGTACGAGCTTGGGGTGTATGTCACCGCTTTTTCGTACCCGGTGGTGCCGCAGGGCAAGGCGCGCATCCGCACGCAGGTTTCGGCCGCCCACACAAGGGCGGACCTGGACAAGGCCCTCGCCGCGTTTGGGCGGGCGAAGGCGGAACTGGGGATTTAGCCGATAGCAGTTGGAAGCAAGCAAAATAACAGCCGCCCATCCTATAAAGATGGGCGGCTGTCGTCTATCCACGCCATGTGCGCGGGAATTTGCAAAGGCCCCAGTTCCGGCGGAAAACGCAGCGCCACGTCCGGCACAAAGCGGTGGTAGCCGTGGGTGTCGTCCTCGGGCAGGGGCATGTGGTACAAAAAGGTGCGCTTTGGGTAGAGCGCGCGCAAAAAGGCGCGGCCGCTGTCGCCGGAGAGCTGGTAAACGTTCACGAAGGCCGCGTCCGGCCGGGGTGCAAATTGCCGGAAGGCCGCGGCGTCCTCCGGGCGCAGCAGCGCGTCCCCCGCCACAAAAAAGCACTCGTCGCCACAGTGGACGAACAGGGAACGGTGCGGCTCGCCGCGGTAGGCTTTGCCGTCGTGCACGGTGTCTGCCGCCAACACGGTGAAACCGGGGAATTCCGCACGGGTGACACCCGGCGCCACCGCCGAAAGGGCGAGGCCGTCGGCGGCAAGGCCCGGTCCCCACACGGGCACGGTAAGCCGCGCCGCAAACGCACTTGCCGTGTTGGCGTCATAATGGTCCGCATGCAGGTGGGTGTATACCAGGCCGTCCAAACGGGCAAAAATGCCCGCACCTGCCGCCATGTCGGCGCGAAGGGGCGCGGGCATGGCGGAAAAAGCCCCTTTCTGGTGCACGCCGTCCACCAAAAGCCCGTGGCCGCCGCGATAAAAATATAGGGCCGCGTTCACGGAATGAAAAATTTTGGTGCGGATGCAAAACACCTCCCAGCACCACGCTTGCGCCCCTATCCCTGAACCGCATATAACTGTCCCGGCCAGCGTGTGACAGAATATCGGGCCTGTCCTCAAAAATACCGCGCCTGGATAATAAGGTCATTGACCTCTTTTTTATGTCCTCGTTCTGCTCTGGCGGTGTTTTCAAAATCGGTTGCAAATTGCCTAGCTGAGTTGTATATATTTCGACACAACGGTATCACCGGCGACCTTCGACACGTCGATGTTATAAGGCTCGAAAAGCAACAAATCTTGAACATGAGGCGCTTTCTGCAAAAGAAAACACCGCCCAAAACCTAAGTTTTCTGACGGTGTATCGTGGAGCGGATAATCTTACAGCAACCACACCACATTAAGCGAATTAACGATTATTTTAGGCATCAACCAACAATATTAACCCTAAATCAACCGCACATTTACACCCCAAATGCCACTTTGGGAGAGATTTGCCGCAAGCCAACAGCTTGCGGCTTTCCTATTTTATCACATCACATCTGGAGGGTCAAATGAAAAACATATTTCACCCCGCCGCTTTTCTACCGAATGGCGAAATTGACCGCCAGCGCGTAGACCGGGCAGCGCATAAGGTAATTGCCCCGCTTGTGGATGGTATACACGCCAACAAGCACCTACCGCCCCCGGCACTGGGCTGGCTGTGTAGCACCGTCACCGCCCTGTACAACATGGGGCAAGCCGCCGAGTTTTCGGACGCACTGAAACTGCTGTACGCCCTTGTAGGGCTGGCCGCCCTGCCCGATATGGAACCCTTTTTGTGCCACCCAGCCGCTGCCAACTATTTCATGCTTTCCTGTTTGGCCGTGGTTGAGCGCATGACCGAAGGGGCTGGCGCTGTTGCCGTGGATTGAACCCCAGCAGTTTGCACAGGCGAAAAGCATTGACCTGTATTCCTATCTAGCCGCAGCCGAACCGGGCAACATCAAACGGTGTGGGCAGGACGAATATTGCTTGAAAGACCACGATAGCCTAAAAGTGAGCGTCAGCACCGGCAAATGGAACTGGCACTCGCGGGGCTTTGGCGGCACCACGGCGGTACAGTACCTCATCACCGTGCGCGGCTACCCTTTGCCCGAAGCGGCGCAGATGGCATTGGACAGCAAGGCCGCACCATATTCCCCGCTTACGGAGCCACCCCCAACCCAGTCTTTTGCCTTGCCGGAACGCAACGGCGATGACGGCCAAGTGATAGGCTACCTTTGCGCCCAGCGCGGTTTGCGCCGTGAAGTGGTGGAACATTGCCGTGCCCTCGGCACCCTTTACGAAAGTGCCCGTTATCATAGCTGCGTGTTTGTGGGCCATGACGAGCATGGAACGCCTCGCCACGCCGCCATACGAGCCACAAGGGGCGATTTCAAGCAAGATGCCGAAGGGAGCGACAAGCGGTATACATTTGCATTTCAGGCGCAAAATGCGGCCTGTATGGTGCTGTGCGTGTACGAAGCCGCCATAGATGCGCTATCAGGAGCCAGTTTGCTTTTAATGAATGGTCAGTCGTGGCAGGATAGGCACTACTTGTCATTGGCGGGCGTTTCGCCCCTGCCTATTATCCAATACCTGACCACCCACCCCCAAATAGATACGGTGGTGCTGTGCCTGGACGCTGACGAGCCTGGGCAACTTGCCGCCGAGCGGATAGAAAGCCTTTTACGTGTGTCAAGGCCCTCTCTGGATATTCGATACGAACCACCCAAAATTGGCAATGACTATAACAAATATATCCGTTTGCGCATAGCGAATGACAGGATGCGAAAAAAGTCAAGGGGCTGGGGAAAAGGAGGCTATGACTATCGATGATTTTTTGCCTCGTCACATAATGTTACAAGGCGAGAAGGTAAGCAGGTCAATATAGAAACTGGTTGTTGAAATTATTAAACATGATTAGTAAGATTTAGAATACGGGGAAAAGTAATTGATTTTCGTCGGGTTGCTATAAATTAAAGAGTATTATTGGGGCTTGTCTTTTGATTTGGAGTGTTTTGTAGAAAAATCAACTAGCCAAAGAACAGAATCCTTTCCATCAGTTTTTTCAAGTTGCTTTTCAAAATAAACATATACTGAAATCAAGTAGACAATGATTACAAAAAGAAATATCGCCGCTAAGCTATCACTAGCAATAGTTGTTTTTGTTTGAAGAAATGAATAATATAGGCCTATGGGAGCAATCGAAATGATAATGCAACCCCATATCATTTTGCATGTAATGCTTGTGAACAATCTATGCTTTTCTGGCGCATCAGGCTGATATGTATTGATTTGTTCAAGAAAAGCAGTATAGTCATTAATTTCTATCTCTGAAAGAAACATGTGGCCTAGTAATTGTAGACCGATGGCATATTTCAATTGCCATACACGATATCTAATTAAAACCGAGATAAATGTCACAGTAATGAAAAAAAGTGCAAAGAAAACAACGTTGACAATTATCGTAGAGTAGCTTTTCACTAAACTTTTGTAGAAGCCAATAAAAAAACTGAGCAATGCAATATAGAACACAACCGCTTGGTTTATATGCTCTGTTTGTTGGCGATGCTGTATATGAATTTCTTGATAAAGCTGTAATAAAAAAGATTCATATTTTTTGTCAACCATTTATATGGCCCCTCATGCTTTCGAGTTGCTTCATCTACTTAGCGTACATATTCGTATGCCAACTGAAATGATTCGTATTTCTCATCTCGAGATTCCGAACCATAATTAATAAAATAATTATGTGATGAGGCACGGTGCTGGTGAAATGAGTCCTGCATATATACTCTACTCGACTGGCTTACATATTTTTTTACACATGCTATTTTCTGCTCGTAGTATTGTGTTATGTTTACGAAATAATTGGGGGTAAAAGATGTGGCCTCTGAAAACAACGGTTCAACAAAAAGAAGGCGCTCTAAGTGGGTGCAATATTTAATCGCACAATTATATACTGCTTTACCAATTGCGGTATGATCTTGGTGTTCAATCCCGGAACAATCAGGAAAGTGTGTTATAACTATATGAGGGTTTATCTTCTCAACCCTGTCACGTATTTGTTGAATAAGTGTATGGTC
The DNA here is from genome assembly GCA_031551695.1 of Oscillospiraceae bacterium. Lineage (GTDB taxonomy): Bacteria > Bacillota > Clostridia > Oscillospirales > Ruminococcaceae > JAAYCI01. The sequence goes on from JAVBNG010000001.1 coordinate 126,163, forward strand.
ATAAATTATCGCGCCATCTTTCAAATTCAAGGAATCATAATTAATCTTAATGCTTGATAAAGCGTTCTCCATTTCAACAATCCTTTTACCTTCTGGCCCCGAATCATCTAATGTTTTTGCGACGCCATTAAGAATGAAAGCTACACCATGTTCGTCTAAATGTTTTAACATAGTACCCAAACAATTCAGCTCAGCATCATCAGGATGTGCCATGATAGCCATTAACTTCTTTTGCTCCATATCTGTTTGATCACCACCTTTTTGGATTTGGTGCGTCTTTAATTGCCTTCGCTGGCACACCAAATGCCGCTTGGTTTGCTGGAATATCTTTTGTAACAACAGAGCCAACACCAATAAAAGCACCTTTACCAATAACAAGAGAGTTGCAAATTGTACAACTTGAAAGCCACGCCCCTTCCTCTATCGTAGTGCTTCCACCAATCATCGCACCACCGGCAATTAGTACGTTGTCCATAATAATATCATTGTGCGCAATGTGACATAAGTTATCGATTTTAACATAATTTCCAATGATTGTATCATCAATGGTACCTCGCGCAATTGTGCAGTTCGCACCTATGTTAACGTGCTTTCCGATTTGAACCCCACCCAAATGCGGGACCCTGATGTTAATGGAATTATCTGAATAGTGCCCGAATCCGCACACACCAATTTTGGTGCCAGATTCAATGTTAGTGTATTCGCCAACTGACACTCTGCCTTCAAGAACAACATGATGTCCGATCTTTACATGCTCTCCAATTTGAACATCCTCCCCGATATAACTATATTGCCCGACACTAAGGTTTGAGCAAATGTTTTGGGTTTCTATAATTGCAGTTGGAGCGATATATGGATCATTTTCAGTGTCCCAAAAATGTTTTATCAAAATGAAAAATGCTTTGTGAGGATCATCAGTAACGATTCGATTTACATTTGGTCCAACGCTTACAGTTTCAGTCATTAATAATAGTATGCCATCGCTTGCATTCACTTGGCTTGAATCGATATTTATTTGACTTCGCGCCCAACACATACAACCGTTTTTCAAGTTTTTAAGTGAAGAATAGCCATTAACTGTTAGTTCGGTTTCACCGCTATAGACAAATTTAATATTATGGCCGCATAAACAACCTAGAATTTCATCAATAGTAACTTGCATTTTGCCCCTCATCTTTCTGTGAATGTTAAACTTACAACCAAATCCCGTTTTACAAAAGCATCTCTAAATACTAATTGAAATGGCTCATTCAATAACCTTTTCTGAATGTAATATTCCGGCTCATTGTAACCAGCCAATGCTTTGATATATGTACTTCCAGTCATAGCCGGATGTGCTTCAATTATTAGCAAGCTATTATTGACGAACATAGCTTGAATATTGAGACTGCCTCTAGAACGAAGGGCATTCGCGATGATACATGCTTGTCTGGAAATTTCATCATTGTGAACGATTTTCCCTTGTGTGATACCGGATGAAATATAATATTCATCGTTCTTGTATTTATATCTATTTTTGTATGTGATGGCTGAACTAAAATCTCTACATATAACTATTGTCCCTGCTACTTTTCCATCTAAATCAGTAGTAACACTGATTGTGTATTCTGAATACTGGTTTCCAATATATTCTTGGGCAACAATATCGATTTCTTGATTTAGCATATACTTACAAAGACACATAAGATCACTTTCATTAAAAGCGATGTAAACATGCTCTGAGGATGTTAACTGTCCATTGGGCTTTAATACTACTGGAAAATAATCAATTTTTCTACAATCATTTATGGAGTTTAATTTGCAAAATCGCGGAACTGGAATTTGATTTTTTTCTAAATGTTGATATGTGTGGTACTTGTTTAAACATATTCGTGTTGCCTCATCAGTATTGATTGCAAGGACTATCCCCGCTTTTTCATATTGGATACGGAATTTTTGGAAATATAAAAGTTCAGGTAGTGAACCTACAAAAATAATATCAATTTTCCAACGCTCTATTATGTTGTTAATACAAGAAGAATATGATGCAATGTCGCTAGCACGCGGAACAATATCAAAGCCATCAAGAACATCTTTTTCAATATTGAAATCACAAATATCTGTGCCATATATTTTTATTGGTAATGGTGTTAAGCGTAGAGCACTGACAATCTGGTGACCAACCCCAATATTACCCACGGCAGTTACTAAAGCATTTATCATCCAATCCCCCCAAAATACTCACTATCTATGTGAGTTTGATTGCAGCAAACAATAGTACAAATCTTCCAAGTCTTGAATGACAAACAATTATAGCCGTAATCAATAATATAGTTGCTACCATGCTTTTTCACAGTATACCACACCACATTGCAATATTCAGCATTTTCCGCCAACAGGCGTTTTTTATTCCCATAATCTTGTCACATTAATGGAGCTGTTGACAACGCCCCCATTTTTCAAGTAAAAGAGGCCTGGGGCGGGGTGCAGAAGAAATACCTTCAGAAAAAGCAAGTGCCCGGGAGTCATCCCATGCACTTGACCATGCGTTTGAGGTTGAGGGCAGTGGCAGACAGGAGGCAGTGGCTTTCGTGTGGATAAGGAGCTGTCTTAACTGCCTTTGATGTCTGATATACACGATAGTGTGTTAACTGCATTAAATAGCTTAAGGCAATCGGTTTTGCAGAGCGGAAACTCATATCGCCCATGTAAAAGCCAATGGCGATTTATATTATTTGGTGGTTGTTTATCAAAATGGGCCCATTTGTACATACTCTTAACAAAGTCATAATAAGACTCCCAGACACATTTGACGAAAACCTCATGTGACTGCTCTGCGATTTTTATTTGATCTTTACATAGCTCTTTCATGCGAGTGTTTGTTTTGTCGTTTTGGAATTGGTTGAGCATTCCCTCGATTATCATGGCCAACAATACTGCAGTGGTCGTATATTTTTCGCTTTCAAAAGCAGATATACTTTCCTCAAACGCAACAGAAAGGTACGAACTGGGGAGAGTTATGCTTTTTACGGTGTCAATTAGTGTTCTAAGATGTTTTCCATTGTCATAGGTAAAATACTCTAAAAAGAAAGCATCAAAATCAAATTTATCCTCCAGTTGGCCCAAAACATTTATATCTTTCATGCTCATGTTCAAGGGCATTGTCCAGCCAGTATTTTCCATTCGAGAAACATAGCGTTTGAAAACAATCTCGTATGAGTGTACCAGTTCTGCATTGTATTTCTTTTGCTCCTCTTTGGCCTGTTGCCATTCCCTAAAGAGTTCATCTTTCTGCTCTGGCGGTAAATTGGCTAGGAACATTTCCACATCACGCAATTTCATATTGACATCAATCTCAACCGACATGCAAATATCCCCTCACAAAAGGCTACAAAATATTGGCTAACCCCAACTGACATTTTACCTTTCCCACCAAAGTGATTTATTTATTGTACCACACCCCACTGCTATATTCAGCATAAACCGCCAATAGGCGGTTTTTTTTATGCCTGCAACCTTGTCACATTAATGTGACAAGGCCACCAAAACATAAGGAGCGAAAAATGAAGGAGTGACCCATTGGAAACCATAGCACTAGTCAACCAAAAGGGCGGTGTGGCGAAAACCACCACCGCCGTCAACCTTGGGATCGGCCTTGCCAAATGCGGCAGGGCCGTTTTGCTTGTAGACCTCGACCCGCAGGGAACGATGACCTCCCACTTGGGCTACCATCCCGACGAGATGGAAACCACCACGGCCACGCTGCTGCAAAAGGTGGTGGAGGACATGCCCATCGACCCAGATGAGGGTGTTTTGCACCACAGCGAGGGCGTTGATTTGATCCCCGCCAACATCGACCTGTCCGTGATGGAGCGTGACCTGTGGCGGGAAAACCAGCCCACTGGGGCGCTGGCCGCCATGCTTGCACCCCTTCGTCAACGGTACGACTACATCCTTTTGGACTGCGGGCCATCGCTGGGGATATTGACACTGAACGCGCTGGCGGCGGCCAACAGCGTCATCATCCCGGTGCAGGCCGAATACCAGGCCCTGCGCGGGTCGGGCCAGCTGTTGACAACGGTGCATAAGGCGCATAAACAAATCAACCAAGGCCGATTTTGAATATGGCGGCCAGTTGCCGGTGCATGTACATTTCATTCAAGACGAATGGGCAAACGTGTATTCCGGGGATGCCCCCTCCATCCTGTCCACCTGCCGCAGCCGCCGCATTTCATGCAGTATCATCGTGCAAAACATCTCTCAAATCAAAGAAAAGTACAAAGATTCGTGGGAAAGCATCATGGGCAACACCGACGAGATTTTGGTGCTCGGCACGTCGGAGGTCAACTCGGCGGAGCAGTTTTCCAAGATGCTGGGCAAGGCCACCATCGACACAAAAACCCGCGGTATCACCCGCGGGCGGCAGGGCAGCAGCAGTGAGAACTTCCAAAATGCAGGGCGAGAGCTGATGACCCCGGACGAGATACGGCTGATGGACAACCGCTATGCCCTGCTGTTTATCCGGGGCGAAAACCCGGTGATGGATTTGAAGTACGACATCATGCGCCATCCGAACATCGCCCTGACCGCCGACGGCGGCGCGGAGCCGTTCTACATCCGGCGGCACACCGACAGCTACGCGCAATCCTCGTTCACGTTCGCCCTGGGCGACATCGACGAGATTCAAGTCGTGGCCTGACATGGCCGAGCAACCGCCAACAACAGCAAAGGGGCACGGCCTTGTCACATTATGTGACGAGGTTCTCGCCGCCCCCCTTTTTCATAGGAGGCACTACTTGAAAGAAAAATTTGAAGCATGGTTCGAGCAGAAAAAGGCCGAGCGTGACAGGCCCCGCACCCCGGAGGAGAAAGAGAACAGGGTGATCTATGGGTATCTGGTGGCCTGCCTGTTCATTGTCACCCTGGTGTTTGGGGCTCTGCCGGTATATGCCAGCGGCGGCGACCCCATCGCCACCATCAACAATCTGTCTACTTTCATTTTTTCCGCCATCCGCGCCATCGGCATCATCATCCTGGGCTTTGGGGTGGTGCAGATCGGCCTTTCGCTGAAAAGCCACGACGCGAGCCAACGCGCCAACGGGTTTTTGACCTTCTTCGGCGGCGTGGTCATCACCTTTGCCAAAAACATCCTCGACCTTGTGGTGGGCTGAACAGCCGGTTAGCTATTGTATGCAGCCTCTAAGCCGGATATTTCCAACTTACTCATTTTGAGCATGGCGACCATGACCTTTTCGGCTTTAACCGGGTCGGGATCACTTAAAAGCCGCTGTAACACGGTTGGGACAATTTGCCAGGAAAGGCCGTATTTATCTGTCAGCCAGCCGCAGGGCTCGTACTGCCCGCCTTCGCCCAGCGCATTCCAAAAGTGGTCCACTTCCTCTTGTGATTCACAGTTGATGATGATGGAAACAGCATGTGTGAATTTGAAGATCGGGCCGCCATTCATGGCTGTGTAGCTTTGCCCGTCCAGCACAAAGTCAACAGTCAATACGGAGTTTTCCGGCTGGCCGGATTCTTTGGCGGATGAAGGGCTGTAGTA
>JAVBNG010000002.1:0-21008 GCA_031551695.1 Oscillospiraceae bacterium
TGGGTGCTGTCCCTAGTACGAGAGGACCGGGATGGACGCACCTCTGGTGCACCAGTTGTCACGCCAGTGGCACAGCTGGGCAGCTATGTGCGGATCGGATAAACGCTGAAAGCATCTAAGCGTGAAGCCGGCCCAAAGATACGATATCCATCAGGTTTATGCCTGGAGAGACCCCTTGTAGACTACAAGGTTGATAGGCGTTAAGTGTAAGCGCAGCGATGCGTTCAGCTGGAACGTACTAATAGGTCGAGAGCTTGTCCTAAAATTTTGGTTCGATACAATTTGCTAACAAAAGCGGTCATTGTTCGGTTTTGAGGGTGCAGAAGAGCATTTGCTCACTGTATCTTTGAAAATTGAATACACAACATGGTTAGTATCCGGTGGTCAAGCTACCGATATTATACAGCCGGTGCCGATAACGCCAAGGTTCCACCTGTTCCCATCCCGAACACAGAAGTTAAGCTTGGTTGTGCCGAAAATACTTGGTTGGAGACGACCTGGGAAGATAGGTAGGTGCCGGCACTTTTTATCACCTGACGAAGTGAGGGCCGCGCAAATGCTTGCATTTGTACGGCCGAGCGAGGAAGGTGACAACGGGTAAACACCCGTTATCCAAAAGTCCGCGGTTGCCGTTGGTGTGCAAAATACCAACGGCAGCACCGCGGATGTTTTGGCCCCTTGGTCAAGCGGTTAAGACGACGGCCTCTCACGCCGTAAACATGGGTTCGATTCCCGTAGGGGTCACCAACCAAAAAACACCCTATCGGGTGTTTTTTGGTTTATGTGGTTACCGAGGGAACGGCCGGACACCGCCTTGAGCGAGATGACAGGAATATTAAGGCGGCAAAAGATCAAGATTCCATTTGCAAACGAGGCAACGGCCCCGTAGGGGGGCTAAAAGAGACCCTTTATTTTGTGTGGTGTCTTTTTTGTGGCCGTTTTTATGTTTTTCTTGTGTACGTTGTGTTATGATGAGATACCGGCGCATGCGCCGGAGAAACGAAAATAACAAAAAATAAAAAGGAAGTGGTCCCGTGTCATTCAGCCTGTTTATCAATTTTGACGGCAACTGCCGCGAGGCGGCGGAGTTCTATGCAAAGGCGTTTAACAGCAAGGTGGAGCAAATGATGTTGTACAAGGATGCACCGCCGAACCCGGATTACCCCATGGCAGAGGCGGACAAAGACCGCGTGATGTATTGCCAGGTGCCCATTTTTGGCTGTAACGTGATGTTCTGCGATGTGCCGAGCAATATGTCGCTTACCATTGGTGACAACATTTCTCCCACACTGGGCGGCAAGGACGGCGCGGAGCTGACGCGCGTGTTCCATGCCCTGAGCGAAGGCGGAAAAGTGGAGATGCCGTTGGAAAAAACCTTCTGGAGCGAACTGTACGGCATGGTGGTGGATAAGTTCGGCGTCATTTGGCAGGTGTCGCAGGAAGGCGAGATGCCGCAGATGTAGCGCGGCGCCGCATTGACAATCGGTTGTTTTCGGTGTATATTGGTACAAGCCGCCCGGGCGCAACGCGTCCGGGCATTGTCCTGAAAACAGCTGTGGAGAGGTGTCCGAGTGGTTTAAGGAGCTGGTCTTGAAAACCAGTGACCCCGCAAGGGGCCGTGGGTTCGAATCCCACCCTCTCCGCCATCTAGTGAATCGTCAAAAAATGCTCCGGCGCAGCCGGGGCATTTTTTGACAGATGAAACGCACGGCGGGTATGTTTGAATTTGGTCATCCGGCTATAGATCGCACCCCGTCGGGGTGCGATTTTCTATGGTGGTATGAGAAAATGGTTGCAAAAAACGTGAAATATTGTATAATTATTTCATTATAGTTCCATGCGATATAGATTGTTTTGCTGAAAAACAGTCAAATTGAATGTGGAGGTATTTATGAAATTGTTGCGCAGTATGTCGGTGGTTACCCTTGTGGCGTTGCTGCTGCTGACGTCGGCTTTTACCGGCGAAGCACAGGCGGCAACCAAGTTCGCGGCACCCCAAATTTCTACCATTACCTTGAAAAACGCCCGTTCAGCCACCATCAAGTGGGGCAAAGTTTTCGGCGCGAAGGGATATGCGGTGTACCGCGCCACCAAAAAGAGCGGCAAATACACAGAGGTGAAGACGACGAAGTACGCCAGCTTTACGGACAGTAAGCTCACCGCAAATAAAACATATTACTATAAAGTGCGCGCTTACAAAACCCAAGGCGGCAAAACGGTCTACAGCAAATACAGCCCGGTGAAGAGCATCAAGATGCAGTTGAAAACACCGGTTCTTGCCGGCGGTGGCGCGATGAAGACCACCGTGGCGCTTAGCTGGGACAAGGTTGTGGGGGCCGGCGGGTACCAGGTGTACCGCGCGGCGTCCCAAGGCGGCGCTTATCAGAAAATTGCTTCGCCAACCGCAACGGCCTTTACGGACGGCGGCCTTGCGGCGGGTCAAAGCTATTTTTACAAGGTGCGCGCATACAGCAAAGTCTTGGGGAAAACCTATTACAGCAAATACAGCGGTGTTGTGAAAATGACGACGCTGCTGCAGGATCCGCCCACCCTGGCGGCGCCGCTTGCGTACTCCATGTATATCAAAGACACAACGCTCTCCATCGGCTTTTACAAGGTGGCCAACGCCGAGGGATATGAATTGTACCGCTCCACTTCCGCCACCGGCGGGTTTACCAGCATCGGGACGTCGACCGGGGATGCCTTTGAAGAAACGAACCTGACGCCGGAGGCCACCTATTATTACAAGGTGCGCGCCTATGCTTCGGTGGGCGGCGCGCGCTACTACGGTCCTTTTGGTGCGGTGGTGACGGTGACAACAAAGGAAAAAACGCCGAAGATTTCGTTTGTAACGGCGAACCCGGTGATTTCGGAGTCTTTGTATAAAAACGGGTTTTTCTATGGAACCAAGTTATATTATGACATGATCGTCACCGACACGGCGGGGCAAACGTCCATCACCATTACAGAGACGATGAGCGGTTCACCAAACGGCAACTCCAAAACGTATACACAAACAAGGGTAATTCCCATTAACGGGCCGGGTACCTATCATTTGAGCCAGGAGATGTGGAACGGGTATGCGGGCTATGCCGACAAGGGCAGCATGTTTACCTACAAGGTAAGCGCCTGCGGCGAGACATATTCCAGGGCCTACACATGCTGCTATTCCGCGTATAATGGCAGTTGGGCGCACTATTTTGGGCTAACCTGATGGGCTGAAACTGCTCCAAAGTAGATTTATAAAGGGGGTGGCCCGAAGGCGCCGCTCCCTGTTTAACGGAAAGTGAGAGAGCATATGGCAATCGAAGGCGTGGGTGCGGTGCCGGCAATTGGTGCGGAGGAACCGCGGGCTGCGCAGAACGCGCAGGCCGTGAAAGAGGCGGAGAGCCTTATGGCGGCGCGCGGCGAGGCCGTACAAAGCGCGGCGGAAGTGTACCTGAAAGGCCTTGCGCAGCAGTACCCGGAGGCAAAACTGAGCATGGGAGACGGCTTTGATGGGCTTTCGGACGCGGCGCTGGCAAAGCTTGGCAAGGGCAATGTGATGATTGCGCCCGCCATGGCGGCAAAGCTGGCGGAAAAATCTGACGATACGGAGCAATATGGCAAGGCACTGGACACCCTGCTGACCTCTTTCGACTCACTGTTTGCAAACGCCGGCGGCAACCCGGAAAACTTGACGTCCTGGGGCTCCTTTCTTGGGGAAGATGGCTTGTTTGACACTTGGGGCATCAGCGACCCGTTTTCTGAGGACTCTATTTTTGAAGCGATCGACGCCGGCATTTTTGCATCGATGTCGAAAATAGGCCGAAGGACCGACAACGAACGGCTGAACGCGGACCGGGACTTTTTGCGGTACGAACAGAATATGGAGCAAATTGAACTGAGACTGCAAAAGCAGGGCGGCACGGCCCGCGCTGCCTTGGGCGAACAGGAGAAGACCGGCGCGATAAGCGCGGCAATTGCGGAATATGAACGCATGGAACAGGAAACCACACCGCCCATCGACGGCGGCGGGCATCATTTGAACACGGTGGACTGATGCCCCGTGAATTGATATTGACAGGCGCCCCGGCGGCCCGTATAGTGATACTATGCGGGCCGTTTTTTGCGCCGCAAAAAGACGGGAAAGGGACGTTTAAAGCGTTTTAAAGAAGAGAACAACTATGGATATCAGCGTGTTTGAGGTTTTGGGACCGGTGATGATCGGCCCGTCTTCCAGCCATACGGCCGGGGCTGTGCGCTTGGCGCACGTGGCGGCGGAGGTGGCGCGCGCGCCGTTTCACAAGGTGCGGTTCGGCTTGTCCGGCAGTTTTGCAAAAACATGCCGCGGCCACGGCACGGACAAGGCGCTTTTGGCGGGAGCCATGGGCCTTGCGCCCGACGACGAGCGCATCCGCGATGCGGAGGGGATTGCCCGCGAGCGAGGTCTGGAGTACCGCTTTGAGGCGGAGGAACTGGACTGGCTGCATGAAAACTCCGTCCACATCACCTTCACCCACGAAAACGGCGCCAAAAGTGAGATTTGGGGCTCGTCCATCGGCGGTGGGCGCATTGTCATCCGCCGCATCGGCGATTTTGAAACCAGCCTTGAAGCCGACAGCCCCACCGTGGTGGTGGTGCACAAAGACCAACCCGGCGTCATCAGTGATTTGAGCACAATTTTTGCATGGCACGGCATCAATATCGGCGTGCTGCGGCTGACGCGCGTCGGCAAGCACGGCAAGGCGGCCGCCATGTTCATTTTGGACGAGCACGTGACGCCGAAGGTGGTGGCTGCCATTAAGTTTTTGCCCTATGTGGAGGAGGTGGCTGTGATTGATGTACCATAACTTCCGCACATTGCTGGCGGCGGCCACAGAACTGGGAGGCCTTTCCAAAGCGGTGCTGGCAAACGAGGTGGAGCAGCATGGCCGCACAGAGGAAGAAGTGTATGCGGAGCTGGCACAGCGCTGGCAGGTGATGAAAAAAAGCGCTGAAAAGGCGTTGGACGCTCCGCAGGATATGACGGGCGGGTTGATCCACGGGCAGGCGCAAAAACAGTTTGTTTACGCAAAACAGGGCGGCTACATGGGCGAGACGCTGAACCGGGCGATGGCGCATGCGTTGTCGGCCAGCGAGGTGAACGCCTCCATGGGGCGCGTGTGCGCTGCGCCCACGGCGGGGGCGTGCGGTGTGCTGCCGGCGGTGATGCTTACGGCGGCCGAAAGCCAAAGCGCTGGCGAACACGCGTTGCTGGATGCGCTGCTGGTGGCTGGAGGCGTGGGGGCCGTCATCACGCGCAACGCCACGGTAAGCGGCGCGGAGGGCGGCTGCCAGGCGGAATGCGGCGCGGCGGCGGCCATGGCGGCGGCGGCTGTGGTAACGATGGCCGGCGGAACGGCGGAAATGGCGGCAAATGCCGTTTCCATTGCATTGATGAACTGCATGGGCCTGGCGTGTGACCCGGTGGCGGGCCTTGTGCAGGTGCCATGCTCCTTCCGCAACGCGTCGCAGGCGGTGAACGCGCTGCTTTCGGCGGACCTTGCGCTGGCCGGGCAGGATGCGGTGGTGCAAGCGGACGAAGCCGTGGAAGCTATGGCGCGGGTGGGCCGCAGCCTGCCGTTTGAACTGCGGGAAACGTCCCTTGGCGGCGTGGCGGCAAGCAAAACGGCCCGCCGCCTGCAGCAGGAGCTGCACATGGGAGAACTATAGACGCGCCATTTTGTTCACAGCGGTTTGGAAAAATATCTTATAATGTGGTAAAAAAAAGCGCCTGGGGCCTGTTTCTGTCAGCCCTTGGCGCTTTTCATTTTTTTCTTCTTTTTTTCCAGCATTTGCCGCATGATGGAGATCAGCATTTCATACTGCACGGGTTTGCCCACGTGGCCGTCCATCCCGGCGGAAAGCACCGTGTTCACGTCCTCGCGGAACACGTTCGCCGTCATGGCCACGATAGGCACGGTTTTGGCGTCTGCACGGGGCAGGGCACGTATTTTTTTGGTCGCCTCAATGCCGTCCATCACCGGCATTTGGATGTCCATAAAAATGAGGCTGAATTCCCGCTGGGCCGAGGCGGCGAACAGGTCCACAGCGGCAAGGCCGTTTTGCGCCGCCTCCACCTGAACACCGGTGTCCTCCAAAAGGGCGCGGACGATTTCGAGGTTGATGTCGATATCGTCTACCACCATGATTTTGTAACGGCTGAAATCGGGGGTTGCGTCGCCGGGGTAGAACGCGTTCTGTTTGCTGTGGACAGTGGCGTCCGGCGCCATGACAACGGAAAAATAAAACAGGGTGCCCTTGCCGGGGGTGCTTTCCACCTGCAGGCGGCCGCCCATCATCTCCACAATGCGGTGGCTAATGGCAAGGCCAAGGCCCGTACCGCCAAACTGGCGGGAGGTGCTGTTGTCCTCCTGTTCGAAGGGTGTGAACAGGTGAGAGAGGAATTCCGGCCGTATGCCGATGCCGGTGTCCTGTACGGAAAAGCGCATGACGGCGCGGCCTGGCTGGCGGTTTACTTCCTCAATGTCCAGATGCACGCTGCCGCCCTCCGGGGTGAACTTCACCGCGTTGGACAGCAGGTGCAAAAGCACCTGGGAAAGGCGCTCTTCGTCGCCGGAAAAGCCTTCGTCCGTCATGTCGGTGTTCACAGTGAACTGCAGGCGATTTTCCTTCGCCTCGGCGCTTATCTGGCCGGTGATGCGCGCCACCATTTCAGGCAGGGAAAAGCTTTCCTCCACAAGGGCCAGCTTGCCTTCATCAAGGCGGGAAATATCCAGCACATCGTTGATGAGCGCCAGCAAATGGTTCGAAGATGTGTCTATTTGGTTGATGCAGCGTTTTAAAAGCTCCAGTTCGGCGCCGCGCTGGCCAATTTGCACCATGCCGATGATGGCGTTCAGCGGTGTGCGGATCTCATGGCTTAAATTGGCCAAAAACCGCGTTTTTGCTTCCCCGGCCGCCTGCGCCTGGCGAATTGCGACGATATTGTTGCGGATGCCGCTCATCTGCTGGCAGTACACCATGAAGGAGGACGTCATTTCGCGGGGAGAAAAGTCGTAGAACTGCTTGCCGTTCTCCGTTACGCCGCCAAGGACGATGCCGGCAAGCAGACGCTCGTTGTCGAACATGGGCATGTAGATTATGTTTGCCAGGTGCAGTGCCTGCCAAGGGGAGAAGGCACTGCCGTCCGCCAGGATGGCTTTCTGCTGCTGAAAATCCAGCAGTTCCCGGCGGCCAAGCCATTGGTTGCCCATGTTGAAGGCGGTGCCGTCCGGCACCGGAAAGCCATCGTCATCGTATAAATTGCAGCTGCCGGCAAGGCGCAGGGTTTTGGTGGAGACGTCCACAAGGAAAAAGGCGCCCACCTCCAGCTGGAAAATATCCACAACGCCCTCGGCCACAATGGCGTAAAACTTTGCGGGGTCGGTGATGTGGAACGCATTTTGCGAAAAACAATGGATACGCGTAAACATGTCGATTTGCGCATCAAGCTTGTTGCTGATATTGCGCACTTTTTGCGCTTCCAGCTCGCTGCGGCTCATCAACGCCTGCATTTGGGCGATTTCTTGTTTTAAGCGTTCCTGCTCTTTTGTGTCCATGCGGCACCTTTTGCGATGTGTGGGTTTGCGTTGTGGCGGGCGGTTAGCGATACAGTGCCATCAATGCGGTGGAATAATTGTGAAAGGTGTTTTTTCCGGCAAGGCGGGCATACTCTCCAAAGCCGTACATGCCGGTCCACGCAGGCACTTCGCCATTTGCGGAAAGAGCATCTTGCATCATGGCAATCAACTCGTCCTTAACAACCTTGTTGAACAAAAATCGCCCGCGGGCAAGGCAGTCTGTCTGGAAGACAGCCACGGGCTTGCCACCGCCGATCTGCTGTTTTAAATACTCCAGTGCTTTGGCCTGCTCGGAGAAAATCAACTCCTCGTCGCGGTTGGTAAGCCAGAGCTTCATGCCGTTTTGGCAGGTGGTGGGGTAGTGCATGGTGCCGTCGGGGTCATACTTTGTAATAACGCGCAAAATGTGCGGGTTGCCGTATTCCGCAGCGGTGGCCGGCGGCAATTCCTCGGCCAGGGCACCCACGGGGATGGTCTCGCCGCAGATGGTGTCCGGCGCGGGAGTAACGCCAAGGCGCTCTGTGTACACGCGCCAGGCGGGCCGGCCGTCCAGCTCGATGATTTTGTTGCCCTCGCATTTCGTCACCACCATAGGCTCGCCGTAGGCGGTAAAGCCATGGGTGGCGCGGGTCACGGCGCGCAGGGTGGGGTCGGCAAAGCCGACGGCCCACGCGCCGTGTTCGGTGAGAATGCCGTTCAGGTATTGGTGGTTGATGAGGCCGCGCATATTGTCCGACGAATTGCCGCCGAAAATGGCCATGCCGTCTGCGAATACCTCGTCGAAAGCCTGCAGCACAAGGTCGTTTGCAATGTCGATGCCGGGGCACAGCAGATAAACGGCGTTGATGCCGTTTGCCCTGGCCTTGAGGGTTTCGGCCAGTTCCTTGCCTTTTTCGTAGGAGTTGGCGCCGGTGATGCCGTCCACCGCGGCCACGGCACATTCACCCGCAGGCCCGCACACAGCCATGAGTGAGAGGTCGCTCATGGACTCGCCCACGCCGCTGCGCCCGGTAACGCCACTGCAGGAGCCACCCAAAATAGCAGCACCCGGCAGTTTTGCACGTAAGGCGGCGCCCAGGCGGTCCAGCTTGTGGCCAAGCGGCGCGTTCACCAGCACGGCGCGGCATTCCGCGTCCGGCGCTTCACCGAACATGATTTCCATACATTCATCTATGGAACGCTCATTATTTGCAATGCGGGTGTTGGCAGAGTAAAACCGCAGCATATGCTTTGCCCTTTCTTGTTTGACTGTTTCTATAAACAAATAATTATAGCACGTAACATTTGCAGGGTCAAGAACAGTATTTTGCCGTACGGTAACTCTTCAATCTGCTGGATCTGCTCGGCCGAGAGGATATTTTCGTTGCAGGCACCTATGGTGAACGCGCCCTGCGCGTATTGGAACACGCCGTCGGCGCTGCTTTCAAATATTCCGGCGCAACGGCAGTGACGATGTCGTCAAAGTCGTTGCCGTGGCACAGGGGGAGATGGAAAAGCAAGCCAAACATTTTCGTGCTGTAATTGAGGAAAGCGGTATTGACAGGCGGCTTTGTGCATGATATGATACAAAAAATGCAAAGGCGATGACGGAGAAAAAGGCATTCCAAAGCCGGCCCCGTTCTGCGGAACGGTACAGAGATCCTGTGGGTGGTGAAAACAGGAGCCGTGATGGAACGCGTCAATACACTCCCGAGCCGGCGTGCCGAAATTCGAGTAGGCAGGCACGGCGCCCCCGTTACCGGGCTAGGGTTGTTGGACCCGAACAAAGAGTGACAGCTGTACGCAGGCTGTAATGAGGGTGGTACCGCGGAAGTTCGCTTTCGTCCCTTGGGCAAGGTTTTGTCCATTGGATGGGAGTGTTTTTTTATTTCCCCCAAAAGGGCTGGGCCGGGCCGTTTCCAACAAATCATTTTTTTTGGAGGAATGAAAATGGAAACCACGAACAACTGCAAAGTCACCTTTTTCTCCGGTGAAAATTACCCGCTGGAAATGCACAAGGCGCGCATGGTGCAGCGCATCCACCTGCTGCCGGTGCAACAGCGCGTGCAGGCCATGCAGGAGGCGGGCAACAACACCTTTTTGCTAAAAAACCGCGACGTGTTTTTGGACATGCTGACGGACAGCGGCGTGAACGCCATGAGCGAGCAGCAATATGCCGCCATGCTGCTGGCGGACGACAGCTACGCCGGCAGCGAGACCTTTTACCGGCTGGAGGCGGCGCTGCAGGAGCTGTTCGGCAAAACGCATTTTTTGCCCGCCCACCAGGGCCGCGCCTGCGAAAACATCATTGCCGAAACGCTGGTGACGCCCGGCAGCACCGCCGTGATGAACTACCACTTCACCACCACAAAGGCGCATATTACGCGGCTTGGCGGTGAAGTGGCCGAGGTGGTGGGCGACGCAGGGTTAAACGTCACCGGAACCGACCCTTTCAAGGGCAACTTCGACATGGACAAGCTGCGCGCCACGGTGGCGGGCCTTGGCCGGGACAAGGTGTCCTTCGTGCGGGTGGAGGCCGGCACGAACCTGATTGGCGGGCAGCCGGTGGCGTTGGCCAACATGCGCGCTGTGGGCGAGTTTTGCAAAGCGCAGGGTCTCATCACCGTGCTGGACGCCAGTTTGCTGGCGGACAATTTGTACTTCATTAAAACGCGCGAGGCGGACTGCATGGGCCGCGAACTGGGCGACATTGTGCGGGAGATGGCGTCGTACTTTGACATCGTGTATTTTTCCGCGCGGAAGCTGGGCTGTGCCCGGGGCGGCGGCATCTGCACGTCGGACGAAAAGCTGTTTGACCAAATGCGCGCGCTGGTGCCTCTGTACGAAGGGTTTTTGACTTACGGCGGCATGTCCGTGCGGGAGATGGAAGCGCTGGCCGTGGGCCTGCGGGAAACGCTGGATTTTGACGTGATTAGCCAGACGCCGCTGTTTGTGGAGGCGCTGTGCAACGAGTTGCTGGCCAAAAACATCCCAATCGTCACGCCGCCGGGCGGCCTTGGCTGCCATTTGGACGCCATGCGCTTTGTGGACCATATCCCGCAGGAGCAATACCCCGCCGGGGCGCTGGCCGCCGCCATGTTCATTGCGGGCGGCGTGCGCGGCATGGAGCGCGGCACCATGAGCGAGCAGCGGAACCCCGACGGCAGCGAGACGCTGGCCAGCATGGAGCTGCTGCGCCTGGCTTTTCCGAAGCGGGTATTTTCGCTGTCCCACGTCAAGTTCACGGCAGACCGTGTGGCCTGGCTGTACGAGAACCGCAAGCTTATCGGCGGCCTGGAATTTGTGGAAGAACCCGCCGTGCTGCGCTTTTTCTTTGGCCGGTTGAAGGCCCTTGGCGGCTGGCAGGAGAAGCTGATGGAACAGTTTTTGGCGGATATGCCGTCCGGGCTGTAGGCCTGGCGGCAGAAAAAACAGCAACAATGGGAGCCTCCCCGAAATGAAGTGCACCCCAAAAGTTAGACAGTGTGATACACTGCCCTCGGGCATTTGGAAACTCTGCGGGCCGTAGTGGAAGTGTTTGTGGATGCGTACAACCGGAGGTTTCCCGTTCGCGCTCGTGGGTTTCCTTTAACCGCGCATTGGAACATTCCCGGCCGCCCTGCGCCGCTTGCGCAGGGCGGCTAATTTTGCTACAATGTTATATATATATGTAATGGAAGAGCACGGGAGAAGCGAATGGGATTTGTGTGGGTTTTGGCTGTGCTTTTCGTGCTGAACAGCATCGGCATCACCATTTGGTCCAACTTCAACACCGGCACGCTGCTGATGTGGCTCATCAGCCTGGGGCTGGTGGTCTATGGTATCTTCCACCGCAAAATAGACGCGTTTTGTGCCGGGGGCGTGGGCTTTGTGCTGAAGGTGCTGTTTTTTGCAGGTGTGGGGGTGTATGCCGCACTGGTGGTTTTTGTGGCGCTGGCAAGCTGCGCCGCCGTGGCCAAAGGGCGGGGCAAAACCGCCGTGGCCATCATTGTGCTGGGGGCGGGTGTGCACGGCGAAGCGGTTGGCAATTTGCTGCGCAGGCGGTTGGAGGCTGCCCTTGCCGCTTGTGGGAAAAACCCGGCCGCCCTTGTGGCGGTGACAGGTGGGCGGGGACCGCAGGAGGATATCCCCGAGGCGCTTGCCATGCAGCGGTGGCTGCTTGCAAACGGCATGGAGAAAAGCCGTGTTGTTGTGGAGGACAAAAGCCGTAACACCGAGGAGAACCTGCTGTTTGCCAAAGGGCTGCTGGCACAGCGCGGCGTGCAGCCGGGCGCGCCGGTGGCGGTGGTGACAAGCGGTTTCCACTGTTACCGCGCGGTGGCGCTGGCAAAAAAAGCGGGCTTTCCAAACGCCTTCGCCGTGGCGGCCACCATCAGCCCAACCACTTGGCTGCCGAACTATTTGCGAGAGGTGCTGGCGGTTTTGAAAATGTGGCTGTTGCTGCGCGGGGCCTTGCAAACGGAATGAAAGAAGCGGTTTGAGACGGCTTGCGGCAGCGCAGGGCCGCCTTGCTGGAAAAAACGATGCGGGAGGCTGGACATGCTGATACGGGATTTTGCGGCGAGTGACCGCGACGAGATTTTGGCGCTGGTGACGGAGTTTTACACGACGCCCAGTGTGCTGCACCCGGTGCCGATGAGCCACTACACCAACATTTACGCCGAGATGTGCGACGGCGGCAGCGGTCGCGTGCGCGGGCTTGCCATTGAAGACAAAAGCGAAGTGGTTGGCTTTTGCACGCTGTCTTTCGGTTATTCCACCGAAGCCGGCGGGCCTGTGGTGCTGGTGGAGGAATTGTATGTGAAAGAGGAGTGCCGGGGCGGCGGCATTGGCAGCGAGGTGCTGCGGTTTGTGGAGGAGGAATACGCCGGAAAAGCCGCGCGCATCCGGCTGGAAGTGATGCCGGACAACCACCGCGCCATCGAGCTTTATAAAAAGCTGGGCTTTGAAGAACTGCCCTACCTGCAAATGGTGAAGGAACGCGGGACGGGCGCGGAATAGGGCCTGCCTGTTTTTCGGGCAGGGGCCAATTTAAAACTGGAAAGACACAGGAGACAACTGACTTTGCAAGAGCAGGCACCCCAATACCGAAAAAAAACAGTGGTGGCGCATTTGCTGCCCTATTACAAGCCGCACATGGCGCTGTTTTTGGCGGACATGGCGGCTGCATTGCTTTTGGCCGTGTGCGACCTTGTGTACCCCATGGTGACGCGCAGCATCATCAACGTGTATGTGCCCAAGAGGGAGTTGAACGCGCTGATATTCGCCTGCGCCATGCTGCTGGTTATTTTTATCGGCAAGTTTTTCCTCAACTATTTCGTCACCAGTTGGGGCCACATCATGGGCACGCGCATGCAGGCGGACATGCGCCACGATTTGTTCCGCCACATCCAAAGCCTGCCTTTTTCCTACTTTGACGAACACCGCACAGGCAGCCTGATGAGCCGCATCGTGAACGATTTGATGGAGATTTCGGAGCTGGCCCACCACGGGCCGGAGGACCTGTTCATCTCCGTCATCTCCTTCTTCGGGGCGTTCATCATTTTGGCGAACATCAATTTGCCGCTTACCTGCATCATTTTTGCCTTTGTGCCGCCGGTGGTCATCTTCAACATCATCATGCGGCGGCGCATGTCCTCGGCTTTCCGCGCCCGGCGGGAGACCATTTCCGGCATCAACGCCGAAATTGAAAACAGCATTTCGGGCATCCGTGTGGCAAAGGCGTTTACCAATGCCGCGCACGAACAACACAAGTTTATGCAGCGCACGGGCGAGTTTGTGAAAGCGGCGGCCCACGCCTACCAGGTGATGGCGGTGTTCCATTCGGGCACGGTGCTGGGGCTGGACATTTTGACGCTGGCCGCGCTGGTGAGCGCCGCGGCGTTCTTTTTCACCGGGCGCATCAACGTGGGCGACATGGCCGCGTTTTTGCTGTACATCAGCGCGTTTACCCAGCCCATCCGGCGGCTGACGCAGTTTGTGGAGCAGTTTGAGGACGGCATGAGCGGCTTTAGGCGGTTCAACGAGATTATGGACGTGCCGCCGGAGGTGAACCCGGACGACCCGGAGCGCCCGCGGGTGCTGAAAGGAGAAATTGCGTTTCAGGACGTGAGTTTTTCCTACGGTGAAGACGGCGGCGTTTTGAAGGATATCGACCTGAAGATACCGGCGGGCACGGAGGTGGCGATGGTGGGGCCCAGCGGCGGCGGGAAAACCACGCTGTGCCATTTGATACCACGGTTTTACGTGCCGCAGGAGGGCAGCATTACCCTGGACGGCGTGGATGTGAACAAGTTCGACTACACCGAGCTGCGCCGGGCCATTGGCATTGTGCAGCAGGATGTGTTCATTTTCTCCGGCACCATTGCGGAGAACATCGCCTACGGCCGGCTGGACGCAAGCGACGAAGAAGTGCGCGAGGCGGCAAGGCAGGCAGGGCTGGACGAGTTTATCAGGACGCTGCCGGAGGGCTATGACACAGACATCGGCGAGCGCGGGGCCAAGCTGTCCGGCGGGCAGAAGCAGCGCATCTCCATTGCGCGGGTGTTTTTGAAAAACCCGCCCATCCTGATTTTGGACGAGGCGACCAGCAGTTTGGACAACGCCACCGAGCGGGCCATCCAGGGCGCGTTCGACCGGCTGGCAAAAAACCGCACCACCTTGGTGGTGGCGCACCGGCTGTCCACAGTGAAGAACGCGGACGAAATCGTGGTGCTGGACGCCAGCGGCATTGCCGAGCGCGGCACCCACGAAAAGCTGCTGCAAAAGCCGGGCGGAATTTACCGGGAGCTGTACGAGACGCAGTTGAAATAGCCTTTTTTGGGTTTTGAGAATTGTGTTTTCCGTTTTGTATCATCTGTTATTTATACATTGTATTAAAAAGTAAGGAGCGTTTGCACCATGAAAAAGACAGTGAAAATAGAGGGTATGAGCTGCGGACACTGTACGGCGCGGGTGCAAAACGCGCTGGAAGAGCTGGGCATGAAGACAGATGTGAGCCTGGAAAACGGCGCTGCCACCATTGAGGCAGAGGCCATCGACGACACGGCTGTGTGTGCCGCTATCGACGAGGCGGGCTATGAAGTGACGGGGATTGATGAAGTGTGAGCGTGTGAAAAAAGTGCGGTGCAACCCGCCGGGGGCTTGCGGCTGAGAAGGTGAATTGCCGCAGGGCAAGAGAAGCACCCCTGGGTGCTGTCCCGACGGGAAACACCTGGCCTCTCCCGGCTGTCTTTGTTGTAATACGCCATGGTGCATAATTTGGCTGGCCGGAAAGCGGCCAGAGAGGTGGATGGCATGGAGTTTAAGCTGCTTGACGGCATGATGATCGGCGTGTCCAGCGCGGCGGCGCAAATAGAGGGCGGCAACGTGGACCACAACTGGAACGCCTGGGCCGACGCGGGGCACATCAAGGACGGCACCAGCCCCCGCCGCGCGGACGACCATTTCCGCCGCTGGAAGGAAGACATCGACCTGATGCACGCCATGGGCCTGCAAATTTACCGCCTGGGTGTGGAATGGGCGCGGCTGGAGCCGGAGGAAGGCAAGTTCGACGAGGCGGCCGCCGGCGCTTACCGCGAGCTGCTTTCCTATATCAACAGCCTTGGCATCAAGCCGCTGGTAACGTTGCACCATTTTGCGAACCCCATGTGGTTCGAGCGGCGCGGCGCCTTTGAAACGCCGGAAAACGGCAAGCTGTTTTTGCGGTTTGTGGAATATGCAATTCGCACCTTTGGCGATTTGGCGGAGGATTACATCACCATCAACGAGCCGAACGTGTACGCCATGCAGGGATATTTTGGCGGCGGTTTCCCGCCGGGGAAAAATTCAGTTGGCAAGATGATGCGGGTGCTCTCGGTGATGTGCGGCTGCCACATCGAGGCGTACGAGCGCATTCACGCCATGCGCCGGGAGATGGGCTTTGCAAACACGGCGGTGGGTTTCGCCCACCACATGCGCGCCTTCCAGCCAAAAAACGCGGCAAACCCGGTGCATGCGCTGAGCGCGAAGCTGAGCCGCAGGTTGTTCCAGGGCATCGTGAGCGACGCGTGCCTTTTGGGAGACTTCCACTGGCCGCTGAAAAATGTGTACGGCGCGGCCAGGGGCGAGTATGCCGATTTTTTGGGCCTGAATTATTACACCCGCTCCACAGTGACATTGCCGGGCGACGGCGTGGCGGCGGGCGCGCCGCTGAACGACCTTGGCTGGGAAATTTACCCCGCGGGCATTGTGGAGTGTGCGAAGGAGCAGCACGATGTGCTGGCGCGGCCCATTTACGTGACGGAAAACGGCACCTGCGACAATGCAGACGCCTTCCGCGCGCGCTATTTGGCCGAGCACTGGCAGGCCATGTCGATGAGCGGCCTGCCCTTTGCGCGGTATTACCACTGGTGCTTTACGGATAATTTCGAGTGGCTGGAGGGCGAAAGCGCGCGGTTTGGCCTGGTGCATGTGGACTACGAGAGCCAGCAGCGCACGGTGAAGCAAAGCGGGAATTTTGTGACGGACGTGATTCAAAACGGCGGCGTTACAAAAGAAATTTACGAGAAATACGTGGCGGCACAGCGCTACCACAGGTGAACAAAGTGTGTGAATGCGCGGCGTTTGTTCACACGGGCCGTGAAATATGGTAAAATAAAACGGCGCGAAAACGGCGCGCGGCAGGAACAACCGCCCCATGGGGCGGAGATTGGCCCCTTCAGGGGGAGGGCGGAGGAACGGATGACGGCATTTAAAGACAAAACATTGCTGATTACGGGCGGCACGGGCAGCTTTGGCAACGCCGTGCTGAAAAAATTCCTTGCTTCGGACATCGGGGAGATTCGCATCTTCAGCCGTGACGAAAAAAAGCAAGATGATATGCGAAAAAGCCTTGCGAACGACAAGGTGAAGTTTTACATTGGCGACGTGCGCGAAAAGAAAAGCGTGGCCGGGGCCGTGGCCGGGGTGGATTATATTTTCCACGCGGCGGCGCTGAAACAGGTGCCCAGCTGCGAGTTTTTTCCCATGGAGGCCGTGCAGACGAACATTGTGGGCACAGACAACGTGCTGAACGCCGCGGTGAGGGCGGGCGTGAAAAAGGTGGTGTGCCTGTCTACGGACAAGGCGGCTTATCCCATCAACGCCATGGGCATTTCCAAAGCCATGATGGAAAAGGTGATGGGCGCCGCGGCCCGTGCCACAGCGGATGCCGGCAAGGACACGGTGATTTGCTGCACGCGCTATGGCAACGTGATGGCAAGCCGGGGCAGCGCCATTCCGCTGTTTGTAGAGCAAATAAAAGCGGGCAAGCCCATTACGGTGACAAACCCCGCCATGACGCGCTATTTGATGAGCCTGGACGAGGCGGTGGCGCTGGTGGAATACGCCTTTGAAAACGCGAACCCGGGCGATTTGTTCGTGCAAAAAAGCCCGGCCAGCACCATTGGCGATTTGGTAAAAGCGGTGCAGCGGCTGTTTGGCGATTCGGGCACCGTGTGCATTGGCTCGCGCCACGGCGAAAAGCTGTACGAGACATTGCTGACGGTGGAGGAATGCGCCCACAGCGAGGATTTGGGCGGTTATTTCCGCGTGCCGGCGGACAACCGCGACTTGAACTATGAAAAATACTTTACCCAGGGCGACGAGGCTATGGACGAAGCTGAAGCATATACCAGCCACAACACCCGCCGCCTGACGGTGGACGAAGTGGTGGAGAAGCTGAACACGCTGGACTACATCAAAGAGGAGCTGGCGGCCAATGGCAAATGACGCGCCGGGCGTGCCGAAAGCCGCGCCGGTGCTCATCACCGGCGCAAACGGTTTTGTGGGCAAAAACCTGCGGCTGAACCTGGCCGCCGCGGGCTATACCAACTTGCTTTTATACGATGTGGACACGCCGGAGGAACAGCTTGCGGACTTTGCGAAGCAGGCGGCTTTTGTGTTCCATTTGGCCGGGGTGAACCGCCCGAAGGACGCGGGCGAATTTTACACCGGCAACGCCGATTTGACCACCCGGCTGCTTTCGCTGCTGGCGGCGGCTGGCAGTTCGGCGCCCGTGGTGCTTTCCTCCACGGCCCAGGCGGGCAACGGCAGCGATTACGCCAAAAGCAAGGAGGCGGCAGAGGCCGCCGTGTTCGCCCACGGCGCCGCCACGGGCGCGCCGGTGTATGTGTACCGGCTGGTGGGCGTGTTTGGCAAGCTTTGCCGCCCGTTTTACAACAACGTGGTGGCTACTTTCTGCCACCAGATTGCAAGGGGCGAGCCCGTTGAAATCCGAGACGCCAACTTCGAGCTGCCGCTGTGCTACATCGACGACGTGGTGGCGGATTTTATGGCGGCGCTTTCCGGCGCGAAAGCCGCGCCTGCGGCGGGCGAATTTGCCGCAGTGGGGCCGGAGTTCCGCGTGACGCTGGGGGATTTGGCGGAAATGCTGCAGAGCTTTTACGACAGCCGTGCCACCTTGGAGGCTCCGGCCTCCGGAAGCGGATTTATCCGGCGGTTGTACGCCACTTATTTGAGCTATTTACCGGAAGGTGCCTTTGGTTATAATCTTAAAAAGAACGAAGACGCGCGAGGCTCTTTTACAGAGTTTTTGCGCTTTGGCGCCTTCGGCCAGGTGAGTGTGAACGTGGCGAAGGCGGGTGTTGTGAAGGGAAACCACTGGCACAACACAAAAAACGAAAAATTTTTGGTGGTGAGCGGGGAAGGCTTCATCCGGTTCCGCCACGTAACGGGCGGCGAAGTGCTGGAATACCCGGTGAAGGGCGAAGACATGCGGGTGGTGGACATTCCGCCCGGCTACACCCACAACATTGAAAACACCGGCAGCGCCGATTTGGTGACGCTGATGTGGGCCAGTGAGTGCTTTGACCCGGACAGGCCGGATACCTTTTTTGAAGAAGTGTGAGGGCGGCGCATGAAAAAGCTGAAGCTGATGACCATTGTGGGAACCAGGCCGGAGATCATCCGGCTTTCCGAGGTGATCAAAAAGGCGGACTTGTATTTTGACCACCAGCTGGTGCACACGGGGCAAAACTACGACTACACGCTGAATGAGGTGTTTTTCAAAGATTTATCCCTGCGCGCGCCGGATTTTTACCTCAAGTCCCCCGGGACGGATTTGGGCGAAACCATGGGCAATATCATTGCCAAAAGCTATGCCCTGCTGGCGGCGGAGCAGCCGGACGCCCTGCTGGTGCTGGGGGACACGAACTCGGCTCTTTCCGCCATTTCGGCAAAACGGTTGAAGATTCCCATTTTCCACATGGAGGCGGGCAACCGCTGCTGGGACTGGAACGTGTCCGAAATGATCAACCGTAAAATCGTGGACCATATCAGCGACATCAACCTGCCGTACACGGAGCATTCGCGGAGATATTTGTTGAGCGAGGGCATCGACGGCAAGACGGTTTTCGTCACCGGCAGCCCCATGCCGGAAGTGCTGGCCGCCAACCGGGACGGCATTGAGGCCAGCGACGTGCTGGCGCGCCTTCAGCTTACGGCGGGGAATTATATTTTGCTGTCTGCCCACCGGGAAGAAAATATCGATTTGGAAGTGAATTTTTTAAGCCTGATGAGCGCGGTGAACCGCATTGCGGAAAAAACGGGCATGCCGGTGGTGTATTCCACCCACCCGCGCAGCAAAAAAATCATCGAGGCGCGGGAGTTTCAATTCCATCCACTGGTGCAAAGCTTGCCGCCCTTCGGCTTTTTGGGCTACAACCACCTGCAGCAAAACGCCTGGTGTGTGCTGAGTGATTCCGGTACCTTGAGCGAGGAGAGCGCCATTTTGGGCTTCGCGGGGGTGCTCATCCGCACGTCCACCGAGCGGCCGGAAGTGCTGGACAAGGGCACGGTGGTGATCGGCGGCATTACGGGCGAAAGCGTGGAGCAGGCGATAGATTTGGCCGTGGCCATGCGCGACGCGGCCGAGCCCACCGCCATGCCCGACGATTACCGCGACACCAACGTGAGCGTGAAAGTGGTGAAGATCATCCAAAGCTACACGGACATTGTGAACCGGACGGTGTGGTTGAAGTAAGTGTTGAAGAGACAAGGAAGAGGGAACGGTGCGCATAAGCGTATCGGCCCCCAGGGGCACTTCTCTTGCCCCTTCGGGTCAATTCACCTTCTCAGCCGCAAGCCCGGCGGCAGATTGCGCGAAGCGTTGTCTGCAGACGGGCGCGGAAGGTATCCAGTTCAACGTCAAAAATGTAGCATTTTGACCAGTTGAACGCAGGCACAGACAATGCGCGTTGCGCACCGGCACATCTTCCGGTTTATTCTGCACCGCGGAGGAACAAATTTGGCACAAAGGCACGGGGACAAGCAACAAAAAAGCAGCGGCGCGCCAAAGCGCATTCTGGTGGTAAACCAGCACTTTTGGCCGGAAAACTTTCGCATCAACGACATTGTGGAAGGATTTATGGAGCGCGGCGCCGAGGTGGATGTTTTGTGCGGCCTGCCGAACTACCCGCTGGGCGAGTGGTTCGACGGGTACAGCTATTTTGGCCCCCGGCGGGAAAAATTCAAAGGGGCGGATGTGTTCCGCAGTGGGGAAATTCGCCGGTGGAAAAACAAAAACCTGTTTGTATTTTTGAATTTTATCTCCTTCCCGGTGTTCGCGCTGTTTTCCATTCCGCGGCTGGCGGGGCGAAGATATGACGCGGTGTTTTGCTTTGAAACAAGCCCTGTGTATATGGTTTTGCCCGCCTGGGCGGCGGCGCGGGTGAAAAAAGCGCCGCTTACCACCTATGTGCTGGACCTTTGGCCCGAAAACCTGTATCCGTTTTTTCATTTGGAAAACAAATTTCTGCGCGGCATTTTGCAAAAAACCAGCGACTGGATGTACCGCCGGTGTGACCGGCTGATTGCCATGAGCCCCGGCATGAAGGCGCGGCTTGTGCAGGTGACGGCGAAAATGAAACAGCCGCCGCCGGTGCATGTGGTGCCGCAGTACAGCGAGGATTTTTACGCCGAGGACGTGCGCGACGACGAGATTTTTGCAAAGTATGGCAACGGGTTTTTCAACATCGTGTTTGCGGGCAACATCAGCCCCTTGCAGGACATGGGCAATTTGGTGCGGGCCATGCGCATTGTGCGGGATTCTGCCGGCGGGCGGGACGTCCGCTGCCTGATTGTGGGCGACGGCATGGCGCGCGGGGAATTTGAAGCGGACATCGCGGCGGCGGGTTTGCAGGACGCCTTCGTGTTTTGCGGCAGCGTGCCCGCCACGGACGTGCCGCACTACACCGCCGTGGCCGACGCCCTGTTTGCGGGCCTTGCCAAAGACGACGGCATGGCCCTGACGGTGCCGGGCAAAATTGCCAGCTACTTTGCGGCGGGCAGGCCTATGCTGGTGGCGGCGGACGGCGAACCCGCCCGCGCGGCGTTCCGCAGCGGCGCGGCGTTAACGTCGCCCGCGGGCGACGCGGCGGCACTGGC
>JAVBNG010000065.1:0-21401 GCA_031551695.1 Oscillospiraceae bacterium
CTGTAAGCACTTCTGCCTCGCCGTAGGCAAACGTGACGTTTTCAAAGGCCACGCTGTGGGGCCGGGCCTTTTCCAAAGTGGCGGTGCCCTCGGTGGTGGCGGGCAGGTCCATGATCTTCTGGATGCGCGTTGTGCCGGACATGATCTGGTTGAACATCTGGGCAAAGGACATCAGGCTCAAAAGGCTGGAGAGGAACACCATGCCCATGATCATGAAAAACAGGTAGGTGCCCACCGGCAGGCTTCCCCGCAAAAACAGCCAGCCGCCCAGCGGCAGGGTGAACAGCACGCCGCTTTCCACCAGCGCCACAAAAATGCCGTAGGTGTATCCCTGGTCCCGGGTGCAGC
Source organism: Oscillospiraceae bacterium (assembly GCA_031551695.1). GTDB lineage: Bacteria > Bacillota > Clostridia > Oscillospirales > Ruminococcaceae > JAAYCI01. Next base: position 349 of record JAVBNG010000065.1, read on the forward strand.
GCTTCCAGAAGGTGTTGTACTCGGTCACCGTGTCGGCATATTCTTTGTAGCTTTCCGCCGTCAGGTTAAAAGTCTTCATCACCGGCATGCCGGTGATGAACTGCATGATGGTGGCGTTCAATTTGCCCAAAAGGCGGTGGTAGATGGTCATCTGCTTGCCGGTGACGGCCATGGCAATCATCTGAACGAGGAACCCCAGCACCACCGGTGCCAATATGCACAGCGCCATGGGTACGCTTAGGGTGCAAAGATAGATGAAAACGATGATGGGTGTGCAAATGGCGGCGGTGAGGTCCGGGATCTGGTGGGCCAAAAACCGCTCGATGCGCTCCACGTCCTCGATGACCACCTTTTTGATTTCGCCCGAGGCGGTGCCGGTGAAAAAGCCGAGGTTCACCCGGCCAATGTGCCGGCTGATGGCGGTGCGCACATTGTACAGCGTGTTGAAGGCCCCGAGATGGGAAAAGGTTCCCGAGATGATGGCAAACAGGAACTTGCCCAGGATGGCCAGTGCGGCAATGAGCCCATAGCGGATGGCAACGTCGATGTCGGCGCCTCCCGCAAACAGGAACATCAACACCCGGTACACCATGACATAAGGCACAAACGCGCACAGGGTGCCCATCACGGAAAAAACGGCAGAAAGCAGCAGAAAAAACTTCTGCCTTCCCGCAAGCTTCATCAAATACCCGATTCCCGACGATAATCTTCCTTCCATATGCGCCTCCTGTGTAATGCGTTTAAAAATGTTAGCAACTGCTAACTCATGCTTTTTATTTTGCCCTTCGCCAAAAAGGCGAAGGGCTGTGTTTATATTCAGGGCCTATGCCAACATCAGGCTTTTCCAGCCACCGGTAAAAAAGCTGGAAACACGATCCAGCAGGCGCTGGGCATCCGCGCGGGGGATGTCGTGCAGCACCAGCTCGTACAGGCAGGAAAACTGTGCGTTGATGACCAAGTGCAACTCGTCCCGCTGCAACTCGCGTACCGGGTAGCCCAGCTTGCGCGCCAGTTGGATATATTGAAGCGTCAAATCCACGTCCGTTTCCACAAGGGTATGGGTGAAGCGCTCATAGGGTGTTTGCTCCGATGCGGAGATGAGCAGCTTGAAAGTGTCGAAGTGTTGGTAGATATAATCGGTAAAAGTTTCCATCGACGAAGCGGAGCTTTCCCAAATAGTGTCCATGCCGCCTTGCTCCAGCTGCCGGAAATGCTGTTCCGCCGCCTCATGGTAGCTCCTGAGGAACTCGCTGTAAACCGGTTCCACCAGCGCAGCAAACAGGGCGTCCTTGTCTGCAAAGTGCCGGTACAGCGCCCCGGTGGTAACGCCCGCCCCCTGGGCAATGCGCCGCAAAGACGCGCCCTCGAAGCCGTGCTGCAAAAACTCGGCCTTGGCGCTTTCCAGAATATCCTGCACGGTTTGCGTGGAATCGGCGGGCATACACACCTCGCAGAGTGGAAACAGCAGTATGATAACACCGTTATCATACCGTGCGCCAAACGATTTGTCAAGCAATGAATTCTGCGCCTATAGCGCTTCATCTACAGGTACGCCCACTCCCACTTCGCTGTGATATTTCACGCGGCCCTCATGCATGTACACTACGCTGTCAGCCACAAGGTTGATGAACTCAAGGTCGTGGGTGATGAGCAGCACGGCTTTCCCGGCGGCGGCCAGGGTTTTTAATATTTCCGCCACAGCGCGCATGTGGTGTCCGTCCAGCCCGCTGGTAGGCTCGTCCAGCACCAGTAGCGGCACGTCCCTGATAGCGGCGGCCGCCAGCAGCACCCGCTGTTTTTGCCCGCCGGAAAGGGTGTTTGGGTGGCGGCCGAGCAGCTCGCCCAGCCCCAGCAGGGCCACGGTTTCTTTCACGCGGCTGTCCTCTGCGCGCAGCGGGGTGCCCAGCAAAATCTCCTCCCGCACCGTGGGGGTGTACAGCTGGTAGTCCACGTCCTGCTGCACCAAAAAGCTGCTGCGGATGCGCCGTTTTCGCCGCACAGGTACGCTGTTTACACACACGGCACCGGTGCTTTTTTTTTGCATGCCGGTGATGATTTTACACAAGCTGGTTTTGCCCGCGCCGTTGCTGCCTGTAATGGCGGTGATGTGTCCCGCGGCGCAGCCCAGGGTAACGTCGTTCAAAATCTGTGTGTCGGCCAGGCGCAGGCTGACTCCGCTGGCCTGCACCGGACAGCCGTTATAGGCGCGGATGCGCCCAGCTACATGCAGCGGCGGTGTTTGGAAAAAGCGCAGGCCCAGTTCCACCAGCCTGCACTCCGGCAAAGCCAGCGCTTGCGCGCGGCTGCATTCCTTCACAATTTTCCCGTTTTCCATCACCAGCAGGCGGTCGAATACATCCCGCAGGTAATGCAGCCTGTGCTCCGACACCACGATGGTGTGCCCCGCGTGTTTCAGGCGGCGCAAAAACTCGGCCAAATGGGCGGTGGAGGCTGTGTCCAAATTGGCTGATGGTTCATCCAGCACCAGCCCCCGCGGGCGCAGCGCGCACACCGAGGCGATGGCCACCTTCTGCTTTTCCCCGCTGGAGAGGGTCGCCATCTCGCGGCCAAATAACCTTGTGACGCCCAGCGGCTCGCTCACCTCCCACAGCCGCTCGTGCTGCAGGGCGCGCTCCACGCAGTGATTTTCCATCCCCAGCACAATCTCGTCCCGCACCCGCTTTGCAAAAAACTGGCTGCGCGGGTCTTGAAACACACTGCCCAGGGCAAGGCCCATTTCATCCAGCGTGATGGTTTTGGAGTCTTTTCCATCCAGCAAATAGGCGCCGTCCAGCTTGCCGCCGTAAAACTTGGGGCACAGGCCGTTCAGCACGCGGGTGAGGGTGGTTTTGCCGCAGCCGCTTTGCCCGGTGACGACGACACACTCGCCGGGGGCGATGGATAGGTCCACGCCGCAAAGGCTTTTTTGCGCCGCCCCGTTGTATGTGAACGAAAGGCCTGCAAGCTCAATCATAGCGCCACCCCCAAGCCCAAAACCTTGTCCAGCACCCAAACGGTGGCAATGCCTGCGCTGAACAGCGCCGCCACAGCCGTGTCGGCTTTGGTAAAGCGCACCGCATCAAAGCTCTCAATCGCGCCCGTCATGCGCACCCCGCGCACCATAGCCGCGGCGGAAAGCTCCTCCGAAATGCGGGTGGTGCGGATAAGCATGGGCACCAGCGTGCGCTCGAAGTTGGCGGGCAGATGGGCCAGGGTGCCCCAAAACCCCACGCCGGTGCCCCGAAATTTGAGGGATGAGCGAATGGCCCGCAGCTCATAGCTGATGGTGGGCACATAGCGCAGCAGTACGACGGTGGAGATGCCGAATGCCTTGGGCAGCCGCAGCTTGCTGAACACGCAGAGCAATGTGCCGGTGGGCGCGTCGGCAATGCCGCCGGCAAAGGCGATGGGGATGAGCATGTGGCGGCCGATATTGGCGAACAGCCACAGAGTTTCAAACCCGCACACACCCAGCATCGGCCGGGAAAGAACAGTGAGCACCGCATAGGCCAGGGCGAACCCGGCCCCCTGGGCACAGCGGCTCCGCAGCGTCAGCCAAAGCACGGCAAGGCTCATCATGGCAATGAACCATATCTCGCCTTTGCAGGTAACCACCGCCACAGCGGCAAGCAGCAGCAGCCACAGCGATACCCGCAGGTCAGCGTTTTTTACGGCATTCACAGCCATCACGCGCCCTCGACGATGCCCGCCGGCCGGAAGTGCTTTTTCAGCATCTTGTAGCCAAGGAAGCAACCCAGCACAGCACCCACAATGGTGACCGCTACACCGATGAGGATGTTGGCGGATGAATATACCGCGAAGACGCTGTCCACATATTCCTGCGTGAGGCCGTTCGCCAGCATGGTTGCAGTCATCTGCTCCCTGGTTGTCATGAGCATCACGATGGGGGCGAACATGACCCCCACGCCGTATACCGCGTAGGCAATTGTAAGGCGCACCGGGCTGTGGTAGCCGCCCTTCAGCATCAGCAGCTCGCGCACCACGCCAATGCCGAAAATCATCAGGCTAATGAGGATCATGCCGTTGGTGATGAAGTAATAAACGGCAAACAGGAACGAGAACAAAAGCTGGGTGCCGTAACGGGGCGCTTTCGAGACCATCAGCATATAAATGGGCCCGCACAAAAGCATGTCGATGCCGCCCACCAGCCACAGCACCAGCAACAGGTTGGCGGCAAAGGGCAGCACCACAACGGTGTTGATGACAATGCAAAGTGCAGTGAGCAGTGTTACAAGAATGACGTCTTTCAAGCCGATGAACTTGCGCGTCTTTTTCATACTTCGATTCCTCCATCATATTGTCAATTATAAGTGGTTTCAGCAGTGACCTATTGTCTTAGATATTCCAGTCCTTCGCCTGGTTTTGCAGGCCCCACAGCCTGTGGTAAGCGCCCTGCCGTTCCATCAGTTCTTCATGGGTGCCAGCTTCCTGTACGCCGCCGTCTGCCATCACCAAAATCTGGTGGGCGTTCTGCACCGTTTTCAGTCGGTGGGCAATCATCACCACAGTGCGGTTTTGCACGAGCTGTCCGATGGCCCGCTGGATGAGCACCTCATTTTTGGCGTCGAGGGACGCGGTGGGCTCGTCCAACAGCAAGATGGGCGCGTTTTTGAGGATGGCACGTGCGATGGAGATGCGCTGTTTCTCCCCACCGCTCAAAGTGCTGCCCCCTTCGCCCACTACGGTGTCGTACCCCTCGGGCATCGCCATGATAAAGTCGTGGCACTGGGCGCGTTTTGCCGCGTCAACCATCTCAGCCTCGCTCGCATCCTTGCGGCCGAACAGGATGTTCTCGCGGATGGTGTCATGGAACAGGTACACGTCCTGCAGCACCATGGAGATGTTGTCCAGCCACGCGTCGGCGGAAAGCTGCGCCAGCGCCTTGCCGCCGCAGGTGATTTTCCCACCGCCTACGTCCCAAAACCGGGCGACGAGGCGGAGTATGGTGGTTTTGCCTCCGCCGGACGGCCCCACGATGGCCGTGAGCCTGCCCGCCGGGATGGTGAAGGAGACGTCTTTCAGCACCTCTTCGCCCTCTTTGCCGCTGTAGGCAAAGCGCACGTTTTCAAATCGGATGTCGTCGCACGCGTCGGTGTGGGCTTCGCCGTGCATGGCCGGGGCCTGCATCACGTCGTCGATGCGGCAGGCGGAGACGTAGTGGGTGCGCAGCATCACCATGTAGCGCACCCAGGTGAGGATGGGCGAGAGCACCTTGGTGCCGATGACGATGAGGCTGAGGTATTCCGCCACGCCAAGGCTGCCGCCCAAAATCAGGTATGCCCCGGCAAAGCACATCAGCGGCAGGCCCACCTGCACAAAGGTGGTGGCCAGGTTCATCAGGGTGCCGCCCACGGTCTCGGCGTGCAGGTTTATTTTCATCAGGTGGCGGTAGGCGTCCTTCAGCTTGCCAAAGCCCTCGCCGTTCTGGTTGTAGGCCTTCAGCGTTTTCATGCCCAGCAAATACTCGTTCAGGTAAGTGGCCGTGCGGTCCCTTGCCTCGATGTTGCTCAGGGTGAGCTTTGTGGTGAGCCGCATGGACAGCGCGATGATGAGCGCCGCCACCGGGATGCAAATGTACAGCGCCAGCGCCATGGCGGGATTAAATAGGAACATTACCACCCCGGTAAACACGCAGGAAAACACCACCGCCCAAATGCCGGTGAACATGGCCACCATGCTTTGTTCCACGGCCAAAAAGTCGCCGGTGAAGGTGTTGATGAGTTCGCCGGACTCTTTTTTGAGAAAATAACCCAGCGGCAGCGTGCGCAGCTTTTTGACGAAATCTGTCTTGTTTTCGGCAGAGTGGGTGGTGGCGGGCAGGAAGGTATTCAAAAACGTGCCGGTGCTGAGGAAAAACTGCACCACTGCAAGCCCCGCCAAAATGGCCGCCACCACCCAAAGGCCGCCGATGTTTGCCGGGGCGGCAAAGGCCAGCACGATGAAGTTGATGGCAAAATAGGTGGCCACTGCCGGGAAGCTCATGAACAGGCTTTCGAGGAACAGCCACACCGTGGGGCGCACCATCTGCCCCAGGTGGCCGCAGGTAAACTTGCGGATGACCTCCTTCATGCGCCCACCTCCTGTTTTGCGGTTTCGCCGGGCAGTTCGATGGCCCAGGCATCGGCCTCGTGCTGCAACTGCCACAGCGTGCGGTATTCCGTGTTGTCGGCCAGCAATTCGCCGTGGGTGCCGCGCTCGGTGATGCGCCCGCTGTGCAGCAACAGTATCTGGTCCGCCTCGCGGATGCTTTGCAGCCGGTGTGCGATGATGATGACGGTTTTGCCCTTCACCAGGTTTTTGATGGCCTGCTGGATGAGGTTTTCGTTCTCGGCGTCGGAGTAGGCCAGCGCCTCGTCCAGCACCACAACGGGCGAGCCTTTGAGGATGGACCGCGCAATGGAAACCCGCTGGGCCTCGCCGCCGGACAGGCTGGCCCCGCCCGTGCCAATGCGGGTTTGGTAGCCGTTTGGCAGCGCCATAATAAAGTCGTGGCATTGGGCGGCTTTGGCGGCCGCCTCCACCTGCTGTTGCGGGCAGGGCCGGTCCATGGTGATGTTGCCGAGGATGGTGTCGGCGAAAATGTAGGTGTCCTGCAGCACGGTGGCCACGTTGTCCATCAGCACGGCGGGGTCCATCTCGCGGATATCCACCCCGCCGAGGGTGATGCCGCCCGCCTCCACATCCCAAAAACGGGAGAGAATCTGGCCGATGGTGCTTTTTCCGCCGCCGGACGGACCAACCAATGCGGTCATTTTTCCCTGCGGTGCGGTGAAGGTGATGCCCGACAATGCCATCACACGCAGCGGGTCGTCCATATCCTGGTAGGAGAAGGAGACATCGTGAAAGGCCACATCCCAGCTTTGGGGCATTTGTGGCACCCGCGGCGCGGGAACTGGCTCCGTTTCCAGAATGGCGTCGATGGCGTCCAGCCCCACGGCCAGCATGCCCATCTGGCTGCCATAGTTGACGCAGGTCATCAGCGGGTCGTAAATGGCAGGGGTGATGATGAGGGCCATCAGCACGGCCAACAGCGTGGCGGGCGCCGGATTTTGCACAATGAGCAGCACCCCCACCGGCAGCACAAAGCAAAGCAGGCTCAGCACGATGGTTTTGTACAGGCTCATGGGCACGGCGCTGCGCCTGTACTGGCGAAGTTCCCAGGTTTTGAATTGGTTGATGTTGTCATCCAGTCCCCGGGTGACGGTGCCGGTGAGGCCAAACAGCTTCACCTCGGCCATGCCCTTCACATATTCCGAAAAGGCGCCCGTCATATCCTTGGACGCCGTGGATACATCCACCCACAGCTGCTTGGCCTTTTTGCCGCCAAAAACGGCGAGTTGCATGGCAAGACCTGCCACAACAGCCAGGAGCACCGTAAGGGCCAGCCAGCCGTTCAATACGAACAGGCTGACAAACAGGGCCGCCAGCACAAAGGCCGAGCCGATGATATCCGGCAGCATATGGGCAACAAAGCCCTCGATTTTTTCGATGTTCTCATCCATGGTCTTTTGTACGCCGCCGGTGGTGTTATTTGCGAAAAAGCCGATGGACAAACGCCCGATGTGCTCCATCACCTTCACACGGAAGTTGTACAGCAGCCGGAACGCCACCCGGTGGCAGCTGTAGCTGCCACAAAACGAAAACACCATGTTGGCCAGAATGCTGGCGCCGGCAACGAGGACCCAAAACATCAGCACGGCGCGGGTATCGCTGCCGGGCGGCGGCGTAAGCAGCTGCCGCGCGATGAAATAGACCGACAAATAGGGCGCCACCCCGGCCAACATGCCGAGGACGGAGGCCGCGCAGCCCGCCACCAAGAGGCCCTTGCCCTGGGCCGCAATGCCAAACGCCCGGCTGATGACCGACCCTTTCTTTTTCTTTTCCAAAATCATATCCCCTTTCGTTGCCCCGTCACTTTACGGCGGAGAGCAAATGTGGTACAGTAAACTCGGTTAGCACCAACTAACTATTCGTTGCCATTTTAGCAGGCCGCAATGGGCCAGGCAAGGCGGGTAATCGCAGGCCGGCGAAGCAAAAAGAGAAACACACCTTAAAATATCGACGTAAAATCAGTATATTACTTTGTTTGCTTCGCGTTTGGAGTGTGCCAAATCGAGAGACGCGGTGCCAAATCGATAAGAAGGGGCCTCATGCAATATTTTAAATCCATTGACGATATTTTCCACATGGACGAGACCGGCTGGTGGGAGCGGGAAGTTACGCCGCGCGGTATCAAAATGTCTCCCACGCCGGAGCGTGGGAGCGGATATCTTGAATATATGGGCGACACCGATTTCTTTTTCTGGACGGTGAGTGACTACACCTACCACAAGGACTATGTAAGCAACACCACCATTGGCGAACGCTACATTGAGCTTGGAGAGAACATTGGCGACGGGGAACGCACCATCGTCCACTACCAGACAAAAGACAGGCCATACCCCGTGGAGCCGGGGCTGAACTGCTTTGTGAACTTTGCCCGCTGGAACCTGTTTACCCGCGCGCCCGCCGGCCTGCGCCTGGCCTTCACCAGCCTGCTGATCCGCGAGCCGTTTTTTGAAGAATACGGCGTGCGCCTGCCCGCGGATTTTTGGGAGCGCGCGCCGCAGGTGCTGAACCCGGATGTCTTGTACATCCCAGAGGTCAGTTCCGTTTTGCGGCAGGTGAGAGGCAAGCTTGAGCTGGCGCCGGAGGCGCTTGCCGTGTACCTGAAAGCAAAGGCCATGGAGGTGGCGGCGCTGCTGCTGGAATATGTATACAGCCGGCAGCATGCTCCGGTGCGCCAAATCAGCGCTGAAACCCAAGTGAAAATAGCGGCGGCGCAGAACATTCTTGCCCAAAACATGGAAAAGCCGCCGGTGGTCACCCACTTGGCCGAGCTGGTTGGCCTGAACAAAAATGCCCTGCAGCAGGGCTTTCGCCACTGTACAGGGCATTCGGTCGCGGAGTATCTGCGCGTCCAGCGCATGGAGAGGGCTCTGGAACTGCTGAAGAACGGCAACCTGCCGGTGATGGAGATTGCCCGGCAGGCAGGCTACCACAGCCCCGCCAATTTTTACAACACCTTTGAAAAGACCTTTGCCATGCGTCCGCTGGAGATGCGTATGCTGCTGCAGGCGGAATAGCGCCGCGTCACTCCCGCCGCTTCAATACCTCGGCGGGCGTCACTTTTTTCAGGCGCCGCGAAAGCAGCAGGCTGACGAGGAGATAGCAGCCGAAAATCAGCGCGAAGATGGCGGCGTACAGCCACGCGGGCATCGCCATGTCCGGCCCCAGCGCCACGTTGGCAATCAGCTGCGGGTATACAGCGTTCATTACCAGCTTTGCCAGCGGCACACCGATAAGGGCGGACAGCGCCACTGTGATGAAATTGCCGTCCAGGTACAATTTACGCACCTCGCCGTCCGAGAATCCGAAAATTTTCATCAGCGAGATTCCAAAGGACGAGCGGTCCACCATCATTTTCATCATCAGGTACATTACAATGGCAAACACCACCGTCGCCACCGATACCATCATCACCACCATCGGCGTCATCAGCCGCAAAAAAACATTGCCGTACTCCAAAATGCCCGCCCGGCTAGTAACGGCGTAGATGCGCCCGGCGTCGATGTCCGGCATGGTGTTTGCCAGCAGCACGTTATACTCTTCTTCCGCCGCGCCGAACAAATTCCGCATGCTGGAAATGTCCATAAAGGCGTATAATCCAACCGAATAGGGCACTACTTTGTCCACGGTGAACACATAGCGCTTGTCGTTCACCCTGTCTGCCAGCACCACATCGTCGCCTGCATGCAAATGGAATTTGTTGGCCATGGAGGTGGAGATGGTCAGGGTCTTCTCGCCCGCCGCCGGAATGAAATCAAAATAAGGGTTGTCCGCGCCGATACCCAATACCGTCACATCCATTTCGTAGCCGTAGATTTCCCGCGACAGGCTTTGCATATAAACGGCTGTTGCGCCCTTTGGCACATCTTTGGGCGGATATTTCAGGCTGACCATATAGTTATACTGGATGTCCGCCTTGTTTTGCCGCTGCATGGTGGTGATGAACGCATAGCAGTTCAGCCCCAAAATGAGCAGTAACAGCGCGATAAACATGCCGCCGCACACCGCAAGGCCGGCCCTCTTTTCCCGCAAAAATTGCCGCAGGCGGAACAGGCCGATGAACCCCATCCCCACTAGCTGCACGCCGCCGCTTTTTTATTTTGCGTGTTCTTTGCGCAGCAGGGCCAGCCGGGGCCTTGCCAGGCGGCTGCGCACCACCAGAAAGTTCACCAGCGCGGCCACCAACGGCGGCATGGCAAGGCCGTAGATAAGCAGATACAAGGGGGTATAGGCGGCCGGCGTGGGGAACGAAAAGTAGCCGGCGGTGTCCCGCATTTGGTAGGCCACGCCCAGCGGAGAAAAGCCAAGGGCCGTGCCCGCCATGCCGCCAAGCCCCGCCACCAGCACCGGCAGCGCCAGGTAATGGCGCACAAGCGCACCCCGCGGCGCCCCCAGGGCGTACAGCGTGCCAATCACCTCGCTGTCGCTGTCGATGCTGTGCACCGTGAACACCGAGATGACATAGGCAAACAACACCAGCGCGATAATGCCTGCCATGATGCCGCCGTTTTTGTTGATGACCACGTCGGCGGCAGAGGCCGCGACGCGCGGGTTGTCTTTCGCCTCTACAAAAGAGGTCAGGTTTTCGATGTCGTAACCGAACACCTCGCCGGCCAGGTCTTCGGCTTGCCGCTGCAACTCATCCAACCCGCTTTGCAGCTGGGCCCCGCCCCTCTCGGCGGCGTTTACGACGGCCAAGTATTCCGCGAGAGGCTGGAGAAGCTGCGGCGGTAGACCTGCCTCCTGGAAAGCTGCCAGCAAGTCGTCCCCGGCCACGCCGAGCGCCGCCAGCGCGCCGTTTAGCGACGCGCCGCCATCCACCAGCTTTTCAACACCGTCCAACAGCTCGTTTTTTGGCTCGTCCAGTTCGTCCAGCAACTCCAGAAAGTAGGTGTCGGTGATGGCTGCGCGGTCTATGGTAAAGCCCCGCAGCATCTGTTTCAGCGCGCCGTGGGTCAGCCCGCCACCCAGCCGGTAGGCGTACAGGCAGGTCTCGCTTTGCAGGCTTTGTCCGCTTGCCCGCAATGCAAGGTAGTCCGCCGGATCCACAAACACTGTGCCGAAGCGGTGGCTGTCCTGGGCCACGTCGGTCAGGTTTTGCAGCGGCGCGTCATAGTCCGGCGAAGTACCGGTGCCGGACACGGTGAGTGCCGTGCCGCCAATGGAAAGGACATCGCCCGCGGCAAGGCCGTGTGCGTTGGCATACAGCTTTTCCAGCAGCACTTCCCCTACGTTCGGTAAAGTGCCGGTGTCTGCCTGTGTCAAATCAATGTGCTGCCGGGTTTGGAACACCCGCAGCACGCTGCCGCCCTCCCCGGCATAGTCAAGGTAGGGCATGGCCTCTACCGTAGCGCCCGCCTGTTCCAGCGCAAGCAGCTGTGCGCCCGAAAGCGGCGCAAACACCGTGAACTGGCCGTCCTCCCGACGGTTTTGCACCGCGCTATGATCCACTGCACGGATAATGGTGTCTGCCGCGCCCACCAGCCCCACCACAACATACATGCCAAGCGCCACCAGGAAAAACAGTGCCAGATACCGCAAACGGTTTGCCCGCAATTCGCGCGGGATGCGACGATACAGCCCCATGTTTTTCCTCCTACCACTCCAGTTGCGCCGCGGGCACACGGATGTCGTTCGCGTAGTCCTTGGTGATCAGCCCGTCCTTGATTTGGATGACCCGGTGCACCATGGCCTTGATAGCCGTGTTGTGCGTCACGATGAGCATTGTGGTGCCAAAGCGGCGGTTCACATCCTCCAGCAGGGTCAAAATCTCCAGCGACGTGGCGGAATCCAGCGCGCCGGTGGGCTCATCACACAGCAGCAGCTTCGGGTTTTTCACCAGCGCCCGGGCAATGGCGCAGCGCTGCTGCTGCCCGCCGGAAAGCTGGTTTGGGAATTTGCGCTGGTGCTCGGAAAGGCCCAATGTTTCAAGCAGTTCGTCCATGTCCAGCGGCCTTTGCGCAAGATACTGGCACACCTGGATGTTCTCACGCACCGTCAAATTCGGCACCATGTTGTAGAACTGGAAGATGAACCCCAGGGTGCGCCGCCGGAACAGGGAAAGCGCCCTGGCGCCCATTTTGGTGATCTCCTCGCTGTCCACCTGGATGCTGCCGCTGTCCACCGGGTCCAGCGCGCCCACCGTGTTCAAAAAAGTGGATTTTCCCGAGCCGGACGGCCCATAGATGACGCACATTTCCCCTTCGGCAAGCGACGTGGACACGCCTTTCAGCACTTGGACATGACTGCCGTTCTCATAACTCTTTTTTACATTTTCAACTCGCAGGTACATCTGTTTCCTCCTGAAAACGTCTGATTTTTTGCACGGCAAATATGATTAGCAGTTGCTAACCACGTGATATAAATATCCAATCTAGTTATTTACCGCCTGTCCTCCGCAGAGACAAGTCATAACACGGCGGCATAGCGCTGCCAAACCAGTGCCCGTTGCCCGCTTCACTGCCCGCCATTGTCCATCTTCTCTTTACCAAAAATATAGTCCAAAAGCCCCGCCAGCATGGCGTCGATGGTTTCGTCCAGATCTTCCGGAACCATGGTGCCGTCGCTGACGGCAAAGTACATGGTGTGAATGTAATTATGCACAACACCGGGATTTACTTTCGTCACGTCCCTGCCCGCAAGCTGGATAAGCCGGGCGAAGCCCTGTTGTTCAAGGCTGTTGAAGTCCCGCAGGTCACGGCTGTCCAGCGTGGCGATCAATGTCTCCAGGTCGTCGTGGTTCTGAAAGAAAAACACCTTGTCCGGCTCGTGCAGCAGCGCGCGGATGAACCCCGCCACCGTTTCGCGCAAACCCACCTTGCTGCTGTGCGCGATGGCAGCCTCGGCTTGCGCCAGGAAGCCGCTGTAGATTCCCCACACCAGCTGCATCAGCAGGTCTTCCTTGCTGGCAAAATGATGGTAAAAAGACCCCTTTGCCATGCCGGCGGCTTTCACGATGTCGTCAACGCTTACCCGGCGCATGCCATGGGCCAGCACCAGCTCCCGCGCCTTTTCCATCAGCTTCTGCCGCTGCAAATCCTTTTCCTGCTCCGTCAACGCGCGTGGGGACATAGGCGTACACTCCATTATGACTATAATTTATATTTTGGTCATAATGCTAGTATATGCCATACGCGCCTATCTGTCAACAGCAAAAAGCCCGGGCTTCGCCCGGGCCAAAGGAAACGACTGCCTACGCCGCAGTGTCTCTGCGAATGCTGTCTAGCGCTTTTCCGCCGCGCACATTTTGAACGGCTTCCGCGCGGCTCTTTTTAGCAGCGACGAATTGAGGATGACTGCCGCTGCCCCCCCGAAAACACACATACAAACGTATTTTGCTGACAAGTGGTTTGCTGTTAAGCCAAGTCACCAAAAAGGCTTTACAGGCGTTCGACAACAAAAACCCTTTGTTGATTCGATGAAGGAAAAATGAGTTAGAATTTGCAATGAATGATCTGCTTGCGAAACTAAACCCTGACTCGTTAGAAAATTCGTTAAAATTGGAAAATTTTGGCTAAAAATCAGATTGCCAAAGTAAACTGAAAGAAGCCCCAAGACCTCCGCGAACGGGAAAAATCTTAGGGGCTTCTTTCAAAACACAAGTCAAAAATATACGAATTTTAGACTTTTTTGTCCTTCATTGACAAAAAGGCTGTCTATCTATGATCTTCCCCAGCACCTTGACAAATAACGCCATATCCGCTGGCTGTGTACATTTACATCTGCAAAGCCGAAAGTTTTATAGATGGATAATATCTGCTTATTTCCTTGATAATATCTGTGTTCTCTTCCAGCACAATGGCATAGACCAAAAAGTCGTTCCACAAAACCACCTTATCTCTGGTGGCTTCGCCAAGGATGGTAAAATCGTGGATATAGTTTTTGATGCCATACAGCTGGCGGGCTGCTTTTTCGCCTTTGGCGGTCCGCCGGACAGGTGCGCGCAACTTTGCATATTTTGCCTCGAACGACGCCACATAAAAAGTCAGCACGGCAAATATGACGGCGCTGCCCATAGACACCCAAAGCAACAAGGCAAACAATACGTCCGGCACGAAGGATTTCATTTGCCAATAGAGCCATAACATGCCGAGGCCCCATTCCACCTTGTTCAAAACGGAAAAACCGCCGCCGAAAACATTCTGCGTAACGCCAAAAACAAGTGCGATAGCAAGAAAAATTCCCGCCGCGATCCAGTGTTTTTTCGTTTGCTGTTTCAAATCGGAGGGCCCGGCTGTTTGCAAATAGCCCGAGGTGATGGCGTCTTTGATGCAAAGCGCTTTCCATCGGGTGAGGCTGGCCGTTTTCCCCTGTGCAAAGCGCAGCAGCTCGGCTTCACTTGCACTCATGCCGGGCTTCGCGTCCGCCTGTATCACTTTTGTTCCGTCAAAGGCAAGCAGACCCTTGTTCATCATCTGTAAAAGACTGGCAGGTATGTCCTTTTGGGGCGTCACGTCCAAATCCATCAGTATGCTTACCGTGGCGGGCGCAAGGCCCGGAAAAGTGTTGCGAAAATAGGTGAGGTCTTTCTCGGTGGTATACAGCTTTTTTTCGCCTGCTACGCGAAGGCGCGCCCGGATAAACGCAAAATAGACGGCCGCGACAACGGCGGCAAACATTGCGTGAAAAGCTTGAAAAAGCAAGGCGTGCAGCGGAAGCAGCAACAGCGCTATACGCTGTCCCCCGCTTTCAGCCTGGGGAAACAGTTCCAACGTCGCTTTGGCCACACCCGCCACAAAAGCAAACACACCCTTTCCATTAAGGACAAAGCTTTGCAATTCCACAAAAAAAACGCATAATAAAATGACCCCGATATCCAAAAGCACCGGACCATACTTGATTTTGAACAGTGTTTTCATGTTTGCACCCCAATACCCAGTTTTTGGTGATTTGCCGCAATTTTATTATACTATATTTCTCTTGGCTGCGGAAGTTGGGTGGCGAAGAGGGTGATAACTTATTTCTCCCAAGTAATAGCAACTAAAGAATCCTGTCGAACACAAACGCGTTCGACAGGATTCGACATGTGGAGCTGGTGGACGGACTTGAACCCCCGGCCTGCTGATTACAAATCAGCTGCTCTACCAACTGAGCTACACCAGCTTATTTTCATCGCGCCTTCTCGCATGTTCGTCTTGCGGCGCCACACGCCACCTGTGGCGTTCGGCAAAACGCGGGGCGCAAATTAGTATATCAAAAATACACGGGTTTTTCAAGCATGATGCGAAATTTCACAGCCGTGCTATAGGATTTGCCACTGTCATTTGCTATAATGTAGTTAGCAAGCCGGTACGCGCATGGTGCGCATATTTGCCGGCAAAGGAGGCTTGCTTTGCAGACGATTCAAATTGTTTGGCTGGTTGCACTGATTGTGTTCCTTTTATTAGAAGCTGTCACCGCCACCATCGTCAGCATCTGGTTTGCCGCGGGGGCGCTTGTTGCGCTGCTTGTGTCGCTGGCCTGGCCGGGCGCCGTGGCGGTGCAGGTGGCCGCGTTTCTGGTCGTCAGCGCCGTGGCACTGTTTGCCCTGCGGCCGTTTGCCAAACGAATGATGGCAAACCGCCGCGTGCCCACCAACGCGGACGCAAACATCGGCAAACCGGCGCAGGTAGTCAGCGAGATCCAGCCCGGGCGCGTTGGCCGCGTAAAGCTGGGAGGACTGGAGTGGGCCGCCAGGGCTGACGTTGTACTGCCCGTTGGCACATGGTGCCGCGTGCAGGCCATCGAAGGCGTTACGTTGGTGGTGGTGCCGCAAACGTTGCCGTCTGCCGAAGGCGTGGCCCAGGGCACTGAAGATTCAGGCAAAACGACCGGCACCGGTTCCGTGTAAAACCGCAAACAGCGCCCATGGCGCACACAGGAGGCAGGGAATGGAAAATATCGCCACGATCATCGCTTTTTCCGCAATTGCGGTCATCTTATTGCTCATCATCGTCACAAACATACGCATTGTACCACAAGCTACCGAGTATGTGATGGAGCGTATGGGCGTTTACAACACCACATGGCCCGCGGGCCTGCACTTCAAGATCCCGTTTTTTGAGCGCGTTTCCAAAAAGGTGTCGCTGAAAGAGCAGGTGGTGGATTTCAAACCCCAGCCCGTCATCACGCGGGACAATGTCACCATGCAGATTGACACGGTGGTATTTTTCCAGGTGACGGACTCGAAACTGTTCACCTATGGCGTAGAAAAACCGCTGTCCGCCATTGAAAACCTTACCGCTACCACATTGCGTAACATCATTGGCGAGCTGGAGCTGGACCACACCCTTACCAGCCGCGACGTCATCAACACGAAAATCACCGCCACACTGGACGAAGCGACGGATAAGTGGGGCATCAAGGTGAACCGGGTGGAGCTGAAAAACATTTTGCCGCCGGCGGAAATTCAGGACGCGATGGAAAAGCAGATGAAGGCCGAGCGCCAGCGGCGTGAAGCCATTTTGCGGGCCGAGGGTGAAAAGCGCAGCGCCATTCTGGTGGCGGAGGGCGAAAAGGAAAGCGCCATCCTGCGGGCCGACGCCGTACGCGAACAGCGCATCCGCGAGGCCGACGGCGAGGCAAAGGCCATCATCGCCGTGCAGCGGGCCACGGCGGATTCGATCAAAATGCTGAACGAGGCCGCTGCCTCGAAGGAAGTGCTGACACTGAAAAGCCTGGAAGCCCTTGCCAAGGTGGCCGACGGCAAAGCCACGAAGCTGATCATCCCGAGTGAACTGCAGGGGATTGCGGGCCTCGCCTCCGGCATTACGCAAGCGGTTGGCTTTGCGAAGGAAGAACCCAAGGCGTAGCGCTTTCGCGCGGCATTTTTTGCACCAGCAACGCCCGGCCAATTGGCCGGGCGTTGCATGTAAGCGATTGGCGCGGCGGCAGAGGTGTTTCCCTGCGGCGCCCTTAAACTTTCTGGCAGCCTTCGCACACATACACATTGCCTCCAAGGTAGGCCATGCGCTTGATAAGCCCGCCGCACACGGGGCAGGGCATGCCGTCGTTTTTCTTTTGCATTACCGTGTGGTAGCCGCCTGGCACACCGAACAAGTCCTTTTCCGTGTCGCGGCCGCCTTTTTCGGCCATGTCGGCCAGCTGGGCCTTCACGGTGGCATACAGTTTTGCAAATTCCGCGTCGCCCACCGTGCTCATTTTGCGCTTTGGGTGAATTTTCGCCCGCCACAAAATGTCCTGCAGCACGCCGTTGCCAAGGCCCGGGATGCGCTGCTCTGTGGCCAGAAACGCCTTGGCGGACAGTTTTTTTGTTTTGTCGTCCAGCAGGGTGGAAAAATAGGCCTCGTCGAACGCGTCCGTCAGCGGCGACGGCTTCGTTTTTGCCGTATTGTAATAAATATTGTCAAAATTACCATCCGTAAATAATTGGATGCCCGCGTACATCTGCACCGTCACCACCAGCGCGCCGCCGCCGGAAAGGCCCAGCAGCAGCTGGTGTTTTTCGGGATGCACCTCGCCGGGGGCGTAATAGCGCAGGTTGGCGCCGTCATTGAAGGTGAGGGTGGCGTTTTCGGCCTGCAGCTCGGCCCAGCTGCCGTGGGCCGCCGCGCCGGTAATCTCTTTGCCTGCCAGGATACGGGCATAGTCCGCGGGCTCCATGCTGAAAAAGGCAAACTTGTGCGGCGATTTTTGCACCTGTACCCCTGTAACAGCTTGCCCCATCAGTGTTCCCTGCATTTGGCGCGCCACGGTCAGGGCCTCCGGCAATTCCATCATACGCTTCTTCCCCCTTTTCTCCAACAGCTTTGCCTATGGGCATTGTACCGCCATACAGCGCTTGCTTAACAAAGATACTCCTCGAACAAATGTACCCGGGCGGCTTCCACAGTGGCTTCAAAGTACACGCCGTCCTCGCGGTAGTCCTCCGTTTTGATGTTGCCAAACCGGCGCAGGGTGTCGGCCAGTGCCAGCTTGCCATAGGGTAGCAGCAGCTTCACCGTGCGCACCCGGGCCGAAAGCACCGCGCTGATGGCATCCAGCAGCGCCGGAACGCCCTCCCCTGTCACTGCGCTTACCGCCACGGCAGAGGCGTCGAGCAGAACAGGGTTTTTCAGTTTATCGCATTTGTTATAAGCCACGATGCGTGGTGCCGTGGCCCCAAGATTCGAAAGAACCCCTGCCGTCACGGCCAGCTGTTCATCGGCGGCCGGGTCTGCCGCGTCGCACACCACCACCAGCAAATCGGCGTAAACGGCCTCCTCCAGCGTGCTTTTGAAGGCCTCTACCAAATTGTGCGGCAGGCGCGACACAAAGCCCACCGTGTCCACCATCACAACATTTTGCCCATCCGGCAGGCTGGCCGCGCGTGCGGTGGGGTCCAAGGTGGCAAACAGCATGTCCGCCGTGGGGATGTCGCTGCCGGAAAGCCGGTTTACCAGGCTGGATTTGCCCACATTGGTGTAGCCCACGAAGGCGATAAGCGGCACGCCGCTTTTTTCGCGCTTGCGGCGGTTTGCGCTTCGATGGGCTTTCATTTCGGCCAGCCGGCCCTTCAAAACGGAGATGCGGTGGCGGATATAGCGCCGGTCGTACTCCAGCTTTGTTTCGCCGCCGCCGCGCCGCGCGCCCGCGCCGCCGCCGCCACCGCCGCCCTGCCGGGACAGCGACGTGCCAAGGCCCGAAAGCCGCGGCAGGCGGTATTCCAGCGTGGCAAGCTCCGTTTGCAGCTTGCCTTCGCTGGTAACCGCGCGGCGGCTGAAGATCTCCAAAATCAGCATGGTGCGGTCGATGACCGGGATTTTCAGCCGCTGTTCCAAATTACGGATCTGGCTGCCGGAGAGCTCACCGTCGTACACGGCAAGCCCGGCGTCCAAGTTCTGGGCCGTCAAGGCGGCCTCAGCCAGGCGCCCCGCGCCAAGGGCCGTGGCCGCCACCGGGGCCGAGCGCTTTTGCAACACCTCGGCCACCACGGTAAAGCCGCTATCCTCGCACAGGGCCGTCAGTTCTTCCACACTGCGCTCGGCGTCATAGGTGCCGGTGTCAAGGCCCAGCAAAATCACGTTTTGCGGGCCCCCTGCGTTTGTTTCGTGCGGGGTTTCACGGCCCGCCGCTTCCGCCGCGGCAAAGGCGGCCCCCCCTGCACCGCCGGCTTCGCCGGAAACGGGGAAAACAATCGTATTTTCGTCTATCTTATTGATAATTTTTTCTCCTCTGTCATCGGGCGCAGCCGGCCGGCCCACAATGTTGGGTGCCACCCCAGGCAGGGCCCCTGCCCCGCACCCATGCTTCTCTTGTCAGTTCCATCATTTTTGCGGGTACTTTCTCGCCGGAAAACCGCGTGTATTCACCCTCGCCCGTGTAAACAAACCCACATTTCTCCAGCACATGACCGCTGGCGGGGTTCGCAACGGCGTGGCCCGCGTGAATCAAAGTCTCCGGCGTATTTTCAAAAAACCAATCCACCGTGGCCCGCATGGCCTCGGTGGCGTAACCTTTGCCCCAAGCGCTTTTCGCATAACAATAGCCCGCTTCCCACCCGCCGGGGAAATCCTGGCGAGCGTCCCCCGGTACGCCGTTTTTCAGAATGCCGACAGACCCCACCAGTTCGCCCGTGCCCTTGCGCGCGGCGGCCCAGCAATAGTATTCGCCGTCTTGTGGGTAGCGCGCCACCCACTCGGCCAGCAGGGCGCGGGTCTCGTTTACGTCCGCGTGCGGGTCCCACCGCAGCCAGCGCGTCACCTCCGGGTCAGAGGCCCAGTTTTGGTACATGGCGTCGGCGTCGTTTTCTCTAAAGCGCCGCAAAACAAGTCGCTCTGTCTCAACCGTTTGGGTTCCTTTATGGCGCATGGCGCATCACCTGTCTCTTTAATCTAAAAAAACCGCGCGGCGCCCCGGCGGGTTATCCCTCCACCAGCATGGCCATGGGCACGCCGCTTTGCGCGTTTTGGGCAAAATCCAGCGCCGCCTGTGCGTCACTTTTTGGCATCACACCGCTAATTTCATACAAAAGGCCGGACAGCGCGGATTGGGTGGCGAACACGGGGTAATATTCATCGCTGGCCGTTTGGGCGCGGAAAGCCTCCAGCACGCTGTCCCATTCGGCCAGCTCATCCACCAGGCCGTTCTTTACCGCCTGCTCCGCTGTAAACACACGTCCGTCCGCTATTTTACGCACCGCAGTTTTGTCCATATTGCGGCCCATGGCCACCACGTCCAAAAACCGCTCGTACTTTTCGTCCACCACGTCCTGGTACACGTCCACGTTTTTGTCCGTGATGGGAACGCCGCCGGTGCCAACGCCCTTATTGTCTCCGCTGCGCACCAGCACGGTTTTTACGCCGAATTTTTCATACAGGCCGCTGGTGTCCGTCATGGAGATGTACACGCCGATGGAACCCGTGGTGGTGTTGTAATTGGCGACGATATTGTCCGCTGCGACGGCGGCGTACACCCCGCCGGACGCGCACATCTGCGCCATGTACACCCACACCGGACGGCCCGTTACCGCGCGGTAATTGTCCAGCGCGCGGTAAAGCTCATCACTTTCATACACGCCTCCGCCGGGCGTGTCCATATACAGCAAAATGCCCGTGTTGCCGCTGTCCACGGTCAGGTTTTTTATATATTCCACCGTTGCGGCGTGCTGGTATGTGGTCGATGCGCTGGAATCCAGCATTTCGCCCACCACATACAACACGGAAAATGTGTTCGACGGCGGCGACGGTTCCACATAAGAGGGCGTGACAAAGCTTGTAACCGAGCCCTGCACACGGGCCAGCATGAACACCACCAGCCCCAGCATAAATATTACTACAAGGGAGATGGCGATGAGGGAAATTTCGACCGCGCGGGACGGGCCGCGCGCCTTGCCCAAAGCAGGGACAAAGGGCTGCCCCACGGGCGGCGGAACAGGCGCGGGCGCGGCAAACACCGGCGCGCCGCCGGTAACAGGCGGGGCAGGCGGCTGTGAGGCGGATACCGTC
>JAVBNG010000045.1:0-86075 GCA_031551695.1 Oscillospiraceae bacterium
TGGAATGTCGGCCATGCCGTTAAGCAACACGCGAAGGGCAATGACGGCAAGGTTCGTTCTCACCTTGATTTGTTTCATATAGGGTGGAAATTCGCCGTGATAATCAGGCCCGGTAATCACAAAAATTCCGGGCTCCTGGCCCTTGCTGCCGCCCACGTTGTACACGATGTTGTCGAATTTGTCGCCAACCTGACAAATGTACCACCGGTGGTCCGTCTGCTCCGGCACGGAGAGAATAAGAGGCTCATCGTGCAAATCGCCAATGGCGTAGCCGTCGATGGTCACATTGTTCGGCGTGCGCACAAAACGGATGGAAGACGGCTTCGGCCTGTCGAAATAGTGGAAGGTGTTCACATGGCTGCCGCCGTTTTTCAGCGCCGGATACATGGTCTCCATATACTCGCACAGAGGGCGGCCCCACAGGCAGGCCTGGAACCCCAGCGAGTAGGCATACTCCTCAGTGGCTTGTTCATAGGTCAGTTTCAGTTCAGACATTACAATGTGCCTCCTTTTGGTGTGGTGATATTCAGCGCCGAAAGCCCCTGTGAACGGGGCTTTCGGCGTTTGGCCCGTAGGGGCCTTATCAAACCGGGCGTACCAAGACCCATTCTTATGCCCCGCCCGTTTTGAACATAAATATTGGTGCGTTATTGGTCTATCTTAATGTTCACGCTGTAGATTTCCCCCTGGAACACACTGTCCTTGATGGTGTATTCTTCGGTGACGGGCGTTGCGCGCTGGCGGCCCACGTCGGCGCCCTCGTCCATGGAAATCTGCTGCGCCAGGGTGTGCTCGATGCGCCCTTCGCCAACCTTTTCGCCGTTTACGAACAGGGTGCCAAGGCCACCCTTGCCGCGCCCGCCGCCGTCGTACTTGAACTCGTAGCGGATCTGGTTGCGCTCATCCCCCGGCTTCAGCGCCGTCGCGGCGCGCACGTAATAACGTTCGCGGCCCGCCCAGTTGTAGCAGAAGGTGGGTACGCCGTCCTTCACGTACAGGCTGTAGCCGCCGAAACGCCCGCCCTGCGCAAGGATTACGCCGTCGGTGTGGCCGGGGGCCACGTCCACCTCCGCCGTGATAACATAAGAGGTGTTTTTCAGCGAGAGGAATGCGTTTTCGCGCATGTCGCCCATGCCCGCGTACAGGGTAAGCTCTTTCCTGTCTCCAAACACGGTGGGGCGCCCGGCCGTTTTGGCGTCCAGCAGTGCGCCCGCCACGCCGTTGATGGGGAACACGTTGTGCTTGATTCCCTCATCATAGAAGCGTTTTTTCATCTCTTCCAGCTTTTCGGGATACTGGGCGGCCAGGTTGTTGGACATGCTGAAATCTTCCGCCACATTGTAGAGTTCCCACGGCGCGTCCTTGGTCTTTGGGTACAGGGGCGGAATCTTCCAAGACAGCTTGTCCACCACACCGGCAAACCAGCCGTCGTGGTAAACGCCGAAGTTCGAAAAGACCGAGAAGTACTGGGTCAGGTGCTTGTCGGCGGCATTCGCCTCATCCAGGGCGTACTTCATGCTCACGCCCTCTATGGGGCGCTGCGCAACGCCGTTCACCTCGGTGGGGGCGGGGATGCCGCACAGTTCGTACACGGTGGGCGCCACGTCAATAACGTGGTGGAACTGGCCGCGGATTTCGCCGTGCGCCTGGTATTTTGCGGGGTAATGGAAAACCATGCCGTTGCGGGTGCCGCCAAAGTTGGAGGCGACCGTCTTCATGTAGGTGAACGGCACGTCCATCGCGATGGCCCAGCCCGCCGCGTAATGGTTGTAGGCCATGTCGGTGCCCAGCAGGTCTTTTTTGGAGTTGACGAACTCCAGGTCTTCCTCCAGACCGTTGAAAATCGCGTTCTCATTGAACAACCCGTTCATCGAGCCTTCGCCGGACGCGCCGTTGTCGCCCAGGATGTAGAAGATGACGGTGTTGTCCAAAATGTCCATCTCTTCCAGCGCGTCCACCACACGGCCGATTTGGTCGTCCACATGGCGGGCAAACCCGGCGTAGATCTCCATCTGGCGGGCATACAGGCTTTTTTGTGTATCGCTCAGCGAATCCCAGTCGGCAATATCCGCGGGCTTCGGGGCCAGCTTGGTTCCCTCCGGCGCGATGCCCATTTTGATCATATTCTCCAGTGTGCGTTCGCGGATAACGTCCCAGCCGCAGTCAAACTGGCCCTTGAACATATCGCGGTACTCCGCGGGCGCATGGTGGGGCGCATGGGTGGCACCGGGGGCAAAATAGGTGAAGAAGGGTTTGTCCGGCGTGATCGCCTTTTGCGCGTGGATCCATTCGATGCACTTATCCGCCAAATCCGCACTGAGATGGTAATCCTCGCGGTCGGGGATATCGATGGCCTCCAGGCCGCTGATGAGGCCGGGGCGGTACTGGTTCGTCTCGCCGCCCAAAAAGCCGTAAAATTTGTCAAACCCGGAGAAAACGGGCCAATGGTCGAACGGGCCGGAGACGTTGATCTCCCACGCCGGCGTCTCGTGGCACTTGCCGAATTGGGCGGTGGAAAAGCCGTTCATGCGCAGCACTTCGGCCATGGGCGTCACATTCAGCGGGCGGGTGCTGAGGTTGCCGGGATAGGCGGTGCCAAGCTCGGTGATATTGCCCATATTTACGCTGTGGTGGTTGTAGCCCGAAAGCAGCGCCGCGCGGGTGGGCGCGCAGATGGCGGTGGTATGGAAGCGGTTGAACTTCATGCCGGTTTTGGCCAGCCGTTCCGCCGTGGGCATGGGAATGGGCCCGCCGAAAGCCGACGTGGCGGCAAAGCCCATGTCGTCCAGCAAAAAGATGAGCACATTGGGGGCGCCATCCGGTGCTTTGACGGTGAAGCGCGGCGGGGGCGGCGGGGGATTGTTGTCTGCGAACATCTCCGGGCAGGGGGCATATTCGGGCTCGTGGATGGGAAGCACCGCACGGTCGGGCGTAAACGGCACCTTGGGGTCTTGATAGTTAGGCATAGGGGAACTCCTTTCAACGTTGCTTTAAATAACCTGATTTAATAAAAATATACCTGTAAAATAGTATAGAGGGCAATTTTGAAGAATGCTATCACCCACTATGGGGGTGTGTTTTAAAACTGGCTGCCGGAGCGCAAATGTTAATTATGCTGTGAAATATTTTGTGACGTATTGGTTTTATGGCATGCAAAATAGCAAAGGAAACCAAGGCCCGGTCTATCTACATCATAAACCAAGCAGTAAGGGGGGATTGGGAGTATATTGTCGAGAAAATCACTTTTTAAGTGGCGCTTTTTACATAAAAAAACGAGGCCGGATTTTGTCCGGCCTCACGCAATAAAATCTTGTCAAACAACGATACTAAATGATTCTACTGTGCGGCATCACCACTGAAACCGCCAACACTTACGAGGTAAAAACGGGTTGCCGGTCGTTTCCAGCACAAAGCCGATGTTGGGCCTGCCTTTCGGGCGAAGCCGAACCCGCCTTCGCCGCCTTCACTCCGCCGCTATGCGCTGCCCTTGCAGGCCCTGCTGCTTTTCCTTTGCCAGCGCCGTGGCGCGTTTCAACAGGGCGGCCTCGTCCATGGTGGCAAGCGTTTTATGTTCCAGCACCACCTTGCCATCTATCACCACCGTGTCCACATTTTCGCTTTTGCCGCAATACACAATGCTTTGGATGATATCGTGGGTGGGCTCCATGTGCGCGCTCATGGGGTCCAGCAGCACCAGGTCGGCCAGTTTGCCCTCCATCACCACGCCGGCATCCAGCCCCAGCATTTCGGCCCCGTTCTCGGTGGCCATTTTGAACAGGTCTTTCGCACCGATGCATGCGGGGCTTTGCCGGGTGGCCTTTTGCAGCAGTGCGCCAAAGCGCATCTCCTCGAACATATCCAGCAGATCGTTGCTGGCCGGGCCGTCGTTGGCCAGCGTCACCAGCAGGCCCTCCCGCAAATAGTCCGGGATGGGGGCCACGCCGCTGCCCAGTTTTGCGTTGCTTTTGGGGTTATATACCACGCACACTTTGCGCTTTTTGGCAATCTCCACTTCTTCTTGTGTCAGGTGCACGCAGTGCACCGCGGCAAGGCGCGGGCCGGAGAGGTAATCCAGCTTTTCCAGGTACGCCAGCGGCGTGTCGCCATAGTCGCGCTTTGCCTCCTTCACCTCCCACGCCGTTTCGGAGACGTGCATGTAGAGCTGCATCCCGTATTCTTCCGCCACGCCGCGGATCCACGCCAAAAACTCTTCTGTGCAGGCAAAGGGCGTGGACGGCGCCATGGCCACCTTTAATATGCCTTTGTTGTGCCAGGTTTGCACAATGTGCAAAATCTCGCGCTTCTTTGCGTCCAGCTGGCCCACCAAAGCCTTCGGGATCCACCTATCCACCGCCTGGATGCCGCCCACGGCGCGCACGCCAAGCTGTTGCCATGCCTCGAACACGCTGTCCGTCAAAATGTCGAAATCCACAAAGCTGGTGGTGCCGCTGCGAACCATCTCAATGCCGCCGAGGGCCCCGTAGCAATAGTTCAGCTCCGTATTGTCCCGCTCCCGCTCCTCTTTGTGGATGATGTCTGCAAAGGGAAAGGTGACTTGCTCGCACCAGGGCACCAGGCCCAGGTCGTCGCGCATGCCCTTCAGCATGCTTTGGTACAGGTGGGTATGCGCGCTCACAAAGCCGGGCATCAGGATCTTTCCCGTGCCGTCTATCACTTTGGCGTTTTCCGGCAGGCTGGCGGAATCCACCTTCCCTATTTTGGCGATGCGGTTTTCCTCCACCAGCACGTCTGTGTTTTCCAGAACGGTCTCGCTGTCCTGCACCACGTGGGCCAGGTTTTTAAACAGCAGCATTGTCCTCACCTCTCCTTTTCATCACTCGCCAATGCCCCGCACCAGCGGCCCAAATTCCACAGGCACAGCCAGGCGCACCACGGCTGTTCTGTTGTTTTTGGCCGCCTGCACCACGCGCACCACCGTGGCTGTGCAAAGGTGCCGGCCCTCGTTGTCTGTGGCGGCCACCTCGCTGCCTTCCGCGGGCAGGGGCAGGTATTCAAAGGGAATGTCCACGCTGGCCAGCCCTTCGGCAAACGCCATGTCCACCACAAAGCACGCCTGCCCGGGGCAGGCGGCAATGCAGCTGCCGCAGCCATTGCACTTTTCTTCCAGCACCACCGGCTTTTCCGTAAGACCGCCGGTGATGGTGATGGCCCCCCGCGCGCAGGCGGCGACACAGGGGTTGCAGGGGATATTCTGCCCGCAGTCTATCAGCACTTTTCTCATGGGTGTTTCCTTTGCTTTTCCCTTGGAATTTACAGGCCCCAAAAAACCCGCGCGTTTTCGCCGCAAATCAGGGCCTTGTCCTCCGGTGTCAAATCCGTTTGCGCAAGCTCGTCGAAATTGCGGCTGGGCGGCAGCAGCGGGTAGTCGCTGCCCAGCAATATCTTATTCAAAACGCCCGCCGCCTTGCACACCTCGTAAATGCGCGGGGCGTACAAAAAGGTGGAGGCCGCGGTGTCGTAATACACGTTTTTGTACTTTTCCCGCAGTTCCGGCATCAGTTCATAAAAAAACAGGCCGCCGCCCCAGTGGGCAAACACTACCTTCACGTCCGGGTGGTGGTGCACGAAGGCGTCCAGCTTCACAGGTGTGGTGGTGGTTTTGCCGGGGTAGTAGTGGCCCACCGGCTCGTTGGAATGGATGATGACCGGCAGGCCCCGCTCGGTGAGGCAATGTCCCAGTTCCAGGGTCTCGGCCTCGTCTTCGACGGCGAACTGCTGGCCGTCGGGGAACAGTTCCCCCACGCCGCACAGGCCAAGGCCCATGGCGCGGTCCATTTCCCGCTCAAGGCCATCCCCCTTCGGGGACAAAGCCATGTACCCCACCAGCCGCCCCGGGTGTTTTTTTGCCATTTCGGCGGTGTAGTCGTTCACATAGCGGCACAGGCCCTGGTCCCGGAAGCCGAAGCCGAAAACCACAGACGTATCCACCCCGTTTTCGTCCATCATGGCCACCACGTCTTCGCCGGTGGCAAACTTGTTTTTCGGGCTGCTGGAAAGCAAACCGAAATAGGGCTCTTTTTCAAACAGCTTTTCCGGGTCCGCAATAATATCCGGCGGCGTGATATGCACGTGGATGTCAATTTTCATCTTCTTCGCCTTTCTCGCCCCAGTCTGTTGCCGCAAGCAGGGAAAGCTCCACCGCGCCCACCGGCGGGCGCACACTGCCCGGCAGCAACTGTGCCACGGGCGTGCCTGTTTCGGCGGCGATGGCCTGTGCCACCAGCCGCTTGCAGCTTTTCCCCTGGCAATAGCCAAGGCCCGCGCGGGTGGCTTTTTTCACCGCGTCCAGCGTGTCGGCGCCGTTCCGGATGCTTTCCAGCACCTCTTCCCACGTCACTTCTTCGCAGCGGCAGATATAATTCGGCTTTTCCATAGCACTCCTTTTCGCCTATCCGTTTTGCGCCATGGCGCGCATCACTTCATCCTTGGCGCGCTGGCGCTTTTCCCCAAAGGGGCCCTGCCGCAGCATGGCAAGCCGCCCGGCGGCCTGTGCTTGTTCGTCTGCAAGGGCCGCCCCGGCCGCTGTGCCCAATGCCTCCACAGCCGCAAGGCCCGCAAGCCGCCCTTCGTCCAGGGCGGTGCTGGCCTCCTCCACGCCGGCAAGGTCCCCTACCACGTAAATGCCGTCCTCGGTGCTTTGCATGTCCGGCCCGTGCAGGGGCAGGCAGCCGCCCAGCACCGGGTTGTACCCAAGGCCGCAGCCCGCAAGGGCGGCAAGCTCCAGCCGTGGGGAAAGGCCCACGGCAAGGCAAAGGGTGTCCGCCCGGATAGTTTTTTCCGTGCCGGGCAGCGGGCGGAATGCCTCGTCCACCTGCCCGATGACCACTTCCTCCACTTCCGTGTCTCCACGCGCCGCCAGCACGGTGTGGCGCAAATAAATCTGTGTGCCGCGCCGCCGCACCTTGGCCGCGTGCACGTCGTAGCCGTTCACGGCGGGCTGCGCCTCCACGATGGCCGGCACTTCCATGCCCGCCTGGCGCATTTGGTACGCCACGATGAGCCCCACGTTGCCGCTGCCCACCACCACGGCGCGGCTGCCCGGCTTCACCCCGTGGATGTTCACAAACGTCTGCGCCGCCCCGGCGGTGATGACGCCCGGCAGGCAGTTGCCGGGGAAGGCCAGCGTATTTTCCGACGCGCCTGTTGCCAGCACCACCTTTTTTCCGCGGAAGCTCAGAGCCTCGCCGTTTTCGCCGCAGGCTGTTACAATGTTGTCCTTGAACACGCCCCACACACGGGTGTTCAGGCGGATATCCACGTTACGCTGGGCCGCCTGCTGTAAAAGCAGCTCACCGATTTCATAGCCGCGCAGACCCGCGTAATGTTCCCGCGAGCCAAAAAATTTATGAATCTGCTTGAACAGCTGGCCGCCCGGCCGGCTGTTTTCGTCTATCAACAGGCAGCTGGCGCCAAACTCCGCCGCCTTGATGGCTGCGCCAAGCCCGGCCGGGCCGCCGCCCACCACAATTACCTCATACTGTTTCATCGCCGGCGGCCACCCACTTTCCGTTGCCTTCCTGCGTGTTCACCCGCATGCCGGCTTTCACCGGCGTCACGCAGCTTCTCACGTTTGGCACGCCGTCTATTTCCATCACACAGTCGGTGCATTGGCCAATGCCGCAAAAAAGCCCGCGGGGCTGTTTGTCCTTTGCCGTGTGGCGGAACACGCGGATGCCGTGGGCCATCAGGGCCGCCGCCACCGGCTCGCCCTCTTTGGCCTCCAGCTCCGCGCCGTTTACCACAATCGTCACCATGGATTCTTTTTGCGTGTCATAGTCTAAAATAGGGTGTACGCTTACTCTTTGCATGGTTTCACCGCCTGTTTACGCCAGTTTGCCCGCCGCTTTCAAAATGCGTTCCAAATTGCCGCCCAAAATCTGTTCTTTTACTTCACTGCCAACGGGCAAATGCTGCACCCGCACCAGAATGGCCTCGGCCAAATCCCACGGGGCGTCCGTGCCGTACAGCAGTTTTTCGGGAATTTCCCGCGCGGCCACCGTAAGGGGCACCTGGTTCACGATTTCGGAAAGGTCCAGGTAGACGCCCGGCAGGCGCTTGGCAATCTCAATGGCGTCGAGCCAAAAATCGCCGCCGAAGTGGCCGATGATAACCACGGCCTTTCCGTTTTGCGCGCAAAGGGCCGCAATTTCGGCAAGGTCATTGCCGTCCACCGGATAATCGCAGTGGACGAACAGCGGAAAGCCGCCGTGGGCATGGGAAAAGGCGGCCAGCGGCGCCAATTTTTCCACGTTGCCGTGCACGCCGATGATCTCGCCGATGCCGGAAAGGCCGAGGGCCAATACTTCCTCCGCCCGGCGCATGTAGTCCTCTTCGAACAAATCCACCTTGCCGAAGCCGATGAAGCGCTCCGGGTTTGATTGTACCACATCGGCTATCTCCCGGTTGATATCAGAAATATTTTTGCCTGTGCCAGGGTTGTTCTGCGCCTTCGCCACGCGGGCCATGGTGCCTTTCGCGTCCTGCAGGGTGTGGATGTCTTCTCCGTTTGCCAGGCCGGAGGAACAGACGACGCACCGGTCCACGCCGGTGGCGTCGAGGATCTTCAGCATATTCTCCGGCGGTCGCGTCAAATGGGTGTGTCCGTCTATGCGCATGGTTTGCCCCTTTTCCATTGTGCGTCGTGCGCTGTTCCGCCGCGTATAACATACGCAAGACGGGTACGATGTGCCGCAATGTGATCTTCCCTGACAGCCTGACGGCCAAAGGCCCGCCTTTCCGGGCGAATGCCTTTGGCCGCCGGGTGTGCCGCCATTTAATGGAACAGGGATTTCTCCAAAAGGTCTTCCCGCAGCTGGCCGCCCTTGAAGGTATTGCCCGTGGCCAGGTTCGTCATCTCATAGCACGCCACGGTGTGGATGTCCTTGTCCACGATATAGAAGTCGCGCTTGCCCTCTTCAAAAATGTCAATGAAATCTTCGCCGAAGCGGCGGGACGCGCTGAACGGTGCCTCGTTGATGACGGCTTCGATCTCGCTGTCCTCACAGTCCACCAGATAACGCACGGTAACGCCGTACAATAGGGCGGTGTTCACGCGGTCCATTGCACGCAGCTCGTTGCGGATGGGCGGCGCGATGGGGCAGGTGCCCATGCCGCTGTATATTTTCTCAATGGGGAAGCCCTTGCGGCACAGCCGCCACACAGAGGCCTCCACCGTGCGGGAACACACCTGGATGGACCCCACCAAACTGCCGGTGGGCGCCGCCAGGATATAGACGTTCTCCGGTTTTATTTTGCACTGCGCCGCAATGTCTTCCGCGAGGGCTTCGTCCGGCAGAACAGTAGTCTGCGCGCCGAACACGGTTTCGTGGTGCAGGTCCTGGTAGTGCCAGCTTTGGGAGAACACGTCGTTTTTGGCAATGGCGCGGCTGGGGCCCGAGCCGATGGGGATGATGTCGCCCACGTTGTAGCCCTCGCCCATGCGCCAGCCGGAAAACTGGGACGACAGGCACGCCGTTTGCGGCTGGTCGATGTACACATCGATGGAGGGCAAATCGATGGCGCCCAGGGTGAAGCGGCCGAAATCCACGTGGCCCATGCCGCCGATGGTAGCCTCCACAAACAGTTTGCCGGCCGTGTAGCCACCCATTTCATGGATTCCCATGTCCACCACGGTGGCGCCGTTTTTCAGCTGGTGCACCTTGCACTGCAGCCGCTCGGCATAGGGAATGATCTGCTCTTTCACGATCCGCACGGCCTCTTGGTTCACACTAAACACGGTAGACCTCCTTACTGTTGGGCTCACTGCGCCCGATGTTCTGCCGCCATTTCACCGGCGGTCGTTTTTCACACAAAAGCAGTACCCTTTTTCCAAAATGCCCGGGATGATGATGTCCAGCACCCCGGGGTTCCACTCCACGCGGTCGTGCAGCACAATAGTTGCCTCATCTTCCACAAGCTGGCCCAGCACCCTGCCCGCAACGGCTTCGGCGTCCGGGCCTTCCCAGTCCTTCACACTGTAGCTCCACAATGCCACGGTGAAGCCCTGCTGTTCAAAATGCCGCAGCACTTCTTCGTTTATTTTGCCGAAGGGCGGGCGCAGGAGCTTCGCCTCCAAACCCAAATTGCGCCGCAGGGCGTCCTGGGTTTTTTGAACCTCTTCGTCACATTCCGCAATGGAAAGCGTGCTAAAATCGGGATGGGTGTAGGAATGGTTGCCCACGGCGTGGCCCGCCTGCAGCACCCGCTTTGCACAGGCGGGCTGTTCGTCCACACGGCGGCCCTCCATGAAAAAAGTGGCGTGCACGTTGTGGTTTGCCAGTTTTTCCAGGATATGGTCCGTGTGGGGCGGGTTCGGCGCGCCGTCAAAGGTGAGGTAGAATTTCTTTTCGCCGGTCATCCTGTCCCCCCTGCCTCAGCGGTTTTTTAAATAGGGCTTGCCCAGCGCCGCGGGGCCGTGGCCGGTTTTGCCGCGGATGCTCACCAGCGCCAAAATCGTCAAAATATAGGGCACCATCAGGGCCACCTGGTACGGGATGCCCACGTTCAGCACCTGTATCTGGTTCGACACGGCGGACGCCAGGCCGAACAGCAGGCAGCTGAAAAAGGTGCCGACGGGTGTAAGGCGGCCGAGGCACAGCGCGGCGATGGCGATCCAGCCGCGTCCATTCGTCATGTTTTCAGAAAAGCGGTTCACCTGCGTAAGGGTGAGGTACGCCCCGCCCATGGACGCCAAAATGCAGGACAGCGTGACCACGATGTACCGGTAGCGGAACACGTTGATGCCCGCCGTTTGCGCCGCAGCGGGGTTTTCGCCCACAGACCGCAGGGACAGCCCCGGGCCGGTGCGCTTGATGAACCAGTTATAGCCGATGAACAGCACCACCACAAGGTAGGTCATGAAGTTCTGGCTGAAAACCATGCTGCCCAAAACAGGAATTTGTGTGAGCGGGCCGTTGAACACATTGCCCAGCAGGCCGCTCAGCCGCAGCCCTGTGCCGGCTTCCGTGGTGTTCATCAGCCGGGCAATGAAACTGGTAACGCCCATCAGCAGGGTGTTCATGCCAAGGCCCAGCACCATCTGGCTAACGCCGAAGCGGATGGAGATGACACTGAGCAGCCAGCCGAAAACCATGCCGCACAGAATGGCCCCAAAAAGGCCGATGTAGAGATTGCCGGTGAGCCATGCGAAAAAATAGCCAAAAAACGCGCCGCCCAGCATCATGCCCTCCAGCGAAAAATTGTAAACGCCGCTGTGCTGGGCCATCATGCCGCCAAGGGCCGCAAACAGATAGGGCGTCGACATGCGCACAGCCATGCCCAAAGTCGTGTTCAGCAAAGAAATCATTCTTCGATAGCCCTCCCTTCAACCAGCGCGTTTTTAATCCGCCCCACAAAGTAGTTGCTGGTGATGACGGCGATGACAACAACGCCCTGTAGGATGTACAAAATGGGTGTGGGCACGCCCATGCCGCGCTGCATGGCGGCGGTGCCCGTGCGGAAGGCAGCAAACAACAGGGTGGACAGCAAGATGCCGATGGGCTGATACTGCCCCATCACGGCAATGCCGATGCCGTCGAACCCGTAGTTGTTGGAAAATCCGTTCATCAGTTTGTATTGGTTGCCCAGCAGCTCCATCGAACCGCCAAGCCCCGCCAGCGCGCCGCACAGCACAATGACGATGAGCAACGCCCGCGTTTCCCGCACGCCCGCGTATTTTGCGGCGTTGCGGTTGATGCCGGACAGGCGCATCTCGAAACCGGGCACCGTGCGCTGCTGCAAAAACCACACCAGGAAAAGCGCGGCCAAAGCGATGAAAATTCCCGCGTGCAGGCGCGAATTTTTCAAAATGACCGGCAACTGCGCGCCCGCCGGAATGGGCGGCGTTTGCTCCATGGAACTGTTGCGGTTTTTCAGCGCGCCGCTTACAAGCAACGCGATGACATACTGCATGATGTAGTTCAGCATCATGGTGGTAAGCAGTTCGTTGGCGCCAAACCAAATGCGCAGCAGGCCCGCAATGGTGCTTAATACAGCGCCGCCCGCCATGCCCGCCACAATGGAAACGGCCACGGTGAGAATGGCCGGCGCGCCCTGCATGTGGGAAGCCACCAGCACGGAGCACAAAGCGCCGGCATACAGCTGGCCCTCGCTGCCCAGGTTGAAAAAGCCGGATTTTTGCGCAATGGCAAAGCTGAGCGCACAGCACAGCAGCGGCGTGAATTTGTTGATGGTCTCGCCGAACCCGTAAATGTTGCCAAATGCGCCGTAGAGAAAGAAGTGATACGCCCTGATAGGGTTGATTCCCATCAGCAGCATCAGCACGGCGCCGATCAAGA
The DNA here is from genome assembly GCA_031551695.1 of Oscillospiraceae bacterium. Taxonomy (GTDB): domain Bacteria; phylum Bacillota; class Clostridia; order Oscillospirales; family Ruminococcaceae; genus JAAYCI01. The sequence goes on from JAVBNG010000045.1 coordinate 12,318, forward strand.
AGGCGGCAAGGATCGCAAGCAGCGCCATGCCGCCTGTTATTACAAAGCTGCGCTTGCGCAAAAACGCCTTCACCTTTTGGTTGTGCATTGGCAGTCCTCCCGCTCCCCACTGTCCCGCCGGCGGCTATGCCCCGCGGCAGGCGTCCACTTTATTTGGTGTGAACATGCTCCAGCCAAAGCCGGCTCCCCAAAAGGGAAGCAGCCCGTTGCATATTTTTTGCCCGTTCGCCCGCGGCCCGCGGGGCCACGGCCGCAAAATCCGACCGGCCCCGCGCCGCAAGACGGGTTGTTATACTGTTGTGTTTTTCAAAAAACGGCGGTTTGCTGTCAACTCGGTAGTTCCACGGTGATGCTGCCGTCTTCGATGCCCGTTTTGGCTTCTTCAATGGCGTCCAAAACAGCTTGGTCCACTGCTAGGTCGGGGTTCACGCGGAATTCTTCCACGCCTTCTTTCAGGCCCATCACCTGCACGTCGGCCGAGCCGGTGAGGGTGCCGTCCATATAGCCGTTCACCATGGCCCGCAAAATGTTGCTGGGGGGAAGCATGGCGCTGCCCAGCACATATTCGGCGGACATATCGTTGCGGTCCACAATGGCGCTGATGGTGGATACGCCGTTGTCGATGCAGGTTTCCATCACGGTTGCATTGCAGTCGCCGGAGTTGCACAAGATCACATCGCAGCCCTGGTCGATCAGGCTGATGCCCATCTCCTTGCCGATGGCGAGGTCGCTGAAGCTGCCGGTTGCCACGTGGATGACTTCCGCGTCCGGGTTGATGGACTTTGCGCCCGCGCCAAAGGCCGCCAGCATGGTAAGGGCGGAGTTCGAGTCGGTGGAATAGGTGATGAGGCCCAGCTTGTTGCTTTCGGTCACTTCGCCGGCCATGATGCCCGCGAGGTAGATATGCTGCCACATGTCGCCGGTGATGGCGATCATGTTATCGGCCGAAACATATCCGTTCACGCAGCCAAAGGTCACGTCGGGGAACTCCGGCGCAACGGCCGCCATGTCCTCGCAGTGGTACTGCTCGTTGGAGAGCACCAGGTCATAACCGGAGGCGGCGTAGTTGCGCAGCACGTCCGCCACGTCGGTGCTGGTCACGTCTTCCTGGTAGCTCAGTTCAAAATTGTACTGGTCCGCCAGAGCCTGCATTTCGGCAAAGCCGTCTTCGTTCCAGCCGCCGTCCGTCAGGGTGCTTTCACAGATCCACGCCACTTTCAGGCTGGGCTCCGCCGCTTCCGGTTCACTTTCTTCCGTGCTTGCCGCGGGCTCCGCCGCGTCCGTCGTTTCCGCGGAGGCGGGCGCCGCCTCCGAGCTGCTGGCCCCGGGGTCCGTACAACCGGCAAACAGGGCGAATACTATCAAGGCGGACAGCGCGAGTGCAAAAATGCTTTTTTTCATCATTCCTTACCTCTCTTCCTTTGATTGGTTTGTATTTTTTATACCGGCCATCAGCAGGCCGATATCCTCCACATTGGCCACGGCGGGGTCCACCTCACCCACAATTTGCCCCTTGAACAACACCAGCAGCCGGTCGGACAGGCTGCGCACCTCCTCAAGGTCCGTGGAAATGAGCAAAATGGCCGCCCCGCGCGCGCGTTCCTCCATGATTTTCTCGTGCACGAAAGCGCATGCGCCGATGTCCAGCCCCCAGGTTGGCTGCACGATGAGCAGGATGTCCGGCTTTTTCAGCATTTCCCGCGCCAGCACCAGCTTTTGCTGGTTGCCGCCGGAAAGGTTGCGCGCGTCCACGTTCGGGCCCGGCGCTTTGATATGGAACGCGCCGATGTACTCCTTTGTCACTTCCCGCATGTTTTTCAGGCTTAAAATGCCGTTTTTGGAGAAAGGCTGGTTGTAATACTGGTTCAGTGCGGTGTTTTCATACAGCTTGAAATCCAGTGTCAAGCCTTCGCCGCGGCGGTCTGCCGGGATGTAGGACAGACCCCGCTCGTCCCGCGCGCGCACGCTTTCGCTTGTCACGTCGTTGCCGTCGAACAGTACGGCGCCGCCCTCGGGGCCCGCCATGCCGGAGATGACACGGGCCAGCTCGCTTTGCCCGTTGCCGTCCACCCCGGCAATGCCCACCACTTCGCCGCAGCGCACGGTGAAGCTCACGTCCTGCAGGCTGCTGGCGTGGGTGTCCCCCTTGGCAAACACGTTTTTCAGTTCCAGCCGCACCTCGCCGGGCTGCGCGGCGGGCTTTTCAATTTTCAGGCTCACTTCCCGCCCCACCATCAGCGAGGTGAGGATCGCCGGTGTGCACTCGCCCTTGTCCATCGTGGCGATCATCCTGCCATCCCGCAGCACGGAGATGCGGTCGGAGATATCCATCACCTCGTTCATTTTGTGGGAGATGAAAATGATGGTGCACCCGTCGGACTTCAATTTGCGCAGCGTGGCGAACAACTCTTCGCTCTCCTGCGGCGTCAGCACCGAGGTAGGCTCGTCCAAAATCAGCAGCTTGGAGCCACGGTAAATGGCCTTCAAAATCTCCACTTTTTGCTGCACGCCAATGGGCAGGTCCACCACCAGCGGGTCCATGTCGATGTTCATATGCAGGCGCTGCGCCACTTCCTGCACCTCTTTTTTCAGCTGTTCCATGGGCAGCTTGATGCCCTTTTCCAGCTTGTGGCCCAGCACCACGTTTTCCAGAACAGTGAAGTTCGGGATGAGCATGAAGTGCTGGTGGATCATGCCGATGCCGTATTTCATGGCGTCGTTGGGCGACGCGATGTCCACCGGCCGGCCGTCGTAAAAAATGGTTCCCCCGTCTGCCCGGTACAGGCCGTACAGGATGTTCATCAGCGTGGATTTGCCTGCGCCGTTTTCTCCCAAAAGCGTGTGGATCTCGCCGCGGTACACCGTCAGGTCCACCTTGTCGTTGGCCACCACACCGGGGAAAAATTTACTCACTTGCTCAAACCGCAGAATCTCGTCTGTTTGCAAACCGGGCACCTCGCTTTCCATTGATACAAAGTTCAGCACATCACCCGCGTGCCGCCGCCCGCACCATGCTTCTTTCCGGCGCGGCAAACCCGCCGATGGCCGGCGCCTGGCCCTTGAATACATTCACCGCTTCCTCCGCCACACCCAGCGCGGTAGAAAAAGCGCCTTTGAAGCCGGTGCAGATAAACAAATTTTCCAGCTTTTCGCTGAAGCCGAACAGGGGCGCACCGTCCAGGGTGTAGGTTGTGGGGGCAGACCATGCGCGCAAAATCTCCAAATGTTCCAGCCGTGGAAAGTAACGAATGGCCTGGCGGGCAATCAACACCATGCTTTTCAGGTCCACTTCCCGCTCGTTTGCCGCGTTTTCCAGTGTGGCCTGGGAGAGGAAAATGCTTCCGTGGGCATTTTGCAGCAGGCCAAGGCCGATGCGCAGGCCGCCCTCCGCCGTGCCACCGGCCGCCTCCGACAAAAGGAACCCGCCGCCCACCACGGTGCTGCGCACCACCGGCGGCATGGGGCGGCTTACCAGCGCGCTGCCCCTGTGCCGGCACAGCACGGGCAGCTCCACGCCCGCAAGGCCTGCCACATGGTCGCTCCACGGGCCGCCCGCGTTTATCACCACGTCCGCCTCGAACACACCGCGGGTGGTTGTTACACTGTGAACGCTTTGCCCCCGCAGGCCGAAGCCGGTCACTTCCGCGTGGGCAAGGATGTGCGCGCCCGCCTCTTTTGCCAGACGCGCAAACAGCAATGTGGCGCTGAAGGCGTCCACCTTGCCTTCCCAGCCGCAGTGCAGCAGGCCCATGGCCGTCTTTGGGTCAAGCTCCGGCTCAATGGCCGCCATGCCGGCTTTGCCCGTCACAACCCGGCCCGGGATGCCATACGCTTGCAAAGCGGCGGCGGCGGCTGCGGCGGCCTCCATCTCTGTATCATTGCGCAGCACCGTGGCACCGCCGGATGCATGATAGTCCAGCCCGTACCGTTCTTTCAGCTCGCGGTACAGGTTCAGCGTGTGCAGCGTTACCGCAATGTGCCAGTCTTCCAGCCGGTCCACAATGGAGATCTGGCTCAGGTTGCCGCCGGACGCGCCGCTTGCAAGGCAGCCCCGCTCCAACAGCACCACCGGGAACCCGGCCTTTGCCAGCCGCCAGCACAGCGCGCACCCCAGCACCCCGCCGCCGATGACGGCGATTTTTTCTTTTGCCAAGCGCAACGCCTCCATTCAGGGTTTTCCACTCTACCAGTTTTTTAAAATCATGGAGGGGCTGACGATCGCATCGTTAAAATAGCTGTTGCTCACGCCGATCACTTCATCGGTATAGCTGTAAAACGTCTCTCTCCAGTGCACCACGGCCTTGCCGCACTCCAGCTGCAGCACTTCCGCCATCTCTGCGTCACAGTTGGCGGCGTGGATGTGCACAAGGGTTTGCTCAATGCCGTATTTGGAATGCTTGGCAAACATTTTTCCAATATTCGGCGCGGCGTTGTAATCCGGCAGCTTGTTGGTGAACACATCGACGGGAAAGGCCAGTTTGCAGTAAATGGCGGGCGTGCCGCTGGCCGTATACAGCCCGTCTACCCGCACCACTGGTTCTCCGTACGCAATTTCCAGCCATTCCGGCAGGTCTTCGTCTTTGCAGGGCACGGTCTCCACTTTTTGGATGAAAAAGGAGGAGACATATCCCGCGTCTTCGATCATGCGGTGGAAATCCTGCACCTGGTTGATGCGTATGCTGGTGTTCAGCACGCTGTTGTGCACAAAATTCCCCTCGCCGTGCCGCTTGGAAATGAAGCCCTCCGCTTCCAGGGAGCGCAAAATCTCCCGCAGGGTTCCCCGGCTCACGTCCAGCTGCTCGCAAAGTTTGTCCTCGGAAATCAGCTGCCGCATGGGTGGGTCGGCGGTCTTCATGATGCTGAGGATCTCCCTCTTTGCATATTCAAATGTCGCTCTGCTCATCACTTCGCCCCCGTCCATTCACCTGCTTGGTCTGCTTTCCGGGAAGAATGTTATAGCCACAGTATACCCAGATGAATTTAAAAATGCAAGACATTTTTAGACATTTTTCTCATAAATACTTATTTTTGACAGTAGTTTATATATGTTTATCACAATACATTAGACCTCTAACGTCCAATGAGATACGCGCAAATTTCCACGGAATTCGACAAATTCCCCGCCCTGGCGCGCACCAAAAAACCCTGCCGTGCCAACCTGGCCGGCAGAGTTTTATCACATAATAATGTCTTGTTTAGTCATGCCCCCAAAAGGCGGCAAGGTATTCCCGGCGGTCCTCTTCGTCCAAAAATCCGGCCAGCTGCACCGGCGAGACGCCCGCCTCGGCCGCGAGGCCCGCGCGCAGCACCTTGGCGGCGGCCACGGCGCGGCGCACCGCCACTGCCACCGTGCGCAGGCCCGTTTCGTCCCGGCCGCCCTCTTCGCCCGTTTGGTTGTGGCTCCACACCGTTCCGCCGTTGTAGGCGTAAACGCCCGCGCCAGCAAGGTTCATGCCCTGGCTGAGGAAAAAGCGGTTCACCACATCCAACGCGGTCTCTCCGCCGCCGTTGCGCGCGCCGGAAACGGCAATGCCCACGCCAAATTTCCGCGCCCACTCCCCCTTTGACGTCAGCTTGCCAAGGGGGCGCATGCGGTTCATAAATAAATGGGCCATGGCCGTGGGGGCCATGTTGTACACCGGCGTGGCCAGCACCACCACATCCGCCTGCGGCAGCACTTCGTAAAACTCTCCCATGCCGTCGTCATACACGGGACAGGTGTAGCAATCCGGCGCCAGACAGCGGTTACACTGGATGCAATGGTTGATCTTGCGTCCGCGCAAGGGCAAAAACACCGTTTCCACGCCGCCCGTCTCCTCGGCCAGTTCCATGGCACGCTGCAAAACCCAGGCCGTTGCGCCGTTTGCCCGCGGGCTTGCGTGAATGCCCACCACCTTCAATTTGTCCGCCATGTTTTCCTCCTGCGCGCAAACCGTCCCTCAGGGCGTTTGCGCCACGTCTTCATGTTTCACTTCCGCCGGTTGCGGCGGCGGGAAAAACTTTTAATGAGCAGCGGGTACACCACGTCAAGCACCGCGGTGCGCATCTGTGCAATCGCGTACAAAACCTGAAGGTTCCATTCCAAAAAAAGGTCCCATGCAACCCTCCTCCTCAACTGAAGCTTATGAAAAGCATCGTGTCAGGCCGGTTTCATTATACGCCGGGCCTTTGCACGAAAGCAAGCGTTCAGCCGGCGGGAACCTGCCGGGCCTGCGCCGTAAAGGGGGAAAGGTCGTACGCGCAGCCGCCTGTTTGCACCAGCTGTGCGGCCAGCTGCCCCGCAACGGCGGACAGGATGACGGCGCTTTTAAAGCCGGAGGCCAGCAGCAGGCCCGGAACGGCGCTTTGGCCAAACACCGGCTCGCACGAATCGGTATAGGGCGACGCCGTGACCCAGCTGCGCAGCACCTGGATATCGCGCAGGGCGGGGAAAAAGTGCAGCAGGCTTTCCCGCAGGCCCCGCAGGTGTTCCGGGGAAGTTGCGTCTTGCAGCGCCTCGGCCACCCACTGGTGCGGCTTTGTGGTTTCGGCAACCAAGATGTTCCCATAGTGGCTTTGCCCGATGCACAGGGTGGTGGCCGCCGTCTCCTGGCTGTGGGCCTCGGCAAAAAAGGCCGCCGACGAATAATAGTTGCGCAAAAAGGGCTGCAGCGCCTCGGTAACGAGCCCCTCCGCCTTCACAGAGCGCACCGGCACCTGCAATCCCGCACTTTGGCACAGGCCGGCCGTGCCCGCACCCGCCGACACGACCACATGCGCCGCACGCAGGGTCTCGCCGCTTTCCAGCACCACACCTTTGCACACGCCGCCCTCTACCAACAGGTGGGCGGCTTTTACGTTTTCGCGTATCACAAGCCCGTGCTCCCGGCCGCGTTTTGCCAGGGCGTACAAATATTTGAAGGGGTAGACGGCCCCTTGCTCATAATAAGTGGCCGCCAGCACCGTGCCCGGCGCAAGGTTCGGCTCCGCCTCAAGCAGCGCGGCGCCCTCCAGCCATTTGATATCCAGGCCCGCATCCTTTTTTTCCTCGTATAGGCTGCGCAGCTCCGGCAGGTGGCTTTCCTTTTCCGCCCCGATGAGGGACGGCTGCGAGCGAAAGCCGATGTCCGCCTGCAGTTCCGCCTCCATGCCCTGCATGCGCGCAAAACCCGCCATGGTAAGCGCAAAGCTAAGGCCCATGTTGCAATCCTGCACCTGCACATTGCCGAAATTGGCGCCGGACGCGCCGGTGCCGATGGCGTTTTGTTCCAGCAGCAGGGTGCGCACCCCCGCCTTTGCCAAATGGTAGCCGATGGAACAGCCGAAATAGCCGCCGCCCACCACGATTGCACCGTACTCCATCACGCGTCCTCCCCTGCCAAACAGTCCACCGGGCATGGAACCACCGGGAACCGAGCCTTGCCGCCGGCAAGGCTCTCTGGCGTGCAGACGCCCGCCTCCAGCAGCATCCCCATAATGATTTTGCCGCAGGTGCGGCCCTGGCAGGCGCCCATGCCCGCCCGGGTGGCTTTTTTAACGCTGTCCACCGTGTGGTGGCCGTCCCGAATCGCCGCCAATATCTCGTCCCGGCTCACCTCTTCACAGCGGCAAACCAGCAGTGTTTCTTCTTTTGCCATGTTACAGGCCCTTCCTTTCCCGCCGGATGGCGCGCACCCGCAGGCCCGCGTCCCCTTCCATCACCACCGTTACCAGCGGTGTGCTGTTGTAGGCTTTCGGCGCCGAAACGGCCGCCACTGTGCACTGCCCCACCTCTTTGCCCTCGCTGTCCAGGGCCGTCACCACGTCCCCCACCGCCGGGGCAGGCAGGTATTCGTAGGGGAAAGTGGCGCTGCTGGTGTGGTCCGTTTCGTCCTCCTCCAGGTAAAAAATCGCCTGGCCGGGGCAGGCCGCCACACACAGCTTGCAGCCGGTGCATTTTTCGTCGTTTACGGTGGGGATGCCGTTCAGGCCGTCCATGTAAATAGCGCCGAAGCGGCACGCGTCCACGCAGGGGTTGCAGGGGATCTCCTGCGGGCACTCCAGCACGACATAGCCTTTTTTGTCACCAGTTGCCACAAACCTGTCCCCCTTTTTCGATGATGCGCGCCTTGCACTGCAGCCGGGGCAGGCCGTGCTCGCCCTGCCGCAGGTCCGCCAGGCTTTGGCTTAATTCTTCTAGCCGCGCCTGCGCCTGCGGCGGGGCAAAGCCCGCCGCCATGGCGGCGTGCAGGCCCGCCAGCCGTCCTTCGTCCAGGGCGGTGCTGGCTTCCTCCACACCGGCGATGTCGCCGCAGACATACACATTTGGCGCGCTGGCCTGCATAAACCGGTTGTGCAGGGGCATCAGGCCGCCCAGCTTGCCTTCAAATGTCATTTGGCAGTTAAACATGGAGGCAATTTCCGCGCGCGGGGTAAGGCCGGCGGCCAGCAGCACCGTGTCTGCCGTGAACCATTGTTCCGTGCCGTCCACCGGCCGGTAGTTTTCGTCCACCCTGGCAAGGGCCACCCGTTCCACCCGGCCGTCTCCCTCTGCCCGCACGATGGTGTGCGAAAGGAAGATGGGCACCTCTGCGCGCTTCACCTTGCCCGCGTGCACCAGGTAGCCCGTGATGCGGGGCTGTATCTCCGCCAGCGCGCGCACCCGCGCGCCCGCCTGCATCAGCTGGTAGGCCACGATGAGCCCCACATTACCCGAGCCTACCACTACAATATCGCGCCCCACCAGCTGGCGGTGCACATTGCTGAAGGTTTGGGCGCAGCCGGCCGTCACCACACCGGGCAACGTCCAGCCCGGGAACACCAGCCCGTTTTCTTTGGCCCCGGTGGCCAAAACCACCTTGCCGGCCCGCACTGCCACGGTGCGCCTGTCGTGCAAAACGGCGATATCGCCGCTGTCCAGCAGGCCAAGGGCGCGGCTGTCCAGCCAAATTTCCACCCCCAGCTCCTTCGCCTGCGCCAGCAGCATGTCCGCAATTTGGAAGCCCCGGCTGCCCGCGTAATGCCCCTTGGAGCCGAAAAATTTGTGGATTTGCTTGTACAGTTGGCCGCCCGCCTTGGTGTTTTCGTCCACCACCAGCACCCGCGCGCCGGTTTGGGCGGCTTCCACGGCGGCGGCAAGCCCCGCCGGGCCGGCGCCCACAACCAGAATATCCGTTACCATGTGACGCCCACCTTCCCGAAGCCGTGCTGGGTTTCCACCCGCATGCCCTCTTCCAGCAGCGTGACGCAAGTGCGCACGTTTGGCACGCCGTTTACAACGGCAATGCAGTCGTTACACTGCCCAATGCCGCAGAACAGGCCGCGCGGCGCGTGGTGCTTTTCGGTGTAGCGGTAGGCGTGCACGCCGCACGCCGCCAGCGACACCGCGATGGGTTCGCCGATATAGCCTGTCATCTCCCGCCCGTCGAAGGTAAAGCGGCACGTCACCCTTTCCCGCTGTTCCAAAACCGGGTGTCCGCCGGTCATTTCTGTCATTGTGCGCCTCCCAATTTCAAAATGAGTATGTACTCACAAAAAGTACATACTCATCGCATTTTATCGCCGGGCAGGCCCGTTAAAAGGCCACTTTCGTTGTTTTGGTGGTCTCCGCCACGATTTTTCCGTTTTTCACCACATACCGTCTGGTTGCCTGGCCCGCCAGCGCTTCGGCTGCGGTGTCGCAGCTGAACACAACAAGATCGGCTTTTTTTCCGGCTTCCAGGCCGTAATCCGCAAGGCGCAGCGCCTTCGCCGGGTTTACCGTTCCCATGGCAAACACGGTCTCCAGGTCCGACCGGGTGACCATCTGCGCCACCTGGGCGCAAATCAGCCCTTCTTCCACCATGTCGCCGTTGCCGATGGGGCGGAAGGGGTCTCGAATATTGTCCGACGCGTAGGAGATGTTCACGCCCGCGTCCAAAAACTCGCGGATGCGGGTGACGCCGCGGCGGATGGGCTGTTTGTCCGTGCGGCCCATCAGGTACAGGTTGCAGGACGGCAGGGTGATAATGTTCAGCTTTGCGTCCTTCGCCAGCCGGATGGCCTCTTTGGCGGTGTCGTCGTCCACGGCGCACAGGGCGGTCACGTGGCCGCAGCTCACCCGTCCCTCGTAGCCATATTTTTTCGTCAGGCGGGCAATTTGCATAAAATTGCGCACGTCGGGCGCGTCGTGTTCGTCCACATGGAAGTCGATGGGAAGGTCATATTTTACCGCCAGGTCAAACAGCCGCTCCGTCAGCTCCTCCCAGTTTTCGTGCAAATGCATGGCGCCGCCCAGGTAGTCCATCATGCCGGCGGCGGCCGCCTGCTCCAGTTGCTCGAAGCGGGTTTTCAGGGCCTCGGGCCCGCCGTAAAACGAGGGCAGGGCCGTAATTTGGATATCGATGAACTCCCGCAGTTCCTTTTTCACTTCATTTAAGGCCTCCATGCCGGTAAGGCCCATGGCGGCCTCCACGTTCGAGTGGGTGCGCACCGTTGTGGTGCCGCCGGCCAGGCACATCCGCGCCACCTGGGCCGCCCGTTTTTTGATGTCCGCCTTGATCTCCACCGGGGACATGCCGCCGAGGTACGCGGTAAAATTGGCCACCGCCTGCTCCAGCGTTGGCGATTCCTTCGTACCAAGGGACAGCGCCTTGTCAAAGTGGGTGTGGCTGTCCACAAAGCCGGGTGCAACCAGGTTGCCCTCGGCCGAAATGACGGTTTTCGCCGTGTTTTCGGCAACGTCCGGGGCAATTTTGGCAATCGTCCCGTTTTCAATGGCGATGTCGCCGGTTTGGGACGTGTTGCCGATGCGCGCGTTTTTGATCAGTAAATCATACATGGAATCATCCTTTCTCTGCCGGTTGTACACGGCGGCCGCTGGTGAAGCATCAGGAAAACAATATCATGGAAAGGTCCGCGTTTACAGGATGGAAAAAAAGGTCGCAGAAGGCCACGGGGTCGTCGTTGATGTCATATACCGTCTCGTGCCAGTTTTGCACCACGGCGTTTTCTTCCACGCCCAAAATCCAGTTGGCCTCCTTTTCCGCCAGGCACCCCATGTGCACGGCGTAGAAGGCGCTGTCTTTGTTGCAATAGGCAGAAATCCAGCCAATCAGGGTCTGGCTTGGTTCCGGTGGCTGGGGCGGGCACAGCAAAAGGTCTGCCGGAACATAGTTTTTGCACAGGATCAACGGGTTTTCCGCGCCGCCGTAAAGCCAAAACTGCTCAAAGGCGCGGTCCTGGTTGGAGGGGAAATACTTGCGCATTGCCGGGGGAATGGGGGAATAGCCGATGCGCACCACCTCGCAGGGAACGGGCTTTCCCGGGGTACCCAGCAGGTTAAAAAAATCACCGGCCAAATCGATGCGGCGCTGCAGCCGCATGGAGGACGGATGCCCGTAGTTGCCCTTGCCCTGGCGGCGGGTGATATAGCCGTCTCCCGCAAGCTCGCCCAGTGCTTCGCGGATGGTGGCGCGGCTTACATGGAACTTCCGGGCAAGTTCATCCTCCGCGGGCAGGCGGTTGTTCCCCGGTGTCATTTTTTCAATTTCTCCCATCAGTTCGTCCAAAACCTGGTTGCGCAATTTTAAGGGCCGCAATGGTTTCATAGCGTCTTTACCTGTCCTTCCAAGTAAACATTATTTTTCTGCCGACGCCTTCCCGCAAAAGGCCGGCATTCCCGTGTTGTATATACGTCTAGTTACTATAACACATAGGGGATTTGTTCGCAATGGATTTGACACACTTTTGACTATTATGCAAAAAATTCATATAGTTAATTAGGCAAATCGCTAAAATTTGCTACCCAAGTGAGATGTTTCTTGTAATCGCACAAACGATACTGTATACTCGTTTTATGAACTGTTACGTACCTGTCATCAGCGAGCTTATTGTTGGCGCGAAATGCGGCCCCGCTTTATAAACAACGCCCCACCAACAGGAGGAATCGCCCGATGCCCTATACTGCCTACAGGAAATTCAAAGACGCGGTGATGAACGCCCTCATCCCCATATCCGCAATCGTGATCGCGCTGGCCCTCAGCTCCCTGATGCTTTGGGCCATGGGCCTTGACGTGGGGCTGGCGTTTTCCTCCATGATCAAAGGCGCCTTCGGCTCGGTGTCGGCCATTGGGGAAACCGTAGTAAAAATCACGCCGCTCATTTTCACCGGCCTCGCCTTTGCCCTGGCCGCCCGCAGCGGCCTTGTCAACATCGGCGCGGAAGGCCAGCTGTACGTCGGCGGCCTGTGCTCCGCCGCCGTGGGCCTGTACGTACACGCACCTGCCATCATCCACATTCCCCTGGCCGTTTTGGCGGGCTTTGTGGGCGGCGGCATCTGGGGTTCCATCGCCGCTTTGCTGAAGGTGCGCTTCGGCGCGTCCGAGCTTATTACTACCATTATGCTGAACTACATCGGCAACTACCTGGTGAACTACATGGTTACAGGGCCCATGATAGAGACAAAAGGCAGCCAACCCCAAACCGCCCCTGTGCTGGAAACGGCCGTGCTGCCCCGCTTCATTCCCGGCACCCGCATCCACATCGGCATCCTCATCGCCCTGGCCTGTGTGCTGTTTTTCTATATCTTCCTTTGGAAGATGAAAAGCGGCTTCCAAACCAGGGTGGTTGGCCTGAATCCCCATGCCGCCCACTACGCGGGCATCCCCAACGACCGCCGCACCGTGATGGCCATGTTCATCTCCGGCGGCTTTGCCGGCCTTGCGGGCACGGTGGAGATTTTAGGCGTGCAGATGCGCATGTACCAGAACTTTTCGCCCGGATACGGCTTCGACGGCATCGCGGTGGCGCTGCTGGGGCAAAACTCCCCCATCGGCATTTTGCTCTCCTCCACCCTGTTCGGCGCGCTGCGCGCCGGCTCCAACCAAATGCAGATAAAGGCCAGCGTGCCTGTTGCGCTGGTATATGTCATCCAGGCGCTGGTCATCATTTTGGTGGTTTCCAGCACCTATATCACCGACGTGCGCAAGCGGCTTGCCATCCGCAAGGTTGCAAAGGAGGGCAAGTAAATGGATATGATTGTAAACCTGCTGTCTTCCGACATCCGCCTGGCCGCCCCCATTTTGATCGCCGCTTTGGGCTTGTGCTTTTCTGAACGCGCCGGCGTGGTGAACATCGGCGCAGAGGGCACCATGCTGATCGGCGCGCTGATGGGCTATGTCGGCTCCTACTACACCGGCAGTGCCTGGGGCGGCGTGCTTGTCGCCATGCTTTCCGGCATGCTGGTGGGCCTGCTGTTTGCCGTGCTGGTCGTCACCGTGCGCGCCAACCAAACCGTCGTCGGCGCCGCCATCAACATCTTCGGCACCGGCATCACCATCATGCTGAACCGGGTGATCTTCGGGGTGAACAGCACCCCGCCTGAAGTGGCCACCTTCTCTCCCATCAACTTCGGTCCTCTTGCAAAAATCCCCGTCATCGGGCCTATTCTGTTCAGCCACAACATCCTCGTATATCTGGCGCTGATTTTGGTGTTCGTCAGCTGGTATGTGCTGTTTAAAACAAAGCTGGGCCTGAAGGTGCGCGCCGTGGGCGAAAACCCCAAGGCCTGCGACACCCTCGGCATCAACGTTTACCGCATCCGCTACGGCACCATTTTGTACTCCACCGCCCTGTGCGGCATTGCCGGCGCGTACCTGTCCATTGCCCAGGCCACCTTCATTGTGGAGGGCATGACGGTGGGCCGCGGCTTTATTGCCCTGGCGGCAGTGGTGTTTGGCCGCTGGAACCCCATTGGCGTGTTGGGCGCCGTGCTCATCTTCGGCCTTGGCGAGGCGGTGCAGATCCGCCTTACCGCCATGCAGATCGGCATTCCCTACCAAATTCTGCAAATGCTGCCCTACGTGCTCACCATCATTGCGCTGGTGTCTGCCGTGGGCAAGGTGCAGGTGCCCGCCGCAAGCGGCAAGCCCTACAAAAAAGAGTGACCGCCCGCTTTTTACAGGAAACGTACCTATAACGAACCTACCATGAAAACTAGGGGATGTGTATGGCTAACGCACTGGAAATGAAAAAGGTCTGCAAATATTTTGCAGGCGTCCGGGCCAACTACAATGTGGATTTTTGCGTACAAAAGGGTGAGGTGCACGCGCTGCTGGGCGAAAACGGCGCGGGTAAAAGCACCCTGATGAACGTACTGTACGGCCTGTACAAGCCCGACATGGGCGAAATATGCATCGACGGCGCCACCTATGATATCTCTTCGCCGGGCAAAGCCATCGAGCTTGGCATCGGCATGGTGCACCAGCACTTCATGCTGGTGCCGGCGCTCACCGTCATCGAAAACGTGGTGCTTGGCCTCAGCGAAACGCGCTCTCCCCTTTTAAACCTGGGCGCCGCCACCAAAAAGCTGTGCGATTTGGCCGCGCAGTATAACATGGATATCGACCCCGAGGCCAAGGTGTGGCAGCTTTCCGTGGGCCAGCAGCAGCGGCTGGAGATTTTGAAGGCCCTGTACCGCGGCGCCAAGATTTTTATTTTGGACGAGCCCACCGCCGTGCTGACGCCCCAGGAAGTGGAAGAGCTGTTCAACATGATACGCCAGCTGAAAAGCGAAGGCAAGACCATCATTTTCATCAGCCACAAGCTGAACGAGGTTATGACCATTTGCGACAGCGTGACCGTGCTGCGCCTGGGCGAGGTCATCGCCACGCTGCCCACCTCTGAGACAAACAAAGAGGAACTGGCCCAGCTGATGGTGGGCAAAATGGTGGATTTGACCTACAGCAAAAAGCCAATCGATCATCAGGACATGCCTTTGGTGCTGAAATTGGAAGGCGTGAAGTGCAACAACTCCAAAAACCTGCCCGCCCTGAAGGGACTGGGCCTTGAAGTGCGCGGCGGCGAGATTTTGGGCATTGCCGGCGTGGACGGCAACGGCCAGACCGAGCTGGTGGACACCATCACCGGCCTTACCAAGGTGCTGGACGGCCACATTTACATCGACGGCAAGGAAATGACCAACAAAAAGCCGCTGGATATCCTGGAGACGCATGTCTCCCACATTCCGGAGGACCGGCACAAGCGCGGCGTGGTGCTGTCCATGAACCTTGTGGAAAATATTTTACTGATGAACTATTTCCGCGACGAGTTTTCCAAGGGCGAGTTTTTGAAATGGAAGCACATCAACGGCTACGCCAAAGGCATTTTGGAGAAATACAACGTAAAAACCCCCAGCGAAAACGAGGCCATGGCAAACCTTTCCGGCGGCAACCAGCAAAAAGTGGTGTTGGGACGCGAAATAGAACGGAAGCCGGACCTGTTGATCGCCATGCACCCCGCCCGCGGCCTGGACATTGGCGCCACCGAATATGTGCAGCGCAAAATTATTGAAGAACGCGACCGCGGCGCGGCCGTGCTGCTGGTGTCCACAGAGCTGGACGAAATCTACGCTTTGTCGGACCGTATCGCCGTGCTGTACGAGGGCGAAGTGATGGGCGTCGTGTCCCCCAAAATCGAAATCCACAAGCTGGGCATGATGATGGCGGGCACCCATTCGGACGCCCTGGACCTGACGGAAGAAGAAAAAGTGGTGTAGACAGGCAAAAAGCCTGTACATATAGCCAAAGCCCCGTGTGCCGGGGCAAAACACAAAGGAGAGAAACCATGAAGAAAACACTGGCATTGTTCCTGAGCGTCCTGATGATGATGGCATTGCTTGCCGCCTGCGGCGGTTCCACATCCAGCTCTGCTTCCGCTGAGAGCACGGAGCCCGCGGCCTCTGAAAGCACTGCGGACGAAAGCACCGAGGCCCCCGCCGAAGGTGACAGCGAATTCCCCCAGAGCATGGCCCTGATGCTTTCCGGCCCTGTGAACGACGGCGGCTGGGCGGCCAGCGCCTACGCCGGCCTGCAGGCCATCGGCGAGAAATACGGCATCGAAACAACATTTGTGGAATCGCTGGCGCAGTCCGACTTTGAAGAGTACTTCCGCACCTTCGCGGCCGACGGCTGGGACGTGGTGTTTGGCCACGGTTACGAGTTTGGCGACGCGGCCATGGCCGTTGCCCCCGACTTCCCCGACACCATCTTCATTGTCAGCTCCACCAACATTTCACAAGGCCCGAACGTCGCCTCCATGAACACTCTGCCCGTGCAGAACGGCTTCATGCAGGGCACCGCGGCTGCTTTTGCCAGCAAGAGCGGCAAAATCGGCGCCGTGGGCGGCATGCAGATCCCTTCCATCACCGACCCGCTGAACGGCTTTTACGCCGGCGCGGTGAACGCCAACCCCGACATTGAAGTGATGCTCAGCCTCACCGGCGACTTCGAAGACGTCGCCCTGATCAAAGAGCATGCCCAAACCATGATCGACGCCGGCTGCGACGTCATTATGTACAATGCCGACTCCGCCGGCCTTGGCGTGTTGGACCTGGTGAAGGGTACGGACATCATCGCCATCCCCTCCGTTGCCAACCAGAACGACCTTGCCCCTGAAAATTGCCTGCTCAGCGGCATCACCGACGTGCCCAAGGGCATGGTGTATGTGTTCGACCAGATTATGGAAGGCAAATTTGAAGCCAAGTTCTATGAGCTGGGCGTGGACACCGGCTGTGTGTATTACGAAGTGAACGAGCCCGTGTTTAACGAAGCGGTGAGCGACGAAGGCAAAGCGTTCCTTGAAGACGTGAAGACGAAACTTGGCAGCGGCGAAATTGACGCCTACGCCATGATTGACGAACTGGTTCCCGCCGACAAAAAACTCGGCTAATAAACAGTTCCCACACACGCATGTCAACAAGCCCCCGGCTGTGCCGGGGGCTTTGCCGTGGGAATAACAAAGCAGCAAATGTCACGCGGAACAACTGCAGTAATCTTGAGTGTTCCACCCTGCCCCGCTCTGTACTTCCCGCCAGCAGGGACGGCGGCCCGGCTTCGCCCAGTGTCATTTGGTTGCGGTACGGTTCAAGTACGTCCCCAGCGCCACACCAAATCCAGCGGCATTATCAGATGTAACTCCTTCGCGTCTGACTGAAAGCACCTTCAACATCACACTTCCTTAAAATTTTGTGAACTGATTTTCAGCCAGGTGTTGCCGCCGAAGTAGTGCGTTTTTTACGGTAATACGATGTCATCCACCAGAGGCGGCGCCTGAATCGAAAGAAATATTACATGGCGCTGTTGTGGAATCCGGCAGGCTTCCAAAAAGAACCGCTTGACAGCGCCGGCAATCATGAGGTAAAATTTTTATGGACATAAAGGGGTTGCCGATGAAAATCGGCGGCCCCCTTTTTTTTTGCCGCCGGATCGGTCGGGGGCGTCAAACAAGGGAGGACGGACAATGCTGACAGCTGTGGTCGGAATCAACTGGGGAGACGAGGGCAAGGGCCGCATGGTGGACCTGCTCGGCGCCGAATACGACATCATCTGCCGTTACCAGGGCGGCAACAACGCGGGGCACACCGTGGTGAACAACAAAGGAAAATTTATTTTGAACCTGCTGCCCTCCGGCATTTTGCGGGAAAACGTGCTGAACGTGATGGGCGGCGGCATGGTGATCGATTTGGAGCACCTGTGCGGCGAGTTGCAAACGCTGGCGGAAAAGGGCATCCGCGTTACGCCGGACACACTGCAAATAAGCGACAAAGCCTTCATTTGCCTGCCCTGCCACAAGCAGCAAGACATATTAGAGGAAGAACGGCTGGCGGACAAAAAATATGGTTCTACCCGCCGGGGCATTGCGCCGGTGTACGGCGACAAATACATGAAAAAGGGATTGCGCATGGGGGATCTGCTGAACCCGGACACCCTGCCGGGCAAGGTGGAGGCCATTTTGGATTGGAAAAACCTGTGCCTCTCCGGCTACGGCGCGCGGGCAGACGCGGCCGAAACGCTGCAATGGCTGGCGGAATTCGGCGGCCCGCTGCTGCCGCATATCACCGACACTGCCGACGTGCTGGCGTCCGCCGCCAAAAACGGCAAAAACATCCTGTTCGAGGCGCAGCTGGGCGCTTTGCGAGACATTGAGTACGGCATTTACCCGTTCACCACGTCGTCCCACACGCTGGCGGCCTACGCGCCCATCGGCGCGGGCATCCCGGGGGTAAAGCTGGACCACGTGGTCGGCATCATGAAGGCGTATTCCAGCTGCGTGGGCGAAGGGCCGTTCACCGCCGAGCTGTTCGGCGGCGAGGGCAACGCCCTGCGCGAAGCCGGCGCCGAGTACGGCGCGGCCACCGGCCGCCCCCGCCGTGTGGGCGGCTTCGACGTGCCGGCCAGCATTTATGGCGTGGCCGTGCAAGGGGCCGGTTCCCTTGCGCTGACGAAACTGGACGTCCTCTCCTACCTCGACAAAATCCCCGTGAGCGTGGCCTACGAAGTGGACGGCGTGCGCACCACCCGCTTTCCCACCGGGGACAAACTGATGCGGGCAAAACCGGTGTATGAATATCTGGAAGGGTTCAAAACGGATATCTCCGGCTGCCGCAGGCCCGAAGACCTGCCCGCCGCGGCGCGGCGGTATGTGCGGTACATTGAAGAGGCCGTCGGCTGCCCGGTGCGGTATGTCTCCGTGGGCGCCGGCCGGGACGATTACATCACCATGCGATAAGAGGAGGGTATTATGTGCGGAATCATCGGTTATGTGGGCAAAGAAGACGCGGTGCCCATCATTATTGAGGGCCTGAAGAAACTGGAATACCGGGGATATGACTCCGCCGGCATCGCCGTGATGGAAGAGGGCCGGTTTGCCGTGGCGAAGCAAAAAGGGCGTCTGGCCGCCCTAGAGAGCTACCTCGAGACCCACCCCATGCAAAGCCACATGGGCATCGGCCACACCCGCTGGGCCACCCACGGCGAGCCGTCGGACGAGAACAGCCATCCGCACCTGGGCAGCCGCAGCCAAATCGCCATCGTGCACAACGGCATCATCGAAAATTACAAGGAACTGAAGGAGCGCCTCGTCCAGAAGGGCTTTCATTTCACCTCGCAAACAGACAGCGAGGTGATTGCCCAGCTGGCCGAATATTACCACACCGGCGACCTGGTGGAAACGGTGGTCAAGGTGTCGAACGCCTTGGACGGCTCCTACGCCCTCGGCATTATGAGCCTGGACGCGCCGGACACGCTGGTGGCCATCAAAAAAGACAACCCCCTTATCGTGGGCCTTTCCGCAAGCGGCAATTTCATCGCGTCGGACGTGCCGGCCGTTTTGAAGCACACGAACCAGGTGTGCTATTTGAACGACAGGGAAATCGCCGTTTTAACGAAGGACGGTGTGCAGTTTTTCAATACGGACAAAGAACCCCTGCACAAAGAGCCCGAGACCATCACATGGAGCCTGGACAGCTCCGAAAAGGGCGGCTACGAGCATTTCATGCTGAAGGAGATCATGGAGCAGCCGAAGGTGCTGGCCGACACCATCCAGTCCATCGTCTCCGGCGGCGACAACAAGACCGTGCTGGACGGGCTGGACATGTCCGCCTTTGAGAAAGTGGTCATCACGGCCTGCGGCAGCGCCTATAACGCGGGCATGGTGGCAAAATACGTGTTTGAACGGCTGTGCCGCCTGCCGGCGGAAGTGCAGCTGGCCAGCGAGTTCCGCTACAGTGACCCCATCGTGGACGAAAAAACGCTGGTGGTTTTGGTGAGCCAAAGCGGCGAAACCGCCGACACCATTGCCGCCATGCGCGAGGCGAAGCGCAAGGGCGCCCCTACCCTTGCCATTGTAAACGTGGTGGGCAGCACCATTGCCAAGGAGAGCGACATCACCCTGTACACGCTGGCCGGGCCGGAGATTGCCGTGGCCACCACCAAGGCGTTTTCCGCCCAGTTGGCCGTTTTGTACCTGCTGGCGGTGCGCTTTGCCGAAAAGCGCGGGCAAATTTCCGCCGGGGAACAACGCGCGCTGCTTGCCGAAGTGGCCGCCCTGCCCAAACAGGCGGAGGAGATTTTGGCCCAGTTGGACTTTATCCAGAAATACGCCACGGCCTGCGTGGGCTACAAAAGCATTTTTTTCATCGGCCGCAACATCGACTATGCCATTGCCATGGAAGGCAGCCTGAAGCTGAAGGAAATATCCTACATCCACTCCGAGGCGTATGCCGGGGGCGAGCTGAAACACGGTACCATCTCCCTTGTGGAGGAAAACACGCTGGTGGTGGCCATTTCCTGCTGCTGCCGCCTGTACGAAAAAATAACCAGCAACGTGGAGCAGGTGATGAGCCGCGGGGCCAAGGTGCTGTTTATCGGCAACTGCATTAAGGCGGCGCCGAACGACAAGCTGGCCGTCATTAGCCTGCCGCAGTGCAACGAGCTGTTTTCACCTTCCCTGTCGGTCATTGTGCTGCAGCTGCTGGGCTACTACATCGCCGCAAACAAGGGCCTTGACATCGACAAGCCCCGCAATTTGGCCAAAAGCGTGACTGTGGAATAGCAGGGCGGTCTTTTTATTCGGCCGCCGCGTGGTTATTACCGCAGAATTCGCGCCCTGCATCTGGTATGGTATCCATGACGGAGGATGCGGCAACAAGCCCGCCGCGTCAAATTTTATACGGACAGAGGTGTTTGCAATGAAAGCGACCATTGACCGGGACGGGTGCATCGGCTGCAGCCTGTGCAGCGACACATGCCCCGAAGTATTCCGCATGGCGGATGACGGACTGGCGGAGGCATATGGCGAAGTGACGGACAGTACAATTGCGCAGGCCCGTGAAGCGGCGGATAACTGCCCCGTCGGCGTCATCACCATTGAGGAATGAGCAACCCTCACGCCAAAGCATTTGACAGAACAAGCGTGGGTTGCTATACTGGCAACAGAAATAATCGCCGCGCAGGCGGTGTGAAGAAAGGGACGTATTGATGTCGGTCGTGTTCAATTGGGAGAGTGTGGCTGCATAAAGCAATTTCAAAACACAGCGCATGCGCTATGTTTTTCCATTTGCTGTGCCTGCCACCGTCACGCACTGTGTACAGCCGCGCTGTGCCACTTTTGCCGTGCCCATATTGACACGTTGCACCGCCGCATCAAACGCTCCGGCCTTTTTGGCACAGGTGTTTTTTGCAGGCGCAACGAAGATAACCGTTGCGCCTTTTTGTTTGCCACATATGGGCATGGGTGAAAAAAACCGCTACCTAAAGGAGAACCCATGCAAAAAAACGCATCTTATAAAAAGCTGGAATTCAATACGATTACAACCATGCTGGCCGAACATGCCATCAGTGATTCCGCCAAAGAGAAATGCCGCTGCCTTGCGCCGTTTATGAGCGAGAGCCGCAGCCAAAATGAAATGCGCCTTACCACCGGCGCAAGGAACATTCTGGACACATGCGGCAGCCCGCCCCTGGCCGGCATGAAAGATTTGGAAGAAATCCTTACCTTGTGCGGGGCAGGCGCCATGCTGGTGCCGGACCAGCTGGAACAGGTGGAAAAATTTTTGGTGGCGTGCGCACGCATGCAAAGCTACCTGCGCAAGGCGGCCGGGGCGAACGAGACCATCGCATCCTACGGCGGCAGCTTTCAGCTTCTGCCGGGCCTCGGCGGCGAAATCAACCGCTGCATCCGGGCCGGGCGCGTGGACGAAAACGCCAGCGGCGCCCTCGCCACCCTGCGGCGCAAGCTGGAGGGGCTGGCCGGGCAGGTGCAGTCCACTTTGGCCACCCTTGCCCAGCGGCACAGGCAGTGGCTAAGCGACGGGAGCGCCGTGCAGCGCAGCGGCCGGTATGTGCTGGGCGTGCGGCGGGAGTACAAAAGCAAAATAAGCGGCGCGGTGGTGGATCTGTCCGCCACTGGCAGTACCGTGTTCATCGAGCCTGCCGCCGTGGCAAAGCTGCACAGCCAGATGGCCGCCTTGCGCGTTGAGGAAGAAAACGAAGTGCGCAAAGTGCTGTACACCCTTTCCGCTTTGGTGGACGAATACGCGGCGGGCCTTCGCCTGAACATAGAGGCCATGGAAACGCTGGACTTTTTGTTTGCCAGGGCCAAGCTCAGCGCCGCGCTGCGGGCGGGGCCGGTGGAACTGACAGCCGCGCGCACGCTTTGCCTTGTGCAGGCTCGCCACCCGCTTCTGCCCGCCGAAACCTGCGTGCCGCTGGATATCTCTATGGATAAAGAAACGCGAGGCGTCATCATCACCGGGCCCAACACCGGCGGCAAAACCGTGGCGCTGAAAACCGTGGGCCTGCTGTGCCTGATGGCCCAGTGCGGCCTGCACGTTACGGCAAGCCCTGAAAGCGTGGTGTGCTTGCAGGCGGCCTACCTGTGCGATTTGGGAGACGGCCAGAGCATCAGCGAAAATTTGTCCACCTTCTCCTCCCACATGGCCACCATCATCGGCATATTGGAACAGGCAGACGGCGAGAGCCTGGTGCTGCTGGACGAGCTGGGCAGCGGCACAGACCCCGCCGAGGGCATGGGCATTGCCGTGGCCGTGCTGGAGGCCCTGCGGGGTACCGGCTGTATGCTGGTGGCCACCACACATTATCCTGAAGTAAAGCAATATGCCGCCACGGCGCCCGGGTTCGTCAACGCTCGCATGGCTTTCGACAGGGAGAGCCTTGCCCCCACCTACCGGCTGGAAATTGGCCGCGCCGGCGAAAGCTGTGCCCTGTTCATCGCCCGGCGGCTGGGCCTTCCCGCCGCCGTTTTGCGCCATGCCGAGCAGGCGGCTTATCGTTCCACGGCCGTTGTTCAAAATGACGCCCCTGCACCGACGCAAAACAAAAAAAACAGCCGCATCGTGGCGGCCGCCGCGCCGAAAGCGGTGTCTTCCCACGCCGCCGGCTTTGGCTTTGGCGACAGTGTGCTGGTATACCCCCGGCGGGAAGCGGGAATCGTTTTCCACCCCGCCAACGATACAGGCGAAATTGGCGTGCAGGTAAAGGGCGCAAAGAAGTGGATTCCCCACAAGCGCCTGAAGCTTGTGACCAAAGCTGAAATGCTGTACCCGCCCGATTATGACTTTTCAGTGGTTTTCGACACGGTGGAGAACCGCAAGGCGCGCAAGCAAATGGACAAAGGCCACCATATCAAGGGCAATGTCATCATCCACGAGGACGGCTTTGAATTGGATGGCTGACAAAAAAAGGAGACATGATGGAAACCAAAACGCGGCGGCGGTTCGTTGGGGCAGCCGCGCCGTTTACGCCAAAACCCTGCCGTAAATGCAGATTCCAAACCAAAACCATGCAAATGAGCCATAAGAATGAAAGGGGCAAAAAAGAATGCAGAAATGCCTGATCGTGGTGGATTACCAAAACGATTTTGTGTCCGGTTCCCTTGGGTTTCCCGGGGCACAGGCGCTGGACGCCTTGATTGCGGAGAAAATCCGGGAATACCGCGCAAACGGGGACGCAGTGGTGTTTACGTTCGACACCCACGGCCCGGACTACCTGCACACGCAGGAGGGCCGGCATCTACCCGTGCCCCACTGCGTTGCGGGAACCCCCGGCCACGGGCTGTACGGCGAAACCGCAGAGATGGCAAACGATACGGACAAGCGCTTTTACAAGCCCGCCTTCGGCTCCGGCGAGTTGTACGAATACCTGAAGGCCACGCCCTTTGCGCAAATCGAACTGGTGGGCCTCGTGTCGAACATCTGCGTCATCTCCAACGCCGTCCTCGCCAAAACGGCCCAGCCGGAAACACCGGTGCTCGTGGACGCCGCCTGCACCGCCAGCCACGACCCCAAACTGCACGAGGAAACGCTGGACGTGATGGAGGGGTTGCAGATACAAGTGACAGGGAGAACCGGCGCGTAATGCGGGAAGCTTTTTTGAAACGGCCTGCTATGCGGAAATTACACGGGGAGTACGGCTGGCTTTTGTTTACAGAACTTTCGACAATTAGGCGTTTCTTTTCCTTCCTTTTTCTGCTATGTTGGCACTGTAAGCCCTTGCCGCAAACCCTTTGAAAAGGAGACGCTATGAAAGAAATTTACCTCGCCGCCGGATGCTTTTGGGGAGCGGAACAATATTTTTCCTCCATCTATGGTGTGGCGGACACCGAAGTTGGCTACGCAAACGGCCAGTGCGCAAACCCCAGCTACGAGCAGGTATGCCGTGAAGGCACCGGCCACGCCGAAACCGTGAAAGTTGCCTACGATGAAAGCAAAGTGTCCCTCGCCTTTTTGCTGGAACTGTTTTATGAAGCCATAGACCCCACCGCGGTGAACCGGCAGGGCGGCGACGTGGGCCGCCAATACCGCACCGGAATTTATTACACCGACCCCGCCGACCTCCCCGTCATCCAGGCATCGCTGGCCGCGCTGGCCGCGCGGCTTACAAACCCTATGGCCATTGAAGCGGAGCCACTGCAAGGGTTTTGGCCCGCAGAGGAGTACCACCAAAAATATCTGGAAAAGAACCCCGGCGGCTATTGCCACATCGGCCCGGCGCAGTTCCGCCGCGCCGCTGCCGCGCGCATGCCCCCGCCCGCCCGCCCCGGCCGGGAGGAACTGCAAAAAAAGCTGACGCCGCTGCAATATGAGGTGACGCAAAACGCCGCCACGGAGCCGCCCTTCCAAAACGAGTTCTGGGACGACCACCGCCGCGGCCTGTACGTGGACATCATCACCGGCGAGCCACTGTTTGTTTCAGCCGACAAATTCGATTCCGGCTGTGGCTGGCCCAGCTTTTCGCGCCCTGTGAAGCGGGACGCCCTTGTGGAAAAAACGGACCGTTCCCACGGCATTGAACGCACCGAGGTGCGCGGCGCGGCAAGCGACGCCCACCTGGGCCATGTGTTTACAGACGGCCCCCGGAAGCAGGGCGGCCTGCGCTACTGCATCAACTCCGCCGCGCTGCGCTTTGTGCCGGAAGAACAAATGGAAGCCGAAGGCTACGGCGAGTGGCTGCAGCTGGTAAAATAACGGTGGCCTTTGCCGCTGCAGTGCGCCTGATTAAGACGCGTTTGCGTAAATAATCGCCAGTATTGGCGGGCAGAACAAAAAGGATTATCGAATATAAATGAATAAGGTCGTTTTGCTCGCCGTCAACGCAAAATACATCCACAGTTCCCTGTCCGTGTGGGCGCTTGCCGCCGGCATACAGCAGTTTGCCCGCGCGGAGGTTGAAACAACAGTGGTGGAAGCCACCATCAACCAAAACGCCGCCGATATCGCCGCCGGGGTGGCCGCCCACGCCCCGGCGCTCGTCGGCGTTTCCACCTATATCTGGAACGCGAACCTTCTGCCGCAGCTCCTTTGCGGGCTGCGCGCAAGGCTGCCCCAGGCCGTGATCGTTTTGGGCGGGCCGGAGGCGACGTTCAACGCGGAACACTGGCTGCGGCACGGGGCAAACTATGTGCTGCGCGGCGAAGGGGAACGCAGCTTCCCCGCGCTGGCGGACGCGCTGTTTTCAAAAGCTCCGCCGGCGGGCTTGCTTGCGGGCATCCCCGGCCTTTGCCGGCTGGCAGACGGCCGGTTCACCGCAAACCCGGAGGAAATTTTAAACGAGACACCGCCGAACCCTTACACCCCCGCGTGGTTCGGTGCACTGGGCGGGCGCATCGCCTATCTGGAAACATCGCGCGGGTGCCCTTTTTCCTGCGCCTTTTGCCTTTCCGGGCAGGACGCTGTCCGCTTTTTCCCCCTCGAACGCGCAAAACAGCAGCTTTCGGCGCTGTCGCACGCGGGGGCGCAAACCGTCAAGCTGGTGGACCGCACGTTTAACTGCAACCCGGCCAGGGCGTACGAGCTGTTCGCCTATGTGATCGGCCTGGACACCGGCTGCCGCTTTCATTTTGAAGTGGCCGCCGACCTGTTTGACGAAGACACGCTGTCGCTGTTAAAAACAGCGCCGCCGGGCCGCATCCAGCTGGAAGCGGGGATACAAAGCTTTTACGCGCCCACACTAAGCGCCGTGTCGCGGCGGACAGACCTTAAAAAAGTGGCGCGAAATATTTCGGCGCTTCTTTCCGGCGGGAACATCCATGTGCACGTCGACCTGATTGCCGGGCTGCCGCTGGAGACATTTGCGGAATTTCAAAAAAGCTTTAACAGCGCCTATGCGCTGGGCGCGCACCAGTTGCAGCTCGGGTTTTTGAAGCTGTTGCACGGCTGCGCCCTGCGCGCGGGCGCGCGGGCGCTGGAGCTCCATTTCGCGGACGAAGCGCCTTACGAGATCACGGAAAACGCGTGGATGACCGCCGGGGAACTGGACACCCTGCGCAAAGTGGAGGACGCGCTGGAGCACGCCTATAACAGCGGCCGGTTTTTGTCCGCGCTGCAATACGTGCTTGCGGCCACCGGCATGCTCCCGTTTGATTTGTACTGCGGTTTGGGCCGGCACGCGCCGCACGGCGGCATGCCGCTTGGCGAATACGCCCAGCAGCTCTACACGTACTTTTGCGGCCTGCCGGGTGTTCGGCGGGAAATATTGCGGGACCATATGGTCTGCGACTTGCTTGCCGGCGCAAAGGGCGAAAGCCTGCCGCCGGCACTGCGCGTGCAGGACGCCCGCCACCGGCTTGTTGCAAAAACGGCGGCGGATTTTTACGGCCGTTCTGTTCCCCGCCGTGAAACCGCCGTGCTGCGGGGCCGGGGCCAAGGCGTTTTTGTTGGCCCTGTGCAAAACCGCGTAACAGGCCTGTGGGGATTGCACTTTGTGGAACTGCCCGCGCAAAAAGCAACGGGACAGAAGAAGAAGAAGAAGAGGCCTTGACGCGGCAGGCGTTATGGCATCAGCCCTCAACCACCCGGATTGTCTCGATCACCACCGGCTCCAACGGCACGCTCAGTTCGCCCCGGGCATTGGTGGTTTTTTCCACCGAGGTAATGTCGTCCACCACGTCCATGCCGTCCACCACCTTGCCAAAAGCGGCGTAGTCGCCGTCTAAAAAAGTGGCGTCGGCGTTTGTGATGAAGAACTGGCTGCCGGCGCTGTCCGGGTCTCCGCCACGCGCCATGCTGATGGTTCCGCGGGTGTGGCTGAGGGGATTGTCCCACCCGTTGGAGGAAAATTCGCCCTTGATCTGGTAGCCGGGGCCGCCGGATCCATTCCCGTCCGGGTCTCCTCCCTGAATCATAAAACCGTCCATAATGCGGTGAAAGGTAGTTCCATCGTAAAAGCCCTCGCCCGCCAGCTTCACAAAATTGTCCACCGTAACAGGCGCGGCGGTGCGGTCCAGCTCCAGCGTGATAACACCGCCGTCCTGCATGGTAATTGCAACGATGGGGTTGTTCTCTTCGGCCTCGCCGGTCTGTGTCTTGCCGCTTTGGGCTCCGTCGCTGCTTGTCTTTTCGCTTTGGGCGGCGGCGCTGCTGTCCGGTTCTGTTTCTGTGCCGCCTTGTTCAGCGGCCTTTGGGCCGCAGGCCGCAAAAAGAATGCACGCGGCAAACGCAGCCATGCGCAAAAAACCAACTTTTCGGGTATTCATCAAGATATCTCGCTCCCATGTGACAAAATTTATAACGGTTCCATACCGTAGCATATCATAAAAAGGCGGCGCTTGCCAGTGATATCCTCACCGGGTCACACTGTTTTTTTCCGGTTCTCTCCCGCCGGCATCTGTTGTATAATACAAAGGAATAAAAACAGGCGCTTAACGGTTCATCTCCAAGGAGGATCGGCATGAATATTTTGCATGTCCTGGCACAACTGCCCTATCACACCGGCAGTGGCGTATACTTTTGCAATTTGATCGACCGCCTGAAGGCATATGGCCACCGGCAATGCGCGGTGTACGCCGTGCAGGGTGCGGACGCTTTTGATGTATTGGACGCAAAAGACTGTTGTGCCGTTCCCTTTAAAACAGCCGCCCTGCCGTTCCCCGCACCGGGAATGAGCGACGTGATGCCCTACCCCAGCACGGTTTACGGCAAAATGGACGCTGAGATGCTGGCGGCGTGGCAGGCGGCCTTCTCCCACGCGCTGCACAAGGCGCGAAAGGCGTTTCAGCCCGACGTGGTGATTTTGCATCACTTGTGGATGCTTACCTCAATGGGGGCGGAACTATTCCAAGACGCCACCACCGTTGGCGTTTGCCACAATACGGACCTGCGGCAAGCGCGGCAAAACCCGCACCTGAAGGCGGCATATGTAACAAACCTTGCGAAACTGGACGCTGTGGCGGTGCTGAGCAACCGGCAAAAACCGGCCATCCACGCGCTTTACGGCCTGGACACCGCAAAAATGACGGTGGTTGGCGGCGGGTTCGACGAACACATTTTTTATCCGCCCCCGTGCAAAAGCGCCGGCCGGGATGTCCGCATGGTTTACGCCGGCAAAATTGCCGCTTCCAAAGGCGTGTTCGAGCTGGTGCGGGCGTTCCGCCTGGCGGCCAAAGCCATGCCGGAACTGCGGCTTGAAATCATCGGCATTGCCGACACCGAAAACGAAAGCCGCCTACACGCCCTAATTGGAGACGAAACCCGCATCACCCGGCGCCCCGCACTGACGCAGAGGGAGTTGGCCGAGCAACTGCGCCAAAAGGATATTTTTGTGCTGCCGTCTTATTTTGAAGGCATTGCGCTGTCGGCCATCGAAGCGCTTGCCTGCGGGCTTTTCTGCGTCACCACCGAGATTCCGGACCTGATGGAGCTGCTGGGCGATGAGGTGAACGCCGGCGGCGTGATCACATATGTAACACCGCCCCGCGTATATGACACGGACAAGGCTGTGGAAGAAGACTTGGACGCGTTTGTAGCCGCGCTGGCGGAAAAGCTGCTGCTGCAGGCGGGCAAGGTGCGGCGTGGGGAGTGCTTCCCCGCGGGAATTACAGCCGCGGTGAACCGTCACGCCTGGTGCGGCGTGGCGGGGCGGTTTGCGGCAAAATATCTTGAATAACCGGCGCTATTACAGTGCAATGCGCTGCATCAGCCAAAACGCGGCAGGCCACGCGCCGTAGCCATGTTCCTACAGATTGCGCGCGGCGAACGGGGTATACTGTAGTAAAATGACAGGAGGGCTTTTCTATGCAAAAAGTCATAACCAACCTCTGGTTCGACCAAGAGGCCGAAGAAGCGGCCCGCTTTTACACTTCCCTGTTTGCGGACGCCGAAATAATAAGAACCGACCGCTATGGCAAGGCCGGCGCCGAAGTGGCCGGTATGCCGGAAGGGTCGGTGCTGACGGTGGGGTTCACAATAAACGGACAGACCTTTATTGCCATAAACGGCGGACCGATTTTCAAGTTTACCCCGGCCATTTCCCTGATGGTGATGTGCAAGGACCAAAATGAGGTGGACCGGCTGTGGGAAGCTCTTTCCGAGGGCGGGGAAAAATCCCAGTGCGGCTGGCTGACCGACCGGTACGGGCTGTCGTGGCAAATTGTGCCGGAAGGGATGGACGCGCTGGTGCACGACCCCGACCCCGCGAAGGCCGAACGGATGACCGCCGCCATGCTGAAAATGGGCAAGCTGGACATCAATGAGCTGAAACGGCTGGCGGAGCAGGAGGCATAAACAGGCTGGCTGTTCATGAGCTGCCGACAAATGGCGGCATCCTTTTCTTCGTTACCGCCCGCGCGTGTCGGCCAAAATTTCAACCAATTGCAATAAATCTACAATGGTGTAGTTCGGAATGCCGCCACCCTGTGCGCCGCGCGGGTTGTACCAGCAGGTGTCCATGCCGCACCGGCCGGCCCCGGCAATATCCGCCTCCAGGCTATCCCCTATCATCAGCACATCCTGCGGCGCAAGGCCGCTTCGGCCAAGGCATTCCTTAAAAAAACGGCTGTCCGGCTTGTCGTAACCGATATCATCCGAGACATATACGCCTTCAAAACAGGGCAACAGCCCCGCCAGTTCCAGCCGCCTGCGCTGCATCTCCAACTCCCCGTTGGAAGCCGCGTGCAGGCGGTATTTTGCGCACAAATTTTGCAGTGCCGCCGCCGCGTGGGGTTCCGCTGCTGTTTGCCCGGAAAGCGCTTTCGCAAAAATGCGCGGCGCGGCAGCGGCATCTGCTTCCACACCCAGCCGTGCAAACAGCTTTGGGAACCGGATATCCAGCACGCTTTGCACCGTAAGCGCCCCCTGCTTTTGCAAATTCCACAAAGCCGTGTCGATACCGCGGAAAGCTTCATATATGGAATCGTCAAACGGGGTGCCCAGCACGGCACAGGTTTCGCGCAGGGCATTTTTGCTGCAGGCGGCAAAATTGAATATGGTGTCGTCTATGTCAAAAAACAGGGCCTTGTACATGATGCTTCCCTCACTTTCGTCCTTGGCAACATGCCTTACCTGATACTATATCCTCTTTCAGGGCGGGCTGCAATGCGGCACCGGCCTTTTTTGTCCCCGCGCGGGAATGCCGCAAATAGCGGGGCAATTAGTAATACTTTCAGGCGGCCTATACAATGTTGCGGCGAAAGGTAGCACAAAGATTGTATCTTCATCTGAATCGCTGCCGCCCACATTGAAAAACGGACCGGCGGTGCTATACTTTATTATAGTACGGTAAAGTGCGGGAGGGACAAAATGGAGCGTAAAGTGGCACTTTTGATGGGAAGCGACAGCGATTTGCCCGTGGTGCAAAAAGCCATCGACACGCTGGCGGCGCTGGGCATCCCCTATGAGGCCCACGTGATGAGCGCCCACCGCACCCCCGCGCACGTTGTGCAGTTTGCCGCCTCTGCGCGCGAAAACGGCTTTGGCGCCCTCATTGCGGCGGCGGGCATGGCCGCCCATTTGGCCGGGGTGGTGGCGGCACACACCACGCTGCCTGTCATCGGCATTCCCTGCAGCGGCGGGGCGGCGGGCGGGCTGGACGCCCTGCTTGCCACCGTGCAAATGCCCCCGGGCATTCCCGTGGCCACCGTTGGCATGGACGCCGGCGTGAACGCGGCACTACTGGCCGCGGGCATTTTGGCTGTTGAGGACACCCGCATTGCCGGGGCGCTGGGCCGCCGCCGGGCCGAGGCGGAGGAAGCTATCACCCAAAAGGATGCCGCGCTCCAAGAGGCGCTTGCGTCCCATATATCAGGTTAATCACTTTGCCTGTCTGCCGGTGTCCTCGGCGGGCAGGCAAAAAAAATGCAACAGGGGGCGGCGAAAATGGAAAAGCGGGAACAACTGTATGAAGGCAAGGCAAAAAAGGTGTATGCAACCGACGACGCGCAGCTGGTGATTGTGGACTACAAAGACGACGCCACCGCTGGAAACGGCGCAAAAAAAGGCACCATCGAGGGCAAAGGGCCCATCAACAACCGGGTGACGAACCATATGATGCGCCTGCTGGAGGCCGAGGGCGTGCCCACCCACTATGTGGAAGAGCTGAGTGAGCGGGAAACACTGGTGAAAAAGGTAGACATCGTGCCGCTGGAAGTGATCGTGCGCAACATCGCCGCAGGCAGCTTGGCAAAGCGCCTGGGCCTGGATGAAGGCGTGCGCCTTTCCAAAACGGTGCTGGAATATTGCTACAAAGACGACGCCCTGGGCGACCCCATGGTGAACGAGTACCACATCCGCGCCATGGGCTGGGCCAGCGAAGAGAACCTTGCCAAAATCGCCGGATATTCCTTCAAAATAAACGACGTCCTCACCGCCTACCTGAAAGACCTCGGCATCGAGCTGATCGATTTCAAGCTGGAATATGGCCGCACCGCCGACGGGACCATCGTGCTGGCGGACGAAATCTCCCCGGACACCTGCCGCTTTTGGGACAGCAAAACCGGCGAGAAGCTGGATAAGGACCGCTTCCGCCGCGACATGGGCGGCGTGGAAGACGCCTACCGCGAAGTGATGCGCCGCTTGCTGGGGGAACAGTAAATGGAGCGGGAGTGCCCGTGGGAAAACGACAAGCCGCATGAGGAATGCGGCGTGTTCGGCGTGTATGACAAAGGCGCGGCAAATTGCGCGGGCGACGTCACTTCCCTGTGCTATTACGGCCTGTACGCCCTGCAGCACCGCGGGCAGGAAAGCTGCGGCATTGCGGTGAACAACGAAGGCGTGATGACCAACTACCGCGACCTTGGCCTTGTGAACGAGGTGTTCAGCCGCGAAACGCTGCAAAGCCTGAACGGCGGGCAAATCGCCATCGGCCACGTGCGCTACGCCACCACGGGCTCGCGCCGCCGGTCCAACGCGCAGCCGCTGCTCATCAACCACATCAAGGGCAGCATGGCGCTGTCCCACAACGGCAACATCACCAACGCCGCCGCGCTGCGCCGCGAGCAGGAGCTGCGCGGGGCCATTTTCCAAACCTCCAGTGACACCGAGGTCATCGCCTACACCATCACCCGCGAACGCCTGAACGCGCCCAGCATCGAGCGCGCGCTGGAAGGCGCCATGGAGCATTTGCAGGGCGCCTATTCTCTGGTGCTGATGAGCCCGCGCAAGCTGATTGCCGCGCGGGACCCGCGTGGCTTCCGCCCCCTTTGCATGGGCAAGCTGGGCGAGAGCATGGTGTTTGCCAGCGAGTCCTGCGCGCTGAACGCCGTGGGGGCCGTTTTTGTGCGCGACATTGACCCGGGCGAAATTGTGGTGGTGACGGAAACCGGCGTCGAAAGCATCCGCACCCACTGCGGCAAACCCACCTCCCTGTGCGTGTTCGAGTATGTGTATTTTGCCCGGCCGGACTCCGTCATCGACGGGGCCTCCGTGCACGAGGCGCGCCTGCGCGCCGGGGCGGCGCTGGCAAAGGAACACCCGGTGGAAGCCGACGTGGTGGTGGGCGTGCCGGACTCCGGCCTCGACGCCGCCCTGGGCTACGCCCGGGCCTCCGGCATTCCCTACGGCATCGGCTTTTTGAAAAACAAATACATCGGGCGCACCTTTATCGCCCCCAGCCAAAGCCAGCGCGAAAACGACGTGCGCATCAAGCTGAACCCCATTGCCAGCACGGTAAACGGCAAGCGGGTGGTGCTGGTGGACGACTCCATCGTGCGCGGCACCACCAGCCTTAAAATCATCCGCCTGCTGCGCGAGGCCGGGGCCAAAGAGGTGCACATGATGCTCTCCTGCCCGCCCTTTTTGCACCCCTGCTATTTCGGCACGGACATCGACTCCCGCGAAAACCTCATCGCCTCGAACCACAGCGTGGAGGAGATTTGCGCCATCATCGGGGCCGACAGCCTGGGCTTTTTGTCCATCGAGGCGCTGGGCGGCGTGGCGGCCGGGTGCAGCCTTTCCTACTGCGACGGCTGCTTTACCGGGCGCTACCCGGTGGCCCCGCCGGAAAATGCCTTGCGCAGCCGGTTTGAACAGCCGCTGCACCACAACGTCTAGCTTTGGAGGAAACCATGCAAAACAACACGAGCGCAAGCACAAGTGCAAGCGAGAGCTACAAGGCCGCCGGGGTGGACATCACCGCCGGGTACGAGGCGGTGCGGCGCATGGAAGCCCACGTGGGGCGCACCGCCGTACCCGGCGTGCTTTCGGGCCTTGGCGGCTTTGGCGGGCTGTTCCAGCCGGACCTTTCCGGCGTGGCCGAGCCGGTGCTGGTAAGCGGCACGGACGGCGTTGGCACCAAGCTGAAAATCGCCTTCTTGCTGGACAAGCACGACACCGTGGGCATCGACTGTGTGGCCATGTGCGTCAACGACATTGTGTGCGCCGGGGCAAAGCCCCTGTTCTTTCTCGACTACATCGCCTGCGGCAAAAACCTGCCCGCGCGCATCGAGGCCATTGTGGCCGGCGTGGCCGAGGGCTGCGTGCAGGCGGGCTGCGCCCTCATCGGCGGCGAAACCGCCGAAATGCCGGGCTTTTACCCGGAGGATGAATATGACCTGGCCGGCTTTTCCGTTGGCCTTGCGGACAAAAAAAGCATCCCCGACGCGGCGAACCTGCAGGCGGGTGACGTGCTGGTGGGGCTGCCCTCTTCCGGTGTGCATTCCAACGGCTTTTCGCTGGTGCGGCGGGCGCTGGGGTTGGACGGCGAAAACGCCCGCGCCGCGCTGAACGCCTTTGTGCCGGAACTTGCCGCCACCGTGGGCGAAACGCTGCTCACCCCCACCCGCGTTTACGCGCGCGCGGCGCTGGCCCTGTTTGCGGCGCTGCCCGTGGGCGGCCTTGCCCACATCACCGGCGGCGGCTTTTACGAAAATATCCCCCGCATGCTGCCACAGGGCCTGTCCGCGCGCATCGACACAGCGTCTCTTCCCACGCCGCCCATTTTCGCCTATATTGCGAAGGCGGGCGGCATCCCGCAGCGGGACATGTTCAACACCTTCAACATGGGCCTTGGCATGTGCGCGGCAGTGCGCCCGCAAAACGCGGATGAAGCCCTCAGGGTACTGCGCGAAGCGGGCGAAGCGCCCTTTGTGCTGGGCGAGTTGGTGCCCGGCGGCGGCGAGGTTTTGCTGTGATGCCCGCGAAAGCGCAACCGCAAGTGCAAAGATCTGCACGGGTGGCGGTGCTGGTAAGCGGCGGCGGCACCAATTTGCAGGCGCTGCTGAACGCCAAAGCAGCGGGCAAACTGCCCAGCGCCGAACTTTGTCTGGTGGTTTCTTCCAGCGCCAAGGCGGGCGCAGGGGCCATCGCCCGGGCCGAAGCCGCCGGGGTGCCGGTGCGCGTGGTGGCGCGGGCGGCGTTTGCCTGTGCCGACGGCTTTGACAAAGCCCTGCTGGCGGAGCTTACCGCTTGTTCCATCGACGTGGTGGTGCTGGCGGGGTTTTTGTGCATTTTGGGCCAAACGGTGCTGGCGGCCTATCCGGGGCGCATCCTGAACGTGCACCCCAGCCTCATTCCCGCCTTTTGCGGCGAGGGGTTTTACGGCCTGCGGGTGCACGAGGCGGCGCTGGCAAAAGGCGTGAAGCTGACAGGCGCCACGGTGCACCTGGTGAATGAGATTCCAGACGGCGGCGAAATATTGCTGCAAAAGGCGGTGGAAGTGCTGCCGGGGGACACGCCGGAAACCCTGCAGCGCCGGGTGATGGAACAGGCGGAATGGCAACTGCTGCCCCGGGCGCTGGAAGGCCTGTGCGCGCGGCTTTGCGCCGAAAGGCCAGGCTGCTGGGAAACGGACGGTAAAGGTACGGCGCGGACAAGCGGAACAGCAAATAAAAAAGCGAAGACATAAAAAGACTTAAAAAAGGGAAACAGGCGGATGAAAATTGCGGTCATCGGTTCCGGCGGGCGCGAACACGCGCTGGTGAAAAAACTGCGTGAAAGCCCGCTTTGCGGCGAAATTATTGCCATCCCGGGCAACGGCGGCATGGCCGCCGAGGCGCAGTGCATGCCCCTTGCCGCCACGGACGTGGACGGCATCGTGGCCTGCTGCACTGCACAAGGTGTAGAGTATGTGGTAGTCGGCCCGGACGACCCGCTAGCCCTGGGCCTTGTGGACGCACTGGAACAGGCGGGCATCCCCGCCTTTGGCCCCGGCGCCGCCGCCGCACAAATAGAGGCCAGCAAGGTGTTCGCCAAGGGGCTGATGCAAAAATACAACATCCCCACAGCCGGATTTTTGTGCTTCGACGCCGCCGCTGAAGCCATCGCCCACCTGCGGCGGCGCACAGAGTACCCGGTTGTGGTGAAAGCTGACGGCCTGGCCCTGGGCAAGGGTGTGCTGATTTGCAAAACCTTTGCCGAAGCCGAAGCCGCCGTGCGCGGCATGATGGAAGAGCGGATGTTTGGCGACAGCGGCAGCCGGGTGGTGGTGGAGGATTTCCTCACCGGCCCCGAGGTGAGCGTGCTGGCCCTGTGCGACGGCGAAACCCTGCTGGAGCTTTCTTCCAGCATGGACCACAAGCGCGCCTTTGACGGCGACGAAGGCCCCAACACCGGCGGCATGGGCTGCATAGCGCCAAACCCGTTTTATAGCGGCGATACCGCAAAGCGCTGCATGGAAGAGATTTTTTTGCCCACCCTTGCGGCCATGCGGGCCGAGGGGCGGCCCTTTTGCGGCTGCCTGTACTTTGGCCTGATGCTGACCGAGGCCGGGCCGAAGGTGATTGAATACAACTGCCGCTTTGGCGACCCGGAGACCCAAACGGTGCTGCCGCTTTTGGACGGCGATTTGCTGGAGCTGATGCTGGCCTGCACAAACGGCACGCTGGCAAAGCATCAAATTCCGCCGCCGCAGGGCGCGGCCGCCTGCGTGGTGCTGGCAAGCGGCGGCTACCCCGGCAAATATAAGACCGGCCTGCCCATCTGTGGCCTTGCCAAGGCGGCCGCGCTGCCCGGCGCGGCGGTGGCCCACGCAGGCACCCGGCTTGGGACAAACGGCACGGACATCGAGACCGCCGGCGGCCGGGTGCTGGGCATTACCGCTGTGGCGCCCACTTTACGCGGCGCGGTGGAAAACGCCTACGCTGCCGCGGGGCACATTCATTTTGAAAATATGCACCTGCGGCGCGACATTGGCGCAAAGGCCTTGGCGTTTCTGGAAAAAAGCGAGGGGTGAAGAGGATGGTAAACCGCGTCTATGTAGAAAAACGCCCGCCATATGCCGTGGAGGCGGCCGCGCTGCTGGCGGAGCTGCGCGCTTTGCCCGGCTGCGCCGGGCTTTCGGGCGTGCGGCTATTAAACCGCTACGACGTGGAGGGCATTTCACCCGCGCTGTGGGGGGAAACGCTGAACACGGTGTTCAGCGAGCCGCCGGTGGACGCGCTGCACACCGCGCCGCCCGCCGCCGCCCACACCATTGCCGTGGAGTACCTGCCCGGCCAGTTCGACCAGCGGGCCGACTCCGCCGCCGAGTGCGTCCAGCTCATCAGCCAGGCCCAGCGCCCCACCGTGCGCAGTGCAAAACTGTATTTGCTTGAGAGCCGGCTCAGCGAAGACGCCCTCAACCGTATAAAGGGCCATCTCATCAACCCGGTAGAGGCGCGGGAGGCCGGGCTGGAACTGCCGGACACCCTGCTGGTGAACTACCCCGCCCCGCCGGATATCCCGGTGCTTTCCGGCTTTTGCGCCATGGACGAGGCGGGCCGTTTGGCCATGATAGAATCCTATGGCCTTGCCATGGACGAGGCGGACCTGGCCTTTTGCCAGCGCTATTTCCAAAGTGAAGGGCGTGAACCCACCCTCACCGAGCTGCGAATGATCGACACCTATTGGAGCGACCACTGCCGCCACACCACCTTTGGCACCGTGCTGGATGACGTGACGCTGGAGGATGCCGAGGCCAAAAACAGCTGGGCGCTTTACCAAGAGCTGCGCGGGGAACTGGGCCGCGAAGGCAAACCCGTCACTTTGATGGATATGGCCACCATCGGCGCAAAGGCGCTAAAAACACGGGGCCTGCTGCCCCAGTTAGATGAAAGCGAAGAAATCAACGCGTGCAGCGTGCATATGGAGGCAGACAACGGCGGCACCCCGGAGCCGTGGCTGCTGCTGTTTAAAAACGAGACCCACAACCACCCCACGGAAATCGAGCCCTTTGGCGGCGCGGCCACCTGCATCGGCGGGGCCATCCGCGACCCGTTGGCAAACCGGGGCTATGTGTTCGGCGCCATGCGTGTCACCGGCGCGGGCGACCCGCGCACGCCGCTTGGCGACACCTTGCCCGGCAAGCTGCCCCAGCAAAAGCTGTGCCAAACCGCGGCGGCGGGCTATTCCAGCTACGGCAACCAAATCGGCCTTGCCACGGGGCAGGTGACAGAGCTGTACCACCCCGGCTATGTGGCCAAGCGAATGGAGGTGGGCGCGGTGCTGGGGGCGGTGCCGCTGGCGAACGTGCGGCGCGAAGTGCCAAAGGCCGGCGACGTGGTGCTGCTGCTGGGCGGGCGCACCGGGCGCGACGGCTGCGGCGGGGCCACCGGCAGCAGCAAGGCCCACGGAGCGGGCAGCCTTGCCGCCTGCGGGGCCGAGGTGCAAAAGGGCAACGCCCCGGTGGAGCGCAAACTGCAGCGCCTGTTTAAAAACCCCGCCGCCAGCCGCCTCATCCGCCGCTGTAACGACTTTGGCGCGGGCGGCGTAAGCGTGGCCATTGGCGAACTGGCCGACGGCCTTTGTGTAGACCTTGACGCCGTGCCGAAAAAATACGAGGGCCTGGACGGGACGGAGCTTGCCATCAGCGAAAGCCAGGAGCGCATGGCCGTGGTGGTGGCGGAAAATGACGCGGAACCGTTCATCCGCCTTGCCGCAGAAGAAAACCTGGAGGCCACCCGCGTGGCGGTGGTGGCAGCCGAACCCCGCCTCATCATGCGGTGGCGCGGGCGCGAAATTGCAAACCTCTCGCGGGAATTCCTCTCCTCAAACGGCGCGGAAAAACACGCCGCCGCCCGTGTGCCCGCCCTGCCCGCTTTGCGCTTTACCGCGCCGGAGGGCGAAAGCCTCTCCCGCCGCCTTGCCGCGTGGATGGCCGATTTGCGCTTTTGCTGCCAAAAGGGCCTTGCCGAGCGGTTCGATTCCACCATCGGCGCGGCCACAGTGCTGCTGCCCTTTGGCGGCCGCCACCAAATGACCCCCGCCCAGTGCCTTGCCATGAAGCTGCCCGTGGCGGGCGAAACCGAAACCTGCGCGGGCATGGCCTTCGGGTTTGACCCCTGCCTCAACGAACAAAACCCCCACACCGGGGCCTACCTTGCCGTGGTGGAAAGCGTGGCAAAGCTGGTGGCAAGCGGCTTTCGCCGCAAAGATACCGCCCTCAGCTTCCAGGAATATTTCGAGCGCCTTGGTACGGAGCCCCTGCGCTGGGGCAAGCCCGTGGCGGCGCTGCTGGGCGCTTTGCGGGCCCAGATAGACCTCGGCGTCGCCGCCATTGGCGGGAAGGACTCCATGTCCGGCAGCTTTGAAACGCTGGACGTGCCGCCGACGCTGATTTCCTTTGCCGTGGCCCCGGGCAAGGTGGACGCAGTGCTGAGCCCCGAGTTCAAGCTGCCGGGCAGCCGCGTGGTGTGGCTGCGGCCAAACAACACCGCGCCGGGCGCTGTTAACAGCGCCTGCGCCGCCCCCCTAGCCGAGACGCTGGACACGGTGGAAACCCTCGCCGCAAACGGCAGCCTGCTGGCGGCGTGGGCCGTGGGCAGCGGCGGCGTGGCCGAGGCGCTGTTCAAAATGTGCGCGGGCAACCGCGTGGGCGTATGCCTTGTGGATGGCTTTGACAAAAACCGCCTGTTTGAACCGGCTATCGGCAGCTTTGTGCTGGAGCTGGAGGACACGGCAGATGTGGCGAAAGTGGGCGAAACACTGGGTGAGACCACGGCAAAATACAGCCTTGCCGCCGCCGGCG
Organism: Oscillospiraceae bacterium; assembly: GCA_031551695.1. Lineage (GTDB taxonomy): Bacteria > Bacillota > Clostridia > Oscillospirales > Ruminococcaceae > JAAYCI01. The sequence continues at coordinate 51,263 of JAVBNG010000045.1, forward strand.
AAACCGTGGATTTAGCAGAGGTGGAAGCCGCGTGGCGCGGTACCTTAGCGAATGTTTACCCCTTCGAGGAAAAGCCCTGCGGCGAGCAGGCGGATGAAAACATCAACTTACCCCTGGCAAACTGCGCCAAGGGTCAGCGCGCCGCGCCGAAAATGGGCGTGGCAAAACCCCGGGCGCTGGTGCCCGTATTCCCCGGCACAAACTGCGAGTACGACACCGCGCGCGCCCTTTTCCGCGCCGGGGCCGAGGCGGATGTGTTCGTGGTGCGCAACCTCACCCCCGCCGACGTTGCGGCTAGCGCCGCCGAAATGGCAAAGAGCCTTGCCGCCTGCCAAATGCTTGTGCTGCCCGGCGGCTTTTCCGGCGGGGACGAGCCGGAGGGCAGTGCGAAACTCATCGCCGCTTTTTTGCGCGGCGCGGTGGTGGCAGACGCCCTCACCAGTTTGCTGGAACACCGCGACGGCCTGGTGCTTGGCATTTGCAACGGCTTTCAGGCGCTTATCAAACTGGGCCTGTTGCCCCACGGGCGCATCACCACGCCGGACAATAATGCCCCTACCCTCACCTTCAACCGCATTGGCCGCCACCAAAGCATGCTGGTGCGCACGCGGGTGGCGTCGAATCTGTCGCCGTGGCTCTCCCTCGAAGAAACCGGCGCCGTGCACACGGTGGCCGTAAGCCACGGGGAAGGGCGCTTCGTGGCCCCGCCGGACGTGCTGCGCGCTCTTGCGCAAAACGGGCAAATTGCCACCCAATACGTAGATTTGGCTGGGCAGCCCACCCTGCGCCTGCCCCATAACCCCAACGGCAGCACCCTTGCGGTAGAGGGCATCACCAGCCCGGATGGCCGGGTGCTGGGCAAAATGGGCCACACAGAGCGCAGCGGCGACGGCCTTTACCGCAACGTGCCCATGGGCGATACCCAGCGCCTGTTTGCGGGCGGCGTGGAGTATTTCCGCGTATAGGGTTTCACCTGTAAGGCGTGAACGTGTATAATAACATGTATGCTAAAAAAGCAAAATACCCGGAACAAGCAAAAAGGAGCATTCCATGCCACACAACCGTTATGTCTCCCCTTTTGGTGCGCGCTACGCCTCAAAGGAAATGCAATATCTTTTTTCCCCGGACCATAAATTCCGCACCTGGCGCAGGCTGTGGATCGCCCTGGCAAAGGCGGAGCAGGCCGCGGGCCTTGCCATTACCGACGGGCAAATCGCCGACCTGGAGGAACATAAGGACGACATCAACTACGCCGAGGCCGAACAGCGCGAGCGCGAAGTGCGCCACGATGTGATGGCCCATGTCTACGCCTACGGCCTGCAGTGCCCGGCGGCGGCGGGCATCATCCACATGGGCGCCACCAGCTGCTACGTGGGCGACAACACGGACATTTTGGTGATGAAAGAGGCCCTTGCTCTTGTGCGCGGCAAGCTGCTGGGCGTATTGGAACTGCTTTCCGCCTTTGCGCGGCAGTATAAAAACCTGCCCTGCCTTGCCTACACCCACCTGCAGCCCGCCCAGCCCACCACCGTGGGCAAGCGCGCCGTTTTGTGGCTGAACGAGTTTTACATGGATTTTTGCGAAGTGGAGCACCGGCTTGCGGGCATGGCGCTGCTGGGCAGCAAAGGCACCACCGGCACCCAGGCCAGCTTTGTGGAACTGTTCGACGGAGACGACGAAAAAGTGCGCCAGGTGGAAGAATTCATCGCAAAGAAAATGGGCGTGGAACAGGTGGTGCCGGTGTCGGGGCAAACCTATTCCCGCAAAACGGATTATTACGTCCTCAGCGCCCTCTCCGGCTTTGGGCAAAGCGCGTCCAAATTTGCCACGGATATGCGCCTTTTGCAAAACTTCAAAGAGATGGAGGAACCTTTCGAAATCCACCAAATCGGCTCTTCCGCCATGCCGTATAAGCGCAACCCCATGCGCAGCGAGCGCATCTGCTCTTTGGCGCGGTATTTGATGGTGGACGCCCTGAACCCCGCCCTCACCGCGGCAAACCAGTGGTTCGAGCGCACGCTGGACGACAGCGCCAACAAGCGGGTTGCCGTGGCCGAGGCTTTTTTGGCTGCGGACGGCATTTTGGACCTGCTGCTGAACGTGTGCGACGGCCTTGTAGTGTACCCAAAGGTGGTGGCGGCGCGGCTTTCGGCGGAGCTTCCCTTCATGGCCAGTGAAAATATCCTGATGCGGGCCGTGAAAAAAGGCGGCGACCGCCAGCAGCTGCACGAAAGCCTGCGCGGCCACGCGCAAGAAGCCGCCCGCGCCGTGAAAGAAGACGGCGCCCCCAACGACCTGCTGGCCCGCATTGCCGCCGACCCCGCCTTCGATTTGGACGAGGCCGAGCTTTCCGGCGTGATGGACCCCAGCCAGTTCGTGGGTCGCGCGCCGCGCCAGGTGGAGGAATACCTGCGCGATGTGATAGACCCGGTGCTTGCGCAAAACCGCGGGGAACTGGGCCGGCGGGCGGAGTTGCTGGTGTAACTTGCGCAGCTTTGTTTTAAATATCAAAAAAAGCACCTCGGACGAGGTGCTTTTTTCCTTTGAGATTTTTTGATATATAAAGTATTAAAAACAATTCGGAAACATCAGCACTGCACGCCGCCCTTTTGCAGCAGCGCGCACACGCAGGCGTTGGCCTCCCGGCGAGTCCTGGCCTCATCTATACCCAGCAGCGCGCCATCCTGCACCACCTTGCGGCCGTTCACCATCACCCATTTGGCCGGGTGGGAATAGCCCACCGTGCCAAACAGGCTCGCAGGGTCCAAAAACGTGCCCGCCAGCTCCAGCCTGTCCGCGTCAATGGCGAACATGTCCGCCGCCTTGCCCGGCGCCAGCTGGCCGATGTCCGTGCGGCCCAGCAACGCCGCGCTGCCGCGGGTGGCCATTTTCAAAATGTCGTAGCCGGTGGGCGCCGTTTCGCTTTTGGCCAGCCGGTGCAGCAGGTAGCTCAGGCGCATTTCCGCCATCAAATTCGAGCAATCGTTGCTGGCGCTGCCGTCCACCGCAAGGCCCAGCGGCACGCCCAGCTCCAGCATTTCCGGCACGCGGCACACGCCGCTGGAAAGCTTCATGTTGCTGGCGGGGCAATGGGCCACGCCGGTTTTCGTTTCGGCCAGCAGCCGCAGTTCTTCGTCGTTAAAATGGATGCCGTGGGCGAACCACACGTCGGCGCCTGTCCACCCGCAGCGCTCCATGTAGGCCAGCGGGCGCATGCCCACTTTTTCCATGCAGAAGTTTTCTTCGTCGATGGTCTCGCACAAATGGGTGTGCAGCCGCACGCCCATTTTGCGCGCCAGCACGGCCGATTCCTTCAGCAAATCCTCGGTGACGCTGAAGGGCGAGCACGGCGCCAGCACCACCTGCCGCATGGAAAATTCCGACGCATCGTGGAACTGTTCCACCGCCTGCTGGCTGTCCGCCAAAATGGCGTCCACGTCCTGCACCAGGTCGTCCGGCGGCAGTCCGCCGTCGCTTTTCCCGCGGCTCATGCTGCCCCGCGCGGCGCAAAACCGCACGCCCAAAGCTTCCGCCGCGGCAAACTGCTGCGCCAAAAAATGGTTCTCCCGCGCGCGGGGAAAGATATAATGGTGGTCCATCACCGTGGTGCAGCCATATTTCAGCAGCTCGCCCGCGCCGGTGAGGGTACTGTAATACACGGCCTCGTCATCCAGCCCGCGCCAAATCTCGTACAGTGTGGTAAGCCACGGGAACAGCTCCATTTTTTGCACCAGCGGCAAATTGCGGGTAAAGGTCTGGTACAGGTGGTGGTGGGTGTTCACAAGGCCCGGGTACACATAACAGCCCGTCGCGTCCACCACTTCGTCCGCCTTGCACGGCAGGTTTTTGCCGATGGCCGCGATTCCTTCATCCCGCACCAAAATATCCGCGCCGTACAGTACCGTATCCTTGTCGTCCGCCGTTACCACGGCCGCCGCGTTCTTTATCAGTCTATCCGCCATGCTGTCCCTCCCTGCGCCAATGTGTAAGCCCTCGCTTTGTTACCATCATACCACAAACGGCAGGGGGAAATCCGTACAAAAACATGTGCGCCCTGGGCGTTTTGCTTTATTCTTCCGGCTTTTCCGCGCCGGTTTTCCCTTTTGCCATGTAAAGAAGATGGGCCGTTACGGCAATGCCGACCACAGCCAGCAGCAGTACAAGCCACAGCTTGCGCACAAGCAGCGCGGAAAGCAGCAGCATGCCCCACAGGTACACAAGGCTTATGGTGATGGTTTTTTGCGACAGCCCGTTTCTGTTTTCGTAGTTTTCAATATGCTCCCGGAAAAAGCCGATCTGCATAATTTTTTTGCGCAGGTACGGCGTTCCGGAAAAACAGGCGGCGGCCACCAGAACAAACGGCGTGGTTGGCCACACGGGAAACAACAACCCAATTGCGCCCAGCCCCAAAAACAAAAAACCCAGCACGGTAAGCAAAACCACTTTGATACGCAAACAACCGCCCCTTTCCCGCCCGCGCATTGTAACGCTTTTGCGCGGCATTGAATTACAATAATAGTAAACCATGCACTGTTGCGGCACATATGTATTATATATGCGAATACCGCAAAAAAACTGCAAACAATGGCGACGGGCCGGCAACAATGTTTGACCGCTGTTACCGCGCCGCACCCGCACGCGCGAAAAACCGCCTGGTTCCAAACGGGCCCGGCGGTTTTTGTTTTATTGTTCATGCGCTGTGCGGGCCAAGCTGTCACCGCAGGTAGCGGCGCAGCATCGCCAGCATGTCCTGTATTACGATGGGCTTGCCCAAATGGTCGTTCATCCCCGCTTTCAGGCAATTTTCAATGTCTTCCTTAAAAACGTTCGCCGTCATCGCAATAATCGGCACCTCCGCCGCTTCCGGCGCGGCCAGGGCGCGGATCATCCGGGTGGCCTCCTGGCCGTCCACCTCGGGCATTTGCACGTCCATAAAGATGACATCATACCGTCCCGGCGCCGCCGCGAAGGCGTCCACCGCCTGGCGGCCGTTTGTCGCCGTGTCAATGGTGATGTTTGTCGGCTCCAGCAGCGCCACAATAATTTCCAGGTTGATGTCGATATCATCCACCAGCAAAAGCACCTTGCCGGTAAAATCGTCGTCCTGCGCGCCGCCTTCGCCCGCCGGGGCATCCGCCGCGCCGGCTTCCGGCGTTTCGCCTTGCTCCGGCACGCCAAGGCGCGCCGTGAAGAAAAACCGTGAGCCCTGCCCCGGTTCAGATTCCACCCCGATCTCTCCGCCCATCATCTCCAAAATGCGCTTAGAAATGGCAAGGCCAAGGCCCGTGCCGCCGTACTTGCGCGCCGTGCCCACCTGGGCCTGCTGGAAAATGGTAAACAGTTTGGCTTGCTCCTGCTGGGAGATGCCGATGCCGGAGTCCTGCACGTCTATTTGAATGACACAGCTGTCGTCCGTTTTGCTTTGCAGCTCAGCGCGCAGCGCAATCTCGCCGCCCTCCGGCGTAAATTTCGCCGCGTTGGAAAGGATATTGGTAACAACCTGGGCCAGGCGCTGGTCGTCACCAAACAAAATCTTCGGGATGGCGGGGTCGATCCAGACGGTAAACCGTTGCTTGTTCTCCTGCATTTTCAGCGACACAACGCTCGTCACACGGTCTATCATACGGCCAAAATCAAAACGGACGTCGGACAGCTCCATTTTGCCGGATTCGATTTTGGAGATATCGAGGATGTCGTTGATGACGCCCAAAAGATGGGTGGAGGCGTTTTCAATTTTCTCAAAGGCGTCGTCTTTCTTCTCAAGGGTTTTCGCCCCTTTACCGATCGTCGTCATGCCGATGATGGCGTTCATCGGCGTGCGGATCTCGTGGCTCATGTTGGAAAGGAAAGCGCTTTTTGCTTTGCTGGCGGCCAGCGCCTCCTCGCGGGAACGCTTCAGGTCGGTGACGTCGTTGAACATCAACATCACGCCGTTGCTGTTTTGCGCTTCGTCCTTCATGGGCACCAGCTGGCCCGAAAAATCCACCGCTTCCCGCTGCGGGCCGAAATAAAACGTCACGTCAAAAATGCACGGGGTGTTTGTCTTTAGCACCTCGCGGATATGCCCCTGTAAATCCCGCGCGGCGCCTTCATCTAAAAAGGGCGCAAGCAGTTCCGCGCAAGTGCGCCCCAGCACCTGCGTCGCATCTGCAAAGCCCGCTTTGCTCACGAAATACTCGGTGCAAAACTCCACGCGCTCAGTGCTGCTTAAAAACAGGATGATGCTGGGGGAGTTTGCAAGCAAAAGCGCCAAATACCGCTCCCGCTCCCGCTGGATGAAGGTACTGGCTTTTTGCTGGTTCAACAGCGTGGTGGACGCAAGCTTCTCCTGCGCAACCGCGTTTTCCAGGCGGGTGATATCCCGTTTCAACCTGCGGTTTTCACGCTCCAGCCGGGAAACCTGGGAAGCCGCGTCGGCTTCCTCTATGCTGTTTTGCAGTTCCTCGCTCATTGCGCAGGCATCCCCTTGTCTCTTAAATCAGCGCCCTTTACAGCAGACACGCGCAAAATGTGTAGTTGTGGAACCGGTTGTGCAGCTTGCCGTCGAGGCCCGGCATGGGGCAAATCTCCCCGCCGGAATAACCCATCATAAACGGCTTTCCCGTGGCGGTAAGCCGCGTTTGGATCAGCCGCAGCTCGCTCTCCTGGTCCGGTGCAAGCATGATGTAGCGCGTTACGCAGGGAAGCAGCAACGTGGCGCCCCGGTCCTTTTGCGCCTCAATCTGTGCAAGGCCCGCCTCGGCCGATTCAAAAATGCCCTCGGTGTCTATGCTGCCCACGGCAAAGGACGTGCCCACCGGCATTTCGCCGCCGGTAAGCACCGAGCCGTCGTCAAACAGGGTGTAAAAACCCAGCGCCACCGGCTCGTCCGCCCCTTCGTAGTAAATCATCAGCGGGGTGGTGGTGATGTTTTCCTTATTGATGATAAGCCCGATGTCCGCCAGGTATTCCAGCACCGGCACATCGTTGATGCCGCGCAAAACCGCGCCCTCGCTGTCGGTGATGATGGCCCGGTTGTTTGCGATATTGCGCTCGGGAATGGAGGAAACGATGAATTTCGGCTCCACCGGGCCATTCAAAAACATCATGGCAAGCCCGGCTTGCAGCGCGTCGCCGTTGCAGATGGTTTGCACCGTTTCATAATTGAAGTCGATATTGTTGGTAATGGAGCCCCACATGGGAATGCCGCCGCAGGCTTTGTCCATGGCCGAAACCACCTCGTATCCGGAAACATCGCGTATATACGGCATAAATGTAAAAATCATCGCGGGGTCTTCGCTAACACCGGCGCGCACCTTGCGGTACATGGCGTCGATCTCGGTTTGGTAGTTGTCGTTGTTGATGCTACCCGTCATGCCCACTTCAAAGGACACTTCGTCGCTGGTTAGCACCGTCAGCGTAAGGTCAAACAGGCTGTAGCCGTGTTCGTCCGCGCTGGCCATCGACGTCATGCCGATGACGTTGAAGGGCAGCGCCTTGCAAAGGGCGGCCACCATGCCGCTGTCTACAAAATCGATATGGCAGAAGATGATGCCGCCGGTATTTTTTTTCAGCGCCCCAAAATCGATCTGCCCTTTGATTTCGGCAATCGCCTCTTCTATTTCGTCCACCTCGGAGGTGCGCGCCGTGTACATTTGGATCATCTTGCATTCTCCTTTTTGGGGCGCCGGCAAAAAAATGCCGGCACATTTTAGCCATTATACCATACCAGCCCGGCATTAGGATATTGTATCGTGTAAAAATTTGTAAATGCCAAATACCATAAATCAGCTTTTTGCCAAAAATCAGATTGTCAACAAAAATGCCAAACTTTCTACAAAACTTTTCACTAGAATAACCGGTATTGGCTCTGGGCAGAGTATGTACCGTGTTGTTGCTTCGCAATCAAAATATCATTTGGCCCGCCGGGCCGCCATTGCATTTACGACAGGAGGGGTTCCGATGCGCGTTAACGACCGCCATGTTTCCTTCTATTACGAGAACGACCACGATATGGGCGAAATCACCATCGACCGGGCCACCACGGCGCTGCTGGTGGTGGACATGCAGCACGTGTTCATCACGCGCCCGAAGAACCGCGACGAGGCAGAGGCAAAACGCTGGGAACAGTTCTACCGGGCCATCGACGACATTGTGGTGCCAAACAACCAGCGTCTGCTGCAGGCGTTTCGCCAGCGTCACATGGAGGTGATTTTCGCCACCATCCGCGCGCAGAAAAAGAACGGGGCCGACCGCTCGCTGGACCAGAAGGCCACCGGCTACAACGAACTGCTGCTGGCGCCGGGAGACCCCTTGGGTGATATTGTGCCGGAACTCAGCCCCCGGGAGGACGAGATTGTGGTTTGCAAAACTACCGACAGCGTACTCACCGGCTCTCCCCTGCGGCTGTGGCTGCGCAACATGGGTATCGACACCGTGGTGGTAACAGGCGTGCTGGTGGACCAGTGCATCTCCTGCACCGTGCGCAGCCTGGCGGACGAAAGCTTCAAGGTGTGGCTGGTGGAAGACGCATGCCGCGCCTCCACACAGGCCATACACGACAACGAACTGGAGATCTTAAACAATATCTACTGCCACGTTGTGAACACGGCCGAGATGCTGGGCGCGCTGGATTAGCGCCCTTTGTCTGTTGAAAACCAAAAGGAACCCCCAAACGGCGGTTCCTTTTTATGCAGTGCCAGGGTTCGGGTGCTCATTGCCGCATAGACAAAACCGCCTGCACAATGGTGACGGCGCCGCTTACCCCCACAAAAGCGTATACCAGCTTCTTGGTAAGCGCCTCGGGCAGCTTGTTGAACATTTTAAATCCCATCCACATGCCAAATGCCGCGCCCACCCAGCCCACGGCCACCAGGGGCAAATGGGTCAGCCGCAGGCTGCCTGTGGCCGCGCGCACCCCCAGTGTGCCGATGTTGGAAAAAAGGACAAACGCCTGGATGGACGCGAGGTACTCCTGCTTTCCCGGCAAGGACGCCATGAAGTACAGCGCCGCCGGCGGCCCGGATATGCCGAACAGGCCGTTGCCCAGCCCCGCCAAAATGCCCATGAAAAGCCCGTTGCGCAGGCTGGGCTTGATGCTGATTCGGTCCGCAAAGCGGTAAAAGTAAATGGACAACCCAATGAACACCGCGCCCAAGGCAATTTTCAAAAAGGCCTGCTCTGCCTGCAGCGACAGCAAAATGGCAGCCGTGCTGATGGCAAGCACCACAGCCAGCACCGGCAGCATGGTTTTCCACTGGATATAACGCCAGTGGCCTACCGTAACAAACAGCGCGGCCGCCGTGGCAATGGACACGTTCAGGGCCACGGCGGTGGGAAACGGGAACAGCATGGGAAAAAACACCATGTTCACCACGCCCACGCCAAAGCCGATGTTCACCTGTATAAACGTTCCCGCCGCAACAATCAGAAATACCAGCACATAGGTCGTCCACTCCACACTCATACCCCCGCCATATCACCACAGTAAATACGATTATAACACAAGCAGCGCTCCACCGGAAGTGGCGAAGCGCTGCTTGTGTTGTATAAAAAGTAACGCCAAGGGAGCGTTACATGGGGATGAGCGTGGTAATGAAGCGCACTATGATGCCTGCGATCATGCCGAAGAAGGGGTCCGACACGGCTGTGACGATGGTGGTAACGCCAGACACGATGGGCGACGCTGTAAGGCCACTGGCCGCATTGCCTGGAAACACGACCACGGCGCCCAGCACAAACAAGAAGCCCGCAATGGATTGCGACGGCACATATTTTGCGATGACCGGAAGTTTTTTGGTGAGCAATATGGCGGCGAGCACAAGCATCAGAATCACGCCGCTGATTTGCGGGTGCGGCGCCACGGCGGTGCCGCTGATAATGGCCTCAACCGGGCCGCCGCCGAACAGGGCGCTCACGGCGTCGCCAATGCCGGAGTAAATGGTAACATAATCCACGTTTACGCCACGGCCCGCAAGGCCGCCGGTGATGCTGGCGTAGGCGATATTCCCCCCCACCTGCAGTGTGCACAGGGCCAACGTACTGCGAATGATATTAGGGCTGAGCTTGAACTTCAGGCGCTCAAATTTTTCAAGCTCCGGCTTGATGAGCGGGTTGTCCTTCACCGGGTCCTTGCGCTTGGCGATAATCCAAACGATGGAACTGGCGAACACGCTGACGACGATGGTGTAAATGAGGTCGTGGGTTATGAAGTACATCAGCACGGCGCTGGCCATGGCCACACCGCCGGCCAGCCTGTTTTCTTTCATCATGTCCACGCCGGTTTTCGCCAGAATGATACCTACACCGGCCATCATGCTGTTCAAAATAGGCTCGCCGATGAAACCGATGATGGTTTCCAGCAGGCCAAACGCGCCCATGATGGCCATCAGAATGCCGGTGTAGAACACAATGTTCAGCCGCTCGCTGCGGTCTTTGCCCATTTTACCCGCCAGCACAATCGATTCCGCCTGGAACGAAATAGGGGCAACCTGGCCGAGGGCCACCATGCCGACGGACCCGGCCAAAAACGCAAGCGCCGTGGGGAACGCGGCAAACCCGAAGGTAAGGGCCAGCATGGCCTGCGGCAGGCCGTTTAGCACCACGGCTATTGCCGCCAGTATATCCTTTAAAATATCCATGTGGAAGTCTCCTTTACAGTTAGAATGAACGGTTTCGCCTCACATGCGGTCCGTTTTTTCGTGCACAAAACAACGCACCCCGCAGGTATGCGCGGCCTGAGGGGCACTTGTACCCGTCCTGCTAGGAGAGGGATTTTATCAGGGTGTCGGAATCGGCCACGTCGCCAACCACCCAGTCCACATTTTTCAAAAACGCGTCGTGCAGTTCCGGGCTGGTGCCGGCACAGCAGTCGGACACGACGACCACCTGCATGTCCTTTTGCTGGGCCTCCAGCGACGTGGCGTACACGCACACATTGGTGGCCGCGCCGCAAACCAGCAGGGCGTTGCGTTTCAGGCCCTTCAGCAAAATTTCAAAATCTGTCTGGTAAAACGCGCTGTACCGGCGCTTGATCACCACATAATCCGTGGCGTCTGGCGTCAGGTCTTCCACAATTTCAATGCCTTTGCTGCCCTCCAGGCAATGCTCCGGCTCGTTGCGCTCCAGTTCCAGGCCAAAGTCCACCTTTTGGGCACGGTGGGCCTCCTGAGTGTAGATGATGGGGATGTTGTTTTCGACCGCCCAGTTTTTCATTTTTTGGATATTGGGAATGATGTCGCGCCCGCCCGGGCATTCGATGGGTGCACCTTCGGCGATAAAATCGTTTTGCATGTCGATGATCAGCAGCACACAGCGCTCTTTTTGGATTTTTGCGAGATTGTTAATGGACATTCTTCTCATACCTCCCCGGCCCTTTTCGGCCATTTCCTTTTTTGGTGGATAACCGGTTCCCGTTTGCATGCAATTGCCGTTCTGGTTTGTTCAGCGTACAAGAGAACGAGGGGTTTGTAAAGTGGCACAAAACAGTGGAAAATGCCCATTTTATTCATATATGAATAAATAATTCGTCGTTTCATACATATATACGCGAGAATACAATTGTAATATTATCTAAGGCGCCGTCAGATTATTCATTTATGAATTATGCGGTCTTTCCCCAATTTCTGCCTGCGCATAGTGTACAGCTCATCCAGCTCCGCCGGGGCAAGGGGATGCCCGCCGCCCAGCATTTGGGCAATGAAAAGGGTCTTGGCAAGGGATTCCGCGCTTTCGGCCCTGCGGTAGGCGTCCTCCAGGGTGGCCCCCACGGTGACAAGGCCGTGGTTCGCCAGCAGCACCATGTCCGTTTGGAAGATATAATCTTTGATGCCGGCGCTGATGGCGGGCGTGCCGGGCGTGCCATAGGCCACCACCGGGATTTCATCGTGCAAAAAAATCAGCTCGGTGTAGCTGTCGCTTCGGATGGGCTTGCGGTTGATGGCAAAGGCCGTGGCAAAGGGCGCGTGGCAATGGGTAACGGCGCGCACGTCATCGCGCAGCTTGTAGATATGCAGGTGCATGTCCGTTTCAGAGGAAATGGGCAGCGGGCCGTCCAGCTGCCTGCCGTTCAAATCGCACACGGCAATCATCTCCGGCATCAGCGTCTCCTTGCACACCTGCGACGGTGTGATATACACGCGCTCGCCATCAAAGGCGGACACATTCCCCTCGTTTGTGTTCACCATCTGGCGCCCGTGCATTTTTCTTGCAATTTCGGCTACTTGCGCGCGGTATTCCTGTGGTGTCATAAATCAAACCTCCGTGTTTGGTTTGTTACAATCAAACATTCCAAATGTTTAAAACCATCAATACACCCCTATTATTACAGCCGGCAGGGAAAATGTCAATGGTCAATATGCAAAAAACGAACATCAAATTCTTGTGCAAGAGGCCAAAATAAGAAAAATGTGTTGAAATAGAACAATTAATATGATAATATCGAACACATAAGATAGATACCACACGCACGGCGTTCACCTTGAACATTTGCATTAAAAAACGCGGCTGCGCATGAAACCGGCAAGGAGCTTTCTATGTACACAATTGCATGGCAGAACGGGAATTTGAGCTTGATTGACCAGACCTTGCTTCCGGGCAAGGTGGTCTACCGGGATTACACCACGGTGGAGGGTGTGCACGACGCCATCCGCGACATGGTGGTGCGCGGCGCGCCGGCCATCGGGGTGGCGGCGTCATATGGCGTGGTGCTGGCGGCAAACGCCGCCCCAAACGACGGGTTTGTTCCCTTTATGAAAGAAAAGGGAGAATACCTCATCGGCGCGCGGCCTACAGCGGTGAATTTGGAGTGGGCGGTGCGGCGCATGCTGCGCGTGCTAAAGGCCGGCGCCACTTTGCCGCCGCAGCGGCTGCGCAATGCGCTGGAGGCGGAAGCCGTGGCCATACACAAAGAGGACATCGCGGTGAACAAGGCCATCGGCGAAAATTTGCTTTCCCTGCTGAAGCCGGGCGACGGCGTGTTGACCCACTGCAACGCCGGGGCGTTGGCCACCACGGAATACGGCACGGCCCTCTCGCCCTTTTACCTTGCGCTGGAGCGCGGCAATTTCCCCCTGCGCGTTTACGCGGACGAGACCCGCCCGCGCCAGCAGGGCGCGCGGCTCACATCCTTTGAGCTGTTTGAGGCCGGGGCCGACGTGACGCTGATTTGCGACGACATGGCCGCCGTGGTGATGCGCGAAGGCAAAATCAACGCCTGCATCGTAGGGTGCGACCGCGTGGCCGCCAACGGCGACACCGCCAACAAAATCGGCACGTTCACCGTGGGCATTTTGGCAAAACACTTCGGCATACCGCTGTACATTGCGGCGCCTTCCTCCACCATCGACCTCGCCTGCCCCACCGGCGCCGGCATCCCCATTGAAGAGCGCGACGGCGACGAAGTGCGGCGCATCAATGGAGAGCTGATTTGCCCGGCGGATGTAAAGGTGTACAACCCCGCTTTCGATGTGACGCCGGCGGAGCTGATCACCGCCATCGTCACCGAGCACGGCATTGCAAAAGCGCCGTTCACGCAAAGCCTTGCGGAACTGCTGGCGCCTTGAACAAAGCAACAATAGCGGCAAGCACAAAACGCGCGACAAACGGCCGCGCGCAAAGGGGGAAATCGAAATGGCGGGCAATCCCACAACAAACCGCAGAAGCTACATCCTCGGCTATCTGAAGGAAAACGAGCTGGCGGACGTGACGGCCCTGTCCGGGGAACTGGGCGTATCGGAAATGACCATCCGGCGCGATTTTGCAAAACTGGAGGAAGAAAAGCTTCTGCTGCGGGTGCACGGCGGCGCAGTGCGCCTTCCCAGCGCCACGGACGAGCTTTCCCTTACAAACCGGCTGTCCGTTTGCCCGGATGAAAAACTGGCCATCGGCCGGTACGCGGCTTCCCTCATCGAAGAGGGCGACGTGATCGCGCTGGACGCCTCCAGCACGGCGCTGATGGTGGCCGACCATCTGCAGGTGGCCGCCACGGTGGTGACAAGCAACCTTGAAGCGGTCATCCGCCTTTTGAAAAACCCCCTGGCGGATATTGTGCTGCTGGGCGGCCACGTGCGCAAAACTTCCGCCTCTACCGTGGGCTTTGAAATGACGCGCATGATGCGGGATTACCGCGTGGATAAAGTGTTCCTTTCGTCTAAGGCGGCGGATTTGACCCATGGCTTGTCCGACGCGACGGTGGAAGAGGGCGAAGGAAAAAAAGCGATGATCGCCGCGGGAAGAAAAGCATACCTGCTGCTGGACCACACAAAGCTTGGCACCACAGCCTTTTACAAGGTGTGCGACATCGACAAGCGCTTTGAAATCATCACCGACCGCAGCGACACCTACACCGAAGAACAACAGGCATTCGTTGATCATTGCAGGGAAGGCGGCATCCCCGTCCACTTTGCGTGAAAATACAAGCATTTTACAAACACAGGGAAAAAGGAGAATTACCATGAAAAAGCACCTCGCACTGTTCCTTGCCATGGCCCTTCTGGCCGGTCTGCTGGCTGCCTGCGGCGGCTCGTCGTCGTCCGCTTCCGAGGCCGCCCCGGCCGACTCCACCGCCGAGACGTCCGATTCCGCCGCCGATGCCGGCGCCGACGCGCCCACAGGCGACGCCCCCAGCGTGATTTTGCTGGTGCCCGGCACCCTGGGCGACAAATCCTTCTTCGATTCCGCCAACAACGGCATCCAGATGATCGCCGATGAGTATGGCTGCAAAACTAAGGTCATTGAAATGACCACGGACACGGAAAAATACATTCCCACCATTGAAGACGTGATTGCCGAGGGCTGGGACATCATCATCACCGGCGGCATCAATATCTCCCAGCCCATGCAGGAGATGGCCGCAAAATACCCGGACCAGAAGTTTATTTTGTACGATGAGACCGTGGACTTTGCCGACGGCAAAAACGCCAACGTGTTCACCATGACGTACAAGGCCAACGAGGGCGCGTATCTTGCGGGCGCTTTGGCAGGCATGGTCACGCAGTCCGCCGATATGCCCAGCGCCAACGAAGACAATGTCATCGGCTTTGCCGGCGGTTTCGACATCCCCCTTATCAACGACTGGCTGGTGGGCTACATTAAAGGCGCACAGAGCCAAAACGCGGATGTGAAGGTGGGCATGGGCTACATGGACAGCTTTACCGACGCGCCGAAGGGCAAGGAAGTGGCGCTGAGCCTGTACAACTCCGGCGCGGACATCATCATCCAGGCGGCCGGCGGCGCGGGCCTCGGCGTGCTGGACGCCGCCGCCGAGCAGGGCAAATATGCCATTGGCACCGACAGTGACCAAGCCGAAATGTTCGCCTCCGACGAAGCCAAGGCCAACGCCATCCTCACCTCTGTGCTGAAGCGCGTGGACCTTTCCATCGTGATGGCCATCGGCTGGTACATCGACGGCAACCTGCAGTTCGGCACCAATTCCAGCTTCGGCATTGCGGAAGGCTGCTTTGAGCTGGCCGACAACGAGTGGTACGAGAAAAACGTGCCGCAGGAAATGCGCGACACCCTGGACGACACCTACGCCAAACTGGCCAGCGGCGAAATTACCGTACCCAGCGCCTTTGAAATGAGCGACGACGAAATTCAGGCCCTGAAAAAAGAAGTGCAGCCTTAAGCACCACAGCCAGCCTATCCCCGTAAGTGGGAAGTTCTGAGACAGCCCCCGGGCGGCACAACGCCGCCCGGGGGATACCCAAACAGCCACTTGCCGCACATGGCATATGTTACTTTAAAAGCACACTGAAAGCACAGTGAGGAGTTGGTGCTATGCCACAGGACATTTTACAAATGCAGAATATCACCCTGGTGTACGGCAACGGTGTTGTAGCAAACGACAACGTGGATTTTTCCGTGCGTGAGGGCGAGATCCACGCTTTGATGGGCGAAAACGGCGCGGGGAAATCCACGCTGATGAAGGTGCTGTTCGGTATTGAGCAGCCCACCTCCGGCACCATTTTGTTCGAGGGCAAGGAGGTTTCCATCGGCAGCACGAACGCGGCCATCGCACTTGGCATCGGCATGGTGCACCAGCACTTCATGCTGGTGCCCTCGCTATCCGTGGCGGAAAACACGGTGCTTGGCAGCGAGCCGAAAAAGGGCCTTTCTTTCGATAAAAAGGCCGCCTTCAAGGCAACGGAGGAGCTGTCCCGGCGCTTCGGGTTCGCCCTGGACCCCGCCGCCCGCGTGGAAACCATCTCCGTGGGTAAAAAGCAAAAACTGGAAATTTTGAAGGCCATCCACCATGGCGCGCGCCTGTTGATTTTGGACGAGCCCACCGCCGTTTTGGCCCCGCAGGAAACGGAAGAGCTGTTCGAACAACTGAAAGAAATGCGCAAAAACGGCATCACCATCATTTTCATCAGCCACAAGCTGAACGAGATCAAGGCCATTTGCGACCGCATGACCATTATGCGCGCGGGCCGCAGCATGGGCACCTACGACGTGCACAGCCTGTCCCAGCAGGAGATTTCGAACCTGATGGTGGGCCGCGACGTGGTGCTGAACGTGGAAAAAACACCCGCGAGACCCGGCAAGGTATGCCTTGCCGCAAAAAACCTCTCCGCCGTGAACGAAGTGCAAAAAGTGTCGCTGAACAATGCGTCCTTCACCCTGCGCGAGGGCGAGATTTTGGGCATTGCGGGCATTGAGGGCAGCGGGCAGAAATACATCGTAGACCTCATCACCGGCCTGCGCCGTATGGGGCCAAACAGCGGCATGGTGGAAATGGAAGGCAAGGACGCTTCCGGCATGTCTATCCACCAGCGGCGCTGCGCGAAGCTCAGCTACATCCCGGAGGACCGCATGTCCTACGGCGTGGCTAAAACCATGTCCATCCGCGAAAATTTGATTGCCTCCGAATACGACTCGCCGGACATCAACGGCAAGGTGTTCATGAACATGAGGGCCGTGCGCGAAAACGCCGAAAGCGCCATCAGGGACTACGCCATCCGCACAAGCGGGCCGGAACAGGCCGCCGGCATGCTGAGCGGCGGGAACATGCAGAAGGTGGTGGTGGCGCGGGAGTTCCGCCAGGAACCGAAGATTTTGATTGCCGACCAGCCCACCCGCGGCGTGGACGTTGGCGCCATCGAGTTCATCCACAAAATGATCGTGAAAATCCGCGACGACGGCTGCGGCGTTTTGCTGGTATCGGCGGATTTGAACGAGATTTTGGAGCTTTCCGACAGCATTCTGGTGATGTGCGGCGGTGAAATTGCCGCCTACTTTGAAGACACGGAAACCGTGACGGAAGAGGAACTGGGATACTATATGCTGGGCGTGAAAAAGCAAACGCCGGACGAGATTCGGAGGGCATACCATGAAAACGAATAAACGGTTTTCCGTCGATTTCTCTGTCATCCGGCTGGTGGCGGCACTGTTGCTGTCCGTTTTCATCGCCGTGGTGATCATTTTCATCGTGAGCGATATGCCGGGCGAGGCCATTTACAAGTTTTTGATTTCGCCCCTGTCCAACACACGCTATATTTCGAATGTCGTCGAACTGATGATCCCGCTGATGTTCACGGGCCTTGCGGCGGCGCTCATCTTTTCGGTCAAAACCTTCAACCTCTCCATCGAAGGCGGCTTTTTTGCCGGTGGCCTTGCCGCGGCGGCCGTGGCCTGCACGCTGGAACTGCCTGCGGGCGTGCACCCCACCGTGGCGCTGATTGCCGGCATGGTGGTGGGCGCGCTGGTGGTGTTCATCCCGGCCATTTTGAAAAACGCCTTCGACGCCAGCGAAGTGGTGTCCTCCCTGATGCTGAACTACGTGGTGTTCAAGGTGGGCGATTATTTCCTGAAAACCTTTTTGCGCGACCCCGCCGTCACCCACGTTACCAGCTTTGAATACGCCAAAACGGCGCGGCTGCCCATTTTGTTCGGCAATGTATACCTTGGCATCGTGTTCATCGCCGTTTTGCTGGTGGCCGCGTGGTTTTTGCTGTTCCGCACGCGCTGGGGCTTCCAGATCCGCGTGACGGGCCAAAACCCGCTGCTTGCCAAAGCCAGCGGCATGAACGTGATGAAGGTGACGCTGCTGGCGCAGATTTTGGCCGGGGCCGTGGTTGGCCTTGGCGGGGCCAGCTACATTTTGGGCGCCACCCAGCGCTTCACCTGGGGCTGGCGCAGCGGCTACGGCTGGGACGGCCTCGTCGTCGCCATCATCGCCCGCAACAACCCGGCCCTTGTGCCCGTGGGCGCGCTCATCCTCGCCTACCTGCGCGTCGGCTCCGACATTATGAGCCGCACCACGGACGTGCAAAACGAGGTGGTGGCCATCATCCAGGGCGTCATCATTGTGCTGGTGGCCTCCGCGGGCTTCCTGGACGGCTTCCGCAAAAAGATGGTTGTAAAAGGCGCCCTGCGCGCGGAAACGGAGGCGGCAAAATGAATTTGATACAGGCATTTTTCTCCGTCAGTTTCCTGTTTTCCATCATCCGCGTCACCACGCCCATTTTATACGCGTCCATGTCGTCCATCGTGTCCGAGGACTGCGGCATCCCCAATATCGGCATCGAGGGCATTATGCTGATGAGCGCCCTTGTGGGCGTGGTGTCCAGCGCCGCCGCCGGTGCAAACGCGTGGGTGGGCTTTTTGTGCGCCGTTGCCGTGGGCGTTGCCATGGCGCTGCTGCTGGGCTTCCTCGTCATGAAGCTCCAGTGCGACCCCACCATCGCCGGCATCGCCTTCAACCTCACCGGCGCGGGGGCTTCCATCTTTTTCCTGTTTTTGGCCTCCGGCGAAAAGGGCAATTCCGCCTCGCTGCAAAGCGGCGTGCTGCCCACGGTGCACATCCCCTTCGTGCAGGACATCCCCGTGGTGGGCAATATTTTATCCGGGCACAATCTGCTTACTTACGTTGTGTTTTTGCTGGTGCCGGTGCTTAGCTACGTGCTGTACAAAACCCGCTTCGGCATCCACCTGCGCAGTGCGGGCGAAAGCCCCGAGGCCCTCGCCTCCGTGGGCGTGTCCGTCACCCGGGTGAAGTATTCCGCCATGGCCCTTTCCGGCCTGTTCGCGGCAATGGCCGGGGCCTACATGTCCATGGGCTATGTCTCCTACTTTGTGGGCGACATGACGGCCGGCCGCGGGTTCATCGCCATTGCAGCGTCTTCCCTTGGCAACCGGCGGCCCGGCCCGGTGCTGCTGGCGTGCCTGCTGTTCGGCGTGGCCGACGCCTTCGCCTCCAACACCGCCACCCAAAGCATGGGCATCCCGTCGGAGCTGGTGGGCTGCATCCCTTATGTCATCACCATTGTGGCGCTGGTCATTTATTCCTACCGCCGCAAAAAACAGCGCCGGCGCTTGGGTGTGGCGGCAAACTGATATAACGAATAAGCAGATCGATAAAAGGAGCATACAGATGGAAAAAGTCGTCCCCATCATCGATATCCCCTACGACAAAATCTCTCCCCGCGTGCTGGTGTGCGGCGACCCCTTCCGCGCCGAGCACATTGCAAACGCGCGGCTGGAAAACGTGGAGTGCGTGGCCAAGGTGCGCGAATACTGGACCTACAACGGCACGTACAAGGGCGTTCCCGTAACGGTGGCAAGCCACGGCGTGGGCGGGGGCGGCGCGTCCGTTTCTTTTGAAGGGCTGATTTTGGGCGGGGCCAAATGCCTCATCCGCATCGGCACCTGCGGCACCATGCAGGAGGGCATGCCCGCCGGTTCGCTCATCATTGCCACGGCGGCCTGCCGCGAGGACGGCGTGTCGGCCCAGCTGGTGCCCATGTCCTACCCGGCGGTGGCCAGCTACGACGTGGTGGTGGCCATGAACGAAGCCGCCAAAACGGTGCAGCCCGCCCATTTGTACACGGGCCTCATCACCACCGGCGGCGTGTTTTACCCCGGCGTCATCCCCACGGCCAACCGCATTATGCAAAAGGCCGGGGCGCTTGCCTACGAAAACGAGGCGGCCACCCTGTTTGTCGTTTGCGGCCTGCGCGGCGTGAAGTGCGGGTGCATCGTGGCGGCGGACGGCCCCTGCTTCGAGTTTGTGGGCGCGGGCGATTTCGACCATTACCCCGAGGGCATGGCGAAGGCCAAGGAAGACGAAATCTCCATCGCCCTCGAAAGCATCATCAATGTGGAGGTATAACCCATGAAATCTGCCATTTGGGGCTGCGGCGGCATTGCAAACACCCATGCCGAGGCCATCCAGGCCATGGGCGCGCAGCTGGCCGCTGTGGTGGACGTGAACGCCGATGCGGCGGCGGATTTTGCCGCCCGCTGGGGCGCCGCCGCCCACGGAACGGACAAAGAGATCTTATTCGCTGAAGATATCGATATTGTGCACGTGTGCACCCCGCCCAATTTGCATTATGAAATGGTGACGGAACTGCTGACGCGCAAAAAGCACGTGCTATGCGAAAAACCCCTGTGCTTTGAAAACGCCCAGGCGGACGAGCTGGCCGCTTTGGCCAAAAAGCAGGGCTGCATCTGCGCCATCAACTTCAACGTGCGCTTTCACATGGCCGGCCAGAAGGCGCGGCAGGTGGTGGCGGCGGCAGATTTCGGCCCCGTGATGCTTGTACACGGCAATTACTTGCAGGAGTTCGGCGCCTTCCCCATCCCGCTGGACTGGCGCTTCAACCCGGTTCTGGCCGGGCGCATGCGCGCAGTAACGGAGATCGGCTCCCACTGGGCGGACATCGCCCAATATATCTCGGGGCGAAAAATTGTTGCCGTCAGCGCGCTGTTTGGCCGGTTCAACCCCGTGCGCAAGCTGGACGACCGCGTGATGTACCCCATCGATAAACACGAGTGCGGCGAAGAGTTCAGCGTCATTTCCGAGGACACCGCCTGCGTGAATCTAAAATTCGACGACGGTGCCATCGGCACCGTCACCCTTTCGCTCATCAGCGAAGGGCGCATCAACCTCATCACCCTGGAAGTGACCGGCGAAAACAAAAACCTGTGGTGGAACAGCGAGGACAACAACAAGCTGCACACCGCCACAAAGGGCGGCGGCGTGCACACCGAGGTGTTTGGCTTCGGCGGCGGCTTTGCCGACACCTTCCGCGCGCTGGTATCCCATTATTACGCCGCCGTGGAAACGGGCACACTGCCCGAACACCCGGTGTACCCGGACCTTTCCGAGGGCGCGGGCATCGTGAAAATCTGCAACGCCATGCTGCAAAGCGCCGACGCCGACGGCGCCTGGACGCCGGTGGCCTGAGGGCGTTCGAAGCCCTGCTCCCTGCGGATGCCCTTTTTTTGTAATATAAGGAGAACCCATGCTGCAAGCAGAAGACATTGTAAAAATGCTGGATCTTGCCCCCTTGCCGGAGGAAGGCGGTATGTACCGCCAAACCTACGCCAGCGGGGAAACCGCGAGCGGCGGCCCCGCCGCCACGGCAATTTATTTCATGCTGACGGAAAATTCCTACTCCCACCTACACCGCCTGCCCGCGGACGAAGTGTACCACCACTACATGGGCGGCCCGGTGGAGTTGACCTTGATCGACAACAGCGGCAAGCTGACGAAAATCACCCTTGGCAAGGACCTTGCCGCCGGGCAGGTGCCCCAGGTCGTGGCCCCAAAAGGCACGTGGCAGGGCAGCCGCCTTGCGCCGGGTGGCGCATACGCCCTGCTTGGCACCACCATGGCACCCGGCTTCACCGCGGACATGTATGAGCACGCCGATGCCGATGCGCTGTGCGGGCAGTACCCGCAGCTGGCGGAGGAAATTCGCGCCCTTACCGGGGAAACAAAGTTTATGTAACTCTTATTCCTTCAGGCATTGGCAAGCCTTGGCAGGCAACGGGCAACGGGCATCGGGCATTGGCCATTTGTAACTCGGCCAATGCAAGCATGCCACTTGCCAACGCAAACTTGCCACCACAAACAAAAAACGCACGGCGCGGCGGGTTTGGTTCCCGCCGCGCCGTGCGTTTTTTTACTGTATCCGGCGGTGCAGTTCCGCTGTCAGTTTTTCGTCATCATAGCAATGATCACTTCATTTGTTTTGTCCATGCCGTCCTTCGCCAGTGTGCACACGTTTCGGATGGTGCCGTCCACGGCGGCGGTGACGATGCCGTCTCCGCCATAAAACTGCTGGCCGTGGGTGTGCAGCTCGTACCCCATGATGCCCGCGTTCACCGCCATGGCAATTTTGGCCGCGCAGGAACCTTTGGCCCCGTCGCATATCATGCCGCTGATGATGGCGAGGGCGTTCGTCACCGATTGCACCGCGGCGTCATACCCGCCGCCATGCAGGTAGGCGATACCCGCCGCCGCCGCGGCCCCGGCGCCCGCCGCGCCGCAATAGGCAGAAAGGCGCCCCATACCCGCCTTGATGTAAATGGCCGTGAGGTTCGCCAGCACCAGCGCCCGCAGCAGCTGTTCTTTGCCCGCGCCAAGCGCATTTGCGTACACGATGACCGGCACAGACACGGTGATGCCCTGGTTGCCGCTGCCGGAGTTGATGACCACCGGCATGTCGCACCCTGCCATGCGCGCGTCGCTGCCGGCGGCGGCCATGGCCACGGCGCGGTTGCGCGCGCCGCTGCCGCCGGTCTCCAGCAGCACCTTGCCCACGTTGGCGCCGTAGGTGCCACGCATGCCCTCCTCGGCAATGGCCCAGTTGTGTTCTATTTGCCTTGCCAGCACCGGTTCCACATCCGCCACGTCCACCGTGGCGGCAAAGCGCCAGATCTCCTCCATGGAAAGCGCCGAGCGACCGGCAAGGCACTCGTCGCCGTCGCCGGCCACAGTCACGTCCAGCAGCACCATGCCGTCTTTTTCCATGTGCACGATATTCGTGTGGTGGTTCGCAATGCGCAGGGACACTTTATGCTCCCCAGCCGTAAGCGTGACCACGATGTCGAACACACAGCCGCCGGAAAGCGCTTTCACTGTAACGGGCACCTCCGCCACAAAATCGCGGATGGCCTCCACCTCGGCCGGACTCACATCGGCGATCACTTCCAGCTCCCGCTCCGGTTTCCCCGCCACAATGCCCGCCGCCGCGGCCGCCTCAATGCCCTTCATGTGGCCCGTGTTCGGCACGATAACACTTTTCACATTTTTAATAATGCTGCCGCTGGCCTCCACCAACACGTCCGTTGGCGTTTCGCCCAGCACCTCCCGCGCCTTTGCCGCCGCAAACGCAACGGCAATAGGCTCGGTGCAGCCCATTGCAGGGATGAGCTCTTCCCGCAAAATGCCCAGGTAACAGCGGGATCGTTCGTCAGCTTGCTGCAATTCAGGGGCCTCCTCCGCTTTCCGTTTTACAATCCATTCTTTTCCCGCACTTCGTACAAATCGGTGCGGCGGGCGGACAAAATGGGCAACTGGCCACGCACGGCCTCTACTTTGCCAAAGTCCACGTCCACCACCAGCACCGCCTCTTCGCCGCCGCAGCGGGCCAGCACCGAGCCCCACGGGTCCACCGCGATGGTGTTGCCGTAGGACACATACACGCCCGCCTCGTCCCGGGCGGGGGCCACGCCGAAGGTAAACAGCTGGTTGTCCACGGCGCGCTGGCGGAACATCAGCTCCCAGTGGGCCGGGCCGGTGGTCATGTTGAAGGCGGCGGGCACAATGATGGCCTGTGCCCCGGCCAACGCCATCAGGCGGGCCAGCTCCTCAAAGCGCATGTCGAAGCAGATGCACAGGCCCATGCGGCCGAAGGGCGTGTCGAACAACGTGATGTCGCTGCCCGGCGAAAGGGTGGCCGATTCTTTGAAATGCTGGCCGCCCTCCACCTGGATATCGAACAAATGGGTTTTGCGGTGGCGGGCAATTTGGCGGCCGTTTGCGCCGTACACATAGCACGTGTTGTACACATTATCGCCGCAAAGCTCCGGCAGCGAGCCGCCCACGATGATGACGCCAAGCCGTTTCGCCAGCGCCGAAAGGGCCGCCTGCGCCGGACCGCCCTCTTCTTCGCCGTATTCGCGGAAATACTCGCTTGCATACGGGCAGCAGAACATCTCCGGCAGCACCGCCATGTCGGCGCCATCCTTCGCCGCCGCCCCGATTTGTTCGCAGGCGCAGACGATATTTTTGCCTTTGTCAAAGCCGACAGGCAGCTGCAGCAACGCGATTTTCATAAGGCTCTCCCCGCTTTTGGGCACAGTGACATTCCAGTATATTGATTACTCTTTTAGTATACCACTAGTTTTCCGGCATTTCCAGATATGGTATAATGCGGGAATGTCCCCATGCGCAGTTAAAGAAAACCCACGAGTGCGAACGGGAAACCTCCGGTTGGGCGATGGATGCGGTGCTGGTATTTTGGCCATGCCAAAGCGGTTGTGGCCTCGCTTCACCTGATTGTCTGTCCGACCGCATTTTGGCCAGCGGCGCGCCTCTGCTACTGTTTATTTTCTCATTGCTTCATTTTGCCACACTGTGTACGCTTTGGGGACACTCCCAGGGCATCCCTCCGCCAAAATCCGATTGCACTTTCGCACCGGTAGCCGTATAATAAAATCAGGAATTATATCGCAAGATATAATCTTTAAATCGTTTATTTTTGCTTTCAAAAGGAGGCCTGAAATGCTGAAAGGCAAATTTGACATCGACCTGCGCTTTTTCGCCGTTCTGGCGTTTGTGTTTGCCATAATGCAGCAGCCGCTGCTGTGCGCGCTGGTGCTGGGCTACGCCATTTTGTGCGAAAAGAACGAATGGCTTTCTCGCCAGGTGATGCAGGCACTGATGCTGTCGATGGCCACTGCGTTGGTGTTGCTGTGCTACAGCGCCGTCATTGCCATCTCCGGCTTTTGGGGCTGGTACGGCTATTCTTATACCGCCATGCAGTTCATCATGCTGCTGGTGATCCTCGCGGTCTTGGCCGTTTTGGTGTTTGACGTCGTCGGCATCGTGAACACAGCCAAGGGCCGCGAGGCGGGCATTCCGCTGTTTTACTCTTTGGCAAACCGCGCCTACGGCAAGGTGCGCCAGCGCCCGGTTGTGGCCCCGCCGCCCCAGCCCTATTACCCGCAGCAGCCGCCCCAGCAAGCCTCACAGCAGCCTCCGGCTTATTCCCCCTATGCCGTGCAGCCGGCTTCTGCACCGCCCCCGGCGGCCGGCCCTTACATGCCGCCCGTGGCACAACCACCCGCGCAGCCGGCGCCTATGGCTTCGCCGCAGCAACCTGCCCCACAGGAAGCACCGCCGCCACCGCCCGCGCCACCGGTTCCTTTCCATGGCGATAACGCGCAAAACCCGCCCACTGCAAACGAATAGGCCCTACCCTCTTGACAAACCCTGCCGCCATGAGTATGATAAAAAAGCGTCATAAAACTGGCGGCAATGAAGGGGTATAGCTCAGTTGGTAGAGCAGCGGTCTCCAAAACCGCGTGCCGAGGGTTCAAATCCTTCTGCCCCTGCCATTTATAAAGTGCAAAAGAACCGTTGATACGTTAGTATCATCGGTTCTTTTTGTTTTGATAAATCCCATGGACACACTTTTGGACTCACTCTACTATTTGGACACATTCGGTTGCTTCAATACCTTTTAGGTTTCCAGTACTGATGAGTTGCGAAAACACCGATTGAATCATTGCGGCCACGATGGTGCCAGTTCCATGCACTTCATGCTGGTATATTCGAGTGGCCATGGCGATGTTTCCCCTATGGTTTCGGACGAAATGAAGCGATAGGGAATTGTTTTATTGTCGGGCATATAAGTAAATTGGTACTCAACATCCCAGTGAAACTCATTTCCTTCTTTGGCTGTGAAACTGAGTTCAGCGTTTATTGTCAAATTCGAACCTTCGGCGTGATAAGAATCAGGATCCAGTTTAAAAAATACCCAGCAGGTATCGTCGGAACCTTCGTCAGTGACAGTTACTTCATAGATTCGGTCTGCTAAAGGGTTGTCAACGTTTTCATTTATTTCAATTAGAGGATAGTTAAATCCCAAAACATCAAACGAAATCTCTTCGATTTCTTTTGATGAATAGTATCTTGTACCATTTTCGTCATGTCTCGGCTCTATGTTTGTCTTGTCCTCATAGTAGCGTCTCAAACCAGTAAGCAAACCATAAACGTACCACTTGGAGGTCCCGTCTATGGGAATATTGTCCGCAGATTCAAAATCAGTACTGATCCATGATGCAAACTGTGATTGTTCGAACATGTCAATAAATTCACCTTTTTCAGCAGGTTTTGGTGCCGAACAACCCGCAGTCACTAAAATGCACAGCAACACCATCGAAAATAGTTTTTTCACCATATACACCTTGATCTACTTAAGATACGTTCAATATTACTGTGGCACGAAAATTCAGGGCACTTGTGTCGACCCTTCGAGGTAGCCTATCCGCACATTGGGCACTCCGAACCTGTATGCAGTGAAGCTCCAATCAGCTCTATCGAAAGCCCAAACTGCTTTGGATATACGAAGGGTTCTATCGTAGGTATATCCGTTTGTTATCCAATCACTAATTCCATACGCCATATCGATATGAAACTCCAGCCCGGTAGGCCCTTGTACTATTTCTCCCCATGCTTGAATCACAAACCCACCTGAAATACCCCACACACTCCAATTGACTTGCTTCTGATAACCATACTGGCGGGAAGAACTCTGTGTGGCAGTTGATATCGGAACCCATTCACTTCCGTGATTATCGCACCTTCTTCTGTTACATATGTAAAGTATTCAACTGGTTCACCATCAGCAGTTGCTTCCGGGAATGGCGGCGGTCCTGATGGCTCGGTCTGTGCAAAAACCGTTGGGCTGAAGATAGCTGCGGTTAATGCAAAAATCAAAGTCAGTGCAAGCATTTTGTCTTCATGACATTTTCCTTTCTCTTTGAGAATTCGATGCCTCAAAAACGGTTGAATTGCGAGTACACCCTATTACCTATTAATCACGTAATTATAGACTATGATTGAATTTGTTGTCTGCAAATTATCATTTGCACGCATCTACGTCTTCATATATTAAATAAAATACGGCATCCTGTGAAGATTGGGTATATTCGGAGCTGATATAGTGATACCCAGCAATATATCCCCGTGCTTTGTGCTGCGCTGGGTGGGGTGTTGGCTGTGGCGATACCGGCCATTATGCAGGGCAGTGACATGGCGTCTAAGGTGGTTAGGGGCGCTTTTCTTGGCTGGGGTGCGACGGGCGGTGTGGAAACAGTAAAGGGGCTAAAGGTTAGGTAAGAATCGCACAGCCGCATTTTGTAAAAATTGGGCTGTATCTACTTGATTTGTGCCAGACTTGATGCTATAATAACAAAGCTGTCTTCAAGAATCCGGTAAATTGCCACATTTTATCAACGGATGTCGCAGGTTTGATAGCTTAAAATCTGGACTCACTTTTGGACTCATTTTGTATTTTGCGAGGCGAAATCGAAGTATAATTATGCGAAATCAGGTTTCACCCAGCAGTCGTTGGTTCGCATATTATTGAACGGTTTTGCATACGGGAGCGAGGATAGTACGTTTCAAATCCTTCTGCCCTTGCCATTCAACAGCATCCTGTCGCCTTTTTGGCAGCAGATACGGCCCGGTAGTTCAGTTGGTTAGAACGCTAGCCTGTCACGCTAGAGGCCGTGGGTTCAAGTCCCATCCGGGTCGCCATTGCTCTTATAGCTCAGGTGGCAGAGCGCATCCTTGGTAAGGATGAGGTCTCCAGTTCGAATCTGGATAAGAGCTCCAAAAAACCACGAAAACACATTGTTTTCGTGGTTTTGTTTGCTGTTTTCGATTCGCCCTGCAGGGCCATTCACGGGGCATCTTCCTGTACTTTCTGCGCCGGGGCCCCGGCGCGCAGCAGGCAAAACACAAGCAGCCCCGCCCCCGCGCCAATGAAAAAATCGCCGATGCTGGCGAAGCCAAGGGTGGCGCCGCCGCCAATGCGGATGATGTCCCCCAAAAAGGGCAGGCGGGTAGCGGGGGTCTCCAGCGTGTAGGCAAATATTTCTCCGGCGGCAAGCCGCGCGGCAACGGCGGGGGAAATTTGCGGCAGCAGCCTGCCCGCCACCGGCATGGCGCCGCCGTTTGCAAGGATCACCGCCGCGTTCGCCGCCGTTCCTGCGCCGAAAATCCACGGCCACGCCTGAGCCGGCCGGGTGCGGATATTCCAAGCCACAAATGCGAACAGCAGCCCGTAGCGCGCCACGGCAACGCCCATTTGCCAAACAGAAACAGGCGCAACGCCCGCCAGAAATGCCTGCGGCAGCATGGCCGCGCCACCCTGCACCAAAAACGCCAGGATGCAAAGCCACAGCCCGCGCGGCAGCGGCACAGCGCCGGAAATTCGCCCGCCGGCCACAAAGCCCGCAACGAGCCCAAGCAAAAGGAATACCAGTAAAACCATTCTCGCCTCCACCAGCGGCACAGGGAACTGCAACTGTGCGCACAGGCCGTCAGGTCAGCATCTCCAGCTGCAGTTCCAAGTCCGTGTCTATTGCGGCGGGGTTTAAATCGGGCAAAATGCGCAGGAACATCTCCACGATATCCGGGTGCAGCTGGTTCCCGGCGGCCTCCCTCATGCGCTGTTTTGCCACCTCTTCGCTCATGCCGGCACGGTAAGGCCGGGTGCTGGTCATCGCGTCATAGCTGTCGGCCACGGCGACAATGGCGGCGGAAAGGGGCAATTCCTCGGGGAGATCCTGCGTCGGGTAGCCGCTCATGTCGTAGCCCAGATGATGGTACAGCACGCCATCACACACCGTGGGCGAAAAGTGCACACTGTGAATGATTTTCTGGCCAATCACCGGATGCTTTTGAATTTCGGCCAGCTCTTCTTGCGTCAGGTTGCCGGGCTTTGTAAGCACCGTGTCATTGATGCCGATCTTCCCGACATCGTGCAGCAGGGCCGCCTTGGTCACGTCCTCTACAAAGCTTTCCGGCATATGCATAGCTTCGGCGATAGAGCGGCTGAAAAACGCCACGCGCATGGAATGGCCGTTGGTGTAGTGGTCCTTCGCGTCTATGGCATTGCACAGCGCGGCAATGGTGCGCATGTTCATGGCGTGGCTGTCGTGGTACATTTTGAACGAGTGCCGCGCCATCAGCAGTGGGGCCATTACCAAAAGCACATACAAATACCCCTGCGGGGCGTTCAGCAACAGGCCCAACACCAGCCCCAGCGGCACCGTGCACAGGATATTTGGCAAAAGGCCGCCGATACTTTTGGCCACAAGGGTTGCAAAATGGCGGCCGTCCGCCAGATAAAAATAAATCAAAAACAACATAAAATTGACGAAAATCACCGACAGGGCAAACCCCATTGCAAGCAGCATCATTTTCAGCGACACCAGTTCGGCCGGGTCAAAGCCCAAGGCGTCCAGCAAAACGCCCACAGCCGTGGTGGCCACCACCACATTCGCCGTGTTGAACAGTTCCTTCAGCGGCGAGCGGGCGTATGGGTAATAAAAGGCGTGCTGGTCCGGGTCCCACAAAAAACTGCACATGCTGGCCAGCAGGAACAGCATGACAGCAATGGTGTAGTGAGTGGTAACGGTGGCGGCCAAAACAGGCACAAAGCTGATGTCCATAGCACGCCCCGCCCCAATGTATATGGGTAACATGCGGCATATCACCATCAGCGCAAACAGAAGCAGGCTGTACAGCCAAACCTCATGTTCCAGCAAAAGAAAATGGGGAACCGCCTGCATGGCGCAGAAAACGGCACACCAGATACCCACAATCATCACAGATATCAAATATCGCCGTTGCTTCTTAGCCATCAGGGGTCCCCCATTTGCAATAATCAAATTCAGCGCCAGGGTTGCCGTGGGGCATAGCGTCCCGCTGGGGGCGTTAGGCCTTCAGGCGGTAAAACGAAACGCATCAGGTCAGTTTGAAGAACGCGCCGCTCGCAACCACCATCGAAGCAATGGCCGCCAGAACATACATGACTTTGCGCAGTTTCATTAGGATATAGCCTCCTTTTCAGAAGTCTCTACCCTTCCGCTGTCGGTCACTATCGTAACCGAGGGGTAGGCTATATCGCTCCGCTCTGCTGAACTTGATGAAAGCCAAAGAGAAAGTGTTGTGCGGCCTTTCTTGCATGGCCGCTGGGTGTACATGCGTTTTTATAACACCGGCCTGCCGCCGGGCAAAACGGCAATGCACCGGTTCAGCGCCGACAAAACGCACTGCACAATGGCAACATCGGCGTCCTGGCCGGCAACAGCACTGCCCACATACCGTTTGTCAAAAGTAGGGCTGTACACCTGGCAGACAAAAATGTTTTCGCCGAACAACGATACCGTCTCAATGCCTGCCAGCTCAAACAAAGTGCTGGTGCACTGGGAGATGGCGGCAAGGCACGCCAAGGCTACGGTGCGCCGCCGGGAGAAAAGGGTATTTGCCCCGGTGGATTCCCCGCGCAGCATCTGCCCGCCTTTTTTCAGGGTGACAGTCACCTGCAGCTCCTTGTTGCTGGTGCGGGTGGCAACGCCGTCCAACACCAGGCGAAACGTCATCTGCTCGGCCAAATCGCGGTGGATCTGCGCCACACTGATGATCTGGTGGTCCACCCGCACGCCGTATTTGGAAACCAGGGCGCTTTGCACATCGCGCACAATGGCCTTCGGGCTCTTGGCAGTAGACGCCAGCACATGGATCTCTTCTACTTCCCCTTCCGTGTTCAGCACCACATGGGCGCTCATCACTTCCGCCAATTGGCATAGAAGCTCCTTATATTCCTGAACCCGTCCGGCCTCCTTCAATGTGCAGCCTCCCCCAGTTTAATACGCGTAGCAACCAAGGCGTTTGGTACGATTCCGACCATCAGTGGGCCTCAAGTGACTCTATCTTACAAATTCTGTCTTGGCTTGTCAACGAAAAAAAACGTGAACATCCGTCAATGAAGGGGTTCCGGAGGCACGTAAAGAAAAATTTCGTTCGTTAAGCCTTTGTTTTTTTCATAAAAACTGTTTTTTATCTAATATATTTTTTTATGCCATAAATTTTGTTAAAATTGCAGGCGGTTCTTTTTTTTAAAAACCGAACCGCAGTTGAGATTTTTTCTCCATCCTTTTATAATATAAAAACGACGGGATGTTCTCCCGCCGTTTGTGTGCTAAACTGCGCTGTCTGTATCTTTCAGGTCTGCTTCCGTTGCGGCGGTTTCGTCCGTCACGTCTTTTTTCTTCACAAACTGCCTGGCAACCAGCGCAATAACCATCACGCCAAAGATGACGACGAGAATGATCCCTGTGACATTCACGGCGGCGTCCTCCTTCCTGAAAAAGTTCGCTTTCTCTGCTTTAGTATATCCTCCCCGCGCGCCGGCAGTGTTATCGTCACATAAAGATTTCGGCATTTGTATAAGGATTTTGTTAACAGAACAGGGCGCTTTACATTGCATTTCTCTCCTTCATCATTCATCTCTTCCCGGGCGACACTTACAAAAACAACTGCCATTTTTCGTTTTTTTTAAGCTATTTGCCGCGCAATAAACAATCACCGCTTTCGCGGCGCGACATATAAACACTGCGTTAAGGCGCGGCCGGAAGGAGGCCCCGGTGAAAATTCCCTTGTTCGCGCCGTTCCAGCCAGGCGCATACAACCGCAAGCGCGTTTTGCAAGACGTGTTGAAGAGCCTTGGCGTCCTTGCCGCCTGCACATTCACCGGTTTTCTGTTTTACCTGCTTGGCTACAGCGAGGCAAATATAATCACCATCTACATCCTCGGCATCCTTCTCATCTCATCGATCACCATCGGCCCCATTTACGGCCTGGCCTCATCGCTTGTGGGTGTTGTACTGTTCAACTGCCTGTTTGCCATTCCCCGCTTCACCTTGTTTTTTTTCGATTGGCAGTATTCCATCACCACCATCATCATGTTCGCGGCTTCCCTTGTCACCAGCTCCGTCATGGCCATATTCCGTCACCAGCTGGAAAAGGAAACCCTGCAAACGCGCCGCACCGAGGTGCTGCTGGAAACCAGCCAAAGCCTGCAAAAGGTGGCCGGCGAAGATGAAATTTTTACTGTAGCGCTTACCCACCTGCAGCACTTGCACGCCAGCCCCGCTTTCCTGCTGCCTGTGCGCGGCGGCGTTTTGGCGCGCATGCCCATTGTCATCCCCGGTGAAAACGCTCCCCCGCCGCCAACAGACGAAGATTTCGCCCGCCTTGAGGCATGGCTCTCTACGCCCACACCTCAAAACCAACCTCTCATCCTGGAACACGGCGGCTGGCAGACCTGCTGCTTCCGCGTGCGCTCCTCCAAAATGCTGTTTGCCGTGGCCGCACTGGTAACACATACAAATGGCCCTATGGACGGTTTCGAGTGGAACCTGACCCTTGCCATGCTGGACGAAGTTTCCCTTGCCTTGAGCAAGCACCACATGCAGGCCGCCGTGGAGCGCGCCGAATTTGCCGCCCAGGCCGAACAACTGCGCGCCAATTTGCTGCGCGCCATCTCCCACGACCTGCGCACGCCCCTCACCAGCATCAGCGGCAACGCCGACATGCTGTTGGTGGGCACCGGTATCTTGGATGACGCCGTGCGCAAGCAGATGTACCAAAGCATTTCCGACGATTCCAAATGGCTCACCGGCGTAGTGGAAAACCTGCTGTTCGTCACCCGTTTTGAGGGTGGCCACCCGGATATCCACTGCGTGCCGGAGCTTCCGGGGGAAATCATCCCCGAGGCGCTGAAACACGTGGACCCACACACAAGCAGGCACGCCATCACCGCCGAACTTCCCGACGAGCTGTTCTTCGTTGTGGTGGACGCCCAGCTGATTGTGCAGGTCCTCGTAAACCTTGTTGGCAACGCCATCAAATACACGCCGACAGGTACGTCCATTACAGTGCGCGTATTCCGCGAGGGAAACACCGCCCACATGGAAGTGGCCGATACCGGCCCCGGCATCAGTGATGAGGACAAGCCCCGCGTGTTCGATATGTTTTTCACCGGCGCAAAGCCCGGCGGCGAGCGGCGCGAATTCGGCCTGGGGCTGGCACTGTGCAAATCTATCGTCCACGCCCACGGCGGCGGCATCTATGTGCGCGACAACACGCCCCACGGCGCCATTGTGGGCTTTACATTGCCAATCAAGGAGGTGGATCTCGATGCGGCCGGACATTCTGGTGGTTGAGGACGACAAGGCAGTGCGCAACCTTATTTTGAACACGCTGTCCGCCTTTGGCTACAGCTTTCACTTTGCTGCCGACGGCGCCTCTGCCCTGAAGGACGCTGTTTCCTCCCAGCCGCGGCTGTATATTTTGGACCTTGGCCTGCCGGATATGGACGGTGTGGAAATTATCAAAAAACTGCGCAGCTGGACCAACAATCCCATCATTGTAGTGAGCGCCCGCACCGAAGTGGCCGACCGCATCACTGCTTTGGACCTCGGCGCCGACGACTACCTGACAAAACCTTTCAGCGTAGACGAGCTTTTGGCGCGCATCCGCGTGGCCATCCGCAAAATGCAATATGACCATGCTCATCCCGAGGAGGAGCTTCTCTTTGAAAGCGGCGATTTGCGCATCGATTACGCGGCCGAGCGCGTGTTTGTGGATGGAGAAGAAATACATCTCACTCCCATGGAGTACCGCCTGCTGCGCCTGCTGTCCAAAAACGCCGACAAAGTGCTGACCCACAGCTATATTTTGCAGTCGCTTTGGGCCAACCCGCTGGAAAACGATACCCAGTCCCTGCGGGTGTTCATGGCTTCCCTGCGTAAAAAAATCGAAAAGGACCCCTCTGCGCCGCGGCATTTGCACACCCATGTTGGCGTGGGCTACCGTTTAATGCGAATATAGGGGCCCCCGGGTGCGCCGCCGCTCACCCAATCGAGTTGCGGTATTCGTTTGCGCTTTTGCCCTCCATCTTTTTGAAAATGCGGGAAAAATGCGTCACATCGGAGAACCCCACCGCCTCGCTCACTTCCCAAATTTTCAGCGCGGGATCCTCCAGCATTCGCTTCGCCTCGCGCACGCGGATTCCATTCAGCAAATCACTGAAGCTTTGCCCCGTCACCTTGGCAATCAACTTCGAGAGATGCCACTGGCTCACGTACACTTGCGCAGCCACATCCGGCAGCGTCAATTTTTCAGCATAGTGCGCGTCCATGTAGCCCACCGCGCTTTTCACAATAAAATTTCCCGGCGTCCCCTCGCCGCCTTCTTCCTCTTCTGTTTCTTCCCCGGCATCGGCGCGCCCGCGTTCGGCGTTCAGCCGCTCCACCATGGTTGCCAGCGCCTCTTCCAGTTCGTCCATTTTGCTGGGCTTCAGCACATAGCTGCACACCCCCAGGCGCATGGCCTTTTGCACATATTCAAATTCCGGGTATCCGCTCAAAATGGTGATCTGCATGTCGGGGTACTCGCTGCGCAGCGCCGCAATCAGCGAAAGGCCATCCATTTTCGGCATTTTAATGTCGGTAAACATAATATCCGGCCGCAGGCCGGGCAGCATCTCCAGCGCTTCGCGGCCGTTGGCGGCGCTGGCGGCCACCTCGCACCCATAGCTGCCCCACGGCAGCAGGCGGGAAATCCCAGTGACAATGATCTCTTCATCATCCACGATCAGTACTTTGTACATCGTTTCCCCCTATGGATGGATTTGCTACGCTTCTTTATCATTTTATCCTTTGCCCGCCCGGTGCGTCAAGCCCGCCGGCTGCACACGAATACACAGGAAAAACCCCCGCGTAAAACGCGGGGGTTTTGCTCGTCTATCTGGCACCGGGCAGGAGGGCCCCCACCACAAGCCATAACGACTGGGTTACGCTGCGCTAAAATTAGCGAAGCAGGTTGAGGACTTGCTGGGGCTGCTGGTTCGCCTGGGCCAGCATGGACTGCGCGGCCTGGGACAGAACGTTGTTCTTCGTGAACGCCATCATCTCTTTGGCCATGTCAACGTCGCGGATGCGGCTTTCGGCGGCCGTC
>JAVBNG010000061.1:0-9196 GCA_031551695.1 Oscillospiraceae bacterium
TGCTGGTGGCGCCCACGGTGCACGGCAACCTGATTGTTGGGCCGAACAACCACTATGTGGAGGACCCGGCCAACGTGTACAACACCCGCGAGGGCCTCGCCTTTGTGGCGAATTTAGCCAAAAAAAGCATTCCGGGCGTGGATTTGCGCCAGAACATCCGCAATTTTGCGGGCGTGCGCGCCGCCACCGATGTGAACGATTTTATCATTGCCGAGGCCGCGCCGGGGTTCATCGATTTGGCGGGCATCAAGTCGCCCGGGCTTTCCGCCGCGCCGGCCGTTGCGCTGGAGGCGCTGCGGCTGCTGGAAGCGGACGGGCTGCCCCTGCCCCTGAAAAAAGAATACACCGACACCCGCCGGCGGGTGCGTTTTGCGCACGCTTCGCCGCAGGAAAAGGCGGCGCTTGTGCGTGAAAACCCGGCCTTTGGCCGGGTGGTGTGCCGGTGCGAAACCGTGACCGAGGGCGAGATATTGGCGGCGCTGAATTCGCCCCTGCCGCCGAACAGCATCGACGCGGTGAAGCGACGGTGCTCGCCCGGAATGGGCCGCTGCCAGGGCGGGTTTTGCGCGCCGCGTGTGCTGGAGATTTTATCGCGGGAGCTGGGCGTGCCACAGGAGGAGATCACCCTGGACAAAACCGGGGCCTACCTTTTGACGGGCCGCACAAAAGGGGGCTGCTGATGGCGGATTTTGCATATGAGCTCATCGTCATCGGCGGCGGGCCCGCAGGCCTTGCGGCGGCAGTGGCCGCGCGGCAAGGCGGCCTCTCTCGCATTCTGGTTTTGGAGCGCGACACCGAGCTTGGCGGCATTTTGAACCAGTGCATCCACAACGGCTTTGGCCTGCACCGCTTTGGCGAAGAGCTGACCGGCCCGGAGTACGCCGCGCGCTATGTGCAGATGCTGGACGGCACGGGCATTGAAACACAGCTGGACACCATGGTGCTGGCGGTGGAGCCGGGGGGGGGCTGCCCGGAGATCCACGCCGTGAGCCGCACCGCTGGGTACCGCGTGTTCGCGGCGAAGGCCGTGGTGCTGGCCATGGGCTGCCGCGAACGCACACGCGGCGCCATTTCCATCCCGGGCAGCAGGCCATCCGGCGTGTTTACCGCGGGCACGGCCCAGCGCTTTGTGAACATGGAGGGCTTTATGCCCGGGCGCCGCGTGGTGATTTTGGGTAGCGGCGACATCGGGCTCATCATGGCGCGGCGCATGGTGCTGGAAGGGGCCGAGGTGCTGGCCTGTGTGGAATTGCTGCCATTTTCCGGCGGCCTGACGCGCAATATTGTGCAGTGCCTTAACGATTACAACATTCCGCTGCTGCTTTCCCACACGGTGACGGACATCCGCGGCGGCGAACGCCTGACCGGCGTCACCGTGGCCGCCGTAGACGAAAACCGGCAGCCCGTCCCCGGCACCGAGGTGGACTACGACTGTGACACGCTGCTGCTGTCCGTGGGGCTCATTCCGGAAAACGAGCTGAGCCGCGCGGCAGGCATCGCCATAGACCCGCGCACCGGCGGCGCCGCGGTGTTCGAGAACAACGAAACGTCCATGCCGGGGGTGTTCAGCTGCGGCAACGTGCTGCATGTGCACGATTTGGTGGACTTTGTGAGCGCCGAAAGCGAGCGCGCGGGCAAGGCGGCGGCGGCTTATGTTATGGGCAGTTATGCCAACAGCGGCAATGCCGGCGCGGATGGCAGGCACGCCACCGGCCCACGCAGCCAGGTAGCGGAAAGCGGCGGGCCTGTTTTCACTCTGGCCGCCGGGGAGGGTGTTTCCTACTGTGTGCCGCAGAAAATACGGCCAAGGCAGGCGGGCAAAGCCGTGGAGGTTTTTTTGCGGGCGAAGCGCGTGTTTGGCAAAAGCCGCCTTGTGGTGACAAGCGACGGCGTGAAAATCGCGTCCTACGCGCGGGAGCGCATGGCCCCGGGCGAAATGGAGCGCATTGTGTTGCCCGCCGCCATTTTGGCAAAGGCGACGGGCGCGCTTACCGTTGCGGCGGAGGACGTGTGATGGGCGCTGGGGCGGCTTTGCCGCCGGCACGGATAAAACTAATTCGCGGGAGGCCGATATGCAAGTGATTTGCACCCTGTGCCCCAAGGGATGCCACCTGACGGTGGACGAGGGCGAAGGCAACAAAGTGAGCGGCCAGGGTTGCCCGCTTGGCGAAGATTATGGACGGGCCGAGCTTTTACACCCGGCGCGCACCATTACGTCTACAGTGTGCGTGAAAGGGGCGGCCCTGCCGCGCTGCCCCGTGAAAACGGCGCGGCCCATTCCAAAGGGCATGATTTTTGACGCGATGAAGCTGCTGGACGGCGTGGTTCTTGAGGCGCCCGTGCAGGCGGGCCAAACCGTTGTGGCGGATATTTTGGGCACGGGCATTGGTTTTGTAACGACACGGGGGCTAAGTGCAAATTAACGGGCAGGTTGGTGACACGAATGTTATAAATACCGTCGGTCGGAATGGGAACGCAGAAAGGCATCCGAGGGCTTGCGGGCGGTGCATCTCCGGTGAGCGTCAGCCGCAAGCTGATGGCGAACAACGTCCCTTTGTTGTCCGCCAATCAGCGCGGAAGGTAGCTCTCCTGAGATGTGCCGACCGCGGGCCCCTTGCACACAGCCAGGAGGGAAACATCATGGGAAAATACATTCTGTCATTGGATCAGGGCACCACGTCTTCGCGGGCCATTTTGTTCGACGCCGGGCAAAACATTGTGGCATTGGCGCAAGCGGAACTGAAAAACAGCTTCCCCCACGAGGGCTGGGTGGAGCAGGACCCCATGGAAATTTACTCCACCCAGCGGGCCGTGCTGTCGGAAGCGGTGGCCATGAGCGGTGTGAACCCGGAGGACATCGCCTGCATCGGCATCACAAACCAACGCGAAACCACCATCGTGTGGGACAAAAACACCGGCCGCCCCGTTTACAACGCCATTGTGTGGCAGTGCCGCCGCACGGCCCCCATGGTGGACGCCCTGGTGGAAAAAGGCCTTGCGCCGCATATTAAGGAAACAACCGGCCTTGTGCCGGACGCCTATTTTTCCGGCACCAAAATCAGCTGGATTTTGGACAACGTGCCCGGCAGCCGGGAAAAGGCCGCAAAGGGGGATTTGCTGTTTGGCACGGTGGACACGTGGCTGGCCTGGAAGCTGACCGGCGGCGCCGCCCATGTGACCGACTACACCAACGCCTCCCGCACCATGATCTACGATATCCGCAAGCTGCAGTGGGACGACGTGATGCTGAAAGAGCTGGGCATCCCGAAGGAGATGCTGCCGAAAGTGGTGGATTCCAGCGGCGTTGTGGGGCACGCGTCCATCGAGGGTGTAAAAGTGCCTGTGGCAAGCCTTGTGGGCGACCAACAGGCCGCCCTGTTCGGCCAGTGCTGCTTTGCCTCGGGCGACACCAAAAACACCTCCGGCACCGGTTGCTTTTTGCTGCAAAACACCGGGGACACAATTTGCGAAAGCAAAAACGGCCTGCTTTCCACCATTGCCATTGGCCTTGGCGGGCGGGTACAGTATGCCCTTGAAGGCAGCATTTTTGTGGGCGGGGCCGTTATCCAGTGGCTGCGGGACGAAATGCGCCTCATCAACGAAAGCGTGGACGTGGAATACTACGCCCAAAAGGTGCCGGACACCGGCGGCGTGTACATGGTGCCCGCCTTCACCGGCCTTGGCGCGCCCCACTGGGACATGTACGCCCGGGGCGCCATTTTGGGCATCACCCGCGGCACAAAGCGCGAGCACATCATCCGCGCCGCCGAAGAGGCCATCGCCTACCAAAGCGCGGACCTTTTGGCCGCCGTGGAGGCCGACACCGGCACGCCCCTTACCGAGCTGAAGGTGGACGGCGGCGCCACGCGGGACCGCTTTTTGCTGCAATTCCAGGCGGATATTTTGAACATCCCCGTGCGCCGCCCCATGATCCACGAAACCACGGCCCTTGGGGCGGGCTACCTTGCCGGCATCGCCACCGGCGTGTGGAGCGGTACGGAAGAGCTGAAAGCCCTGTGGAAGTGCGATTTGGTGATGGAGCCGAAAATGGACGGTGAAACCCGCCAAAAACTGCTGAAGGGCTGGCACCGCGCCGTGGAGCGCAGCAAGGGCTTTGCGGCGGAGTGATGTTTTCGGCGGGTGGCCGCAAACGGTGTAAGTATGGATTTGGGCGCGGATGTTCCAATGAGAAAACCGGCAGCCCGCGTCGGCAAGTGCGGGCTGCCGGTTATTCGGCACTTTAAAACCGGGAAAGGCGATGTGCCTTTCCCGGTTTTTTGGCCTATTCTTTTGTGGGAACGGCGGCCTCTTCCGGCGGCGTGGGCATGCCGGGGCCGTTTTCCGCCTCGCAAATGGCGATGTGCTGGGCAAGGTCCGCCACCTGGCGGTCCAGCTTTGAAAGCCGCATGGTGGTGGTGAACAGCTTTGTGAACAGCACGAATATCACCAGCACAAACACCATGTTTGCCGGAGACTCGAACCCCAGCAGGCGGGACGGCTTTGTGATGAGGTCCGGAAAAATGGCAATGATCAAAATGATCACCGAAAAAAGGCCCCAGGAAATGGCATAGCCGATTTGCAGGCGGCTTTTGCGAATCTGGTACAGAAAAAATATCAGCGCCACCAACGCACCGGCTACCAAAAACAATCTCAGTTCTATCGTCATTTTTCTTCCCTCTGTTTTCCGGTTTTTTACGCCTGGGGCAGGTCCCCGCCGCGGAACCACTGCACCAGCATGATGGAAATGCCCATGGTGAGCATGTATTTTGCCGAGCGCAACGACGTGAAATAGCTCTCCCCCGCCGTGCGCTCGTTCATTTTCACCTCGATCTCAGCCGCCTTCGCCCCTTTGCGCATCAAATAGGCAATGGTGTCCGGCTCCGGCGAATGGTTGATCTCCTTCGCAAACTCGCGGATGATGCGGCGGTTGTACATGCGGAAGCCGCTGGTGGGGTCCGTCAGCTTGTTGCCGGTGGTGATGCGCACGGCAAGCGCAATGAGGCGGCTGCCCAGCATGCGTGGGGTCATGGGCTTTTTCTCGGTTATAAAGCGGCTGCCGCTCACAATATCATAACCCTCCTGCATTTTCTCCGCCATGGCTGGGATATACTCCGGGCGGTGCTGGCCGTCCGCGTCCAGCTGAACGGCGGCGTCATAGCCGTGCAGGTAGGCGTATTTCATGCCCGCGCCCATGGCGCCGTCAAGGCCCAGGTTCACCGGCATGTCCAAAAGGGGGTATCTCATGGCGCGGCAAATGGCGGCCGTTTGGTCCTTGCTGCCGTCGTTTACCACAATAAAGTCGGTGTCCGGGCAGGCCGCCTGCAAGCAGTCCACCGTTTGCACGATGCTTTCGCTTTCATTGTATGCCGGAATGATCACCAGTAATTTCATGATTTCTCCTCAAAGGCGCCTTTCGCGCCTTTTGTGCCGCAAAGCGGCGCTTGCGCTTGTTGCAGCGCGGCAACCGTGGCCAGCGCGGTTTTCTCCCAGGTAAATTCTTCGCCCACACGCACACGCGCCGCGCCGGCCGCCGCGCGGCGTTTTTCCGGGCGCGCCGCAGCGTCCTCAAGCGCCCGGCGCAAGGCTTCCTCCGTGTTGTCCTGTAAAATCACGCCGTACTCCTCCGACGTGATGAACTCCGCCGAGCCGCCGGCAGTGGTGGTGATGCAAAAGCACCCTGCCGCCGCCGCCTCCAGCACGGACGTGGGAAAGCCCTCGGGGTATTCCGTGGGCAATACAAAAATATCGCTTTGGGAAAGCAGCGCGGCCACATCGGGAAATGCCAGCCTGCCAAGCACCGCCGCACAGCTGTCTTGTTCCGATGCAAATTCGGCAAAAAGCGGGCCTTCCCCGGCAATGAACAAAAAGAATTTGCCGCCGTTTTTGTTCGCCGCCTTTACCGCAGCCGCCAGCTTGCGCACGCCCTTTTCTTCCACCAGGCGGCCCACATAGGCCACCGCCACGGCGCTTTGCGGCACGGCGCACCGCCGCCGGAAATCCACCCTTGGCGCGGTGGCAAGCCGGGCAATCTCTTCTGCGTCCACAGCGTTGTACAGAACGCCCTTTGCCCGGATTCCAAAATGGGACAGCCAACCGCAGCACGCTTTGGACACGCCGTAAAACCCGGCGCAGCGGCGCTTCAGCAGCGCGGTAAGCGCGTGTTCATACACATGCCCCACCGCGTCTGCCACGGCGTTTCCCACGGAAAAATGGCCGGTGCTGTGGTCCAGCAAAAGGCAGGGCACGCCCTGCCGCGCGCCGAACCGCGCGCCCACAAGGCTGTGGGTGTAAAGCCGCGTGTTCACCAGCACGCCGTCCGGCTTTTCCGCCGCCACGGCTTTTAAAAGTTCCCGGCGTCGGCGGCCGGGCTTATCCACCGGCATGCGCCCGCGAAGCAGGTTCCAGCAGGGCAGCCGGTACACCGGAATGCCGTCCAGCACTTCCGTTTCCGGCATGCCGCTGGTGTTCGACGCCACGATGATGGCCCTGTGCCCCTGGCGCACCAGTTCCCGCGCAAGGTTGTAGGAATAGCGCTCCACGCCGCCCGCAACCGGGAAAAACTGCGCCGTGAAAATGCAGATGGTCAAAGCTTTCCCTCCTTGCGCTATACACCGCCCAAAGCAACGCGGCCAAACAGGTAATACACGGCATACGCGCCCATGGCGCAGCCGGCAAACACCATGCCGCGGTCGTTGTTTTTCCGGCGGGAAATGACGCCCTGGGTAAGCAACACCAGCAGCATCATCACCGGCATGTAGTACCGCCCCTGCGAGCCTTTCACATAATACGCGCCCGCCGACGTCCAGATGAGCGCGGCCATGATGCCCGCGCCGAACACCAGGAAATAGCACATCGCCAGCAAGGGCTTTTGCCATTTGCGTACTTCAATGCCGTTCATGCCGCCGGTAACGGGCGCCACGCTGAGCACCATCATCGCCACCAGGGACAGGGTGATCCATGTGGGGATGGTGAAGGATTGCACCATGCCAATGCCGTCCACCACCTGGGCCACGTTGTCGATGAACGAAAACAGCAAAATGCGGAAGTATTCGGCCGGGTCGCTGAACAAAAGCGCATGGCTGTAGGTTCCGCCGGCTTCCAGCCAGGGGCTTTCGAAAGTTTTGCCGCCAAAACTTTTGCTTAAAATATTGCCCGCCAGATACACCACACAAAACACCGCCGCAGCCAGGACAACGATCATCACGACCTTTTTGCGCCACTTGCCGCCCCATTTTTCCGCCGGAATGATGAGCGGCAGCAGCAAAAGCGGGATATAAATCAGCTTCATCGGCGCCAACAGCGCGCCCGAGGCCACAAGAAGCAACACATCCACTATGCCGATGCGCGGCTTCACATACGCCAGGTGAAACACACAGGCCGTAAAAAAGAGGCACAGGGCGTTGATGGGCGTGTCGTAGGAAAAGCTGCCCGCCGTCACCAGCATCATGGGCGCCGTGCCAAGCAAGAAGTAAAGCGGCTTGAACGGAGAAAGCTTGATGGCGAAAAACACAATGGCGATGTAGGCGGCAAGGCTGAACAATTCGCCCAAGAACAGCGTGGGCACCTGGCCAAAATGCAAAAGCCGCGCCAATGTAACGCCCAGCGTCTGCGGAAAATACTGGTACGCGTAGCCGATTGAGTTCGCCTGCATTTCTACCCTGGCGTCCGGGTCCGCCGCCATTTTGAAAAAGTTTTCCGAGATGTGGTAATATTGCGCGTACCCCGGCAAACTGGCGGAAAAGCCTTCCATCCCGTCCTCCGCGCGCTGTGTCCACGAGGTGGTAAAAGCGCCAAACCGGGTCTCCTCCCCAAGCAGCGCGCTGGAGTGGGCGAATGTCATGGGAATATGGGTCGAGCTGTCGAACGCGGCATAGGGCGGGTATACCAGCATGTACATGGCGCCAAGCACAAAAGCCGCCAGCAAAAACACCTTTTCCAGCCGCGCGCGCAGCACAAACACGCAATACCACGCCGCAGGCAAAAACAGGCACAGCAGGGCGGCGACGCCCCAGTAATAGCGGGCCAAAAAACCACTGTCTTCCGTGAAAAGCCGCATCAGCATGCTGTTGGCCTGCTGAACGCCGTCCACAGAACACCGGTACGTCTCGTTGTCGCCCAGCCACACCGACAGCTGCTTGCCCTCCGGCACGCCGGAGACAATAAAGCTGACCCAATAGGTGCCGCTGGCCGCTTCCACCGGTTCCGGCAGGCGGAAGGTGATACTCTTGTTATCCTCCACATTCGTCGTCGCCGTAAAGGTCAGCAACTGCGTGGTGGCCTGGCCGTCGTACACGCCAAAGGTGAAGTTGACGTTTTCCAGCATTTCCCCATAGGTACCGAACAGAATGCTGAATCCGCTGAGCCGGGCGCCAAAGTCGAAGGTCTGCGTCACGCTCACGCCGTTTGCAAACGGCGTGGAGGCCGCGGTGTTTGTGGTGCCCACCTGGCCCTGTTCCAGCACCTTGCTGGCATGTGGCGCAACCGCCAGAAAATAAAACAAAACGGAAAACCCAAGGCTGATGGCAAAAATAAACACGGGAATAACCCAGCCACCATACCTTGACGTGGCGGCAAAAGGCCTTGGCGGGTTTGGCCGCCGCGGCTGGCGCGGCGGTTTGCCGCCATAGGCAAGCCTTTCCCCATAGTCCGGCTTCGTTCTGCCTGCCGGCTCGTTGTAGTTCGGCTCATCCCGATAAACCGGCTCGCCCCCGCTCATCGGCTCGTTTTTATCTATCGGCTCGCGCGGGCGCGCACGCTCGTGCGTGTAGGTTTTCCGGTTCATCCTTCTGAAATCGGAGATGGTTTTTCGCCCCTTTCCAAGCGCCCTGGACAGGCGCAAACGGCTGGCGGGAGTGCCCGCCCACACGGCTGCCCACATTTTCGGCCCGCAACCAATACATGCTATTTTCTCACAAACAGCCCAAAAAGGCAAGGCGCGGCAAAAAAACACGCCGCCTGCCCCGCGCAGGCGGGCGGCACAAAACAAGGCTCCCGCGATTCTTCGCGGGAGCCTGTTTTCGTGTTGTTTTTCCAGTGCCTGCGCTAAAATTAGCGGAGCAGGTTGAGGACTTGCTGGGGCTGCTGGTTCGCCTGGGCCAGCATGGACTGCGCGGCCTGGGACAGAACGTTGTTCTTCGTGAACGCCATCATCTCTTTGGCCATGTCAACGTCGCGGATGCGGCTTTCGGCGGCCGTC
>JAVBNG010000062.1:0-23204 GCA_031551695.1 Oscillospiraceae bacterium
GGCTGTCCTCCATCAGCGGCACATGCTTATGCGCCGCCGCGTGGAACACCACCTCCGGCTTAAACCGCGCGAACAATGCGTCAATTTTTTCTTCGTCCCGCACAGAGGCGATCATCACTTCCATACGCAGCGCGTCGC
This sequence comes from Oscillospiraceae bacterium, assembly GCA_031551695.1. Taxonomy (GTDB): domain Bacteria; phylum Bacillota; class Clostridia; order Oscillospirales; family Ruminococcaceae; genus JAAYCI01. The sequence continues at coordinate 139 of JAVBNG010000062.1, forward strand.
CATATTCGCGCTTCAGCTCCTGCTGGATGGCGTAGGCGTTGTTTTCGTAAATGTCCACCACCACAAGCAGCTTCGGCCGGTAGCGCGCGATCTGGCGGCACAGCTCGCTGCCGATGGACCCGCCGCCGCCCGTCACCATAACGACGCGCCCGTCCAGCAACGAGGACGACAAATTGCTGAACTCCACAGCCGCGCGGCCAAGCAGGTCTTCCACGCGCACCTGGCGGATGCGGCTGGTCAAATCGCCGCCCTCGATCATCATCTGCCGCATATCGGGCAAAATGCGCAAATTGCACTTGGTTTTGGCGCAAATATCCAGCACCCGGCGGCGCTCCTCGTCCGTGATGGAAGGGATGGCCAAAATGATGGTGTCGATTTCCGTGTCCTTCACAAGGTCCGGAATATCCTCCGTGGTGCCCATGATTTGCACGCCGTAGCTGTTACGGCCCACCTTGGAACGGTCGTCGTCCACAATGCAAATAATGCTCATGTCGGAATCCGGGTCCTTGTTTTGCTCATGCAGCAGCGTGGCACAGGCATCCCCGGCGCCAATCACCATCACCCGGCGGCGGCGCCGCCGCCCCGGCTGGCGCAGCTTCGTGTTGCGGTACATGCGGTAGGTCAGCCGCGAATACAGCGTTACTGCTGTGGCAAACAGGGCGCTTAAAAAGTAAATGGACAGGGGCACACGGCGGTCCTGAAAAATGACGAGCGTGCCCACGATAAACAGCGCCACGGCAATGACGCTAGCCACCACAAGACGGAAAAACTCCACCACCTCGGCATAGCGCCACAGGCTGTCGTACATGCCAAACGCCCAGTAGACGATCTCATAGCAGCACACAAAAAACAGGCAGCTGGAGATCATCAACGGATAGTAAATCGCCAAATCCACCCTGCCCTGAATCAGCATCCAAGGCAGGATGTAGGAAATAATTTCCGCCACCACGTCAAAAGCGATAAGAATGCTTTTGCGGTGGCGGCTGGCAAATGTGCCAAAGTTGTTGTGCGCCATCAGCACGCTCCGTTCACATAGTCCCGGCGACCGCCGGCACAAAATCCACCATTCCGTGGGCCACATCCACCGCCGCAACACGCACGCGCATGGCGTCGCCCACCTTGTACACACGGCCGCTTTGCGGGTCCTTCAGGCTCACGCCCTCTACAAGCTCCATGTGCTCGCCGCTCAAATGGGAGGCGTGTACCAGGCCCTCCACCGTGTTGTCCAGCGCCACAAACACGCCAAAGCCCAGGGCGGAAACGATGATGCCGTCAAACTCTTCGCCGATGTACCCTCGCATATATTCCGCTTTGTAGCAGTCGTCGCAGATGCGTTCCACATTTTGCGCGCGCACCTCGCTTTTGGAGGACGCGTCCGACGCCGCCCACGCGAAATCACCGTACTTTTTGCACAGGTCCTCTGCTTTTTCGCCGCACACCACTTGGGATAAAATGCGGTGGATGGCAAGGTCCGGATAGCGCCGGATGGGTGATGTAAAATGGGCGTAGTCCGCAAGGGCAAGGCCGTAATGGCCGTCCGGCCGGGGGGAATACTTTGCTTTTGCCATGGTGCGTAAAACACCGTTGTGCACCGGCACTTCGAGGTTCGTGCCGCGGGTCTTGTCCAAAATGTCCGAAAGCTCGTTCTGGGTGGGAATGTCGCTTTGAAAGCTGAATGCCACCCCAAGGGCCGTCAGCATCACTTTCAGGTTTTCCACGCGGTCGGCCGCGGGCTTTTCGTGCACGCGGTACACAAAGGGGATCTCCGCGCTTTTCGCCATCTTCGCGGCGCAGCCGTTCGCCAGCAGCATAAATTCCTCGATCATCCGCTCGGCCACGCCGCGCTCGCGCCCTTGAATGCCAACGCACACGCCTTCGGCGTCCAGTTCAATTTTCGGCTCGTCGCTCTCGATTTCAAAGCAGCCTCGCCGTTTGCGCAAAATGGCCAGCTTTTCGTAAATTTCGTGCATCACCAGCAGGGTATCGGCCACCGCACCGTATTTGATAATGGTGTTGTTGTCCGCCTGTTCGGCCAGCAGGGCGTTTACTTCGCTGTACACGCCTTTCAGCCGGCTTTTGATGACCGACTTGCAAAATCTGAACTCTGTCACATCACCGATTTCGTCCAGCTTCATCCGGCAGGAGAAGGCCAGCCGGTCCTCCCCTTCGTTCAGGCTGCAAATGCCGTTGGAAAGCTGCCGCGGCAGCATGGGAATCACACTGTCGCCAAAATAAACAGACGTGCCGCGCTTGAAGGCTTCACCATCCAGCGCGCTTTTCGGCGTCACGTAATGGCTTACATCCGCAATGTGTACGCCCAGCTCGTACCCGCCATTTTTGCCCCGCTTCGCGCTGATGGCGTCGTCGATATCTTTTGTGTCGGCGCTGTCGATGGTAAAAATCACGTATTCACGCAGGTCTTTGCGGGCTTTGACGTCTTCCTTCGTCACCTTCAGCACACCCACTTTTTTTGCCTCGGCCTTCACTTCCGGCGGGAAGTTTTTCTCCACCCCCGCGCCGTATAAAACAGCTTTGATACACTGGCGCGCGCTTTCAGCCGAACCAAAGCGCATGGTGATGCCCACCCGGTGGCCGTCGTGGCCAGTGCCGCGCTCCAAAATAATGCCGGCGGCCTTTTCGCCGGCTTTGGCGCCGCCATCGGCACTTTTTCGGATGACGAGCGGGGTTTCGCGGGCGTTGTCCGGCACCAGCACCAAACGTCCGTCCTGCTTTTCCACCATGCCCACCACGCGGTCCATCGGGGTCTTCACCCGGCACACCGCGCCCTCGCGCGTGCCTTCCCGGCGCGGGTTTTGCGAAAGCGCCACGTCGATTTCATCCCCCGGCATGGCCCCCAGCAGCCCGCTGCCGGGAATAAAAATGTCGCCCTCGCCGTCCGCCCCCTGCGCAAAGCCAAAACCCCGCGCCAGTTTCACCAGCACGGCGTCCACAATTTCCGCTTTTTTGCCCGCAAGCTGATACTGGCCCTTTTTCAGCTTCACCTGTTTTTCGGCCGCCAGCTCCGCCAACGCTTTTTTTACTTTTTTGCCGTCCGCCCCGGTGGCCGCGCGCAGTTGTTTGGGCGTTTGCGGCCCCAGCGCCAGTTGGCTGAGCAAGTTCGATTTCAGTGACATATGTTTCTTCCTATCGTTAAATAAAACGACATAGTGTAAAAAAAGCGCCCCAGGATCACTCCAAGGCGCTCATTTTGGCAATGGTTCACGACGCCAGTGTACTGATGATGTTCACGCCGATGGTGAGCACAAACAGCACGATTGCGGCAACGCGCGTGTACTTTGTCATGCGGGCTTCCTTGGTGCGCCCGCGGGTCTCGCCGGACATCATGTCTGTGCCGGTGATAACGCCAGACAGGCCCTGCCCCTTTGAATCCTGCGCCAACACGATGATAATTACAACAGCGCAAGCAAGTATCAGCAAAATGCCCGCGACGATTTCATACGCTTTCATTCCTACACCTCCAAAAATATGCAGTGTAATTGTATCACACCCGCCACGGAAAATCAATCGCGGCTTTCATCATTTTGCTCCGCCCCGGCCAAAAGGTCCGACGCGGCGGTAACGGCGGCCGCCTCTTCCAGCGAAACCTGCTCCGCAATGTCGTCCGCCCGCAGCAGCGCCCCCACCGCAGGCAGGCTGCGCACGCGGAAACGGTGCGGGTCTTTCAGCTCCATCTCGACGGCGGCCCTCACGCCAGCCACCTTTTGCCCGCGCTTCAGCGTGATGACATTCACGCCCGCCGTGTTCTTGGTGGTTTTTTGCGAAATCTGCGCCGTCCCCACCAGCAGAAGCCGCCCGCCGCTGGTTTGGATGGCAATTTCCGTCTCTTCGTGGAAGTCGTGCATCCAGGCAAGCTCGGCTTTGTCGCAGTAGGCATTGATCAGCTTCTTGCGGTTTTGTTTTGTCACATAGCTTTCCAGCGGCACCCGCGCCACCTTGCCGTTTTGGAACAAAAACAGCACAAAGCCTTTGTAGTCGTCCGTCAACACCATGTATACCGGCACTTCTCCTTCGTCCATGGAAAGACGCGCCGCCAAGTAGTCACCCATGTTGCTGGCCTTGCCGTCCTCATAATCGCCCACACGGCATTTGTACACCTGGTGCCTGTTCGTGAAGAACAGCGCCTCGCACGTGTTGTGGCTCTCGATTTTGCAAAGGACAAAGTCGCCTTCCTTCAGCTTTTGTTCCCCGCTCATGCGCAGGCTTTGCGGCGTGATTTTCTTGAAATACCCCTCCGCCGTAAAAAACACGGTGACGGGATAATCCGGCATGGCGTCATAGTCGTCAGCGCCGTCGTCGGCCGCCACGTCGTAGATGATTTCGCTTTTGCGCTCGTTCGCGTACTTTTTGCTCACGGCGGAAAGTTCCGCTATGATGATCTTCTTCACCTTCGCCGGGGTTTTCAGCACGTCTTCCAAATCGGCAATGTCCGCCTCCAGGCCGCTAATCTCCTCCGTGCGCTTTAAAATGTATTCCCGGTTTAAGTGGCGCAGGCGGATTTCCGCCACATATTCCGCCTGTACTTTGTCAATGCCGAAGCCGATCATCAAATTCGGCACCACTTCACTGTCGGCGTCTGTTTCCCGCACAATTTTCACGGCCTTGTCAATGTCCAGCAAAATGGCGGCAAGGCCTTTTAACAGGTGCAAACGGCTCTGCTTTTGCGCCAGTTCATAGCTGGTGCGCCGCCGCACGCACTCCGTGCGGAAGGCTACCCACTCCTCGATGATTTCCCGCACGCCCATTACCCGCGGCATGCCCCCAACTAATATGTTGAAGTTGCAGGAGAAATTGTCCTCCAGCGGCGTCAGGCGAAACAACTTTGCCATCAGCTTGTCGGCGTCCTGGCCGCGTTTCAGGTCCAGCGTCAGCTTCAGGCCGTTCAGGTCGGTCTCGTCGCGCATGTCGTTGATCTCTTTGACGCGCCCGTCTTTCACCAAATCGGCAATCTTGTCCATGATGGCTTCGATGGTGGTGGTGGGCGGGATCTCCGTCACTTCCACCATGTTCAGTTCTTTGTTGTAGCCCCATTTTGCCCGCACGCGCACGCTGCCGCGCCCCGTGTCGTAAACATTCTGCATCTCATTCTTGTTGTAAAAAATATACGCGCCGCCGGGGAAGTCCGGCGCGGGCATGGTGGTGGAAATGTCGTGGTCCTTGTCGCGCATCAGCTCGATGGTGGTGTCGCACAACTCGGCCAGATTAAACGAACAGATGTTCGACGCCATGCCCACGGCAATGCCGAGGGTGTTGTTCGCCAAAATGGCCGGGAACGTCACCGGCAGCAGCGTCGGCTCGGTGGTGGTGGCGTCGTAGTTCGGCACGAAATCCACCGTTTCCTTGTCGATGTCACGGAACAATTCTTCGCACACGGCCTCAAGCCGCGCCTCCGTGTAGCGGGACGCCGCCGAGGCCATGTCCCGGCTGTATGCCTTGCCAAAGTTGCCTTTCGAGTCCACCAACGGCAGCAGCAGGCTTTCGTTGCCGCGGGCCAAACGCACCATAGTGTCGTAAATGGCGGCGTCGCCGTGGGGGTTCAGGTGCATGGTCTCGCCCACGATATTGGCCGATTTTGTGCGCCCGCCCTTTAACAGGCCCATTTCGTACATGGTGTACAGGAGCTTGCGGTGGGCAGGCTTGAAGCCGTCGATTTCCGGCAGCGCCCGTGACACAATCACGCTCATGGCATAGGGCATGTAGTTGTCTTCCAGCGTTTGGGTAATGCCGGTCTCCACCAATACGCCGGCCTCGGGGATTTCCACGTTCTCCCCAAGTTCCGGCCGTTTCATGGTCTTTTTTCCCGTGTCCTTCTTCTTAGACAAAAAAATCCCTCTTCATCGTTTGAAAATGAGTGCCGCACCGGAAAGCCACGTTGGCATTCCTCAACGGACTTCTACCTTCCGCGCCCATCGGCGTACAATCTTCGTATGTTCGCCGCTATGCTTGCGGCTGACGAAATCCTTTTGAGAAATGCCAACGCATCTTCCTGCGCTTTCGATATCACGGCAATCAACTCACATCCAGCTCGTCCAGATACTCATACCCGTGGTTTGCGATATGTTCCTTGCGCCCGGCCAAATTGTCGCCCAGCAGCAAGTCAAACACATCCGATGTCCGCTTCGTCTCCTCCGGTGTCACTTTTATCAGCCGCCGCGTCTCCGGGTTCATGGTGGTCAGCCACATCATCTCCGGCTCATTCTCTCCAAGGCCCTTCGAGCGCTGGATCGTCACCTTTTCCTTGTCGCCTATCTTCTCCAAAAACTCCGCTTTTTCAATCTCGTTGTAGGCAAAAAAAGTCTTCGTCTTCGTGTTTAGCTCGTACAGTGGGCTCTCCGCAATATACACATAGCCCTCTTCAATCAGCGTGGGCATCAGGCGGTAGATCATGGTCAAAATCAGCGTGCGGATCTGGAACCCGTCCACGTCCGCGTCCGTGCAGATGATCACCTTGTTCCACCGCAGGGAGTTGATGTCGAAGGTGGCAAGGTCCTTGCGTCCCTTGGTTGCCACTTCCACACCGCAGCCCAGCACTTTTATCAGGTCCGTGATGATCTCGCTTTTAAAAATGCGGCTGTAGTCGGCCTTCAGGCAGTTGAGGATTTTGCCGCGCACCGGCATGATGGCCTGGTATTCGCTGTCCCGGCTGGTTTTTACAGCGCCCAGGGCGGAATCACCCTCCACGATGTAAATTTCACGTTTTGCCGGGTCTTTCGAGCGGCAATCTACAAACTTCTGCACCCGGTTCGCAATGTCCATCTGGCTGGAGATGGTCTTTTTCAGGCTCTGCCGCGTTTTTTCCGCATGCTCGCGGCTTTGCTTGTTCACCAGAACCTGCTGGGCAATTTTCTGCGCTTCCTCGGGCTTTTCAATGAAGTACACTTCCAAACTGTGTTTCAAAAACTCCGTCATCGCCGTTTGGATGAATCGGTTCGTAATGGCCTTTTTTGTCTGGTTTTCATAGCTCGTCACCGTGGAAAACGACGACGAAATGTAAACGAGGCAGTCCTGCACGTCGGTAAAGGTGATTTTGCTCTCGTCCTTTTTGTACATGCCCTTTTGGCGCAAGTATGCGTCTATCTGGTTCGTAAACGCGGTTTTCAGGGCGCGCTCCGGGCTGCCGCCGTGCTCCAAAAAGCTGGAGTTGTGGTAATACTCAATTCCCTGCAGCTTGTTGGAAAAACAAAACGCGCAACTCATTTTCACGCGGTATTCCGGCCGGTCTTCCCGGTCGCGCCCCTTCGCCTGCGAGGTGAAGGTCTTCACCGGCGTAAAGGCGTCTTCCCCGGCGATTTCCGTCACATAGTCCGTGATGCCGTTGGCGTAGAAATACTTCTTCGTTTTGTTTTCGGTGGCCGTTTCGTCGTAAAACTCAAAATGCACGCCCTCGTTCACCACGGCCTGGCGGCGTAAAGTTTCATCAAAATATTCCGCCGGCACGTCGATGTCGGTAAACACTTCAATGTCCGGCTTCCAGCGGATAAGCGAGCCCAGGCGCTTCTGGGTGGTGGGCTCGGCGTGCAGGCCGCCCACGTTTTCCCCTTTTTTGAAATCCAGATGGTAGTGGGTGCCGTCGCGCCAAATATCCGCCGTCATCCACTCACTGGAGTATTGCGTAGCCGTGAGCCCCAGGCCATTCAGGCCAAGGGAATACTCATAACCTTCCTGCTCGTTTTCGTCATACTTGCCGCCGGCGTACAGCTCGGTAAACACCAGCTCCCAGTTGTAGCGGTCTTCCTTGTTGTTGAAGTCCACCGGGATGCCGCGGCCAAAGTCCTCCACGGCAAAGCTGCCGTCGCGGTACTTGCTCATCAAAATGCGGTTGCCGAAGCCACCGCGCGCCTCGTCGATGGAATTGGATAGAATCTCAAAAATCGAATGCTCGCAGCCTTCCAGCCCGTCGGAGCCGAAAATGACGCCGGGCCGCTTGCGAACGCGGTCGGCGCCTTTTAAACTTGTAATGCTTTCGTTGTCATAAACCGGTGTGTTCTTCGGCATTGTTACCCCTCAAGATTCCTTCGTTTGCCACCTGAATGGCCTATTCCGTAAACCGCTATTTCGTTTCGCTGTCCTTGCTCTCCTTGCCGTCTTTGCCGGTTTGGGCTGTTTCTTTGGCTTTGTCGCTGGTCTTGCGCTTGTTCAGGCGTTCCATCGTGTCTTCAAAGCTGTCTCTTACCGGCTTGTCCTCTCCCTTGCCTGCTTTCACGGCCTGCATCACGGGGCGCGCCTCGTATTCCACGCCCCCGGTAAGGCCGCTCTCCTCGTCGGCGTTCTTCTCGTAGGCCAACACCTCGCCGTCGTCCTTCTTCGCGCCTTCCTCCGGCTCGTCGCCGCTGAACACCAAAGGGGGCAGCTCGCCGCCTTCCATCAGGATGCGGAATTCATCGCCGGATATTTTTTCCCGTTCCAGCAGGTTTTCTGCCACCAGATGCAGCTGATCCATATGTTCTTCCAAAATTGACTGCGCCTTCTCAAATGCCCCGTCCAGAATATGGCGTACTTCGCCGTCGATTTCGCTGGCAATCTCCTCGGAATAATTGCGGCTGTGGCCGAAATCGCGCCCGAGAAAAGTCTCGCCGGGGTCGTTGTCATACACCACAGGCCCCAGTTTTTCCGAAAAGCCGTACCGCGTCACCATGGCGCGGCACAAACGCGTGGCCTGCACCAGGTCATTGGAGGCGCCGGTGGAGATATCGTCCAGCACCAGCTTTTCCGCCACACGGCCGCCCAAAGCGCTGGAGAGGTCCTCCAGCATCTGCGTGCGCGTGCGGAACTGCACGTCCTCTTCCGGGCGGTACATGGTAAAGCCGCCCGCGGGGCCGTGCGGGATAATGGTGATTTGGTGCACCGGGTCACTGGTGGGCAGGTAGAAGGCCGAAATAGCGTGGCCCGCCTCGTGGTAGGCCGTCAGCCTGCGCTCCTTCGGCGTCACCACGCGGCTCTTCTTCTCCGGGCCGGCCATCACCTTGATGCTTGCTTCTTCAATATCCACTTCCGTAATGGCCTTGCGGTTACGCCGCGCGGCCAGCAGGGCCGCCTCGTTCACCAGGTTTTCCAGGTCCGCGCCTGTGAAACCCGGTGTGGTGCGCGCGATGATCTTCAAATCAACATCCGGCGCCAACGGCTTTGTGCGCGTATGCACGCGCAAAATCTCCTCGCGGCCCTTGATGTCCGGAATGCCCACATACACTTGCCGGTCAAACCGTCCGGGGCGCAGCAATGCCTTGTCCAAAATGTCGGCGCGGTTCGTGGCCGCCACCACAATCACGCCCTCGTTGCCGTCGAAACCGTCCATTTCCACAAGCAACTGGTTCAGCGTTTGCTCGCGCTCGTCGTGGCCGCCGCCAAGGCCCGCGCCGCGCTGGCGGCCCACGGCGTCAATTTCGTCAATGAACACGATGCACGGAGCCGTTTTTTTCGCTTTGTCGAACAAGTCGCGCACGCGCGACGCGCCGACGCCCACGTACATCTCCACAAAGTCGGAACCGGAAATGGAGTAAAACGGCACACCTGCTTCGCCGGCGCAGGCGCGCGCCAGCAGGGTTTTGCCCGTGCCAGGGGGGCCCACCAGCAGCACGCCGTGGGGAATGCGCGCCCCCAAGATGCTGAAGCGCTTCGGGTTTTTCAAAAACTCAACGATCTCTTCCAACTCTTCCTTTTCTTCGTCGGCGCCGGCCACGTCCTTGAAAGTGGTTTTGCTCTTATTGTCGGCCTGGTTTTTCACCTTGGCCTTGCCAACATTCAGGGCGCCTTTGCCCGCACCGTCCCCCTGCATATACATCATGTAGTAAAAGAAAAAGCCAAGGCCGACCAAAATTACCAGAGACGGCACCAGATAGATCCAAATGGTGTTGTCGCCGGAATATTTGAAATCGTAATAGTCCATGGGCTTGCCGTCGTTCAGGTCTTTGTATTCGTCCAGATAATCCTGCAAATTCGTTTGGAAAAGGTAGGTGTACGGCATTTTATATGTTTCAGCTGTCGTACTTCCCTTCAGCGTGTATTCCAAATTGCCGTTGCCCGCGTCAAAGGTAAACGAAGACACTTCGCCATTTTCAAAGTGCTGGATAACGTCCGAATACTTCACGGATGCCGCCGGCGTGTTAAAATTCCTCGTCACAACATACAGCAGCACGGCAAGCGCCGCCAGCAGCAAGACGATGTTTGAATAACGCGGTTTTTTCTTCAAAGAAAATCTCCTCCAAGTTTAGGCCATGCCGTGTGCGCGAAAAACTCATTCCACTGCGCCATACGCCTCTGGTTTCAGCACGCCGATATATGCCACATTCCTGTATTTTTCGGCATAGTCCAATCCGTAACCAATTAAAAACTCATCCGGAACCTCAAAGCAGCAATAATCCGGCTTCAGCGGCACCTGCCGCCGCGAGGGCTTATCCAACAGTGTGGCAATGCGGATGCTGTCCGGGCCCCGCCCTTCCAGCAGGCCCTTCAGATAGTTCAGAGTCATGCCGGAGTCCAAGATATCCTCTACAATCAGCACATCGTGGCCGGCCAAATCGATATCGATGTCTTTGATGATCTTCACCACACCGCTGCTTTTCGTTCCCGCGCCGTAGGACGATACAGACATGAAATCGATCTCCGCATGAATGGTGACGGCGCGCATCAAATCGGCCATAAAAACAACAGAGCCTTTCAACACGCTCAGCATCAGCAGGTTTTTGCCTGCATAATCGCGGCTAAGCTGCGCACCAAGCTCCTGCACCTTCTCCGCAATCTGCTCATTTGTCAATAACACGCGTGCGATATCCGCATCCATTTGTGTTTTCATCCTGGTTCCTGCCCCTTTCGCGGAGTGAATGAGAGTCCCTAAAATGTCAATCCTGCAAATTGCTATTGTAAAAGCTGTCTAATGACGAGCACTTGTCTTGTCTGTTCGTCCGGCGCAAGGCCCTCGCAAAAGCCCCGCCCCCAAAGAAACAGCACCTCGCCGCCGCCTTTTTTCGCCACCAGCGGCAGCAGCGCCCGGCCAACAGGTTCCAAATGTTCTTCGCTGTACAGTTTTTTCAGTGTTTTCGTCACGCCGCGCCCGGCTTCGGCGAACCGGTCGCCCGGTCTGCGTGTACGGAATACACCATAGTCTAATATTTTATCACAATCTGCCAAAAAGGTTAAGCCCTTTTCTGCGGATTTTTCGTAAACGCTTTTTTCCAGTGGCCAGTCTATGATTTCTACCACCGCCCGAAAGCCACCGGGGAACACATGCTCCCCCTCTGCCAGCGGGATTTCGTAGTTTGCCCCAACACTTCTTTCGCCGCAGGCCATGGCTCCGTCCACAGCGTCTTCGCCAGCATCCTTTGCCGTAACGGCCGCGCTTTCCACCAGGCCAACCACAAAAACCCCGCCCATCATCCGCGCCTCACGCCCGTTTGGCAGGCTGGCGGCGGCGCACTCTCCAAACAGCACGCGCTCCATGCGGGCAAGGCACGGGCGGTCGGCGTCACGCCCGGCAAGCCTTGCAAAGGCGGCCAACCGCACAGGCGGCGGGGCTTCGCGCAGGGTTTTCGCGTCGCAGCGCGCGCTTTGCCTTTCGGGCAAAGGGCCGAACCGGCCCGCCGGCGCGGCTTGCCCAGCCTTTTCCAGCAGCCCTTCGGCAAGCTCCGCCAAAAACACATCTACCTCCCGCATATCCCCGGCCAACCGCGAAAGCGCGCGCGCCGCGCCAGGGTGCGCCTCTTCCAGCGCGGGCAGGGCCACGCGGCGGATTTTATTCCGCGCAAAACCTTCGTCGAAATTTGTCGAATCCGTGCAAAACGCGAGACCGTGCAACGAGCAGTATGCCTCCACCTCGCTGCGGTCAACGCCCAAAAACGGCCGGATGATATGCCCTTTCACCGGCGCAATACCGGAAAGCCCCCTGGCCGACGCCCCGCGCGCCGCGTTAAACAGCACAGTCTCGGCGTTGTCGCTCAACGTGTGGGCCACGGCCACCTTCGCGCGCTGCGCCTCGGCCAAATCCGCAAAAAAAGCGTAGCGCAATTCCCTTGCCCACGCCTCTGTCCCCTTGCCTTTCGGCCGCGGCACTTCGCACATGTTGCCGTGGCCCACATACAGCTGCACCCCGGCCGCTTTGCACAGGCGTTCGCAAAATGCCGCGTCCCGCAAACTTTCTTCTCCCCGCAGGCCATGCTCAAAATGCGCGGCCTTCATTGTAACACCAAGCGCCGCGCGGTTTTGCGCAAAAAAATGGAACAACGCCACAGAGTCGGCCCCGCCGGACAAGGCCACCACCACGCAGTCGCCTGTTTGCAGCATGCCGTGCCGTTCCAACGTGGCAAACACTTTTGCCGCAAAGCAGTCCTGCGCCATTTCCATCATCATACCCGAATCAATAGTTGTATTCCGGCGAAATAAAGCGGGTGTGGGTACCGTCCCATAACAATGGCACGTTTGCCGTGTCGCCGTGGCGGTTTTTGGCAATGATGCACTCCGCCTCCATCATTTCGCTCTCGCTCTGGTCCTCGTAATAGGCGCGCTGCAAAAACATCACCACGTCGGCGTCCTGCTCGATGGAGCCGGAATCGCGCAAATCGCTCAGCATGGGGCGGCGGTCCGCCCCGCCCTTTTCTATGCTGCGCGAAAGCTGCGAAAGCGCCATCACCGGCAAATTCAAGTCCTTTGCCATGATCTTCAAATTCCGCGTAATTTCGCTGATTTCCTGCACCCGGTTCTCCACCCGGCGGGCGGAGTGCATCAGCTGCAAATAGTCGATGATCACAAGGCCGATCGGTTTTGCCCCGGTGGCGTTCGCCTCGCGGTTGATGGCGCGGATTTTGCTTTTCATCTCCGTAATGCCGATGGCGGAGGAATCGTCGAGGAAAACGGGATACTGGCTGATCACTTCGGACGCCTCCGTCAGCCCTTCCCAGTCCTCCGGCTTGATGTCGCCGGTGCGGAAAATGCGGCTGTCCGCCATGGCCTCGGCGGATAATAAGCGCCCGGCCAGCTGGTCCTTCGTCATCTCCAGGCTGAAAATCATCACCGGGATGTCCTGTTTCGCCACGTTCATGGCAATGTTCAGCGCAAAGCTGGTTTTGCCCACGCCGGGCCGGGCCGCCAAAATCAACAGGTCCGAACGGCCAAGGCCCGTCAGGTGGTAGTCCAGCAGGCGGTATCCCGTTTTGATGCCTAGGTAATCCTTACGGTTTTCGCCGGAGATGCGGTGCAAATGCTGCATGATCTCCACCACGGCGAACCGAAGGGGCTGCACTTCCGAGGAATCGCGGCCGCCGGAACGTATTTCATACAGGCGCTGTTCCGCGCCCTCCAGCATGGTTTTGGCCTCCACGTCGTCGGCCGATTGCTCCAAAATGTTGCGCGCCTCTTCCACCAGCAGGCGCTTGATGTATTTCTCCTGGACGATATCGATGTAGCTGGGCAGGTTCGAGATGGTGGGCACGGTCACGGCCATTTCCATCAGGTAGGCCCGGGCCTCTTCCACGTTCGCAAACACATTTTCGGCAGCCAAACGGTCCGCCAGCACCACCACATCCACCGGCTTCGAGTTTGCCACCAGCATGTGCACTTCCGCAAAAACGGCGCGGTTTTGCCGCACATAGAACATCTCCGGGCGCAATGTGCGCATGGAAATGTCCACGCTGTCCGGGTCGGCCAGCATGGCGCCAAGCACGCTTTGCTCCGCAGGCATGCTGTACGGCGGTTCCACACCCAGCCCTTCCAGCGTCAGCCCCACAGCTTCCCTTGCCAATGGCGTTTACTCCTTCACAACCTCACAGGTGAACTTTGCCGAAATGCCCGGGGCGATTTTCGCCTCCACCGTATAGCTGCCATAGTCTTTGATTTCGCGCACGTCCAGATTCAGCTTGCGTTTGTCTATTTCCACGCCTTTTTCCGCCAGCAGCGCCGCCGAGATGTCCTTCACCGTCACCGCGCCGAACAGCCGGCCGCTTTCGCCGCCCTTGGCATGCACGCTCACACGCTGGTCTTTGATTTTATCGGCCAATTCCAGGGCCGCCTCGCGCTCCAGGTCTTCTTTGTGCTTTTTCGAGTCCGCCTTCGCCTTCACTTCGTTCATGGCCGCGGTGTCCGCCACCATGGCAAGGCCGCGCGGAATCAGGTAATTGCGCGCGTACCCGTCGCTCACTTCATACATTTCGTCCTTTTTCCCGATGCTTTTCACATCTTGCTTCAGCACTACTTTCATTCTTCTCAGGCTCCCTTCGTCAACACCCTAATTATACCATATATATGGAAATCTTTCATTTTTATTGTTCAAAAACAATATTTACGCGCAAAAAAACATGTCATTCACGCACGCCGGCGTCATATTTCTTGCGATAATCATCGATGGCGTCAAAAATGCGCTCTTCCGCCTCTTTGATGCCCACACCTTTCAGCTGCGCCCCGGCCATGGTCAAATGGCCGCCGCCGCCAAGGCTCTCCATAATCAGCTGCACGTTGATATCCCCCATGCTGCGGGCGGACACCAGCACCTGGCTGCCCTGCAAAACGGCCACCACGCTGGCCTTCACGCCCTCGATGGTGAGAAGATCATTTGCCGCCTGCGCCGCCAGCACGTCTGCGTACGCGGGAATCTTATCGCTCACCGCAACGGCGCACGCGTGATAGATTTTTGCCTGGCCCACCAAATGGCTGCGGTACAGGTAATCGTTCATAGACGTGCTGAACAGGCCCTTCACGTCTTCCGTGTCCGCGCCGCAGCGCCGCAGGAAGGCCGCCGCCTCGAAGGTGCGCACGCCCACGTGCAGCGAAAAGGTGCGCGTGTCCAGCATGATGCCGGCCAGCAACGCTTCCGCTTCGATGGGCGCGGGCTTTTCCGCCTCGGGAATGTCCAGTTCCAGGTACATCAGCAGTTCCGTCACCAACTCCGACGCGCTGGACGCGTAGGTCTCGTGGTACAACAGCGTCGCGTCTTCAATATACCCCACTACTCGGCGGTGGTGGTCAATGATCACCACTTCGTCGCACATCTCATATACATGCTGGCTTTCCAGCATGTGCTTCGCGTGGGTGTCCACAATCACCAGCACCGTGCCATGGCCCGCGTGGCCCACGGCGGCGGATGGTGAAATGAAAGATTTCGTATACCCCGCCCCACACATCGCGTCCAATAATCTCTGCGCTTGGGTATGCTCGCGGTCGATGACGATATGGGCCGTTTTGCCGCACATACGGCAAAACCGAAGCACGCCAATGGCCGCGCCCACACTGTCCATATCCGAGTTGCGGTGCCCCATAATCAGCACCCGGTTCGCATGCATCACTTTTTCGCGCAATGCCGTGGAAATCACGCGGCTTTTCACCTTGGTGCGTTTTTCCACGCCGCGGGTGACGCCGCCGTAAAAGTCATAACCGTCCGGCCCCTTCACGGCGGCCTGGTCTCCGCCGCGGCCCAGCGCCATCTCAAGCGCCTCGGCGGCCAACTCCTCGCACTCGGCAAAAGTCTCGCCGCGGCCCACGCCAATGGAAAGCGTCACTGGCACGCCGCCCTCCGCCTCAATCTTGCGCACTTCATCCAACACGGCAAACCGGTTCGCCATCATTTCGGCGGCGTGGCGCTCCTCCACCACAGCCAAATACCGCGCCGAGCTCATGCGACGCACAAAACCGGAGGAATCTTCCACATAACGGCCGACGGCAAGCTCCACGTCGCTTAAAATGCGCGCGCTTTGGGTTTCGCGCATGTCTTTCAATATCTCGTCGTAGGTATCCAGCGTAAAATAAATCACCGCCGGGCGCGAGGCATAGTATTCCTCATAAGTGCCCTTCAGTTCCGTGTCCTCGGAAAAAAGCAACAGGTGCAGGCCATCGGCCCCCTGCACGTGGCCACAGTGCACCGTGTAACGGCTGCCGGCAAGCTCCACGTCCTGCCCGCCCTCCAGGCAGGCCTTTTCCACGTCCAGCCCCGGCAGCAGCTTGTCCACGTGGGCAAGCACCCCGGCGTTGCCGTTTGCGAAGCTGCGGCGAAAGCACTCGTTGCACCACACCACGCTGCCGTTTGCCACCACGGCCGCGGGTATGGCCACCTGCGAAAGGCCGCCGTTCTCGCTTTCCTCGGTGCTAAGTGCCTTGCGTACGCCGCGCCGCAGCACCTGCAGGCCAATGGCCAGCACGCACAGCGCAATCAAAAACACGATACCTGCCGGAATCAAAAACCGCGGCCGGGCCAGCGCCTGCGTTACCAGCAGCGCCACGGAAAGCGCCGCCAGCAAAATGATCGTCGCGTCCAGGGACCAATAATATTTTCCGCGCTTCAAATTTTTCTCCTATGCGCCAAATGCGACAAAACACAGTATTCCGTGCGGCGAAATCAAAATCATCCTCGTCTACTTGTAATTTTTTAATGTAAAGTAATTTAGCTTGTCGATTAACGATCGGACAAAAACTCATCCGCCCGCTTCCATCAAAATGGGCAAAATCATCGGGTTGCGCTTGGTGCGTTTGTACAGCAGGCTGCTGGCGGCCTCGCGCGCCTGGGTCTTCAGGCTGCCAATGTCGTGCCGCCCGTTTGCCAGGCTCGCCTCCAGCGATTTTTGAACGGCCACGCGCGTTTCCTCCAGCATATCCTCGCTGTCGCGCACATACACAAAGCCCCGTGTAAACAGCTCCAGCTCCGTCAACAACTGGCCGCCGTCACAGTCCACCGTGGCGGAAAGCACTACAATCCCGTCCTGGGAGAGCAGCCTCCGGTCCCGCAGCACCACGCTGCCAACGTCACCCACGCCAAGCCCGTCCACCATCACGGCGCCGGCCTCCACGTCCTCACCCAGCTTCATGGCGTTCTGCGTCAAAATGATGCAGTTGCCCGCATCGGCAATCAAAATGTTCTTTTTGTCGATGCCCATGCTCTCGGCCGTGCGCGCGTGGCGGATGAGATGCTTGTACTCTCCGTGCACCGGAATAAAAAATTTTGGAGACACAAGGTCTAAAATCAGCTTTTGCTCCTCCTGGCAGGCGTGGCCGGAAGCGTGCACCTCATACATTTTCTCATAAATCACTTCCGCGCCCAGGCGCAGCAAGCCGTTCACCACCCGCGTCACCATTTTCTCGTTGCCGGGAATGGGCGTGGCGGAAATGATGATGCAATCCCCCGGCCCCACGCGCACGTTGCGGTGGGAGTTGGACGCCATGCGCGACAAGGCGCTAAGCGCCTCGCCCTGGCTGCCCGTGGTAATCAGCACAATCTGCTCCGGCGGGAATTTGTTGATCTGGTCAATGTCCACCAGCACATTGTCCGGCACCTTCAAATAACCCAGTTCCATGGCCATTTGGGTGTTGTTCACCATGCTGCGGCCCGAAATGGCCACCTTGCGCCCGCAGCCCACGGCCAAATCGACGATGTGCTGGATGCGGTACAGGTTCGAGGCAAAGGTTGCAATGATGATGCGCTGGCGGTCGGCCTTGCTGAACAGGGCCTGCAGGCCCTCGTTCACCTTGCTTTCGCTCATGGCCATGCCCGGGCGTTCGCTGTTGGTGGAGTCGCTCAGCAGCGCCAGCACACCGGCGTTGCCGTATTCGGCCAGGGTGGCAAGGTCGGTAACCGTGCCGGAAACCGGCGTGTAGTCTATTTTATAATCCCCCGTGTGCACCACAACGCCCGCCGGGCAGGTGATGGCAAAGGCCACCGCGTCCGGAATGGAGTGGTTCACGTTGATGGGGTCAAAAGAGAAGCACCCTGCAGTGAATTTTTCCTTCGGCACAATCAGGTGCGTTTTTGCCATGGAGCGCAGGCCGTGCTCCTCCAGCTTATTGTTGATAAGGCCGATGGTAAGCTTTGTGGCGTAAATGGGCGCGTTCACTTCACGCAGCAGGTACGGGATGGCCCCGATGTGGTCTTCGTGCCCGTGGGTGATGACCACCGCGCGGATCTTTTCGCGGTTTTGCTCAATAAAGGCAAAATCCGGGATGACCAAATCCACGCCAAACATATCGCTGTCCGGGAACAGGCTGCCACAGTCCACAATCACCATGTCGCCGCCACACTCATATACGGTCAGGTTTTTACCAATTTCGCCCACACCGCCAAGTGGATAAATGCGCAGTTCCGGCAGTGCCGCCTCCGGCGCGCGGCGCTGGGCAAAAAAGTCCGGCTTCCTGCCCGCCTGTTTTGCCGGCTGTCGCGGCTGCCGCGGCTGCTGCGCCGGCTGTTTGGCCGCTTGTTTTGCGGCCTGTTTTGCAGGTGGCCTCCCCGGTTTTTTTGCCAAGGGCGCTTTCGGCGCTGCTGTGGCTTCTTTCGTGGCCGCCACCGGCCCGCGCCGTACGCGTTTCTCGCCGCGCGGCGCGGATTTCTGGTCGTTTTGTTTTTCTGTCATTGTTTCCTCCGCATTACAAAAAACCCGGCGCTGCCCTTCTTGCGGCAACACCTAAGCCGCCCCCTGTTTGGGGGCTTGTATTTGCATGTATTTTTGCCATAAATTATACGCAGGAATGCGCCAAGCGCGGTTTCCTGCTATTTCAAGCGCGCCGTAGCAGGCCCGCTTAATTTCATAGAAAGCTATTTATAGTCTACGGCCTCTTTGCGTTTTTGTCAATATGCGTAGGGCTTTTACCACTGTTTGCCACCACATTGTGTGTTGACAGATTCCACCCCGGGTGCTATAATCGCAACCAAGTAAAACCGTTGACTGGGAAGAGTAGTTTTTGAAAGCGGGTTCCAGAGAGTGCTTCACCGGTGGAAGAAGCGCACCCTGCGCAAAATGAATGGCCCCGGGAGGGCGGCCCGAAACCGTGGTGACACGCGGGAGTAGTAGCCGACGGGACAGCCACATCCGTTACCAAGGTGGCGCGCATCTGTTTTTCATGTGCGTAAAGTGGGCGTTCCTGTTGTAAAGCAGGCGCCAAATTGGGTGGTACCGCAGGAGTTTCTCTTGTCCCATAGTGGACAGGGGTTATTTTTTTGCATAAATTTGCATAAAATGGAGGCTGAATATGGTTTTGCCGGGTACACGATGGCGGTTCATCACGGGCCATGCAGCATAAAATATTACAGGAATAGGATGAATCCATTATGAAAATTCCAAATAAACTGTACCTTGGCGAAGACAAGGTGCCGCAGCAATGGTATAACCTGCGCGCCGACATGCCCGAAAAGCCGGCTCCCCTTTTGAACCCGGCAACGGGCAAGCCGGTGACGCTGGACGATATCCGCCCGGTGTTCTGCGACGAGCTGGCAAAGCAGGAGCTGGACGACACCACCGCTTATTTCGACATTCCCGGCGAAGTGATGGACTTTTACCGCATGTTCCGCCCGTCGCCGCTGGTGCGGGCCTACTCGCTGGAAAAAGCCCTGGACACCCCGGCAAAAATCTATTACAAATTCGAGGGCAACAACACCTCCGGCAGCCACAAGCTGAACAGCGCCGTAGCACAGGCCTACTACGCCAAACAGCAGGGCCTGAAGGGCCTCACCACCGAGACCGGCGCGGGCCAGTGGGGCACGGCACTTTCCATGGCCTGCGGCGTATATGGCCTCGACCTCACAGTGTATATGGTAAAGGTAAGCGCCGAGCAAAAGCCCCAGCGCAAAACCCTGATGGAAGTGTACAACGCCAACGTCATTCCCAGCCCCAGCAACACCACGGAAGTGGGCCGCAAAATCCTGGCGGAAATGCCGGACACCGGCGGCAGCCTTGGCTGCGCCATCTCCGAGGCGGTGGAAAAAGCCGTCTCCACCGAGGGCTACAAATACGTGCTGGGCAGCGTTTTGAACCAGGTGCTGCTGCACCAAAGCATCATTGGTTTGGAGGCCAAAACCGCCATGGACCAGCTGGAGGAATACCCCGATATCGTCATCGGCTGCGCGGGCGGCGGCTCCAACCTCGGCGGTCTCATCTCTGCCTATATGAAGGACCGCCTCACCGGCAAGGCAAATCCCTATTTCATCGCTGTGGAGCCCGCCTCCTGCCCCAGCCTGACCTGCGGCAAATACGCCTACGACTTCTGTGACACGGGCAAAACCACGCCCCTTGCCAAAATGTACACCCTTGGGTGCGACTATATCCCCTCGGCCAACCACGCCGGCGGCCTGCGCTACCACGGCATGTCGCCCATCGTGTCACAGCTGTACCACGACGGCTTTTTAGATGAAGCCCGCAGCGTAAGCCAGACGAAAGTGTTCGACGCGGCGGTGCTGTTCGCCCGCAACGAGGGGCTGTTCCCCGCGCCGGAAAGCTGCCACGCCATTCGCGCCGCGCTGGACGAAGCCATCAAATGCAAGGAGAGCGGCGAGGCGAAAACCATCCTCTTTGGCCTCACCGGCACCGGCTATTTCGACATGAGCGCCTACCGTTCCTATCTCGACCACGACATGCAGGATTTTGTGCCCACAGACGAAGAATTGCAGGCTTCTTTCGCCCGCCTGCCGCAAATCGGTTAACAAAATTGTCATTTGACCCAAGGTGCCGGGAATGGTATGATGTTCCCGGCATCTTTTTATGTAAGAAAGCAAAATTTCCGGAGGTATCCTTCATGAATTCACTAAAAAAAATCGCCGCCGCTGTGCTGGCCGCCGCCATGCTGGCCATGTTCGCGGCCTGCTCGCAGCAAGCTTCTTCCGGCGGGGCGGGCGGCTCGTCTGCCGAAAGCGCGCCGGAAAGCACCGCCGAAGCATCATCCGCCGCCAGTTCTGAAAAAACACCCGTCCCCACCGACCCGGACGAAATCCTTACGAAAGCGCGCGAAGCGGCCACTACGATAAACAGCTACAGCGCCATTGTGGAAACAGACATGAACATGTCTGTTTCCGGCCAGGATGTGGAGACCGCCACAAAGTCGAAAATGACCGTGTTTACAGACCCGCTGAAAATGAAAATGACCGGCGAGACCCAAATGGCCGACCAGGCCATTCCCACCGAAGTGTACGCCCAGCAGGACGGCGACACGCTGAATATGTACATCCAGACAAACGGCCAATGGTATGTGCAGCAGGTGGATGCCGCCACGCTGAACAGTGCCGGCATGAACACCGGCGCCGAAGCCGCCAATTACCTGAAAGCCATGGAAACCCCCACCATCGAAGGGGAAGAGGTGATGAACGGGTCGAACTGCGTCAAACTGTCGGGCATGGTGTCCGGCTCGAACCCGGACGCCCGTGAAGTGCTGCAAAACAACGCCTCTTTTGCCCAAATGCAGCAAATGGGCGCGGACACCACCGCCGCGCTGGACAATTTCCAGATGCCTGTCACATTTTGGGTCAACACGGAAACCTACTATGTGGTACGCATGGAATCCACCGCCACGGAATCGATGAACACCCTCATCGGCGAGCTCCTTCCCGGCAGCGGCGTAACCCTGTTTCATATGACCTACGATTTTATTAATATCAACAACGCGATCGACTTCACCATCCCCACCGCGGCCACTGAAACCACCGGCGAAGCCGCGGCGTAACCGCTTGTATTACAATAAAATTTGAGTATACCGTCAGCGCCTGTGGTGAAAGCTATACGGTCAATTACCGGGGCTATGCCTTCAACGCATACGCCGGAAACTGGGTCCAATCTTTCGGCCTGCAATGACCTGCCTGAAAAAACACGCAGAAGCCCGCTGTTAAATAGCGGGCTTCTTTGCATTTGTTCTTCTATGAATACCCAACAGATTAACAACCGACACTTTAGCAACGTCCAATATCAGGCGCACCGTTGCCCACAAGACGCCTCATCCGTTGCAATACTCGGCCGCGGCCACGGCGGCCACGGCGCCGTCGCAGGCAGCCGTCACAATTTGCCGCAGAGGCTTTTTGCGGATATCCCCCGCCACCCACACACCGGCAAACGGTGTGGTGCAGTCTTCACCGGCTTCCACATATCCCTCCGGCGAAAGGGGCAGCATGCCTTTATAAAGGGCTGTCTCCGGCTCCACTCCCACCGCCACAAACACGCCGTCCACCGGAATATCCTTTTCCCCATCCGGCGTGCGCACCCGTAGGACCGTCACCTTGTTTTCGCCCTTCACCGCCACAACGTCCGCTTCCATCACCATTTCCACGTTGGCGCGGGCGCGCACGGCGTCCTGCTTCGCCTTGCCGGCGCGGAAGGTGTCCCGCCGGTGCACAAGGTACACCTTTTCACAGTTGTTCGCCAAAAACAACGCATCTGTAAGGGCGGTGTCGCCGCCGCCCACCACAGCCACCGTTTTCCCGCGGAAAAACGCCGCATCGCAAGTGGCACAGTAAGATACTCCTCTGCCGGTATATTCCGCCTCACCCGGGCAGCCCAGCTTGCGCCGGGTGGCGCCGCCAGCCACAATCATGGTGCGCCCTTCATACACACGCTCACTGGTTGTCACCCGCTTCACTTCGCCGTCCATTTCAATGGCGGTCACTTCTTCAAAGCACACTTCCGCCCCCTGGCTGGTGGCGTGGTTGTACAGGTTTCCTGCAAAATCCACGCCGTCTACGCCCTGCACGCCGGGGTAATTGTCCACTTCGCTTGTCAGCGACACCTGCCCGCCGTAGGACGCCTTGTCAAACACCAACACGGAAACACCCGCCCGCGCGGCGTAAATGGCTGCGGTAAGCCCGGCCGGGCCCGCACCGATCACCAATACATCTGTCATATCTGCCTCCTTAAGGTTTTGCCCCGCAGAATTGCCGTTTTTTCTATTATACTATAAATAAACATCAGAATCATGTCGCATTTTTGTACGTTTATATGATGTATTTTTAAATAGCTATGATAATTTGGAGAAAATTTTAAAAAAGTGTTGACAAACCGACATTTCAACATTATAATATGTCCAGTTCGGAACCTAGTGAGAATATGGACTGTTGCCGCTGAGGAAAAAAGCTGGACCTAATGCAGGAAGTTTTTTGAACCCCGACTGACTTGACGGGTTCACAGCCGGTATCAATATCCTTATTCTCAAGTGCATGGCGTATGCGGCGCCGGCGCTTATTTTGTTGTTTCAAAAAAGGAGAATTGATATGGTACGATCTATGTATTCCGGCGTTTCGGGCCTTCGCGCACATCAGACGCGGATGGACACAATCGGCAACAACATCGCCAACGTGAACACGTACGGCTACAAAAGCAGCCGCACGACGTTCCGTG
>JAVBNG010000043.1:0-16706 GCA_031551695.1 Oscillospiraceae bacterium
GCCACCGGCGCCATGAGCGACCCATACAATCCGTACGAGGAAGAGCTGCTGCTTACCCGCCGCGCGCTGGAGCTAATAAACGCCTATGGTTTCGGCGTCGCCATCGCCACAAAAAACCCGCTCATCTGCCGCGACACGGACATTTTGCGGGAAATTGCTTCCACCGCGCCCGCCATTTGCAAAACCACCATCACCACGCCTCACGACGCCATCGCCGCCAAGGTGGAGCCCGGCGCGCCGTCCTCTTCGGCACGGTTCGCCGCCGTGGAGCGCCTCTCCTCCGCCGGCATTTTTTCCGGCATTTTATTGATGCCTGTTCTGCCCTTCATCGAGGACACCCCGGCGGACATCCTCGCCCTTGTGGACAAAGCCGCCGCAGCCGGCGCACGCTTCATCCACCCCGCCTTCGGCATGACGATGCGCCCCGGCCAGCGGGAATATTATTACCGTTTCATCGACCAATTATTCAAAACCACCAGCGGCAAAAAAATGAGCGAAAAATATGCCGATAAATACGGCACAAATTACTATTGCGCCAGCCCGCGCGCAAAAGAACTGTGGCAGGCATTTACCGAAGCCTGCGCCACCCGCGGCATTTTGTACGAAATGCAGGATATTGTGGCTGCCTACAAGCAAGGCTATTCCGGTGACCAGTTATCCTTTTTCTAGGTCCGTGGCCGGACCGCCAATAGCGCGGTCAAAAGACGCTGCGCGCCTTCTTAACCGCTTGGGTGCGGAGATTCCACTTGCGCCTTCGATGGCAACCACACTGTAATATGCCAGCGTTTTTGGCAGTGTGCGCGTAATTCCATTGGCCACAAGGGTCCTCTCCTCTCGGCCTAGGCCCTCCCGCGTTCAACAGTGGATATTCCGCTAAACACAAAGCCCGGACACTTTATTTGGGCAGTGTCCGGGCTGTCAACCATAAATCGGCAATTAATCAGGCTTAAAAATCGGCTTTCCACAGGCCGTGCAGATTGCACCACTCAAACACCGCCACAGGCTCGTCGCCCGGCGCAAGCACAAATTCAGCCTTGGGCTCGTTGCCCGGCTCAAGGCAGCGGCGCTGGCCGCCTAGCTTTGTCTGCAGCCAAATCCAGCCGATGTGATGCTCCGGCAGCATGGGGTGCGGCACACTGCCCACCTGCACGCTGATTTTATCCCCCTCGCGGGTGAACACAGGCACATGTTTTTCCTGGGCGGCGTCTGTGGTGTTGGCCGTCAAAACAGCCATATCCTCGCCGCAGCACACCACGGCCACGCCGGTGTCGTTCAGCTTTTCCACAACGTTCCCACAGTGCTTGCACACATAATATTTCGGTGTCGTATCCATAAAAAATGAACCTCCTGAATTTAATTGTTTATTTTTCGGTTATTTTAACAAAATAATAATTCGTACGTTTCATTATACCATTTTCCGGCCCGCGATGGTGAACAAATTTTAAAATCGCACCCGCCGCGCCGCAGCAGGGAGGCACGCACGCCATGACATCACAAATTTACATAAAGTCCATTGCAATCTCCCCGGACATCCGCGCGGAACGCGCTTATTTCGCGCGTCTGCCCGTGGTGCAACACCTGCTGGAAAAGGGCCGGGTACCGCTGGCGCAGCCGGTGACATTTTTTGCCGGGGAAAACGGCACGGGCAAATCCACCCTGCTGGAGGCCATGGCCGTTTGCGCAGGGTTCAACCCGGAGGGCGGCACCGTCAATTTCAACTTTTCCTCGCGGGAAAGCCACTCCGGCCTGTACGAATACCTGACGCTGGTGCGCGGCGTGCACCGCCCGAGGGACGGCTTTTTCTTGCGGGCCGAAAGCTTTTACAACGCAGCCACAGAGCTGGACCGCCTGGACGCCATCCCAACCTACGACAGCCAGCCGCCCCTGTTGGATTCCTACGGCGGCGTTTCTTTACATGAGCAATCCCACGGCGAAAGCTTTTTGGCCCTGGTGCTGCACCGCTTTGGCGCGGGCGGGCTGTATATTTTGGACGAACCCGAGGCCGCATTATCGCCCCAGCGCCAGCTGGCCCTGCTCGCGGCCATCCACGGCCTTGCGGCGCAGGGCTCGCAGTTCATCATCTCCACCCACTCGCCCATTTTGCTTACACTTCCCGGCGCCGCCGTCTACCAACTGACCCAAAACGACCTGCGCCTGTGCCCCTACCAGGAGACCGACCATTACCGCATGACACAATCCTTTTTAAATAATCCCGAAAAAATGCTGGAAATATTGCTGGGCGAGAAGGACACCGGCCCTGCACAAGCATAACAAACGGCAGGCACGGTTTTTAATGGTTTCCGTCGAACGCCGGTAACCCACTTTTATTTTACGCTTTTTATTCTGTAAATCGATTTATAAATAACGCATAATATAATTTTTTTAATTGCAGATTTTACGGAATTATAGCAGCAATTTAAATGTTTTAACCACCCCGGCGCATTCGGCTATTTTCTTCCGTCTTTTTCTTGCCCTTTTTTATTTCTTTTTTGTCGCCTTTTGCTCAGGTAAGTCAAGCGAAATCCAGCTTTTTTCATCCCCGTTTTTCTCCGGTTTTTTGCTTCTTCTTTCCTTCGGGCAGCCAATTCAAAAAAGCTTGCCCGTCATCTGTCAACGCACCCGCCCATTGCGCCCTTCCCGCCGGTTTTCGTTCGCCTTTTTTGCCGAACCTCGTATTTTCCTACTTTTAACTCTTTTTCTCACCACATCCGATTCGGAAATTGCGGAAATCAAACGATACCGCCAAAGCCAGCGCACACACCGTCATGCGGAAAATGCCAAAAAGCCGCAAGTTTCATTTTTGCAAGCTTTATCCTTTCATACATTTTCATATATTTCACAAAAGCCGTTTGCGGCACAGTCTTGGGTTTGCCGCCATCCAGTTCAAAAATCAGCTGGCGCCACTCTCGTACAAGTGCGCGGCACATCCGGCAGGTTTTTGCCTCACAGAGCGGTGCCGTTGGCGGGCACAAACAGCCGGTCCGTTTCCACGCCTTCCAGCCGCAGCAGCTTCACTTTTGTGGCCACGCCGCCGGCGTAGCCCGTCAGGCTGCCGTTTGCCCCCACCACCCGGTGGCACGGGATGATGATGGAAATGGGGTTATGCCCCACAGCCCCGCCCACCGCCTGGCTGGACATGCTTTTTTCGCCCATTTTCGCCGCCATTTTTTTGGCAATTTCCCCGTAAGTGGTCACATTTCCGTAGGGTATCTCGCACAACAGATTCCACACGCCCTGGCGGAACACCCCGCCCACCGGCGCCAGCGGCAGCTGGGAAACGGTGGGCCTGTCCCCGGCAAAATACCGCTCCAGCCAGATTTTCGCCGCATAAAACACCGGCAAATCGTCTTTTTCTGCCATTTTTTCCGGAATGGTGCCCCCGTGGTATTTTTGGCCTTCCAGCCACAGTCCGGCAAGGCTGCCGCCGCTGTCACAGGCCAGCGTGATCATTCCCACGGGCGAAGTAACCGTCGTTTTGTAATACATTTCCCGCCCCCCTACAATGTGTTCCAAAGGTTCACCGCCGCATAGCTGCGCCACGGCCGCCACGCCTCGGCAAGCGCCAGCAGTTCTTTCGGCGCGTAGCCCGGCAGCGCCTTTTTGATGCCGATGTCCGTCTCCAAAAACGCGTCCGGCCATTCCATGGCGCGCATGGCGATGTAATTGGCCGTCCAGCCGCCTATCCCCCGTATTTGCATCAGTTTTTCCATTTCCGCTTCCGGCCGGGCCGGAAGGCCAAAATCAATCTCCCCCCGCGCACACGCCTGCGCCAGTGTTTGTATCGTTCTGGCTCGCGCGGCGATGATGCCCAGCGGTCCAAGGTGGTTTTCAACGGGCCCTTCCAGCGCAAGGATATCCCCCGGCGTGGGAAATGCGTGGGTCAAGCCGTCCATTCCCGTTTCCACAGGCGTGCCAAACGCGGCAACCAGCCGTTGCGCAATGGTACTGGCCGCTTTCATCGTCACCTGCTGGCCCAGCACCGCGCGCACGGCCATTTCAAACGCGTCAAAGCACCCCGGCAGGCGCGCGCCGGGCTTGCAAAGGCCCGGTTGCAATTCGTTCATCGCCCGCAGGGTGCCGTACACCGCGCCGGGGTCGCAGCGCAAATCAAACAAATGCCGCACCCGCGCCAAAACCTGCGGCAGCACCGGCAGCAGGCTTTCGCTTACCGTAACGGCAAGGGCGCTTTTTTCCGGCGCGTGGCCCACCTGCACCCAGCCGTGCACATGCCTGCCCGCGGCATTTGCCAAACATACCGTGCGCAAATAGGCGCCGTTTTGCACCATGTCCACCCCGCCAATGGCATGCTCGGCAAGAAAGCGCAGCATTTCCTCCCACAGGTATGGCGGGCGGTAGCCCAGCATCAGGGTGATGTTTCCGCTGTGGCTTTGGTTTTCCCGCGCCTGTTTGCGCAGGGAAGTGGGCGAAAGCCTATAATGCTTTTTAAAAAGGTCGTTAAAGCGGCGCAGGCTGCCAAACCCGGCTGCCATGGCAACCTCCAGCACGGACAGGTCCGTGTCTGTTAGCAGGTTTTTTGCCAGCAGCAACCGGCAGGTTTGCAGATATTGCACCGGCGTCACATGATATTCCGCCGCAAACGCCCGCCGCAGGTGGCGGCCTGTGCATCCCAGCCGCCCGGCCAGTTCCTCAAGGCCAAGGCCGCTGCCACAGTTTTCTTCCAGCATGCGCGCGGCGCGCCAAACAAGCCCGGCGGTCGCGTCCGCCGCCGAGCCGCCGGGCGCAAGCTCCGGCCGGCACAGCAGGCACGGGCGAAAACCGGCCTGCTCCGCCTCTGCAGCCGTGTGGAAAAAAGAGCAGTTTTCCCTCTTCGGCTGCTTCGCCTTACACACCGGGCGGCAATAGATGCCCGTGGACGAAATCCCTACAAAAAACCGCCCGTCAAACCGGGCGTCCTTCGCCGCAAACGCGGCGTAAAGCCCCAAGGCGTTTTCCACAGCCTCGCTCCCTTGCCCTGTTTCTTTTTTCCCTGCTCCCATTGTACCATGTTTTTTAAAAAAATCCGGCCATTTTCGGACATGGTTTTTGCAGCCTTTTTTGCCGGCGTTCAATTCAATAATCGCGCAGGCATACCGGCTGTCATCTAAAAACCGTTCTATTAGGCGCTCACTCCGCAGGAAACCTCAAAAAAGCGAGAGGCCATCTTCATCGGCGAGTTCGCCGATGATGTTTAGTATCCCAAATCAGGGTCAATGTCCAGCGTTTTCCCGGCCGCCTTGAACCGCTCGATGGCGGCCAGTTTCCTCTTTTTGTTGTCTGTGGTGGTCATGGTGCCGAATATGCCGTCCACCGTTTGGTAAAACCTCTCGAACGGCAAGGATGCCCCCAATTCATCATCACCCCACTTCGCCAGCATGCGTGTGCTGGGGCAAAGCACGCTCACGTTCAGCTCGCCGCGCAGCAGCGGGCCGCTGGTCAGCTCAGAGCAAATGGCCTGCATGGCGCCAAGGTCGATGTGCGGCTTTACACCCATGGCGTATTCATAGCCCTGCACCAGGCGCATCACGGCATAGGGGCTTGCGAAAACCATTACTACATCCGGCTGGACGGTAAACTCTGCCAGCGGGCCGGTAAGCACACCGCAGGTGGCCACGTCTTTCCACGGCAGGCTGGAAATTTGCGTGCGCATCCGCCGTGCCGCGCCCTTAGTGGCATACAGGTTGTAGGAGTGATACTCTTCGCCGCTTTCGATTTTCGGCGTGCTTTTTTCCAGCGCCAGCGCGGTGGTTGCACCGTCGCAGCTGTGGTTTGCCAAGCGGGATTTGTACATGCGCCCCTTGCTTGCCCGTTCAATCATCTGGCAATAGGCCATTTTTCCCTTTACCGCGGGCACGTCCATGGCGTCGAACTCCTCTTGGGTATTGATAAGCCGCACGCCCACAGGCTGGCGTTTCAACGCCAGTGCCAGCACAAGGTTTTCCGTATAGTCGCACAGCATGCCGGTATCCAGCACATGCTTGTTCGCGCCAAACTCGATATTTTTCGCTTTGTAGGGCATGGAAGTTCCTCCCAATCAGGAAATGGCGGACGCGTTGAATCCAATGGAAAATGAAAACAGGCCCGTTGCAACCATAATAGCAGTGAACAGGGCCAATGTCACCACACAGGCCGCCACCGCCTTTTTTTCAGGGGCCCCGAATGCGACCGTTTTGCAATAGGTGCGCTCCGGCGTGATGCCGAAGCCGCGCACGTCCATCGAAACGGCCACCCGCTCCCCCGTGCGGATGGCATTCACCAACAGGGGCACCAGGTACCCCGGCGCGCGCAGCATGCCGGAAAAAACGTTCCGGCTGTTCGCCACACCGCGCACCTCGTGGGCAATTTGGATTTTGCGGAGCTCATCCTGGAACGCCGGCACAAACCGGTATGCCACCAAAAAGGCATACCCGGCCTGGTAGGGCACATGCCAGCACTGAATAAGGCTGAGCACCAGCGTGGCCGGGTCTGTGGTTTTGGTGAACAGCAGCGCGGTATAGGCAAAGCCCAGCATGCGCAACGCCAAAGACACCGCCTGCTCGATGTCCGCATAGCGGATGCCCAAAACGCCCAGATGAATATCCCCCGTTTGGCCAACGGCCCGTGTGAGCACCAAAAACACGCACAGGCAAAACGCGGCAATGATGACCATGCGCATGCTTTTCAGCAAACGGAGCGGGCTGGCGCTGGCAAACACCCAGCCCGCCGCCATGATGCCCAAAAGAAGCAGCAGCGGGTAGTAGATGTCCCGGCTGAAGGTAACCGGGATGACCAGCACCAGCATCATGATGATTTTGGCCACCGGGTTCAGGTCATAAAGAATATTGCCGTACCGCATCTTCCGCACTCCTTAACAGTGGGGTGGTTGGCAGGCTTTGGCCCACCTGCATCCAAAACGGCCGTTCCAGCCGTCCTGTTTCGCACAGGGCTTTATTGGCAAACAAAGCTTCCGGCGCGCCGTCAAAGGCGACGCCGCCGTTCACCAGCAAAACAGCCCGGTTGCAATAGCGGTACACCAAATCCATGTTATGGCTCACCATTACAATGGCGATGCCGCCTTTGTTCAGGGCTTGCATCAGCACCATCAGCTCGTTTTGGTTGCGCAGGTCCTGCCCGAAGGTAGGTTCGTCCAAAAACAGAAGCTTTTGTTTGCGCATCAAGATGGCGGCTACACTCAGGCGGCGTTTTTCCCCCTGGCTCAGCACAAAGGGGCTTTGTTCCCGCTTTTCCCACAGGCCGAACTGCTCCAGGCTCTGCCTTGCAGCCTGTTCCTTTTCCCGCCGCGTCATTTTGGCTTTTTTCAGGCTGTAGAGAATTTCCTCCTGCACGCTGCTTGCCACAAACTGCCACTCCGGGTTTTGGAAGGCGATGCCGGCGTGGTTCCACTTTTCTTTGCGCTGTTTTTTCAGGTTTTTGCCAAACAGGGAAATTTCGCCCTTTGCGTCCGGGTAAATGCCCAGCAGGCTGTGCAGCAGGGTGGTTTTTCCCGCTCCGTTTGGCCCCACGATGGCCATGAAATCCTCTTCGTGAATATCGAGATCGATACCGTGCAGCACCGGTTGCCCCGCCAGGGAAATACCGAGGCCGCGGGCGAAGAGGACGGTTTGCCCGTTTGCGGAGGCTTCCGGTTTTGCATCCATAACTGACGATGCCGCCGGAATGTGCGCGGCAGGCAAGGGCACTTCGAGCGTTCGGGCCTCTGTTTCAATAAAGCGCGCCACCGCCTGCGCAGCCAAAGCCGGATGGGCAGGCCGCGCATGCGCCTGGCGGTAAAACTCAATGGCCGGCGGCAGGTGGACATTCAGCCCCGGCTGCTCGGTCAAAAACCGCAATCCTTCCTCCATGCCGCCGCTGAACAAAAGGCTGCCGCCGCTGTTTAGCACCAGCAAATGGTCTGCTTTGTCCACCAAATGCTCCAGCTGGTGCTCCACAATCAGAATGGTTTTGCCGGCCTGTGTTTTCAGCCGGGTAATCATTTCAAAAATCTCGCGGATGCCCGCGGGGTCAAGATTAGAGGTTGGTTCGTCAAAAATCAGCAAAGGCGGGCCTGGCACAAGGGCCGACGCAATGGCCACCCGTTGCTTTTCCCCGCCGGACAGGGTGTGCAGCGGGCGGGCCTTCAAGTGCGCAATGCCAAGAAGGGAGAGGGCTTCATCAGCCCTCTCCTCTATTTCAGCGGGCGGAACGCACAGGTTCTCCAGCCCGAAGGCCAGTTCGTCTGCCACGGTGTAGGTGCAAAATTGACTTTCCGGGTTTTGGAACACCAGGCCAATGTGCCGCGCCATTTGCTTAAGCTGCAACTCTTCCCACCGGGCAGGCCCACAGAGAAAGCGGCCGCTTATTTCGCCCGGGCGATATTCGGGCGCAATGTGGGCCAGCACCTCAATGAGCGTGGTTTTGCCGGCACCGGATTCTCCAAGCAACAGTGTCGTTTTTCCGGCCAGAATCTCCGCGCTCACATTTTGCAGGGTGGGCTCTTTCGCGCCTTCGTGCGTGAAACCCAAACCTTCCATGCGGTAGTCGGTCATGCAGCTTTTTCTTTTTTGCCAAACTTCACAAGGCCCGTTTTGTTCAGCGCCGCACCAATGCCAAGGCAAACAAGAAAGCTGATGACGGTGACGCTGGCCACACGCAGCGCCAATGTGGCAATCAGCAGCGGAAGGGGCAGTTGGCTGAGGCCGAACACGAAAAAGTCGCGCAGGGAAACGAACAGCGTGATGAACAGCGAGGCGATACCAAAATTGAGGATGCCGTATTTCTCATATTTCGTCACGCCAAACCCAACTTCTGCGCCAAGCCCCTGCAAAAGGCCGGCCACAATGATGTGGATGCCATAAGGGCTGCCGGTGAGGATGTTGATGACGGCGGCAAACAGGCTGCCGATAAGCGCGGCGCCGGGCTTGCGCACCAGGTACAGCGGCAGCAGGGCGGATAAAGCGTAAACGCCGAAGGTGAGGGCCATAAATGTGGGCCCAAGCAAGTTGGAAAGCACGGAATACATACTGTCCATAAAAGTGAAAAACACGCCGATTACCGCGGCAACCACAGCGATGGTGATCCAGTCACGGGTTTTATAGCTTTTGATTTTTTCTGCCATTTTGAACTCCCTCTCTCACTTAAAAAAATGTTGGCCGCGCCCGAAAAGTGGTATCGGCATTTCATAGTGATTATAACAATAACAAATATGTATGGCAACATAACAACGGCTACGATTGGCGTTTCCAAACGATTTGTGTATTAAAAACAATTAATTATCGCAATTATATGTGTTAATATTTTTATGTCTTTCTTTTCTTGTTTTGCCATGCTATAATCATTTTCAATATCAGCCGTTGGCGCGCACCGTTTATATGCGGGAATGGGAGGATTCAAAAAATGGCAGATTACCGTAAGATGTGGGAAGATTTGGACATGGACCTGGAAACACACGACCTGCTGTGCGAGGTGTTGCCGCAGGCGTTCGGCGACGTGTACCTCTCGCAGGAGAATCGCCCCGAGGGCATGGGATACTATAATTTCGTGGTGTCGGAAATCCACGGCGTGCGCCCGGCGGAACTGATGGAAGCGCAAAAAAATGGCACCAAAGTGTTCGGCACCTTCTGCGTGTATGTGCCGGACGAAGTGGTGTTCGCAGCCGGCGGAATCGCCACCGGGCTGTGCGGCGGCAGCCAGTTCTGGGTGCCCGGCGGCGAAAAAGTGCTGCCTGCGGCCACCTGCCCGCTCATCAAAGCGTCCGTTGGCGCCCGGCTGGACCGCACCTGCCCCTTTTTCAGCCTGACCGACATTTTTGTGGGCGAAACCACCTGCGACGGCAAGAAAAAGGCGTGGGAAATCTTAAGCGAGTATGCCCCCGTCTATGTGATGGACCTGCCCCAGCAAAAACGCGCCAAAGACGTTGCCGCCTGGGCGGAGGAGATCCGCGATTTCCTCGCCAAGGCAGAAGAAGTGACCGGCAGCAAAGTGACGGCGGAAAGCCTGGCCGCGTCCATCAAGCTCATTAACGGCAAGCGCCGTGCATTGCAGCGGCTTTATAATTTCCGCAAGCTGCCAAACCCGCCCCTCAGCGGCAAAGACTGTTTGCTCATTTCCCAAATCGCCTTCTACGACGACCCCACCCGCTTCACCGAAATGACGAACAAGCTGTGCGACGAGCTGGACCAGCGCGTGAAAAACGGCGTGGGTGTGTATGCCAAGGACGCCAAGCGCATTTTATTCACCGGCACGCCCATGGCCATCCCCAACTGGAAAATGCACCACGTGGTGGAAACCGAAGGCGCCGCCGTGGTGGGTGAAGAGACCTGTACCGGCATCCGCTACTTCGACAACCTGGTGGACGAAAGCGGGACCACGCTGGACGGCATGATCAACGCCCTGGCCGAGCGGTACATGAAAATCAACTGCGCCTGCTTCACCCCAAACACCGCCCGTATAGACGATATTGAACGCTATGTGAAAGAATACAACGCCGACGGCGTGCTTGACATCAACCTGAAGTTCTGTACTTTGTACGACATCGAGGGCTACACCGTGGAGAAAAAGCTGAAGGAAAACGGCATCCCGGTGCTGGGGCTTGAGACCGACTACAACGACGAGGACGCCGCCCAGCTGCGCACCCGTGTAGGGGCATTTTTGGAGATTTTGAACGCATAATGGCGGCGGAAAAGGAGCTGGCCTGGTATGTGCTGTTTGAAAACCACACCCAGGGGCTTTTGCTGGACGGCCTGCTGCGCGAAGCGGGCCTGCACGGCACCATTGTGCCCGCGCCGCGCGCTTTGAGCACAAGCTGTGGCGTGGCGCTGGCCCTGCGTGCGGACGAAGTGGACGCCGTGCGTGCTCTCGTTGCACGGGAAAGTGCGGACATTTTGGAAATCGCCAGCATGGAGCGCGACATGAACCCCCGGCGTGACCGGTTTTGTTAAGTGCAAATGGGCCATCCTGCAAGGGACAGGCTCTTATTTTCCATGCAGAAGGAAGAACGTGGAGGAAAACAATTGTTTTTAGGGATAGACATTGGCAGCACGGCGGCAAAAGCCGTGTTGCTGGCGGCAGACGGCCAGAAAGTGCTTTGCCGTGCCGTGCTGCCCACCGGCTGGAACAGTGCCGACACCGCACTGGCAGTGCGCGGAACACTGGAGGCCGCCGGACATGACTTGAAAAAAGCCAGGGTGGTGGCCACCGGGTACGGACGAGTGTCGGTGCCCTATGCCCACAGCACCGTCACCGAAATCAGCTGCCACGGGCGCGGCGTGGCGCGCATGTTCGGGCGGGACTGCACCGTGCTGGATATCGGCGGACAGGATACCAAAATTATTTCCCTTAAAAACGGCAAGGTGCTGGACTTCCGCATGAACGACAAGTGTGCTGCCGGCACCGGACGTTTTTTGGAAGTGATGGCAAACACCCTGGGCGTCGCCCTGGCAGATTTGTTTGCTTTGGCTGAACAAGGCGGCGGCGTGCACATCAGTTCCTTGTGTACCGTGTTTGCCGAGAGCGAAGTGATCAGCCTGGTGGGCAGCGGGCGCAAACGGGAGGATATCGCTTATGGCGTGTGCGAGTCCATCGTGGAGAAGGTGTCGGCCCTGTGCAGCCGTCACGCCGCCGATGAGGTTTATTTTCTGTCCGGCGGGCTGTGCGAGAGCGCGTATCTTCTGCGGCGCTTTGCAAAAACGCTAAAAGCTGAAGTGTACTCTGCGCCGGAAGCGCGCTATGCCGGGGCACTCGGCGCGGCCATCTTGGCAAGCGAGATGTGACTTCCTGATAAAGAAACACTGGCTATTTTCCCGTTCCTGTGGTGATGTGTGTTGCTACAAGGGGGCGATGCACATGAGCCAGGGCATCGAAACATTGCAAAACCGTCACCTTCATTCCCACGGTGCCGGAAAGCTGTACGTCGGGGAATCGGCGGGACCCATGGTTTTGTCGCCCAGTATAGATACAGCCTTGGTTCTGCACTGCTTTTCCGCCATAAAACTTGTGCTTTATGGGCTGTTTAGGAAAATATCGTCAAATATTTCCGCACCAAGGGCTGACGCTATCACCCCCATTATGGGTGATAGCGTCCTTCAAGATCTGCGTTTATAATTTAGGCCATAGATATTTTGTTGGAATTTTTTTAAGTGATCCCATCCAAAGGAAGGGGGTTCTTTATGCCGCAGTATCAGGACCCGAATATGCCCTTTGTGGCAGACCGCACCCAGCTCCCCATCCACGAGCCGGAATATTCAGATGTGTTAGCTCACATAAAAAAATGGAACGGCGCGAACGCGCTGTTCCATATTAATTTACTACTCTTCAGTTGCTTTAGCAGCTTTTTGTTTCGCAAGAACTCTCTCATATTTTTGCAAACGCTTTTTGGCTTCCGCGCTTTTCTCGCCCTCAAAGACATCCCGCTTGATTACATTTGCGACTAGAATATCATGGATTTCCTCGTTGGATATCTTGGCATCTGGTGCAATTTTACGAACCTGCTTTCGGATTGTATCGAGAATTGGCTCCGTAGCCAATAACTGCCCAATGAAAAAATGGTTGAGCACTTGCCGTTGCGCTGCGAACTCTTCAAGCAGATTATTGGTGGATTTTGCCAATGATTCGCGCGAAATATAAAATAACATTTCCAAGTCAGTTTGCTTCTTTGCGTTCAAATCGTCAAATTCAAACGAATAAATCATTTCTTTTTCTACGGGCTTAGAGAATATAATTTTGTATACCCTCCATGAAACTCCGTTGGTCAGCACAACCCACTCAATGCCAGAATTGGCGCCATAATCGCACGCTTGGCGAATAAAATCATCTTTGAGCACCAACCCTGCCGCTTTTACTTCCACCAGCAAACAAACATTGCCCGCCACTTCGATCGCCAAGTCGCAAAATGTTTTTTTGACAGCATACTCAGATGTGATTTCCGTATACTTATCAAACCCAAACACATCATTCAACATGTCTGCCACAATGGTTACAGTATCGCTCTCATTGATATCCTTGTCTTTCGCTTTCCGCAATATGGGTTGAAATTTCTTAATACCTGTTATCAGTCGCTCTTTCGCTTTCGCCGGTATGGCCACCATGTTGCGATACCCCCTCAACTTTTGTATATTCACTATAATATCGCTAATTTTTGCAAAAATCAAATTGTCTGGCGCCGCCCATCCATTTTGCATCTAGGCAATCAATAAAAAACGCCTAAACATTGTCACTGTTTAAGCGTTTGGTATGCCCGACAGGATTCGAACCTGCGACCTATAGAGTCGGAGAACCGTGGCGTGGCCTTGCTTTTTGATTTAGATACGCTCTTTTTGTCGAAGTCGTACAAGGCAGAAAAAGAAAACTAAAAGACTGTAGGTGCTTCTGCCAGGCGGATTTACGGGTCTTTTGAAAGGGCGAACTGCGTAGTGGTCAAATAGTGGTCAGAGGTTTTGCAGAAGGATGATTGGCTCTACACATTTTCCAAATACTCCAGCACCCGCTTTGCATTCGCCAAACTCAATTTTGCCACATCCCCCTGCCGCATGAACGCATGGTAATTGCCAGGGTTCAGCCTCAAATCTTTGTACGCCCGGTAGTCGCTGATTTTCTTTTCTGCTCTAAGATTCAGTGCCTTTCTGCGGATTAACTCTTTGAGCTCTTGCTCCGTCTGCACCCTGTCCCGCTTTGCCGCATAGGAACGGTACACCTTCTCGTACTCCGCCGGCGCTTTCCCTCCGGCCAGAAACTTCACTAGGTCACCTTCTGTTTGCACAAATGCCAAATGCTGCTCCAACTCGCCACGAAAGACCGGGTCTTTTTGCATCAACCGCCCAAGTTGCTGTTCAGGCAACACGGCCTTGGCATACAGCGCCAGTGGCGCACGCAGCCGGGGATTGTCCTGCGACAATTTGAGCAGTTTATTTACGCTCTCCGTCTCAGTGCCGGAAAGCTGCTGCAGGTAGTTTTTCAAAAACCCGTTAAAGGTCAAGGGTCTCATGGCTTCCACTTCTCCTTATATTCCTCAAACGCCGCGGCGAACTCACCAATCTGGCAATCACTCAACAGGGATTCCTGCACTTCCGCCGCCATCTCTTCCAGTGTAGGCCAATGGATGCTTCCCACCACAGCCGCTTCGGAAACATCCAACAAATCCTGTGGCCGATGCGCCGCCAGTTTAGAGATCACCAAGTCTTCCAGCGATGGCGTGAAATAGTCGATTTTGCGGGTTTCCAATCCGTCCAGCCGCTGCACCCGGCTCGGCCAACTGTCGGGAAAGCTATCCAAGTGCGCCGATACATTGGTGTTCATATCGTACTTTTCCAGCAATGGCAGCAATTCCCGCGAAACACGCAGCAGGTCAATATCGTGGGTGCTGCGGTCGATGTGATGCTTCAGCACCAGGGCGCTGCCGCCCACCACAACACACTGGAAACGCGGCCCACCCTCGAACACCAGGCTGGCCTCCAAGTCCAATTTATGCAAACGATCCTGCAGATCTTTTCGGAAGTAGCTCATGATTCACCTTTGAATAATACTATTATTTATTCTTGGATTTATTATAGATTACGTTCGGTCTTCTGTCAACCGAACACCTCACGCTCCAAAATGCCAACTATACTTAGCACTTTTTATGCAAAAATGCATTCTACACATAGCATTATCTGCAAAGGGCTGTGGTTTGGGCTTAATCAAAACCTGTCGTGCCAAGCGCCCCTAAACATTTCTGTCAAGCGCGGCGTTCAGCCGTTTCTTCAGTCCCTCCCGCACATGCCGCGGCTCCAGGCAGGTCAATTTGTCACCAAAGCTCATCAATATGCCATAGCCGTAATCATCGTCGATAAAGCTGAAATCCACAAGATAATTGCCGTCCTCCGTTTCCGTTATGTCACCCATGGAACAATAGTCCAGCATTTTGTCAAGGGCAGACGCGTCAATCAGCAGCTTCACCGGAAACATCCTGCCCTGCATGGCATCGGTGAATCCTGCAAACGGATGCGGCAGCACCCGGCCGGAAAAGCTGTCCCCGCGGCAGGCCAAAGCGCTGAACCTGCGCAGCTTGAACAGGCGGAAATCCTGCTTTTCCGTGGCATATCCCTGCAAATACCATTGGTTCTCCTTAAACACCAGCCGGTGCGGTTCCACGCGGGAAAACCGCTCTGGCCCCCTGCGGCCGAGGTAAGAAAAATCCAGCGTTTTCTTGCGCTCCATCGCGTCTTGAATTATGCCAAGAGCGTCTGCTCCGCCGTTTGTTCTCATCCATGGAGACAAGTCGAACATGACCTGCTGCATCTTCAGGTCGATTTCAGGTATCTGCTTTTCGGCAACCATGCTCTTCACTTTCACAAGTAGGCTGGCAATTTCCTTGCCGGAAAGGGTGTCGGAAATGACGCCGAGCCCCGTCAGCATCGTGCTGACGTCGCCGACCGTGAAAATGCCCTTTTCAATTTTATACTGCTCCATAATCGCGATGCCGCCGCCCGCACCGGAAACAGTGCGCACCGGGATCCCCGCGGCGTTGATGGCTTCGATATCCCGATAGATGGTGCGGAGTGACACCTCGAACAGCTCTGCCAGCTCTTTGCCGCGCACCTTGTCTTTTTGTAAAAGAAGCATGATGATTGCGATCAATCGCTGCAATCTCATAAAATCCCCTCCCACTCAAAGCATAAATAGATGACATATATTTGTCAATAATTATATGCTATGCTATGAATACGAAAACATCGTTACAGGAGGGGCCGATATGAGAAAACTGTTCCTGTCCTCTTCGTTCAAGGACGTGGCCGGCCTGTTTCCAGCGTTTGCCGGCGAAGACCTGAAAGGCAAAACCGTCACCTTCATTCCCACGGCCGCGCTGCATGAAAAAGTAAACTTCTATGTAAAGGTCGGCAAAAAGGCGCTTGAAAAACTGGGGCTTGCCGTCGACGAGCTGGACATATCTTCCGCGCCGCCCGGCGAAATAGCAGGCAAACTGCAGAACAATCATTTCATCTATGTCACGGGTGGCAACACGTTTTTCCTGTTGCAAGCGCTGGTGAAATCGGGCGCAGGGGGACTTATCAAAGAGCAAATCGGCGCCGGAAAGCTGTACATCGGGGAGTCGGCGGGATCCATGGTTTTGTCGCCCAATATCGCATATGTGGCGGGCATGGACGACCCAAAAGCGGCGCCGGAGCCGGAAAGCTGCGATGCTTTGCACGTTGTGGATTTTTATCCCCTGCCGCACCGTGGCTCTTTCCCGTTCAAAAAGGCGGTTGAAAACATCATTTCACAGTATGAAGCGTCCATCCCGCTGGTCGCAATCGGTAACAAACAGGCGATAACGGTGGAAGGGGATGCCGTAAAAGTCATTGAATAACAGTAAAACTTTATGATTGGCTGCCACCGCCGCAAAATGGCAAGGCAGCCTTTTTTATGTTATGCTACAGGGTAGAATCGTTTGTTGGTTTGTTACGTGTTTCGTGCGCCCAGTAGGGTATTGGCGTACCGTGCAATAGAGCCCCCATTTTTGTGATGACAAAATGGGGGCAATTATTTTTCCTTTAAAGCCCAAATATCCTCTTGACAGCTATTACGTTTACCGATATACTAATATTACGTTAACCGATATATCGCAAAACGTAATAAAAGGAGACCGCTGAATTGGAATACACAGGACAAGGGGCGCTTACAGAGGCGGTTTTTTACATTCTTCTGTCGCTGTATACACCCCGGCACGGGTATGCGGTGATGCAAAAAATAGGTGAGAT
>JAVBNG010000026.1:0-13577 GCA_031551695.1 Oscillospiraceae bacterium
GGGGCCGTGGGGGGGCGGTCCGCCCCCAACCCGCCACCCCCGGGCCGGGGCCCGGTGCCCCCCCCCCCCACGGCCGCAATGCTTTGCACGGCCGGGT
This sequence comes from Oscillospiraceae bacterium, assembly GCA_031551695.1. Taxonomy (GTDB): domain Bacteria; phylum Bacillota; class Clostridia; order Oscillospirales; family Ruminococcaceae; genus JAAYCI01. The sequence goes on from JAVBNG010000026.1 coordinate 98, forward strand.
AAAACCCGGAAAGCCATTCCAGCGAGCGCTCCAGCTCCGGCCCGTCGTTCACGCCGGGGCACAGCACCAGCTGCATGTTCATGGAAATGCCCGCTTTGGCAAGGCGCGGAATATAGGCCAGCACCTCGCCCGCGTGCTTGTTTTTCATCATCTGCACACGCAGCCCCGGGTTCGCCGTGTGCACGGAGATATTCACCGGAGAAATGCGCATCTCGATGATGCGGTCTATTTCCCGCTCGCCCAGGTTGGTGAGGGTGACGTAATTGCCAAACAAAAAGCCAAGGCGCTCGTCGTCGTCCTTGAAATACAGCTCCTTGCGCATGCCCCCCGGCAGCTGGTCGATGAAGCAAAACACGCATTTGTTTTTGCAGGCGTGTTGTTTGTCGATAAGGTAGGTGCCAAACAGGCAGCCAAGGGGCTCGTACTCGGCCTTTTTCACCCGCAGGGTTCGCGTTTCGCCGTCCGCCGCGCACACGGTGAGGACGGGGTCTTCCGCCGTTTGGTAAAACTCGTAGTCCAGCCCGTCTGTTATTTCGTGGCCGTCGATGGCAACCAGCTGCATACCGGGCCAAACACCCGCTTTTTCCGCAGACGAGGCGGCGGCCACATTTGCGATTTTTACCGCCATGGACTAGCTCCTTTTTCTAACGCCAGACATCGAAGGCGCAAACCAACCGCTTGCACCCGAGCGCCGCAAAGCCGGCGCGATACCGGCCGGCTGGGCACCGGCCAAAAAAGGGTATCTGCCCCGGGGCAGAGCCCCGGCCCCGCGCCCTGCGGGCGCGTATTCCGCAGCAGAGCTGCGGGGTATTTACCCTGCTCGGCCTCCTCACTCGCCCATGCGAAAACAAGTTTTCGCGCGGCACTCACTCGTCGGCCAATAAAAAAGCGAAGCCATTTTTACAATTGGCCCCGCCGTTTTCATGAAACTGCCCAAAATCAGTCTTCTTTTTGTTTCACCACTTCGCGGCCCTTGTAAAAGCCGCAGCTGCCGCACGCCTGATGGGGCACGCTGTACGCGCCGCACTGCGGGCATGTGATGAGCGTGGGCGCTTCGATTTTCCACACGTTCGAACGGCGTTTGTCGCGCCGGGCCTTGGAATGTTTCCTCTTCGGCACTGCCATAGTAAGCACCTCCCTAAATCACTCGGCGTGCTTTCGGCCGCCGAAAAATACATAGTAATCCCAAAACACAGTTCACGGCCAACAATAGAGCCGCCCAATTATTATATCCGACCGGGGGCAATCTGTCAACGGTGAGTTTTGGCGCGTTTTTTCGCCCTGCGGCAGGCTATGTGGGAATGTGCACCACGATCTGCTCCGGCTTTTCGCCGGCTTCGTACACAGAAAGCTCACGCTGGGAAAGCTCTTTCATTTTGTCCAGCAGCGTGTCCTTCACTTCCGTCAGCACGTCCAGCATCTTTGGGTTGAACACGCCGCACTCGCCCCGCATAATCATGGCCACGGCTTCGTCGTGGCTCACGGCGTCCTTGTACACGCGCTTGCTGGTCAGCGCATCGTACACGTCGGCAAGGCTTGTGGCCTGGGCCCAAATGGAGATCTCGTCCCCCTTCAGGCCGTCCGGGTAGCCGCGGCCGTCGAAACGCTCGTGGTGGTGGCGGCAAATTTCGTAACAATAGTTGAAAAACACAGGGTCCTGTGTGTAGCTGATGGTGTCAAGGATATCGCATCCGCGGATGGTGTGGGTCTTCATCACGCTGAACTCTTCCTTCGTCAGGGCACCGGGCTTCAGCAGCACCGCGTCCGGAATGGTAATTTTGCCGATATCGTGCAGGGCCGACGCGTTGGAGATGGAGTCGATATCCTCCGGCGTGAGGGAATATTCATCGGCCAAGTGGTCCAAAATGATGCGGGTGAGCGAGCGGATGCGCTTCACGTGCTCGCCGCTTTCCAGGTTGCGGAACTCCACCGTGGTGGACAGGGCATCGATCATAAACAGGTTCGACTGCTTCAGCCGCTGGGCCTGTTTTTCCAAAATGCCCTTTTGCTCCGCGATTTTTTCTTCCAGGTTGTTTTTGTAGGAATACAGGTCCACCACGTTGTTTACGCGGCGGCTGATGACGTCGGGGTTGAAGGGTTTGTTCACAAGGTCCGACGCGCCGAGGCCGTAACCCAGCAGCGCCTTTTCATCGTCGCTTTCACCGGTGATCAAAATGACAGGCACGTTTTGGATAAGCCCGGTGCGGTTCATTTCCTTCATCACGCCAAAGCCATCCATCACCGGCATCACCAGGTCCAGCAGCACAATGGCCAGCTCGTCTTTCGTTTGCTCAATGATATCCAGCGCGGTTTTGCCGTTGTCGGCCTCCAGAACTTCAAACTGGTCGCAGAACAGGCCATTCAAAATGGCACGGTTGATCATGATATCGTCCACTACCAGCAGCTTGTTCCTTGCGTTGCCCATCCTTTTGCAACCCTTTCCCGCCCGGTTTGCAGCCTTCCATGGCCCGCCGGGCGCCGTCAACCCTGCCTTGCGGGCGTGCGGATACCACCGGCACATGCCCGTCTTTTTTTGAACTGTGTTTTTCCATGACACGCACGGCTTCACACACTGTTTTAGTATACCTTTCCAACGTGAAAAAGTCAATTGTTGGCGTTAAAAAGCAGCATTTTTCGTCAAAACGCCAAGCCGGCCCCGCGTTTTTTTGGCGCAGACAAGTGCGGGGCGGGCTGCGGGGTGAATTTTATCTCGCTATTCCACAGTAATTTTACATTTTTTTTGCACACACCGCTGCCAACACTTCCGCCTGCAAGCACACGGACCCAACAGCCCTATTCCCACGCCGGGAACATTTGATGAAATTATATCATCTTATTGTCATTTTCGCAATTTTATTGCCAATTTGATTGACAAGGGGGGTGTTTGACTATATATTTACTGTTGTAAACTTTTCATTATATTGCGCCGCTCACATTTTTTAACGGCGCGTAACTTCAGAAGGGGGTGCATAGTTGAACCAGAAAGAGATCGTTTCGCTGAAAAACATTGCTGTTGATTTTGACGATGAAGTGGTGCTGGAAAACCTGAACCTGGACATCCACGACGAGGAATTCGTCACGCTGTTGGGGCCGTCCGGCTGCGGAAAAACCACAACTCTGCGCGTGATTGCCGGGTTCCTTCATCCGAAGGCGGGCAATGTTTTTTTTGATGGCAAAGACATTACCGACCTGCCGCCCTATAAGCGCCAGGTGAACACTGTGTTTCAGAAATATGCGTTGTTCCCGCATCTCAATGTGTTCGAAAACGTGGCCTTCGGCCTGCGCTTGAAAAAACTGCCGGAGAGGGAAATTAAAGAGAGCGTGGGCGAAATGCTGGCGCTTGTGGGCCTTTCCGGCTACGAGCGCCGTTTGAGCGACCAGCTTTCCGGCGGGCAGCAGCAGCGCGTGGCCATTGCGCGTGCCCTGGTGAACAAGCCGCGCGTGCTATTGCTGGACGAGCCGCTGGGCGCGCTGGATTTGAAGCTGCGCAAAGAGATGCAGACAGAGCTGAAACGCATTCAACAGAGCCTTGACATCACCTTCGTGTACGTGACCCACGACCAGGAGGAAGCGCTGACCATGAGCGACACGGTGGTGGTGATGAACCGCGGGCATATCCAGCAAATTGGCACGCCCGAGGATATATACAACGAGCCGGTGAACGCCTTTGTGGCGGATTTCATCGGCGAAAGCAATATCGTGGACGGCATTATGCACAAGGACTACCTTGTGGAGTTTGCCGGGAACACCTTCCCCTGCGTGGACGCGGGCTTTGGCCGCAACGAAATTGTGCAGGTGGTGGTGCGGCCGGAGGACATTGATGTGGTGCCGCCGGTGGAGGGGCAGATCACGGGCGTTGTGAAAAGCCTTACCTTCAAGGGCGTACACTATGAAATGGTGGTGGAACAGGGCGGGTGCGACTGGGTGATCCAATCCACCGACGCGAGCCACCCGGGCGATTTGGTGGGCATGCAAATCGGCCCGGATGAAATCCACATCATGCACCGGAAACCGGATGATTTTTCGGGCGCCACGGGGGAAATGCCATATGAAGGGGCGTAGCAAATCCACCGCCACGCCGTACCTTGTGTGGATGGTGCTGTTCATCATTTTGCCGCTGTGCTTCGTTGTTTATTTTTCATTCACGGACAAATACGGCCACGCCACACTGGACAATATCACGGCGCTGGGCGAATACACCATGGTGTTTTTGCGCAGCATTGTGCTGGCGGCCATTGCCACGGCGGTGTGCCTTGTGGCCGCGTACCCGCTTTCCTACATCCTTTCCCGCCTGCCGGATGCGCGCAAGGGCGTGATGATGATGCTGGTGATGCTGCCGATGTGGATGAACTTTTTGCTGCGCACCTACGCGTGGATGAGTTTACTCGAACGCAACGGCCTCATCAACCGCTTTTTCGGGCTGTTCGGCATCGGGCCGTTTGAGATGATCAACACCCAGGGGGCCATTGTGCTGGGCATGGTGTACAACTACCTGCCCTACATGATTTTGCCCCTGTACACCGCCATGCTGAAAATTGACAAAAGCGTGGTGGAAGCCGCCGAGGACCTTGGCGCGGGGCCGTTCCAAAAGCTGGTGCGGGTGCTGCTGCCCCTGTCGCGCCCCGGCATCAAAACGGGCATCATCATGGTGTTTGTGCCGTCCATCGCCACGTTCATCATCAGCAAAATGCTGGGCGGCGGCGACACCTGGCTCATCGGCGATTTGATTGAGGCCCAGTTCCTTGGCAACAGCTACAACTTCAACCTGGGCAGCGCCATGAGCCTGGTGCTGATGCTGGCCGTGCTGCTTGTGATGAGCCTGCTTGGCGGGTTTGAAGAAGAAGACATGGAAGGGGTGATTTGATGGCGGGCAAAGTGCTGAAACGGGTTTACCTTGTACTGGTGTTTTCCTTCATGTATGTGCCAATTGCCGTGCTCATCGCCTTTTCCTTCAACGAAAGCAAAAGCCGCACCGTGTTCACGGCCTTTTCGCTGAAATGGTACGCCCAGCTGTTCCGCGACAGCATGGTGCTAAATGCGCTGTTCACCTCTGTTTTGCTGGCGCTGGTAAGCGCGCTGATCGCCACGTTCATCGGCACCATGGCGTGCATCGGCATTGCCCGCATGCGCCGTGCGGCCCGCGGGGCCGTTACCACCGTAAGCTATATGCCCATCGTGAACCCGGAGATCATCACCGGCGTTTCCATGATGCTGCTGTTTGTGGTGGCAAAAAACTTCATGGTGGCCGCGGCAAACGGCGAAGGGCCGCTGGCGTGGCTGGGCAGCAGTTTCATCGGGCTGCCCTCGCTGCTCATCGCGCACATCACCTTCAATTTGCCCTATGTGGTGTTCACCGTTTTGCCCAAATTACAGGCCATGAACATGAGCCTGTACGAGGCGGCGCTGGACCTTGGCTGCAACGAGCGGCAGGCGTTTTTCAAGGTGGTGCTGCCGGAAATTATGCCGGCGGTGTTTTCCAGCTTTTTGATTGCGCTCACCTATTCCATTGACGATTTCACCATCAGCTATTTTACAGCGGGCAATGTGCAAACGCTGCCCATCGCCATCTACTCCATGACGCGCCGCCGGGTGAGCCCGGAGATCAACGCCCTGTCGGCCATCATGTTCGTGGTTATTTTGTCCATTATTTTGATTTCGAACCAGCGTGAACGCGCGGCGGCCAAAAAGCGCCGCATGCCCATTGAGCAGCCCCACGGCGTGCGGGAAGGCGCGTGAGCGCGCCGGAAGTATCGCCGTGTCTTTTGCGCGGCTCGGGGCGCAGGCGTTGGACTTGCGCCGTTGATTTTCAGGTGAATTGCAGGAGGTAAACACTTAATATAAAATGAAACTAACCAAATTTTTACGCGCGTTTACCGCGTTTGGGTTTGCCGCGTGCGTTGCTTTTTCCGGCGCGGCGCTGCCCGCGCGGGCAGAGGAAGCCCCCACCATAGAAACGCCCGCGGGCGAACGGGCGCTTGCCGGCGGGTATGACTACACCCGCTTTGCGGATGACAAACTGACGCTGAACGTGTACAACTGGGGCGAGTATATTTCCGACGGCACGGACGAGGAACTGCTGGACATCAACGCCGCCTTTGAAGAACTGACCGGCATCACCGTGCAGTACGCCACCTTTGAGACGAACGAAAGCTTGTATTCGAAACTGAAGGGCGGCGGCGCGGAGTATGACCTCATCATCCCGTCGGATTATATGATCGGTAAGATGATCAACGAAAAAATGTTGCAGCCTCTTAATTTTGACAATATACCGAACTATGCTAAAATAGGTGAAGAGTACAAAAACCAGGCGTACGACCCGGAGAACGAATACAGCGTGCCATACACCTGGGGCTATGTGGGGCTTATCTACAACACCACCATGGTGGACGGCGTACCGGATTCCTGGGACATCTTGTGGGACGAGCAGTATAAGGGCGACATTTTGATGTTTGACAACTCCCGCGACGCTTTTGCCATAGCGTCGGCGCGGCTGGGCCTTTCGCTGAACCCCAAAACCCGCGAGGAAATTGAACAGGCGGGCAAGGAGCTGGAAGCCCAGCGCGGCGTGGTGCAGGCCTATGTGATGGACCAGATCTTCGACAAAATGGAGGGCGGCGAGGCGGCCCTTGCGCCCTATTACGCGGGCGACGCCATCACCATGACGGACACGAACCCGGACCTTGCCTTCGCCATTCCGAAGGAAACGGTGAACCTGTTCATCGACGCCATGTGTGTGCCCGCCACCAGCAAAAAGCGCGAGGCCGCCGAGATGTACATCAACTTCCTGTGCGAAACGCCCGTGGCCGTGGACAACACCCTTTTCATCGGCTATTCCACGCCGCAGGTGGAGGCCGTGGAGGCCCTGCCCGAGGAAGTGCGCGACAATCCCATCTCCTACCCGCCCGCTGAAAAACTGGCGAACATGGAGACATTCAACGTGCTTTCGGAAGAGATGAACTACTACATGGACAACAGCTGGAACGACATGCGCACGTCGAACAAGCAGGAAAACGGCCTGCTTATTTTGCTGGTGATGGCGGCCATGCTGGCGCTGACCATTTTTTTGAACGTGCGGCGCGCGCTGAAAAAGCGGAAGAACAATACGTACTAACGGCGGCGGGCAGTTTGCCCTCCGGCGTGTCAATATGCAAAAAAACTAAAACGCAACCACAAGCATAGGAGTGAAAACTATGATAGAAATCACGATGGAAAACGGCGGCGTCATCCGCCTGGAACTGGACGAAAAGGCCGCGCCGAAAACGGTGGAAAACTTTTTGGCGTTGGTGAACGACGGCTTTTACGACGGGCTGACGTTCCACCGCATCATCCCGGGGTTTATGATCCAGGGCGGCGACCCCGCCGGCACCGGCATGGGCGGCCCGGAAAAAACCATTGAGGGCGAGTTCTCCTCCAACGGATGGGACAACCCCCTCTCCCACACCCGCGGCACCATCAGCATGGCGCGCTCGTCGAACCCGAACTCGGCCGGCAGCCAGTTCTTTATCACCCACGGCGACCCCACCTTCCTGGACGGCGACTATGCGGCCTTCGGCCGTGTGGCCGACGGCATGGATGTGGTGGACGAAATTGCCAATGTGGCAACGGACGCGGGCGACTACCCGCTGGAAAAAGTGGTGATGAAAACCGTGCGCGTGGTGGACTAGAACAAAACCAGGGGGCAGATTTAACGCCCCCTCATTTTTATGAGGGCTTCATGCAAAAGATAAAGGACCTGTTCAAGAAACTGTTCCGCTTTTTTTGGGACAAAAGCCTGCTGATTTTCCTCATCATCGGCGCGGGCAACACCATCATCTCCATGGCGGGCAGCCAGCTGCTGCTGCGCCCCATTTCAAACGCCCTGGGCGACACTGCCGGGTACTGGCTGTCCACCGCCATCATGTACCTGGTGTGCAGCGTGGTAAGCTTTGTTTTAAACCGGCGCTTCAGCTTTGAAAGCAAGGCACCCCTGGGGCAAAGCGTGCTGCGCTTCACGGTGGTGATTGGCGTGTGCTACCTTGTCAGCTTCGGCCTGTCGAAGTTTTTGGTGCCCGCGTTCATGGGGGCGGCGTTCCCCTCGGTTTCGGCCGAATGGGTAACGCGCATTGCCATGCTTGTGGCGCAGGTTATTTTTACCCTGATGAACTATCTTGGCCAGCGGCTTTGGGCGTTCAAAGAATAGGTAGATTTAATTCTGCGATTTGTTGTTTTACTATATTATTATACAATTTGTAAAACAAGCCGCGCCGGGGTCATTCCCTGCGCGGCCTGTTTTTTACCATGAATTTTACGCGGCGGCGCCACTTCAGCGCGTGTTCACACTAAATGAAGTTGGCGAATTTACGAGCAAAATTTTTGCGGTTCAAGGCGGACGATTGCGCAACCCTTGGTGAGTTGCGATTAAGGACAACGTAAAAACATGAGATGTTTTGCCGGAAAAACGTTCCACTGAATGAGTGTGAACACGCTCTAGTCCGTACAGTAAAGTTCCACCGCGTCGCGCAGAAGCTGGGCGGCGTTCGGGTGGATCTTGTCGTAATAAGCCTTGAAGCGCTCGTCGTCCAGATACATTTGGCACAGCCCTTTGTGGGCTTCCTTCGTGTAATGCCCTTCCGGCCAATAGAGGCAAAGCCACTCCTTGTGCAGGGCGCTGGCTTTTTGGGCCGTTTCGCCCGCCGGGTCGCCTTCCTCGGCGGCCTGTTTCAGCGTGTCGTTCAGGCGGGCGCTCAGTTCCTCGGCGGCAGCGTACTGCTCCTGCGTCATGCCTGCAAAGCGCGCGTTTGAGGCGTCTGCCACGTCGTCGCCATACTTTTCGCGCACCTCTTTGCCATATTTTTCTTCGTTCTCGTCAATGAGCTTTTTCTTAAAGCCCTCAAATTTTTCTTTGTCGCTCATGCTGCATTCTCCCTTTCCCGCGCGGATGCTTTTTTCAACATTGGCTATCAGCGCATTTAGCTGTTCCCGTTTTTCAAAAAGGGCGTGCAAATGGTTTTCCAGCGCGGCGGCCGGGCTGTAGCCGGGGGTCTGCATCAGCTTTTGGATGTCCTCCAACGCGAAGCCCAGCTCCCGGTAAAACAAAATCTGCTGCAGGGCGTTTACCTCGGCGGCGCCGTAAATGCGGTAGCCCGCCGTGGTGACGCGCGCCGGCTTCAGCAGGCCGATTTCGTCGTAATAACGCAGTGTGCGGCTGCTGACGCCGGACAGGCCCGCCAGCTTTTTCACCGTATATTCCATTTGCTTCCCTTTCTCGCAGGGCCGGGGTACCTCCGGCGCCTGTTTACAGTGTAAGGGTTTACGCAACGTAAAGGTCAAGGGGTTTTTGGAAAAAAGTTTTGGCTGACTGTGGAACGGTTGGGGCCGGGTGCCCCTCCGCAGGATTGCTTTATGCAAGGCTGCGAATGAAAACCCAGTTGACAACAAACCAGTCAGCAAGAGCAGCGGAGGGCGCATCACCTTTTCTCGCCCTAGATCCCCCAAATCTCCGCCGCGTACTGGGCAATGGTGCGGTCGGATGAAAACATGCCGCCGGCGGCGATATTGAGCAGGCTTTTGCGGCTGAAGGCCGTGCGGTCCTGGTAGTCCGCGTTCAGGCGCAGTTTTGTTTCAATATAAGCCGTCAAATCGTGCAAAAGGTAGTAATGGTCGGCCTTGTGCCAGTGCTCGCCGCGCAGCAGGGCGTGGTGCAGCTCCGCAAACAGGCCCGTGCCGCCGTCGTCAAGCGTGCCGTTTACCAGCGTGTCTACCACACGGCGGATGGCCTCGTTTTCGCAGTACAGGGCATAGGGGTCGTAGGTGTCCGCAATGGCGCGCAAATCCTCCACGCGGGCGCCGAAAATGTAGTTGTTTTCCTCCCCAGCCTCCCGCACAATCTCGATGTTCGCGCCGTCATAAGTGCCGAGGGTGACGGCGCCGTTCATCATCAGCTTCATATTGCCCGTGCCGCTGGCCTCCGTGCCCGCGGTGGAAATCTGCTCGCTTACGTCCGCGGCGGGCATGATGCGTTCGGCCACGGACACATTGTAGTTCGGCACAAACAGCACGCTGATTTTATCCCGCACGGCGGGGTCGCTTTTCACCAGCCGCGCCACTTCGTTCACGCACTTGATGACGGCCTTGGCCCTGCGGTAGCCCGGCGCGCTTTTGCCGCCCACGAGGAAGGTCGTGGGTTCAAAGTTTGGCAACTCACCGTCTTTTATCCGGAAGTAGATGTCCAAAATGGAAAAGGCGTTCAGCAGCTGACGCTTGTATTCGTGCATGCGTTTCACCTGCACGTCAAAAATGGAGTTGGCCGCGAGGGCCATGCCGGTCTCTTTGGCCGCCCAGGCGGCGAAATCGCGCTTGTTGGCCGTTTTAATGGCACGCAACTCGGCGAGGCTCCCGGCGTCGTCCTCGTATTGCCGCAGAGCCGCCAGCTTGTCCAAATCCGTCACCCAGCCGCCGCCGATGCGCGCGGTGATGAACGCCGCAAGCCGCGGGTTGCAAAGCGCCAGCCAGCGCCGCTGGGTAACGCCGTTTGTTTTGTTGTTGAAGCGTTCCGGGTACAGGGCGTACCAGTTTTGCAACACGTCGTTTTTCAAAATCTCCGTGTGCAGGGCGGCCACGCCGTTGGTGGAGTGGGTGGCATACACGGCCATGCGCGCCATGTGCACCTTGCCGCCGTGGATGACTTCGTACCCGGCCAGCTCCTCTTCGCCCATACCCTGCTGCGTAAAGCCACGGCGCAGGCGGTCGTTTATCATCACCACATAGGGCCACACCTCCGGCGCCACGGCGGCAAACAGCGCCGTGTCCCACGCCTCCAGCGCCTCGGCCATGATGGTGTGGTTGGTGTAGGCGAATGTTTTTTGCGCAATGGCGAAAGCGTCTTCAAAGGGCAGGCACTCCCGCTGCACCAGCAGGCGCACCAGCTCCGGAATGGCGATGGTGGGATGGGTGTCGTTCAACTGGATGGCGAAAAAATCCGGCAATTTTTCGAAAGCAGCGCCATGGCGGGATTTAAAATCCCGCAAAATGCTTTGCACCGAGGCGGAGGAAAAGAAATATTGCTGTTTCAGCCGCAGGCGCTTGCCCTCGGGCGTGTCGTCGTTCGGGTACAGCACGCTATGGATGGCCTCGGCCTCGTTCTGGCGGCGGTAGGCGCCGGGGTAGTTTTGAGCGTTGAAGGCGGCCAGGTCAAAGCCGCCGTCCGCCTCCGCCTGCCACAGGCGCAGGGTGTTCACGCATTGGCCGCCAAAGCCGATGACGGGCATGTCGTAAGGCACGGCCCACACCGGGCCGTCGCCGAACTCCACGGCCACGCGTTCAGCCTCGCGGCGCACGCTCCACGGGTCGCCAAAGCGCTGCCAGTCATCCGGGGCCTCCGTTTGAAAGCCGTTTTCAATGCCCTGCTTGAACAGGCCGTACCGGTAGCGGATGCCGTACCCGTCCAGCCGCTTGCCCATTGTGGCGGCGGAATCGAGAAAGCAGGCGGCCAGACGCCCAAGGCCCCCGTTGCCGAGGGCGGCGTCGTCCACCGCCTCGAAAATGTTCGGGTCCACACCGCTTTGCTGGAAAGCGGCGCGGGTCTCGTCCAGCAGGCCCAGGTTGTACAGATTTGCGTACACCAGGCGGCCCAAGAGGAACTCCGCGGAAAAATAGCAGGCGGTTTTGGCGTCCGTTTGCGCCCTGCCCGCGGCCCAGGCGGGTTTTATCCGCCGCATGGCGGCGGTGCATACCGCCCCGTACAGGGCGCCCAGGGGCGCGTTTTTTGCGTCCGGCGCGTGTTCTTCGGCCAAAAACGCTTTGTAGGATGTTTCAAATGCTTCCATGGACTTTACCTCCCAATGGGGCGAAATGGGGCTGTCAAGCAAGAAAAAGGGCCGCGCGGCCATTCGGCGCGGGCCCGCGAACTTATTTGAACCCGAACAGGCCGGGGACGAGGTAGGTTAGCACCAGCATAATGACGCAGGCTGCGCAGATACCAAGGCCGATGGCCGGAGCCGAACGCTTCGGCTCGATGCCGAACAGCGCCGCAATGAGCGAGCCCGTCCACGCACCGGTAACGGGCAGCGGGATGCCCACAAAGGCAAACAGGCCCAGCTGTATGCGGTGTGGGTATTTTTCCATCATTTGGGCGCCCTTTTTCATGCCTTTTTCCTCAACCCAGCGGGCAAACCCTTTTAACGGGCCGCCGTGGTCTTTCAGCCAGCAGAGGATGCGCTCGATAAAAAAAATGATGAAGGGCACGGGGATGAAGTTTGCCACCACGCAGATAGGCGCGGCGATATACCACGGCAGGCCCAAAATGGACGCCGCGATGAGGCCGCCGCGAAGCTCCAGAATGGGCAGCATGGAGATGATGAAAATAATGAGATAGGGCGATATATGGTGCGCCTGCAAAAATTCAGTTACGGTTTGTGCCATGTTTCCTCCAAACGGGTGTTTTTCTGAAAACGGCGCCGGGGTGCCGGGCCTTTATACAGCGTACAACACATGGCAGTTGAAATCAAGTAGCGCCAGATAAAAAACGATATTACGCATAAGTGCGAAACAGCCCGACATTTTATGGTGCTTTGCGCGGGCATAGGCGGGGCAAAATATGGTATAATAACCTCAGCCCCGAATTGCTCCGCAATTCAAACACGAAGCGAGGCTTCGTGTTTTGGGCACATACGCGCCCGGCTGAGAACATTGAAACGCCTGCGGCGTTTGAGTAACTTGCATGCAAAAAATCGCGCCGGGCCAAAACCGGCACGCGGGAGAGACAAATGGTTTTTGACGTGGCGGTGGTCGGCTGTGGCATTGTGGGCGCGGCGGCGGCGTATGAGCTGGCAAAGCGCGAATGCAGCGTGCTGGTGCTGGAAAAGGAAAACGACGTAAGCGACGGGGCCACCAAGGCCAACAGCGCCATTTTGCACGCCGGCTATGACCCAAAGCCCGGCACGCTGATGGCGCGGCTGAACGTGGAGGGCTCGGCGCTGGCAAAAGAACTGTGCCAAAAGCTGGACGTGCCGTACCGGCAGTGCGGCTCCGTGGTGCTGGCCTTTGCGCCGGAGGACGTGCCCACGCTGGAAAAGCTGCGCGCCCAAGGCGAGGCAAACGGCGTGCCGGGCATGCGCATGCTGACGGGCGACGAGGCGCGGGCGCTGGAGCCGAATGTGAGCGAAACCGTGGTGGCCGCGCTGGAAGCGCCGAGCGCCGCCATCGTAAGCCCGTGGGAATATTGCTTTGCCCTGGCGGAAACGGCTGCCCGCAACGGCGCGGATTTCCGTTTGGGCCATCGTGTGCTCGGCCTGCGGCGGCTTGCCGCCGGCGGTGCGGGGGAAGATGGCTGGGAAATCACCACAGACAAGGGCGCATTTGCCGCGCGGTATGTGCTAAACGCTGCCGGGGCCTACGCGGACGAGGTGCACAACATGGCCGCCGCGCCCGCTTTTCGCATCATCCCGGCCCGGGGCGAGTATTATTTGCTGGATAAATCCGAGGGCGGCCGCGTGAACCATGT
>JAVBNG010000017.1:0-6309 GCA_031551695.1 Oscillospiraceae bacterium
TGCACGGGCGGCCAAGCAGCATTGACGCAACAGCCGCGCGGCCCGCCGCCATGGAAATATCGTGGTTTTTGCCCCCGAACGAGCCTCCGATGGCGGGCAGTACCACCCGCACGTCGCAAAGAGGCTTGCCAAGCGTTTCCGCCACAATTTTGCGCACTACAAACGGGCTGTTTACCGGGCAGTGCACCACAGTTTCCCCGGTGTGCGCGTCATAAACAGCAACGGCGGCCTCTGTTTCAATGCACACGTGCTGCACGCGCTGTGTGGAATATTCGCGTTTCAAAACATGCGGAGCCGCTTGCAAAGCGGCCTTGGCATCGCCACGCTTTGTGGCGTAGCGGCAAATGACGTTGCCGCCGTCGTGCACGGCGGGCGCGCTTTCAACAAGAGCCTCCTGCGCCGAAAGCACGGCCGGCAACTTTTCATATTCCACGTCCACAAGTTTTGCGGCGGCCTCGGCCTGCTTGCGGCTTTCGGCCACAACAAGCGCCACGCCGTCGCCAATGTAGCGCACGCGCCTTTCGCACAGCACCGGGCGTTCCTTGGGCTGGGCAGCGATGCCGGGGATGTCCTTCGCCGTGAGCACCGCCAAAACGCCGGGGCAGCGCATTGCGTCCGCCGTGTTAATGGAAACGACAAGCCCGCTTGGAATGGGGCTGCGCACCACAACACCGTGCACCATGCCGGGCAGCTTCATGTCGTTGGCGTAAACGGCCTCGCCCTTCACCTTGGCAAGCACGTCCACGCGGTTGTTTTTTTGTACGTCCATAGGTTCCTCCACCGGCGGCGCCGTGTCCGGTTGCCGCCGTATAAACAAGCGTCAGCCATTGTGCCGGTAAGGCAGGTTGTCAAGCTCTATGCCCAGCGCGTTTGAAATTGCGTTTGCCACCGCCGGGGCCGACGGCACAACCGCCGCCTCGCCGATGCTTTTCGCCCCATAGGGGCCGGTTGGCTCGCCTTTTTCTATAAAATCCACTTGTATGCGCGGCATTTCACTGGCCGATAAAAGGCTTATTTTGCGCAGCGTGTTGTATATATTTTCGCCCTTTTCGTTAAACTGCAGCCCCTCGCGCAGCGCATAGCCCACGCCCATGTGTATTGCGCCTTCAAGCTGCCCCTCTATGGAAAGCCGGTTAAGCACCTTGCCAACATCGTGCACGGCCACATAGTCCGTCACGCGGGCGCCGCCCGTTTCGGCGTTTACAACCACGCGCGCTATGTGGCACCCGTAAGACGACGGCCCCGCCGCCATTGCATAGGTTTCCTGGCAGATTATCTCCCTGCGGGAAACGTTTTGCGCGTGTATCATAACATCGCAAAGCGGCGTAACCGCGCCGGTTTTTTCGCTTTTAACGCCGCCGTAAACAAGCGAAAGGCTTTCGGCGGCTTCGCCCAGCAGCAGCGCCGCCTCTGCCAGGAGCTCAACCCTTACGGCCTCGGCCGCTTTTTTGGCCGCCGAGCCCATAACGTAAACTCCGCGGCTGGCATAGTCGCCCAAATTCCACGGCACGGCGTCGCTGTCCGCCTGCACCACGGCGATGCGGGAAAGGGGCAGATTCAACTCCTCCGCCACAATCTGCGTTTGCACCGTCACCGAGCCGTTGCCCATGTCGTGGCTGCCGGTAAACAACACACAAGAGCCGTCTTCGTTCATTTTCAACATCATGCAGGTTTGGTCCCTGTGGGCGCCAAAGCAGCCGTTGCCGTGGGCGCCCATGGCCATGCCCACGCCCACTTTGCAGTCCGGGTCCGTTTCCTCCGGCAGCGCCTGCCAGTTTTCGGCAAGCTGCAGCGCGCGGGCCAAACAGTCCTGCGGGCGCGGGTTGCCTAAGGGGTAGCCGCCCGCGGGGTCCAGCGCGTCCGGCTGCACCAAGTTGATGCGCTGCAACTCCGCCAGGGGCATGCCCAGCGCGTTTGCTATTTTTTGCAGTTGGCGCTGCTGCCCAAAAAAGGCCTGCGGCGAACCATAGCCCCGCATGGCACCGCCAATGGGCGTGTTGGTGTACACCGGCGTGCCGGCGAAACGCATGTTTTTGCAATTGTAAATTTTAAACACCTTGTGGCTCAATGCACCCATCACGTTCAGGGCGCTGCCGGCGTAGGCCCCGGTGTTGGTGATGACGCGGATGTCCTGCGCCGTCACTTCGCCGGTGTTTTTCACGCCGGTTTTGATATACACCACCGAGCCGTGGCGCGTGCGCGTGGCCACGATGCACTGCTTGCGGGTGTATTCCACTTT
Organism: Oscillospiraceae bacterium; assembly: GCA_031551695.1. Classification (GTDB taxonomy): domain Bacteria; phylum Bacillota; class Clostridia; order Oscillospirales; family Ruminococcaceae; genus JAAYCI01. The sequence continues at coordinate 2,240 of JAVBNG010000017.1, forward strand.
TACAGGCAGGCCGGTTTTTTGCGCCAGCACAGCCGCAATGGCCTCCACCGTCACTTCCAGCTTGCCGCCAAAGGCCCCACCGATGGCAGGCGCCACCACGCGCACCTGGCTCATGGGCACGCCAAAAATGCGGCACAAAATAATGCGGCAGCCAAAGGTGTTCTGGCACGGGGCGGTCACGGTCAGTTTGCCGCTTGCGTCCCACTGGGCAATGGCCACGTGGGGCTCAATGGCGCCGTGGTGGATGGGCGGCGTGGAAAAGCGGTTCTCGAATATCCGGTCCGCCTCGGCAAACCCGGCCTTCACATCACCCGCGTTCTGTTTGATTTCCGCCACCACATTGCTTTCGCCGTGGATGGCAAGAGCATCCGGCTTGATGGCCTCCTCCACGTCGGTGTAAAACGGCAGCTCTTCATATTCCACCGCAATCAGCTTCACGGCCGCCTGTGCAATTTCCGGCGTGTCTGCCGCCACAGCGGCAACTTTATCGCCCATAAAGCGCACGGTGTCGTCAAAAATCCGCTCCGTGTTGGGAATTTGATGCTCGTAAAACCGCGTGGCGCTGTTGTAGCGCGTCTGGGGCGTGTTTTTGTGGCACACCACGGCACGAACGCCCGGCAGCGCCTCGGCCACGGACGTATCGATGGATTTGATTTTCGCATGGGCCACGGGGCTCAGCAGAACAGCGCCGTGCAGCATATTGTTCATCTTCATGTCGCCCACGTACTGCAAACGGCCCGTCACCTTCAAGGCCGCGTCGCGCACGGGGGTGCTGTGGCAAACCGTGGTATTGTTATCAGCCATTTGCCCCGCCCTCCTGTGCATTTAGCTTGTTGGCGGAACCCATACGCCGCGCGGCCTCCAGCACCGCCTGCACAATTTTTACATAGCCCGTGCAGCGGCACAGGTTTTTATCCAGCGCCGCGCGCACTTCGTCTTCGGTGGGATCCGGGTTTTTGTCCAGCAGCGCCTTCGCACTCATCACCATGCCGGGCGTGCAAAAACCGCACTGCACGGCGCCACAGTCGATAAACGCCTGCTGGATGGGGTGCAGCTCGTTGCCCCTCGCCAACCCCTCAATGGTCTCGATGCGCTTGCCCACGGCCTTTTCCGCCACCACACAGCACGAATTCACCGCCTCCCCGTCCACGATGGCCTTACAGGCCCCGCAGGAGGCAGTGTCGCACCCGCACTTGGTGCCGGTGAAGCCCAAAACCTCACGCAGCACGTACAAAAGCGTCTTTTTCGGCGGTACCAGAACCTCACGGTCCTCGCCGTTGATGTGCAACGTTAATGCAATTCGTTCCATGTGCTCCTCCGCTTTGCCGGGAACGCCCGGCGCACAACTTCTGTGCAGCGACTGTATTCGGCACCTTCTGCCCGCGCGGGGATACCATGTCGCAATCGGTTTTGGCCATCTGAAATATGCCGTTGGCTAATTTGATTATATGACTATAGGACTATAATACAACTTCCTTTTGTATATTACCATAGCTTTGTGCCCGAAAAGTAAAAATTTGGCAAACTACACAAATGCCGCTGCAATTATTTGGCATTTAGCGGCATTCCATGGTAAAAAACAGGAATACACAGTTTGCAAATTATGGTATACTTGATAGTAACACCTGTTAATAAACAACATCCATCAGGCGGGAGATGCCTATGAAAAAACTTCTGGTGCTGTTTGAAGTATTGGTCCTCGCCGTCTCTCTGTGCGCCTGCAGGCCGGCGGAACCGTTGCAGCCGCAGGCCGTGCCCCAGGCGGACCCCACCCTGGCCGCGGCAAACGAGGCGCTTTCCGTGGCACTGCTGTTGCCCGGCACCATCGACGACAACGGCTGGAACGCCGGGGCCCACACCGGCCTTTTGTATCTAGAAGACAACTACCACGCCAAAATCGACTATATGGAGTCTGCCGGCGGCCCGAACGCAGAGGCCAATATACGCCGGTTTGCCGAAGAAGGGTATGACATCATCGTGTGCCACGGCACGCAGTTTGCAGACTCCGCCCACCTTGTGGCGCTGGAATATCCTGAAACCTATTTTCTCATCTCCAATGCCGAGGCCGATTATTCCCAGCCGCCGAACGTGGCGTGCTTCGGCACGGTGCATTCCGGCTTTTTGGCGGGCGCGGTAGCCGCCAGCGTCACCGAAACGGGCACTGTGGCCATCCTTGGGGGCGAAAAAATCCCCTCTATTACCCCCATCGTGGATCTGTTCATTGAAGGCGCGCATTATGTGAACCCGGACGTCAATGTCATCTCCGGCTACATCGGCTCCCTCACCGACGCAGACAAAGCAAAGGCCATGGCCGCAGATTATATCGACAATGGCGCGGATGTCGTCTGCTCCTCGGCCAACTCCGCGGGCCACGGCGTTATTGCCGCCGCCGCGGAAAAGGGCGTTTACGCCATCGGCTTCAATTCCGACCAATACGACGAAGCGCCCGGCAGCGTCATCGTCAGCGTAGTGCGCGAGTTCCCCACTATGTTCGACACCCTGTACAATACCATAGAGAACGGCAACTTCGAAGCAAAGCCATATGTCTTTGGCATTGCCGAGGGCGGTACCGTGCTTTCCAGCTGGCACGGCTGGGATGAAAAGCTGCCCCGCGCTTCCATGCAAAAAATCAACGCTGTCATCCATGAGTTCAAGGCGGGCAAAATCACCATCCGGTCGGGACAGCAGGCAGGGCTTGGGTAGCCCCGCGCGGACCGTACTTTGTTGTTGTTTTTCAATTATGTTCCGGCCTGCCTTTTTGCTGGAAACCGCGAGGCATTAATGCTACCATAAAACCAACCGACGCAGATTTAAGGAGACACCATGCTGGAGAGACTGCCATGAAGCAGAAAAAGCAGCCGGCAAGCGCCGCGGGCCCTGTAAAAAAACCATGGCTTTTGGCCGGCATCCAGCCTGTTTCACGCGGTGCGGTGATGCAGGACATCCTTGCGGGGATCACCCTGGCCGCTGCGGCTATCCCCATCGATATGGGCTATACCAAAATTGCCGGCATGCCGGTCGCCTCAGGGTTGTATATTTTGCTGCTGCCCACGGTGGCCTTTGCCCTTTTGGGTTCGTCGCGCAGCCTTGTGGTGGGGGCAGACTCCGCCTCTGCTGCCATTTTGGCAGCCGGAATCCTACCCTTCGCCGCGGCGGGCAGCGGCGAATATGGCGGTTATGCCGCCCTGCTTACCCTGATGGTGGGCATGCTGCTACTGCTCTGCCGTGTGTTTCGTCTGGGCTTTATCTCCAATTTTCTTTCCCGCACAGTTTTAAGCGGGTTTTTGGCCGGCGTTGGGGTGCAGGTGGCCATCTCCCAGCTGGGCGATTTGTCTGGCATCCCGAACCTTTCCGGCAACAGCCTGCAAAAGCTGGCGGGTTTTGTGGCCAATTTTGGGGCGATAAGCCTGCCCACGCTGTTTTTGTCCACGCTGGCCTTTGCGCTGGTCTTCATTCCACGGTTGTTTTTTAAAAGGTGGCCGGTTTTGCGGCGGGTCCCGTTCAGCTTGGCCGTCATTATCGGCGGCATTGCGGCGGGGTATTTTGCGCCACCCGGCACGCTTCAAACCGTGGGCGCCGTGCAAGGCGGCTTGCCGGGCTTTACGCTGCCAATTTTCAATTTGGAGGCTGTCGGCACCCTGCTGGGGCCCTGCATTGCCATTGCCGTGGTCATCATTACCCAAAGCGCCGCAACCACCGAAGTTTATGCTGCGCGGCGCGAAGAAGCAACTGACACCAACCATGATATTTTAGGGCTTTCGGCCGCGAACCTGGCCGCCGCTTTCACTGGGGCTTTTGTGGTAAACGGAAGCCCCACCAAGACAGAAATTGCCGACGAGGCCGGCGCCCGCAGCCAAATAGCCAATCTCATGCTGGCGGGTGTGGTGCTGGTTGCGCTTTTGTTTTTCACGTCTCCGCTGCAATACATCCCTGTGGCGGCTTTGGCGGCCATTGTGTTGTCCGCTTCACTGGGCCTGGTGGACTTAAAAGGGATGCGGCAGATTTTTTTGTTCAGCCGCGCCGAGTTTTTGGTGGCGCTGGCCACGGCGCTTGTGGTGGTGGTGGTTGGC
>JAVBNG010000023.1:0-65503 GCA_031551695.1 Oscillospiraceae bacterium
TAAAAATATCAACTAGACCCGCAAGCTTTTTTTGCAGCAACTAAAATCCTTGGCGCGGATGATGAGGGAATGCCCCGATTTTGAGCTGGTTTTGATGCCGAAAAAGTTCTTTGAGCAGGTTCCCATCAACATGGTGGGCGCCCAGGGCCAATTTTTTGTGGCCTGGCTTGAAAACGGCGAACAATCGGCGTTGTTCCCCTGGCGTGACGATTTGATCGACATGGCCGAATCGTTCAACCTGATGTGGGATTCCATCCCCGCCCAAGCCCGCGAGCGCGAAGAAAACCTGCGCATTTTAAACCGCATCATACGGCACGCCGAGGGCGCCAAGCACCAAAAAGCCTGACGCCGCACGCGTTCGGCATGATGTGACGCGCCCCGCGCCGATATGGTATTATGGTATAATAGTCGCAAAGAGCGCGTATTATACGTTTATTGAAAGCGCTTTGTTCCTGGTATAATGGCGGAGAGCTCTGCGAAAAGGAGGTGATGGATTGGCGGCAAAGAAAAAAGGCAAGGGCGGCGAAGCAATCAGCGTGCAATTTTTCGGCCATTTTGAAGTGGTTGCCGCAAACCGGTCCATCACCGAGGCATCCTCCCGCGCGCGCAAACCGTGGAGCCTTTTGCAATATCTGATGGTGTACCGCCACAAGGTGATAACCAACCAGCAGCTGATGGAAGCCCTGTGGCCTGACGGCGAAAGCGGCCAGCCGGAAAAAGCGCTGAAAAATCTGGTATACCGCGTGCGCAGCAACTTTGCCGCACTAAACGCCCCCTTTGCGCAGGACGTTATTTTGTGCAAAAACGGCACTTACAGCCTGAACAACGACCTGCCGTGGGAAATGGATTTTGAACAGTTTGAAGAACTGTGCCGCGAAGCCGCGGCGCCGGCCCTTGCCGGTGACGACCGGTTGGCCAAATATCGCCGGGCGGTGCAACTGTACAAAGGCGATTTTTTGGCCGAGCATATTTTTGAAGACTGGGTGCTGCAATTCAACACGTATTACCGGGGCCTGTATTTTAAGGCCGTCTCCCAGATGCTGCAACTGCTGCAGGAACGCGAGCTGTTTGAGGAGATGGAGGCCATTTGCCAGCGGGCGTTGATGTTTGACCACTTTGAGGAAGACCTGCACATTGCGCTGATGCGCAGCCTGATTGGCCAAAACAAACGCCCCGCGGCTATTTCCCACTACGAGGCCACCAATGACCTGTTCTTCCGCGAGTTGGGCATTGCACCAAACGACGAATTCCGCGCCCTTTACCGCGCGGCCGCCAAACTGGACGGCCGCGTAGAAACAGACTTGACATCAATTAAAAACGCCATGCGTGAGCCGGACACAAACAACGACGCCTTCGTGTGCGACATTGAGGTGTTCCGCAACCTGTACCGTTTGGAGGCGCGCAACGCCGAACGCATGGGCCAGTCGGTTTTTGTGGTGCTGTTCACCCTTTTGCGGGAAGAGGGCACCGGCGCCGACGTGCTGGACAGCGGCATGGAAATGCTGCTGGACGCCATCCATTCCGGCCTTCGCCGCGGCGACGTGGTGTCGCGCCTGTCGCCTTCGCAGTACATCCTCATGCTGCCCACCATCACCCTGGACAACTGCGAGCGGGTAATCGGCCGCCTGAAAAACATGTTCAACAGCCGCAACCGCAACAAAGCCCTTGCGCTGGAGGTGCACCAGCAACCGCTGGATCCCACGTACTAGGAGCCGCCAAAGGCCGCACGCGTATAAAGCATGTTTGTAAGGGCATGCAGGCGTTCCCTTACAGAAGCAACAGGAGGTTTTGGAATGCCCTTGCGCAGCAGTGAAATGCGCCCAAGCACCATGTCGCGGATGCTGGTGGAGCTGAATTCCTTTGGGGACGCCTCGTTTCGCGGCCGGTTGTACAGCCCGTACCTTGGAAAGGGCGCGGATTTTTCCAGTTTTGTTGAAATGACGGAAATTATGGATAAAATTTTCGATTTTTGGGCTTATCCTGCCGCTATTACGCCCTATCACCAGCCAAAGGCGAAGCGCAAGAAAAAAGAGGCCCCCGCCGTGGACCCCGACGCCCTGCTACACGACGGCGCGGTGGACGAAAACGGCGAGAGGGTGTTCAGCGTGCACGTGCTGTTCCGCCGCAACGCCGACTGGCAGGGCAAGCTGACGCCGCCCCACTCGAAAGAAGAGGTGCGGTTTCAAAGCACCCTGCAAATGCTGCGCTTGTTTGAGGAATATTTCGCCGGGAATGCTTGAGACAGGCGAAGAACCCGTATTCAAGGCAAACCTTGGTGGTTTGCAGGAAAACGCAACGCGGCACGAGTAAAAACGACCGGCGAAACAGCGGCGTGTGCTGCGAGTACGGGTTCTATAGCACGCGGAACAACTCCTCCACAGCGGCTTCTATCTCCGCCTCGACAAGGCCGCCATAGCCCAAAACCAACGCGTCTGTTTGGCCGTCCCGGAACCGGGGCGGCATATTTTTTTCCTCCACGGCGTATTCACTTAGCGCATGCAGCCGCAGGCCGTTTGCCCGCGCGCGTTTCGCCGCTTCGGCGGCGGGGACGCCCTCGGCCCGCAACAGCAAAAACAGGCCGGTGTGGGTGTTTGCAAGGGTGTGCGCGCGGCCGGTATTTTGCGCTTTCAGCGCTTCCAGCAGCAGGTTTCGCCGTGTGCGGTAGGCAAGGCGCATGCGGTTCAGGCTGCGGGCAAAATGGCCTTCGTCCAGCATGCGCGCCAGCGTGTGCTGTTCCGGCCGGGACACAGTGCAGGTGTAGCCGCCATAGGCCACCTGCCATTTTTGCAAAAGATGCGGCGGCAGCACTAGGTACGCCGCGCGGATGCCCGGAGCAAGGGAGCGCGAAAAGGTGCCCGCATACACCACGCGGCCCGCTTTGTCCAGCCCCTGCATGCAGGGCAGGGGCCGGCCGTCAAAGCGGAACTCGCTGTCGTAGTCGTCCTCGATGATGACACCGCCGTTTTCCGCCCATTCCAGCAGCGCCAGCCGCCGCCCCACCGGCATCACGCACCCTGTGGGGAACTGGTGGCTGGGCGTGATGCAGGCGGCCTTCGCGCCGCTGGCCGCAAGCCTCTCCGGCGCCATGCCCCCTCTGTCCACGGCAATGCGGTGCACGGCGGCGCCTGCGTTTTCAAAAATGCGGGCCGTTTTGGGGTAGCCCGGGTCCTCCACCGCCACGCCGCCGGAAAGCAAACGCGCCAGCATGCCCAGCAGCACTTCCAGCCCCGCGCCCACCACAATGCTTTGCGCCGCGCAGTTTGCGCCGCGGTAACCCCGCAGGTACACGGCAATGGCGGCCCGCAGGGCGTAGTCTCCGGCGGCGTTGCCCCGCTCGAACAGGGAGGCGTCGGCGGCCGTCACCTCGCGTAAAATGCGCGTGTAGGTTTTCAGCGGAAACAGGGATGTGTCGATGCCGCCGGTGGAAAAGCTATGCCGCCACACCGCGCCGTTTTCTGTTATATTTGTATCAACTCCGCTATTTTCGCCTTGTTTTTCTCCAATTTGTGTTTTTTCTGCTTTATCATCAGAGGCACGGGAGACTTCCCGCAGGGCCGGCGGCGCCAACTGCCGCTGCAGCGCGTTCACCACAAAGCCGCTGCGCTCGCGTACATCCACATAGCCTTCCGCCGCCAGCATCTGGTAGGCCTCGTTCACCGTGTTCACACTTACGCCCAGCTGCGCCGCGGCGCTGCGCTTGCCCGGCAGCTTTTCCCCCGCCGGAAGAACACCGCCGGAAATATCCTGCGAAAGCTTCAGGTACAGCTGATAATACAGCGGTTCCGGCGCGTCTTTGTCCAGAAAAGCATGTACGAATTCCACAACAACCTCCATCTGATACCTAAAAAAATACAAAAACTGAGCATTGCAACAGTGCCAGCACCGATATAAAATGAGCATACAGAAGCACGCACCCATTTGTCAAGGCCGGTGCCCGGCCCGTCATTAGGCCGCGGCACGCGCCCAGGAGGTATATCATGCACGAAAAAGAGACGTTCAATATCCGCACGCTAGCCGTCATCGGCGTCATGTCCGCGCTGGTGTTTGCCCTGTCGCTGCTGTCTGTGCAGGTGACGGATTTTGTGCGATTGCATTTCGGCAACATCATGTGCCTACTTTCCGGCATGCTGTTCGGGCCTCTGGTTGGCGGGCTTTCTTCCGGCATCGGCTCCATGCTGTACGACTTCACGAATCCCTTGTACACGCCGGAGTTCTGGATTACCTTCATCATGAAATTTGCTTTGGGCTTCACCGCCGGCATGGTGACGAAAAAGCTGCAGCACCGTTTGCCCGGCGCCGGGCATTACGCCTTGGCCGCCGGGGCCGGTTCCGTGGTGTATCTGGCGCTGTTCCTTACCAAAACAGCCGTCATGCAATACTTTGTGTACGGCCTTCCGTGGGACGCCGTGTTGCTGAAGGTGGGCGTTTCCGCCGCCACCTCTTCCGTCAACGCAGTGGTTGCCGTAATTGCCAGCACCTTGCTTGCGCCGGTACTGCGCAAGGCGCTGGACAAGGCCGGCCTTGCCCGCACGGCCGGCATCCGCTGACATCCCGGCATTTCGTTCTCACTCCGACAACCAAAACACCCTTGCATGCGCCGGCAGCATGCAGGGGTGTTTGGTTTTGTTTCGGTTTACGCTTCCCGTTTCGTCTCCACGCCTTCTTCCGCCGTGCAGTCTTCACCGTTGCCGTACGCATCATCATTCGCCGTCGCCATACGCGCCGTCGCCCTACCCATCCTTTGCATCCGCGTCGTCCCCGCCGGCATCCGCTCCCTGCGGAACCAGCAGTTCCGTCAGGGCAAGCCGCTCTTCGTCGACATAATCCACAATGGCCTCCGGCGGGTTGCAAAGGAACTGGTAACGGAACAGCGCAAAGCCGGAAAAGCCCTTCACGGTGCGCAAATGCGCAACCATATCGGCCACGTTGTGGCCGCTTCTCCATTCGGCTTGGTCATTGCTGCCGCCGTCGCCGTCTCCCACGCGGTAAGCACCAAGGCCCGCGTACAGCTTCACCGTTTCGGCACGCTCATAGCCCGCCCACGTGGCGCTGATATTTGCGAAGGCATAGTCCTCGCGCCCGCTGGACGTGCGGTAGCCAAAGCCCCAATACAGCTGCGGCATCACGTAATCCACAAAGCCGGGCGTCGCCATCCAGTGGCAAACGTCGGAATACTGCATATCATAGTTATTTTGATTATTCCCCTGCGGGCTGATGCCAAAGGACACATCCGGGTTTTGCTCCTTCACCGCCCCGTACACCGCCTGCACCAGCGTGTCCACGTTGGCCCGGCGCCAGGCGGCAAGCTCCTTGCCGCCGCCGTACCGGGCAAAGGTCGCGGCGTCAAACTCCTGGCTGCCGGCATCGGTCTCACCGCCCTCTTCATCGGCGGCCACGGTGGTTTCCGGGTAGAAATAATCGTCAAAATGGATGCCGTCCACGTCATAGTTTTGCACAATTTCACGCACGCCGTCCACCACCATTTGCTGCACTTCGGGCAGGCCGGGGTCGTACCACACGCCGCTGGTCTCGTGCGCCCACTCCGGGTGCAGCACGGCGGGGTTCGTGTCCGAAAGGGTCAGCGGGCCGTTGGAATCGGCGCTTACGCGGTAGGGGTTGATCCACGCCTCGATGCGAAGGCCCCGCGCGTGGGCTTCTTCCACCAGCACGGCCAGCGGGTCATAGCCGGGGTCTTGCCCCTGGGTGCCCGTCAGCACATGGCTCCAGGGGTAAATGGCGCTTTTATACAGCGCGTCGCTAAACGGCCGCACCGCTACAATGGCGGTGTTCAGGCCAAGGTCCACGCAGTTGTCAAACATAACGCCCGCTTCTTCACGCATCTTTTCCTCGGTGGAAATGTCGAGGCTTTCCCACTCGATGTAGGAGATCCACATGGCGCGCATTTCTTCCGGCAGGGTTTTGGACGGCGCGGCCACCGGGCCTTCATTGCCCGTGTCGGTTTCGCCACTTTCGCCCTGCCGCGCGGCGGATGAAACAGCCGCCGTGCTTGCGCCGCCGTCACCCGCCGCGCGGTGCAGCAAGGTGGACGTGAGCACACCCATGCCCACGCCCAGCACCACCGCCGCGCCCACGCCGACGAGCACCATTTTAGGATTGCGTTTCACAAAACGCAGTATTGTGCCGAAAAAATTTTTCATGATTCCGGTTTCCCATCCGTTCGGTTTCGTTTTTATTTCTTCATTCAGACCGGGTGGCCCATGCCTCCCGGCGGTACAGTACAGCCAGCATCCACAGACGCAGAGCGGCCGCAAGGGTGAGCAGCACCGTGGCCGTCACCCCGGCCGCGTGGCTTTGCAAAAGGGTGGTTGCCGCCAAAACGCGGGCCACCATGGCGGCGGCTTCTGCCAGCGCCAGCGCCAGCCACAGGGGGCGCTGTTCCCTTGTCACGTACAGTTGCGCCGCCAGCGGCACCAACACGGCGTCCAGCACGGGGGCCACGGCCTTTGGCACCAGCAGCGACGCCACCAGTGCGAAAAACAACAAAATCAGCCGCTTGCGCCGCGACATTCCATCCGGCCCCTTTTCCACCAGTGCCAAAAACAGCAGCATGGCCCCGGTGAGCGAAAAACCCGCCAGGGTTAAAAAAGAAAGCGGCCCAAGGCCCAGCAGCGTCAGCACACCCTCCAGCAGCAAACAGCCGGCGCCCACGGCCCCGGCCAAAAAGCAGGTTTTTCGCGGCAAAAACTTTTGTTTCATCCGGCGCCCTCCAAAACCATATCGCACCACCGCGCAAACGCGGCCAATTCTTCCTCGGTGTGGAAATCGTGCGCCGCGTCCTCCACCGTTTGCAGCGTGGCGCCGCAGCCCCGGGCAAAGGCCGCAATGCTATCCCATCCGCACACATCGTCTTTTCTTCCGCAAAGGATATCCGTGGGCACGTGCCACCCGCCGGCCGGGTTTTTGCACAGGTAATCATAGTCACTCCAATACAGCGCCGGGCCGCCGGGCGTGGCAATCTCTTTCTCCGCCCGCAGCCGCGCCTTTGTAACGCCGGCGGCATCCATCATGCCGCGCACAAGGCGCGGCATGTCCACCACCGGCGAAAGGAACAGCGCCTGGCCCAAAGGCTCGTCCCGGCAGGCAAGCAGGCTTGCGTAGGCCCCGGCACTGCAGCCAAACACGCCCACATGGGCCGACAGCTCCCCGGCGTATGCCATCGCCAGTTTCAGGTCCCGCACGCAGGCTTTTATCAAAAACGGCTCGCCCACGGCCTTGCGTGCGCCGTGGCCGGGCAAATCGATGCTGAGCACCTGGTGCCCCTTGTACGCCGCGCAGGCGGCAAACAGGGCGATGACAGTATCTTCTTTATGAGACTGCAAACCGTGCGCGGCAAGATACAGCCCTCCGGTGTGGTTGCCCCACAGGATGGCCGGAATATGGCCGATTTGCAAGTTTTGTTTCAGCATTCGTTTTCCTGACGTGTTGTTTGCCGTTGTCTGTGGAAGGGTGTGCTTTGGGCGCATAGAGGCGGTGGTGCGGGCATCCTTCTTAAGGCGTGGCGGCACGGGCATTCGTGGCACACGGTCATTCGTCTGTCACATTTTAAAGGCAAACTATGTGCAGTTCGTGAAGCAAAGTATAGCACATTTGGCCCGCCTGTACAATTCAGCGGCTTTGTGCTATCATTTAATTTGTATACGTATTTTAGCGCTATGCGGGCCTCTTTGCAGCCCGGCGTTTTTTCGAAAAGAGGATTCTTTTGGAACGGTTTTTGGTATATTTTAACAGGATTCGCACTTCCCGGCGACAGGGGGTGCTCCTATGAGATTAGGCCTTGATATTGGCTCTACCACCATCAAATGCGTGGTGACGGACGACGACGGCAAAATGTTATCTTCCCGGTATGAGCGCCACTTTTCCCACATCAGCGAAAAAGCGGCCGAGCTTTTGCGCGCCCTGGAGGACGAATACGGCGCCGAGGAACTGCACGCCGCCATCTCCGGCTCGGCGGGCATGGGCCTTGCAAAAACCTGCGGCATCCCCTTTGTGCAGGAGGTGTTCGCCACGCGCATCGCCTCCGGCAAGCTGACGCCGGAGGCCGACGTGATTGTGGAGCTGGGCGGCGAGGACGCGAAGATTTTGTTCCTCACAAACGGCATCGAGGTGCGCATGAACGGCAGCTGCGCCGGGGGCACCGGCGCGTTTATCGACCAGATGGCCACGCTTTTAAAAATCTCGCCGAACGAGCTGAACGAAAAGGCCAAAGGCCACGAGAAAATATACACCATCGCCTCGCGCTGCGGCGTGTTTGCCAAAACGGACGTGCAGCCGCTGCTGAACCAGGGCGCGCGGGTGGAGGATGTGAGCGCCTCCATTTTGTACAGCGTGGTGAACCAGACCATCGCGGGCCTGGCGCAGGGGCGCGCCATTGCGGGCAATGTGGTGTACCTCGGCGGGCCGCTCACCTTTTTAAGCGAGCTTTGCGCCGCCTTCGACAAAGTGCTGAAAATTAGCGGCATTTTGCCGGAAAACAGCCTGTATTTTGTGTCCATCGGCGCGGCGCTGTACGCCGGCGAGACCTTCACCATCCCGGAGCTGCGGGACCGCCTAGCCGCCGGGCGCGAGACCATGAGCTTTGAGCATTCCCAGCCTCTTTTCAAAAACAAGCAGGAATACACCGAGTTTTTAAAACGCCATGAAAAAGCCTTCGTGCCAGTGGGCAAATTGGAGGGCTTTTCGGGGCGCGCGCATCTGGGCATCGACGCGGGCAGCACCACAGTGAAAACCGTGCTTATCAGCGAAGAGGGCGAGCTGCTGAACACCACCTACCAGCCGAACAGCGGCAACCCGGTGCCCCTTGTTAAGGACGCCATTTTGCGCATGTACACCGAGTGCCCGGACATGACCCTTGCCAGCGTAACCACCACCGGATATGGCGAGCAGCTGTGCAAGGCGGCCTTTTGCGCGGACTACAGCCTTGTGGAGACCATGGCCCATTTTACCGCCGCGCGCCATTTCGAGCCGGAGGTCGATTTCATCATCGACATTGGCGGGCAGGACATGAAGTGCTTTAAAATTGAAGACGGCGCCGTGAGCAATATTTTTTTGAACGAGGCGTGTTCGTCCGGCTGCGGCAGCTTTTTGCAAACCTTTGCCGAGGCCCTTGGCAAGGACGTGCGCGAGTTTGCAAAGCTGGGCCTGTTCGGCGACGCGCCGGTGGAACTGGGCAGCCGCTGCACCGTGTTCATGAACAGCAGCGTGAAGCAGGCCCAAAAAGACGGCGCGTCGCTGGAGAATATTTCCGCCGGCCTTGCCGTAAGCGTGGTAAAAAACGCGCTGTATAAAGTTATCCGCGCGGCAAACCCGGAGGAACTGGGCCACAAGGTGGTGGTGCAGGGCGGCACCTTTTACAACGACGCCGTGCTGCGCGCCTTTGAAAACGAGATGGGCCTCGAAGTCATCCGGCCGTCCATCGCCGGGCTGATGGGGGCCTTCGGCGCGGCGCTGTATGGCCGCAAACGGGCAAAGGGGCAGGCAATTTCTTCCGCCTTGACGAAGGACGGCCTGCTGGCCCTTTCCCACAGCGTGCAAACGGTGAACTGTAATTTGTGCACGAACCACTGCTCGCTGACGGTGAATACGTTTGCCGCCGGGAGCGGCACAGAGGGCGAAGAGGGCCGTGGCGAGGACAGCGCAAGCAAAATGGACACCGCAAGCGGCGGTGCAAACCCCGCCGCAGGAGAAAAGCGCAAGTTCATTAGTGGCAACCGGTGCGACAGGCCCCTCACCCACCGCGGCGCGGAAAACCCGCTGGATATTTTTGACTACAAACTGGCCCTTTTGGACGCATATGCCGGCAAACCCGGCAAGCGCGGCAAAATCGGCCTGCCCATGGTGCTGAATTTTTACGAGACGCTGCCCTTTTGGCACACCTTTTTTACATCCCTCGGCTTCGAGGTGGTGAAAAGCCCGAAATCGAGCCGCAAGCTATATTTTGAGGGGCAGGCCACCATCCCCAGCGATACCGTGTGCTACCCGGCCAAGCTGGTGCACGGGCATATCCGCGCCCTTGCCGAAACGAAAGGCCTCGACGTGATTTTCTACCCCTGCATGAGCTACAACATCGACGAAGGCATCAGCGACAACTGCTACAACTGCCCCGTGGTGGCCTATTACCCCGAGGTGGTGAACGCCTGCTGCCGCGAGCTGGAAGACAAAATCTTCATTTATGACTATGTGGGCATCCACCGGCCAAAGGATTTCACGAAGCATATTTTCACCATTTTGAAGGGCTATTTCGGCGATATCACCGCCGCCGAGGTGAAGGCCGCTTCCGCCGCCGCCTACGCCGAGTACGACGCCCACATGGCCCGGGTGCGCCAAAAGGGCGAGGAGATTATTGCCGCAGCCCGCGCCGAGGGGAAGCAAATCATTGTTTTAGCCGGGCGGCCCTACCATCTCGACCCGGAAGTGAACAACGGCATCGACAAATTGATTACCGGCCAGAACGCCGCCGTGGTAAGCGAAGACAGCGTGAGCCACATGGGCCAGAAGGCCCCGGCTGGCGTGCTGAACCAGTGGACGTACCACGCGCGGCTGTACGCGGCGGCGCGCTTCGTGGCGGACGAGCCGGACATCAATCTGGTGCAGCTGGTCAGCTTTGGCTGCGGCCTGGACGCCGTTACCACGGACGAGGTGCGCGAAATTTTGCACCGGGAAGGCAAGCTGTACACCCAGATAAAAATCGACGAAATCGCCAACCTCGGCGCTGTGAACATCCGCCTGCGCAGCCTGTTTGCCGCGCTGGAGGCGGAGGACGAGCCGGTGGCGGGCAGTGAAACGGCAGGCGGCACAGACGGGCAGCCCGCCGCAAAACACACCGTTGTGGCTGCGGCAGGCGGCGGAAAAAGCGGCGCCGATACAAGCGGCGGCGAACAGCAGAAGGAAAAAGAGGCATGAGCGACATAAAAAAAATCCCCGGCGAAGGGGACCTTGGCGACGCGCTGTACGTGTACCCGCGCTTCACCCAGGAGATGAAACGCACCCATAAAATCCTGTTTCCCCAAATGGCGCCCATCCATTTCGGCATGATAGCCGAGGTGTTCCGCCAGGACGGCTATGACGTGGAGGTTTTGGAAAATGGCGGGCCGGAAGTGGCGCAGGAAGGCCTGAAATATGTGCACAACGACACCTGCTACCCGGCGCTTCTGGTCATCGGGCAGTTCATCGACGCGCTGAAAACCGGCAAGTACGACCTCGAGCGCACCGCGCTGATGATCACCCAAACGGGCGGCGGGTGCCGCGCCTCCAACTACATCCACCTGCTGCGCAAGGCGCTGCACAAATGTGGCTTTGGCCACGTGCCGGTGATGAGCCTGAATTTCTCGGGCCTTGAAAAGGATTCCTCCCTGCAGTTCACCGTGCCCATGGTGCGCAAGGCGCTGGCCGCCGTTTTGTACGGCGACGAGCTGATGGCCCTTTCGAACCAAATTCGCCCATACGAAAACAACAAGGGCGGGGCCGACAAGCTGGTGGCCTTTTGGCAAAGCGAGCTTTCGCAGCAGTTTCAACATAATATGGGTGTTACAAAGCGCGATATGCGCAAAAACTTTACCGATATTGCCGCCAGCTTCGCGGCCATTCCGGTGACGAAAGTGCCCCACGTGAAAGTAGGCGTGGTGGGCGAAATTTACGTGAAATACTCGCCCCTTGGCAACAACCATTTGGAAGATTTTTTGGCCGCCGAAGGCTGCGAAGTGAACCTGCCGGGGCTGATGGGCTTCGTGCAATACTGCATCGTGAACGTGAGCGAATCCATCAAAATGTACGGCGGCAGCAAATTGATGAAGAGTATTTACGATATGGCGCTGCAATTTGTGGTGACGCGGGAAGAGATCATGCACGAATGCGTGGCGAAGTTCCCCAATTTGCGCGCGCCCGCGCTGTTTGAATTCACCAAAAGCCTGGCCGACGGCGTCATCAGCCTGGGGGCCAAAATGGGCGAAGGATGGTTGCTTACCTCGGAAATGATGGAACTGGTGCACAGCGGATACGTGAACATCGTGTGCGCCCAGCCCTTTGGCTGCCTGCCAAACCACGTGGTGGGCAAAGGGATGATCAGCAAAATCCGCGCCATTCACCCGGAGGCGAACATCACCCCCATCGACTACGACCCCAGCGCCACCGCCGTGAACCAGGAAAACCGCATCAAACTGATGATTGCCGTGGCAAAAGAGCGGCTGCAAATGGGCATTTCTTCGCAGGAAGGCGCGCCGGCTTAAGTGAACAGCCCCACCAGCGCGTACCAAAGCGGCGGAAGAAATAAGGCCGGCAGCAAATTGCCCACCCGGATTTTGGTGATGCCCAGTGTGTTCATGCCGATGGCCGACACCAAAATGCCGCCCACCAGCGACATTTCCCGTATCATATCCACCGTGAGCAGCGGGCTTACCCAAACGGCCAGCAGCGTCAAAATGCCTTGATATAAGAACACGGACACCGCCGACAACAGCACACCCACGCCCATGGTGGAGGCCATCACCAATGCAATGATGCCGTCCAGGATGCTTTTGGCGTACAAAATAGAATGGTTGCCGTTCACGCCGCTCTCCATGGCGCCCAAAATGGCCATGGTGCCTACGCAAAATATTAGGCTTGCTGCCACAAAACCGTCAGATAAATTGTTATTGCTGTTGTTTTTGGACAATTTGCCCTGCAGCCAGTCGCCCAACCGCTTCAGCGCGGCCTCTATGCCGATGGCTTCGCCCAACAGGCCGCCAAGGGCCAGCGCCACAATAAACAGCACCGGGTTCGCCTCCGGCTCCAGCATTTGCCGGATGCACCCTGCCGCGCCCACAAAGATAACGGCCAGGCCCACCGCCTGATTGATGATATCCCGAATGCGCGCGGGCAGGCGGCCGCCGGCAAACAGCCCCGCCGCACCGCCCACAAGAATTGCTATCGCATTCACAATTGTGCCAAGCATTTCCACCACACCTTTTTGCTATTTCTGCCTATTTAATACTTGTTTATTTTGTTCGCTTTTTTGCTTGTCTCCTGTACAATTTCGTATATTAAGCTGTACCGCGGCCCGGCGCTTCCCCACGGGGCCGGCCGTCTTTAGGCAGAAAAAAACCTGCCCCCCGGGGCGGGCAGTTGCTATAAATCCATCAGCCAGGCGGAGGACGGTATGGAACCCATCAAAATCGACGCGTTCAAACTATACCGCATGCCCCTTTCCCTGAAGGCAAGCCGCTCCGGCCGCCTGGCATTTATTATACGGCAGGCAAATGTGAAAAACAACTGTTACGACCAAGATATTCACCTGCTGCACAAGGGCAAACTGAGGCAGATGACCCACCGAGGCGACGTGACCGCATTTTGGTGGGCAGACGATAAAACGATTTGGTTCACCCGCCGCCCCGCGCCGCGCAAGGGCAAAAGCAATGCAGACAGCAAAAAAACTGCCGGCAACACCCCGGAAACAGTGCTGTACCGGCTTTCTGCAGACGCGGAAGCGCCCGGAAAAGGCGAAAAGCACCTGGTGTTACCTTTTAACATGCAGGAGCTGGCGCCCCTGGGCGACGGTAGGTTTTTATTTACAGGCACATGCGCCAAAAAACCTTTGCCACACTGCGCCCTGCGCCGCGACGAGGCTGATTACGAAATCGTCACCGGGTTGCCCATTTGGGAAAACGGCGCCGGGTTTGTGGGCGGCAATAAAAGCCGTCTGTACCTGTTCGATGGAAAAAAAGCACATGTGTTAACGGATGAAAATACAAATGTTTCGGGCATTCAAACTACAAAAAGTGTAAATTTTGCTTTTTTCTTTGCCTCCATTTATGACAAAGTGATGCCGGTGACAAACCACTTGTTTCGGCTGGACCTGCGCACCCATTCCGTGGAAGATCTTTCCGTTATGCCCGCGTTCGACCACCAGAAGTACGCCATTGTGTCGGATGACGAGCTGGTGGTATATGGCACGGACCAGAAAAGGCATGGCATCAATCAAAACGGCGCATTTTTCAAAACGCACGCGCCATGGACCAGCCCCGCCTGCCTGTATGACGGCGGGGAATATGGCGGTTGGGCCTCTGTAGGCTCCGACGTGGTGCACCCCGCCGAAAGCGTCTGGTCCGTTTGTGGCGGCACGCTTTACTGGCTCTCCACCATAGCGGAACGCTCCTCGATTATGACAATTGATATAAACTCAGGCGCTATTTATTGCAAATCAAGTGTGATTAATGCTGTATTTGAGTTTTGTATTTCGCCGCGCGATGATGGCGTCTATTTCACTGCCCTCGATCATTTGAATGGGATGGAACTATATAAATTATCAAAATCTGGTAAAATTACATGTTTATCCAGCTTAAATCATGACACGAATGGAAAACACGCCTTGTCCTCACCTGTACCGTTTTGTTTCCCGAACGCGACGGGCGATTCCATCCACGGCTTTGTGATGAAACCGGCGGGCTTTAAAACGAAGGATAGCAAACAGTATCCGGCGGTGCTGTATATCCACGGCGGGCCGAAAATCGTTTACGGCAGCGTGCTGTTTCACGAATTGCAATACCTTGCCGCCAAAGGGTTTGCCGTTTTGTTCGCAAACCCCACCGGCAGCGACGGCCGCGGCGACGTGTTCGCGGATATCCGCGGGCAATACGGCGGGCCGGATTACGATGACCTGATGCAGTTTGTGGACGAGGCGCTGGCGGCGAACCCATGGATAGACAAAAGCCGCCTGGGTGTTACAGGCGGCTCCTACGGCGGATTTATGGTAAACTGGATCATTGGGCATACCACGCGGTTTGCGGCGGCTGTCTCGCAGCGCAGCATTTCCAACTGGAGCACCATGGCCAATCTTTCCGACATCGGCTATTATTTTGAGCCGGACCAGGCCGGCGCAACCACCTGGGAAGATCCTGCGCGTATTTGGGCCCACTCGCCGCTGAAATATGCGGACAAGGTGAAAACGCCAACGCTTTTCATTCACTCCGACGAGGACTACCGCTGCCCGCTGCCCGAAGCGCTGCAAATGTACACGGCGCTCAAACTGTTTGGCGTGGACACGCGTCTTTGCATTTTCCACGGAGAAAACCACGAACTGAGCCGCAGCGGCAAGCCGCGCCACCGCATCGCCCGCATTGCAGAAATAACAGGCTGGTTTGAAAAGTACCTGTGTTCTGACCAAAATCCACTATAATATACGTTCGATTGCCGCGGCCACGCCATCTTCCGTATTGGGAAGGGTAACGTGCGCCGCAATGCGCTTGATGTCTTCCTCCGCGTTGCCCATGGCCACCGGGTAGCCCACTGCCTGCAGCATGGCCATGTCGTTAAAGTTATCGCCAATGGCCATCACCTGCTGCCGGCTGATGCCAAGGTGCTGCGCCAGGGCAAGGATCCCGGCCCCCTTGTTCGCCGTTTCCGCATTCAGTTCCATATTATCCGCCACCGACGATGTTACTACAACCCCCGGCACTTTTTCCGCGGCCGCCATGGCGCGCGCCCGCTCGGCTGCGCTGCAAAAATGCACGGTGATTTTCTCGATGACATCCCCCTGCCGTTTTATAAATGCAGCAATATCATCTAACTGTATGCGGGTTTTCCCCATATAATTCAATATATTTGCACTATATCTGCCAGCTAAATCGTCTAAATCCAGTTTGGTAGTGTAGCCCTTGCCGTCGATATAAATACCCACAAGGCAGTCAAAATCTTCCAGCATGTTCAACACATTTTGCACAATATTCGCATACAAATAGTTTTCATACAACACGCTATTTGTTTTTAAATCATATATTTTTGCCCCATTGGATGTGAGCACATACCGCAGCCCGGGCAGGGCCAGCACTTCCGCCGGCACAGCGCCCAGCTGCCGGCCTGTGGCCGGCATTACAATAACGCCAGCCGCCGCCGCTTTTTCCGCCGCCGCAGTGTTCGCGCGGCTCACATGGTTTTCTTCGTTCAGCAGCGTGCCGTCCAAATCGACGGCAACCAGCCTGATATCCCGTTTCACTCCGCTTCCTCGTTTCTTCGACATTTTATGATATCCCGTTTTTTCTGTCTCGCGTTTGTTTTCTCTATTCAACAGAACATCGCGCCTACCAGTTGTTCACCGCGTGTTCGGCAAAACCGGTAATGTTTTCCACCTGTAGCACGCTGCCGTCATCCAGCACGGCTTTCCCGCTGAATGTGCCAAACATCTGGTGAATCACATTGTCAACCCACAGCAGTTTTGTCACAGTTGTGCGGTCATACACTGGTTCTAGTGTCAAATCTAGCCGCCCTTCTTCATCACGCAGGTGCCAGGGCTCCATATAGGTCTTGCCCAGCTCGAATCGCACGGCTCTCAGCTTGTGCAGTGCGCCTTTGTAAAATAGCGCGTTTTCCGTGGCATTTCCCGTGTTGCCAAAGCCACAGCCCAGGTTGAACCCCAACACTTCGCTGCCAAGGCGGCCTGTTGCGTTGGACCAATACCATTCGTTGTGGAACGGCCACACCCCGCGGCCCCAGTCCAAAAGCCCCCAGGCGTCTTCGTCAAATTCGAGCGTTTGGCCGCCCACTTTCACCCGGCCTTTGGCGGGCATGCAGTTGATTTTGTGGTTATAGTAAAAGGCCGTGGGCGATTCATTGAACGGGATATTGATGACCATCGCGCTGGGATTCTGCCGTTCCATTGTAAGTTCCGCTTCAAATCCTTCCGTTTTACACGTGATGCTGCGGCCCTCGCCCTGCTTTGTAAACCGCAAAAACATGCCCTTTTTATCGTACTCCAATACGCCGTCCTCGTCTGCCGAAGCCTCCAGCCCAAGCCGCGAAAAAACCAGAGGCAGGATGAGGTCCCTGTTGAAGATTTTTTTGCCGGTTTTGAAATTGAACATGGAAACACCCACCTGGCCCGCGTAGCTTGCGTGGCCGATGGTAAACTGCAGAGCCTTCTCGTGGTCGCTCACCTGCATCCAGTCCCATTCTTTTATGCGGTAAAACAGCGCTTTTATGGCTTTTCGATTGTATTGCAGCACGCCCTCGCTTGCCCAGCCGGGGTTTGGGCGGCCTTGCCCGTCCAAAACCGGCCCCGGCGTTATAATGCGCTTTTCCATCCTCATTCTCCCTTCTATTTATTGTGCAGAATATGCAGATTTTATTTATAAGGAGTAAACTTATGCTATTTATTAGCTGGAATGTGAACGGGTTTCGTGCTGTTCTGAAAAAAGGGTTCGACGAAAGTTTTGCCGCCCTGAACGCCGACTTTTTTTGTCTGCAGGAAACAAAAATGCAGCCGGACCAAGCCGAGTTCAAACCGGAGGGCTACCATCAATACTGGAATTCCGCCAGCAAAAAGGGATATTCCGGCACGGCGGTTTTTGCAAAAAATGAACCGTTAAATGCGCAATATGGAATTGGGATCGACGCGCACGGGGATGAAGGCCGCGCCATCACCCTGGAGTACCCCGATTTTTACCTCGTAAATGTTTACACGCCGAACGCCCAGCCGGAGCTTGCGCGCATCAACTACCGCATGGCCTGGGAGGACGACCTGCGCGCCTACCTTCTCAGCCTGGACGCCAAAAAGCCTGTAATCTACTGCGGAGACTTGAACGTGGCGCACAACCCCATCGACCTGAAACACCCCGGCCCGAACCGGGGCAACGCGGGCTTTTCCGACCAGGAACGCGGCAAAATGACCGAGCTTTTGGCCAGCGGTTTCACAGACACCTTCCGCGCCCTATACCCTGATAAAACCGGCGCGTACAGTTGGTGGAGCTATTTTCGAAACGCCCGCGCCAACAACGCCGGGTGGCGCATCGACTATTTCATTGTGTCCGCCCGGCTGATGCCAAACGTGAAGGACAGCCTGATTTACCCCGACGTGATGGGCAGCGACCACTGCCCGGTGGGGCTGGAAATCAACCTCTAGAGCGTGTTCACACTAAATGAAGTGGGAGAATTTCCGAGCAAAATTTTTGCGGTTCAGTGCGGACGATTGAGCGCTCAGGCGCAGGGTTATGTCTTGCGCCTTCGATATCAAAAAGTGCAAATATTTAGAATTTATCTATAAATTTTTCTCTAATTGTTGCAATTTCATCCTCATTCATGCCGCTGCGCAGCAGATAGTTTTCCACGCTGCCGTAGTTCTCTTCCATGTGCCGAAGCGCCCGCCACATGCTGGCGGGCTTGCTTTTTGCCCGAAAGTCGTCCGCGTCCGTGAGGGTAGGCGCGTTCGGCACATAACTCATCGTATTGCGCATGTAAATGTCGCTGATGGAATAATCTGCCACAATATCGGCAAATTCTACGCCTGCGATGCCAAGCAGCAGCATGGCGACAACACCGGTGCGGTCCTTGCCAACGGCGCAGTGGAACAGCGCCGCGCCCTCTGACGCCGCCAAAATTTTCATTGCGCCAATCACTTCGCTTTTCGATTCCTCCAAAATGCTGATATACAGCCCCGACATGGTACCGGGCGCGTCGCCCTCATAATCGGCGTCCTCCAGGCGGTCGCTCAGCGAGATGTTTTTACAACACACGCCCGCCGCTTTCTCCATCATAGACGGCAGGTATTCCACCTCCGGCTGGCTGCGCAAATCCAGCGACAGCGTCACGCCGTATTTTATAAGGGAAGCAACGTCCTCCGCCGTCAGCGCGTGGGGGCAGTCCGCACGCAAAAATACGTGCCACCGCGTTATGCCGCCAGCGCAGGGATACCCTCCTAAATCTCGGGTGTTGCAGGTGCCGCCCAGCGGCAAACGCCGCAGATTTTGGTTCCAAATTTCACTGCCTTTATCAAATTTCAACAATTTATCTTGCCCTTTCAAACATTATTATTGTTTTATCATCTATCACACATGGCACAATAACATATGCAAAAGCTTTTTAGCGCCCCAGTTCGAGCCAGACTTCACATAAAAACGCAGGCAAATCGGCTGGATTCATGCCGGTCTCGCCCTTTTTTTCCGCTGCCAGCATACCGGCCTCTCCGTGGAGCCACACCCCCGCGGCGGCGGCCTCCGGCAAGGGAACGCCCTGTGCTGCCAACGACGCGATGACCCCCGCCAAAACGTCGCCGCTGCCACCCTTTGCAAGGCCGGAGTTCGGACGGTCGTGCACAAAGGCGCGGCCATCCGGCGCGGCCACAACGGTTTTATCACTTTTCAAAACAACGGTGCATTGGTTTTTGGCGGCAAATTCCAGCGCAACCGCCTCCCCCGCCTCTGCAATTCGCTCCGCCGAACGGCCGGAAAGCCGCGCCATTTCGCCAATGTGCGGCGTTATCACACACGGCACGCGGCCGGCTGCATCGGCCAGCGCCGCAAGGCCTTCTTTGCGCGCTTTTTCAACTGCTGGCGCCGCTTCTTCACTGCCACTTGCGCCATTCCCTTCCACAGAGACATGCCCCCCAAGGGTGTTCAAAGCGTCCGCGTCCAGCACCAGCGGGCAGCCGGCCTCGGCCAACAACCGCAGCACCAGCGCGCGCGTTTCCATCGTGTTGCCAAGGCCGCAGCCGGCCAAAACAGCGGTGTGGCGCAAGGCCAAAACATCACCGATGCCCGCTGCGTCAATGCCGCCCGCGGCGGTTTCGCCAAGGGGAAACAGCACGCAGCCCGGGTGTGCCGCCGCCACCGCCGCGCACGCTTTTTCCGTTGACGCAACGCGCACAATGCCCACCCCCGCGCGCAACGCGCCACCGGCGGCCAACACGGCGGCGCCACGGTACATGGCGCTGCCCGCCACCACACACAGCGTGCCGAAACCGCCTTTGTGCGCCGCCTGCCTGCGCTTTGGCAGCAGTTCCAAAACCCGGTAACGGTCAATGTTCTTTCCCATGGCTCCTCCTTTTGCACGTGGTGTTTGACGAACGCGCCCCACATATTGTAGTATATCAGCAGTATAGCATATTATCCGCTTTTTATCAGGCGGCGCCGCGAAAGGATACAGCTATGGGTATTTTTGACGGATTTCCATTCAAGAGCCGCGAGCAGATGGAGCGCGAACAAAAGGAATTTGAAAAGCGCGTGTTTCCCCACGACATTGAGAAGACAAAAGCCCTTGCGCTGGACAGGCTGCGTCCCTACGGCGAAAAAAAACCCGGGAAATTGATGGCGGACAATGAAGTGCTGTTTTCCTACATCAGCGCGAAGGATATTTTTGTGCAGGCCGGCGGCGGCGAAGATGGCGTGGCCGCGGCCAAGAAAGCGCTAAAGCGGCAAAGCTGGCTGCCGAAGCAGATGGTTGAGGCCGTTTTGGCCCTGGTGAAGCTGGAGGAAAACCGTGACGGGCTGGAAGATTTCCCCACTGCCGACGACATCCGCGTGGAAATGGTGATTGACGACAACTTGAAATGACCGCCGTGACATTGTCGTTATATACAGCAGACATCTGTTTGCTTCCTGTGAAAAAGGGACAGTTTATCACCTTTCTATCACATTTTTATTGTCAGTTTCCATCAAACCGGATGCGCGGCGGGGGCAAACTTCTGCATTATTGTCAATGGCGGCGGGGCGCGATTTGATGTATAATGTGCGGTACAGGCAAAGGGTATGAATTTGCCGATGCACAAAACCAACCATCTCTGACCCCATGCGGGCCGTGTGAGGAGTATTTAAAAATACATGAATAAAACTTCCGATTATGAGCTTTTCAGTTCGATTGTCAGCGACCTTTTGAATGACCCGGACGTAATGTCCATGCAGGACCTTGACCACCACGGCGATATCTCTTGCTTTGACCACAGCCTGTTCGTTGCCTACCTGAGCTTCAAAATTGCCCGCCGCACCGGCATGGATTACCGCGCCGCCGCGCGCGGCGGCCTGTTGCATGACTTGTACCTGTGCAAATGGGAAGAGGAAAACATCGGCCTCTCGCGGCTTTGGTCCCACCCGCAGCGCGCCTTGAAAAACGCGGAGGACCGCTTTGATTTGAACGATTTGGAAAAAGATATTATTGAAAAGCATATGTGGCCGCTCACGCTCACGTCCGTGCCGAAGCACCGCGAAAGCTTTGTGGTAAGCATAGCGGACAAGGTGTGTGCCATGGCGGAGTTTTCACACCTGTACCGCGCGCTGCGCATGAAAACCCGCATTGCCAAGGCAGCGGTATAATGCAGCGCCGGTTCCTGCTTTGTTTGCGAAGCAGCAACACGGTACATATCCCGCCCCTTGGGGCGGGATATTTGCGGGCCCAGGGCCGCGGGGATCGGGGCTTGCCCCGGGGCCAAGACCGGTTATTCCTGTTTGCGGACGCCGCTCTGGCGTCCGCTTTTTTTATTTTGGCGTGTTTGTATTCCAGTGAACATGATTGCAAAATTGTGCAAATAAATTATTTGTCTTCAGCTGAGAGGTGTTAATTTTGTCATTTCATCCCTTCCAATTGAATACAGACCCCGGGCGCTTGTTGCAAAAGGCACGCCTATTTTTGCTGGATATGGACGGCACGCTGTACCTTGGCAACGGGTGGATTGACGGGGCGTTGCCCTTTTTAGCGCGGCTGGAGGAAAGCGGCAAAAATTACCTGTTTTTAACAAATAATTCTTCAAAAGGCCGCATGGATTATGTGAATAAATTAGCTTCCATGGGCCTGGCTGTGGAGCCTGAGCGGATCGTCACCTCCCTGGAGGTGACAGCCGCTCTTTTGAAAGAGCGTTTTCCCGGCGCACGGGTGTTTTTGCTGGGCAACGCGCTAGCCAAGGCGGATTTGCAGGAGTTTGGCATTTTGCTGGACGAAGCGCACCCGGACGTTGTGGTAACGGCCTTCGACACCAGCCTGGACTACGCCAAAATGCACCGGGTGTGCAACCTTATGCGGTCGGGCCTGCCCTACGTTGCCACCCATCCGGACCTGAACTGCCCCACGCCGGACGGCTGCATGCCGGACATCGGCGCCATCCACGCTTTCATCGAGGCCTCCACCGGGCGCAAGCCGGACCTGATTGCGGGAAAGCCTTCGCCCTCCATGACGGCGTACGCGCTGGCAAAAGCGCGTGCAAACCCAGAGGACGCCGCTATTGTGGGCGACCGCCTGTATACGGACATCGCGGCGGGCGTGGCGGCGGGCGTTTTGCCGGTGCTGGTGCTTTCCGGCGAAACCACGCCCGAATCCCTTGCGGCGTCGCAAACCCAACCTGCCCTTGTGTTTTCCTCTGTTGCGGCCATCACGCCGCTTTTGTAATCCGGCGAATTTACGACTGTTTTTTCGGTTTTCATTGACCTGGCCGGAAAAATGCCTATAATAGTAAAAGATATATTACATCATAAGGAGGCCTACCTCTATGAATTTTTGCCCAAACTGCGGAACAAAGCTGGATAACCCGGGCACACCGTTTTGCCCGAACTGCGGGTTCCAGCTTGCGGCGCAGCCGGCTTCGCAGGAGCCTCCCGCGCCTATAAACAAGCCCGCCTTCTCCGGCGCCACGGCCCCCGGCGACGATGCCTTCCGCGCCCCTTCCGGCGGCAGCTCTTTCGGCAGCAACGCCTTCGACAGCGCTTCCGGCGGTGCTTCCAGTGATGCTTTCGGCCCTGAGCCCCACGATTCGCCCAGCGCCGCGCACACCGCGCCGGGGCAAAGTATTTTCAACATTCCGCTGCGCGATGACGCTACAACGGCAGCGCCTGAAACACCGGCATCTGTGGCGCCGGCCCCCCCCACAGCGGGCGGCCACCCGGCACCGCGCGTGTTCGACTACGACGCGCCCGAAGAGCCGGAACCGCCCGCCCCAAAGGCCGAGGCAAAGCGGCAGCCGCCGCAGTTTTTCGATTTGGACGAACCGTTCAATGCGTCCGACGCGGACCTGCCCGGGCTGGAGATCAGCACCGGAGGCGAGGCACCCCGTACCGCACCGGCGCCGCGCACGGAAGTGCGCCCGCAGCCCCAGCGCGTTACCAGCGATGATTTGACAAGCCTGCTGAACGCCGTGCAAAAGCCGCGACCGGCAGCCGCCGCTGCCACCACGGCGGCAGCCCTTGCCCAATTAGACGAGCAAACCGACGCGGCCGTTTCGGCTTTTGACGGGACAGATGCCCGCCAGCAGGACCTGTTTGGCGCAGCCGCCGGCCAGGGCGAAGGCACGCCTTTTGTGCGCGCGGCCTCCACAGAGGCCGCGGGCGAAAGCACCTCCGTAGAAAACTTTTTCCCGCAGGACGCGCCCGTGCAGAACATTTCGGCCGCGGCCGTGCCGCAATTCACCGCCCCGCGCGGGGAGAGCGCGGAACCGGGCCTCTTTGACGACGCCCAGCCGACCGAGGAGCCCGCCGCTGAGGAGCCCGCCGGCGACCTGTTCGCCGGGGCCGAACGCGCCCCGGCCAGTTTGGACGAAACACGCATTTTCTCCGCGCCTCCCCAGCGAGAGGCCGCTGAAAGCGCCCACGCCGCAGCGCCGTACTACAGCCAGGAGCGCCCGCGCTCAACCGCCGCGCCCCGCCAAATGCAGCGCAGCCAGTACCCGCCTTCTCCTGCGGCACAGCCGGCCAACCAGGCCCAGGCGGTGGACAACGTGTTTGCGGCGCAGCTGGAAAACGACGTACATCCCTACACGCCTCCGGTGCCGGGCAGTGCAGCCGCTGAGCGCGCGAAACGCGCCGCCATGGTGGCCAACATCTCCCAGGTGGCGCAGGAAGGCACCGCACCCATTCCTCCATATAACGAGGACCCGTATGCGCCCACGCCGCGCACGCCTTCGGCCAAGGCCCCACGGGCTGCCGGCAAACCCGCGCCGCGCCAGCGGGCACAGGCCGTGCAAATGATGGACGACTATGACGATTCCCCACGCCGCAGCCGTGGCTCTATCATCGGCATGGTGCTCATTTTCGTGCTTATTTTCGCCATCGTCACAGCAATGGCCACCGTCGGCCTGCTGTATTGGCGCAACCGTCCGGCCACTGTTATCGACGCCTACTCCACGGCTTTGGAAAGCAAGGACGTGGCAACCCTGGACGACCTTGTTGCCCTGAACGGCATCAGCCCCACCGTGGCCGGCTGGGAAGCCATGTGCGCCGAGTTTGAAAACGCGGATAACCTGAAGACCCTTGAGGGCGAACTGGCCAAAGTGAACGTGAAAGCGACAAACTCCAGTCTGCAATACCCGTCCATCCGGCTGGTGGGCGAGGATTTGTTCCTGTTCATCAAAAAATACCACGTGGAGGCCACCGGCGTCAGCGCCCTTGCGCCCGGCGCGGCAGACGGCAGCGTGCTGCGCCTGAACGGCGAGGACCACACCGGCGCCGCGGCCGACGGCGGCCAGCTGTACCAGAACATCATGCCCGGCAAATACAGCTGCATTGTGATGGGCGCGGACGGCGTGAGCGGCACCGAAACCACGGAATCCATTTTTGCTATCAGCGCGCCCACGGCCATCGGGCAAGGCGCGGCGGCTTCCGGCGGCAGTTCCTCCGGCGCTGCCGCCACAGCCGCCACCGTGACAGTGCAAAACTGCATGAACGACGAAGCCACGCTGTATATCAACGACTTGATTATGCCGGAAAAACCCACCGACGGCGTGGTGACGCTGGCGAATGTGCCGGTTGGGGCTGTGATTAAAACAACGGCTGAAAAGGACGGCAAAGTGTACGAGAGCAGCGTGACCTTCTCCGACGCGGCCAACACGAACCTGCGGTTCGACAATTACGCCGAGGTGGACGTTGCCAAAACGGACGACCCCACCGAATACGCGAAAAACACTTCTGTAGACCAGATCAACTCCGACCTGGCCGTGTTTTACCAGTCCTACCTCACCTGCATCAACGAGCAAAAAACCGACTCGATGCAAAATGTGACGGAATCGGAAAAGCAGGCGCTGCTGGCGCGCGTAACCAACGCCGACAACGCGGCCAACACCTACAAATACATCAGCTGCAGCGCCAAGGCCGAAAGCATGAAGGCCGGTGAGCAGGACGGCCTGCCCATGCTGGAGTTTAACGGCGCCTTCACCTTTGAATACACCCCGCGCGACGGCTCCGCGGCGGCGGCGCAGTCCACGAACCACCAGTCCGTGCGCATGGTATATGAGGACGGCCAGTGGAAGACGGACGGTTTCACCTTCGTCAGCGATGGTGACTATAACAACAATATTATTGCGGCTATGTAGCCCGTTTTTTGCGCAAATGCCACAACAAAAACGGAGGACAGATTTTTGCAGCAGCAACATTCCAGCGGCGCCACCGGGCAGCGGCTACAGCATTCCAGCCGCCCTTCCCACCCGCGTTCCGCGCCTGTCCATCCTTCCGCCGCACACCCTGCCGAGGCCCGCCTCTCCGGCGTATCTCTC
This sequence comes from Oscillospiraceae bacterium, assembly GCA_031551695.1. Taxonomy (GTDB): domain Bacteria; phylum Bacillota; class Clostridia; order Oscillospirales; family Ruminococcaceae; genus JAAYCI01. The sequence continues at coordinate 25,223 of JAVBNG010000023.1, forward strand.
TCCAAGGCCCAGCCCTCCGGCGCACGTGGTTCCCGCCCTTCCGGTTCCCGCCCTTCCGGTTCCCGTCCTTCCGGCCCGGGCTTTTCACCGCGCCAGCGCAAGCAGCGGCGCGTCATTGCCGTTATTATTTTAGTTTTATTCATTATCGGCGTTATTATTGCTGTTACTGCTATTATAGTCAACATCGCCAAGCGGGTGCAGGCCCCCAGTGAACCGGTGGTTTCCGTCAGCGCTTCCAGCAAGCCGGCGGTTTCCGCCAGCGCCTCCACACCGGAAAAAAAGGCCCCCGAAGTGCCGCCTGTCACGGATGAGTTCGGCCTTGCGGGCTTGCCGCCCCTGTTCAACTATGAAAACTACATCCCGGACGACTATGTGCTGGACCTTGTGGACGTGGGCGGCGGCCAAAGCATGCAAAAGAACGCCGCAACCGCCTTTCTTGCTATGTGCGAAACCGCCCGGGATGACGGCGTGACTCTTGCGCCTGTGTCCGGCTATCGCAGCAACGAGCACCAGACAACCAACTACAACACCAGCATCCAGCGCTACCGGGACCAAGGCTACAGCGAAGACGAGGCCCTGGCAATGACCCAGGCGTACTACGCCATTCCCGGCACCAGCGAGCACGAGGCCGGCCTTGCAATGGACATCGGCTTGGTGGACGACAGCTTTGCCAGTACCGCCGCCTACGACTGGCTGCAGGAACATTGCATAGAATTCGGCTTCATCAACCGCTACCGCAAGGACACCAAAAACATCACCCACATTGCGTGGGAACCGTGGCATTACCGGTTTGTCGGCTCCAACCACGCGAAGGAGATTGAAAAGCGCGGCATTACGCTGGAGGAATACATCGAGAGCTTCGATCCTGCGGACGGCTCTTCCGCGGGCGGCCGCTCCGCCGCTTTGCCGGAAGGCGTAACCCCCGCAAACGCCGCGCCGCCGGGCTGAGCCGCCCGCCTTCAAACGCCAAAAAGCACGCGGCGCAGGGGTGTGCCCCGTTCCCGCGTGCTTTGCCGCGTGCCGCGGCTGTCAGTATCGCGCCGCATTGCGGCGCTCTGGGTGCGTGTTGGTGGCGCACGGCGTTGATGCCCTGCTGCTGCCGTGTTGTGCCATTGAAGACCCGGGGCAGCCTATTTCCCCTCGTGCCTGTTGATGATGTGCGTGCGTTCGGCACCGTCCAGGTCCACCGCGCGCAAAAGCAGCGCCACGCGGTTTTCCGCGTTCAGCGCGTTCCAAATAGCATTCGCCAAGACGGCAAGCGCCTCGTCTGTGTGCACAGGTGCTTCCATGCGCACGCGCAGCGGCTCGCCGGCAAAGCTCTCCAGCCGGCCGCCTTCGCCGGGCACGGCGGCATAGGTGTGCAGCAAATGCCCACAGCCCGGCAAGGGCCGCGAGTATTCAAAAAACATGCGCGCCACGCTGGCCGCGTTGCCGCCGTCGGCCTTGATGATGCTGAGCTTGTACTTGACGCCGCTGAAATCCCGGCTCATCAGGGCGGAAATGCGCGGGGTGTAGTTGGGGGCGTCCGGCTCAAAGGTGCGGGTGCGCAGGGCCTCCTCAAAGGTGATGTTCCGCTTGATGCAGTTGTAGATGGTGTCTGTGTGGTCGCCGTTCGTGACGATGGTATAGGCGTCGTGATGGCGAAGCGCAGTATAAATAACAAGATTTGGGTCTTGTTCCAGCAATTTATCTGCAAATTCTGTCCTTATTTCATTGTGCTGCATGGTGAGCACGCGGTTGCGCGAATTTTCACTGCGGCCCATGAGGAAATAGGCCAGCACGCCGGTTTTGCCGTCGGCGCTGTTGCCCGCAAAAATGCCGCGGCCCGGGTACGGCCCGGCGCCAAGGGCTTTGAACAAGTCTTCCATGTCATCCGCCTCATTTTTCCAAAGTTGCTTTCATTTTTTCACAAATTCAGTATAACACATCCGTGTGCTTTTGTAGACAGGAAGTAAGGAGCAGCCATGATCATCATTACCAAACCGGGCGCAAGCGACGCGCAGGTTGCCGCCCTGTGCGAAATTTTTGAAAAGCAGGGCCTTGCCATCCACTCGTCCCAGGGCCAACACACGCGCATCATCGGCCTTGTGGGCGACACGTCCGCCGTGGACGTGGACCTTGTTTTGGCCCACCCGGCCGTGGCCACCCTAAAGCGCGTGAGCGAACCCTACAAAAAGGCCAACCGCAAGTTCCACCCGCAGGACACCGTGGTGGAGGCGGGCGGCGTGAAAATAGGCGGCGGGCATTTTGCCGTGATGGCGGGCCCGTGCAGCGTGGAAAGCCCGGCTCAGATAGGCCAGTTGGCCGAGGACGTAAAGTCCAGCGGCGCGGCGTTTTTGCGCGGCGGCGCGTTTAAGCCGCGCACGTCGCCCTACGCGTTCCAGGGCCTGCGGGCCGAAGGGCTGGAACTGTTAAAACAAGCCAAGGCCGAAAGCGGCCTGCCCATTGTAAGCGAAGTGATGGACGCGTCGCACATTGGCCTGTTTTTGGACGCGGGTGTGGACATTTTGCAGGTGGGCGCACGCAATATGCAAAACTTTGAGCTGCTGCGGGCGCTGGGTGAAATCGACCGCCCGGTGCTGTTGAAGCGCGGCCTTTCCAACACGTTGGAGGAACTGTTGATGAGTGCCGAGTACGTGATGGCCGGCGGCAACGACAATGTCATTTTGTGCGAGCGCGGCATCCGCACCTTTGAAACCGCCACGCGCAACACCTTCGACATCAGCGCCATTCCCATGCTGCAGCAGCAAAGCCATTTGCCCGTCATTGCCGACCCCAGCCACGCGGCGGGGCTTTCGGCGCTGGTGCCGCCGCTGGCCTTTGCCGCCGTGGCCGCCGGGGCAGACGGGCTGATGATCGAAGTGCACAACGACCCTGCCCATGCCCTGTCCGATGGGGCGCAGTGCCTTACACCGGACGGTTTTGCCGCGCTGATGGGCACGGTGACGCGGGAGCGCGCCTTTTTCGCAGGCACGCGGTAGCATGGCGTGATTTTTGATATTTTTGCGAAAAGCTGTACGAATCGCGGCCGATATTGTATACTGGTAACGTTGGTTTCAAGAGATACTATCGATTACGGAGAGGAACAATATGTCAAAACCTTTGAAAATCATAAGCTTGGTGCTGGTGGTGGCGGTGGTCATCGGCATCGTCACCGGCATTGCCGTGTACAGCGCCAATTACGTGGCCCCGCCCGCAAAAACGGGCCTTATGGTGGACGGCACCCTGATGGAAGACCCCGGCACAGTGCTCACCATCAACGGCACCGAGGTCTCCTATGCGGATTACCGCTATTTTTATTTGCAAAACAAGTCCCTGTACGAAATGTTCTACGGCGAAACCCATTTTGAGCAAGACTATGATGGCGCGGCCGCGAACGAGCTGAAAGCGTGGACCACCGAATACATCACGCAGATGTACGCCCTGCAGGACTATGCGGCGGCAAACGGCATTGCGCTGACGGACGAGGAAAAGGCGGACATCCAGCAGCAGCTGGAAGATATGAAAACCGAACAGGGCGATAAATTTGACGCCCACCTGAAGGAGCAGCAGTATACCGACGAAGCGCAGTACGTGCGGCTGAACGAGCTGCAGCAGCTGGCGCAAAAGGCGGAAGAGGCCCTGCGGGCGGAAGTGCAGGCCGAGGTGGACGCGGAAGCCGCCGAAGCCGCGGAGGCCGAACCGGCGGCTGCGAGCGAGGCGGCGTCCTCCAGTTCCAGCAGCGCTTCTTCCGGCGAAACCTCCGGCGCCTCCTCTTCCAGTGAAGAATCGTCCTCCAGCGAAGAGGCCGCGGCGGAAGACGACGGCTCCATGATCACAGCGAAGCACATTTTGCTTTCCTTTGATGAAGAAGCCACTGACAAAGCGGCGGACGAGGCGGATGTGCTGAAACGCATCACGGCCCTGCATGACGAAATTATGGAGAGTGACGACCCTGAGGCCACTTTCAACGAACTGATGAACAAATACAGCGAAGACCCCGGTCTTGAGAGCTACCCGGACGGCTACACCTTTGGCGAAGGCGAAATGGTGGACGAGTTCTACGAGGGCTCGAAGGCGCTGGCTGTGGGCGAAGTCTCCGAGCCTATCCGCACCAGCTATGGCTACCACCTTATTATGCGCATGCCGCTGAACGAAAGCGCCGCAGGCGAAACTTCTTCCGTGGAGGACCTGACCAACCAGGCCCTGGAAGAGCACCTAACGAAAATGGCAGACGCCATGGATGTGCAGGAAGGCGAATATTACGCCTATATCACGCCGGACACGGTGTCGTAACACCGGCACGGCCACACCTGAAAAACTATAAAAAAGGCGGGAAGCTACAACAGCTTCCCGCCTTTTTTATAGTAACGGTTTAGAAACGGCTTTTCCAACACGCGCTTGAAGCGCACCGTGCGTGAAGGGTCCGCCGCCACGGGCCGCACCAGCAACACCTGCGCGCCGTAAAAGTTGGCGGCTAGCGCGTCGGTAAACACCTGGTCGCCCACCATGGCAATCTCCCTTTTCGACAGGCTCCACTTTTTTGCCGCCTTCATCAGGCACACCGGCGACGGCTTGCACACAAAGCTGGCATATTCCAGCCCTATTTTTTCGGCAAAAGGCTCCACGCGTTTTTTATAGTTGTTGCTGGCCAGCATCATGCGCACGCCGGCGGCCTTCATGTCCGCCAGCCACTTTGCCACGCCGGGCGCCAGTTGCTGGCTGCCGTGGGCGGTAAGGGTGTTGTCCACGTCCAGCACCAGGCCCCGCAGCCCCGCCTCCCGCAAATGCTCCGGCGTAATGGCGATGACGCTTGCAAAAATAGAATCAATCGAAAAAAAAGCCATAATCACATACCTTTTAGGATAATTTGGCCAAAAATGCCAGTTTTCTTAAAAAACAAACAGGCGGGCATGGCACCCGCCTGTTCTGCGCTTGTACGGCCCGTAGCCGCTTACTTGAATTTGCGTTTGCGAGCGGCTTCGGATTTTTTCTTGCGTTTTACCGACGGTTTTTCGTAAGCTTCGCGCTTGCGAACTTCCGCCAGAACACCCGATTTGGCGCACGAGCGCTTAAACCGCTTCAATGCACTATCGAGCGATTCATTTTCTTTAACCCGGATTTCCGACATCTTCGACCCTCCCTTAGCCTTTACGGCATGGAGTAACGTAAGCGGCGCGCGGCGCAAAGCCCCGCCGAAAGCACACACTTAACATGGTAATTATACACACAAACGCCCTGGGTGTCAAGGCTGGGCCCGGCCATTTATTGCGCGGCCCGTGTGGCTGGTTTGCAAATTTTTATCGTTTAATCGTCAATTGCGTCAATTTCTTCCGGTGTGCCCTGGCTGTAAGACATGCGGTTTGGCTTGCCTGTGCGCCCGCCCGGCCGAGGGGAGCTGCCGTCGTTCGCCGGTTTTGGCTTGCCGGCGGCCGTAGCGCCGCGCGGCGCGCCCACAGGCAGCTGGGTAAAGCTTTGGCCAAACAGGCTGCTGCCGGCAGATGCCTCTTTTTTCTTTTCCTCGGCTTCGGCCTTGGCAGCTTCCACCGCCTCCTTCGCTTCGGCCACCTCTGCGGCAAGGTCCGGCGAAAGGCCTGTGGCAAACACACTTTCCGGGGCCGAACGCCCCTGCGGCCCTTGCGCGGCAGACGCGGGGTTCTTTGCCGCGGTGGCTGCGGCGGAACCGCTTTCCGCCTCGCGCATGCCCTGCATGTAGGCGCTGTTTTCCAGTGCTTCCCTCTGCTTTTGCGCTGCCGCCGCAACGTCCGTAAGGTCCTGCTTCGCGGCGCCGTCGGCCTCTTGCTGGATGGCGCTGAACGCACTTTGCGGGCTTTGCCGCGGCTGGCCGCCGGCCGCCGTGCGGCCCATCTGCGCGCTGAAGGAACCGCTGGTGGCCTCGCGCCACAGGGCGTCTTCCTCGTCCGTTTCTTCGCCTTGCTCCGCGGCGGTTTTCTTTTTCGCTTTTTCCTGCTTTGCCTGCGCTTTTTCAGCGGCCTTTTGCCGTTTGGCCGCCCGCTTTGCCGCGCGCTTTTCCTCCGCTTTCAGCGGCGGCGCGCTTGCGCCCGTGGCGGCAAAGCCGGCGCCCTCCGCCGTGGGTGGCGGCAGGGTATAGGCGTCCACGCTGCCGTGCAGCTCTTGCATCACCGTGTCCTGCTGCTGTTGCTCCTGTATCTCTTTACTGGCCGTGCGGATGGACATCAGAAACCGCACGAACAGCAAAATGGCCACCAGCCCCGCCACCACCAGCAAAACGGCGGAGACCGCCTTCGCGCCCAAAAAGCCGAAAGCACCTTCGCTTTTCGGCACCTGCGGCTCAAAAGAGGCCTTGGGCACGCTGCCGGAAACGGCGGAGGACGCCGCCTGGGAAGAAGATGTTCCGCCGGAGGCGGAAGAGCCGGCTGCGGCGGAAGCACTGCTTTCGCCGGAAGCCGAAGAATCATTTCCCGATGTTGCAGAAGAAGAGGAACCGTTTGTTTCATCGGAAGAAGATGCCGCCGCCGAAGACGAAGACGAGGACGCGGCGGAGGAACTTGCCGCGCTTCGCCCGGCAAACAACTCGTCCAGCTCCTTTGTGTCGCGGCCCTGCACCTCGTACAGCGCGTCAAAATAGGCCCGCAGGTCCGTGTTCTGCTGCGGGGTAAACTCCGCGCGCTCCGCCGGGGAACACGCGATGTACAAATCCAGCAGTTCCTGCACCGCCGCCTGGTTCGCCTCAATGTCCGGCGTCCACGCGGGGTCGATATTGGCCTGCTGCATGGTTTCCAGCCGGTCTACAACCGCCCCGGCGTTCTCGCTTAAAGCCAGCGCCCCCAGCGGCAGCATCACCGCCGCCAGCATCACCGCCCCAAAAATGCAAATTTTTTGTTTCACAGTTCGCCGCATTTTTTCCTCCTGTGCCCCGGTTGCCCGCGGCCTGTCATCGCGCCGTTGGCGCGTTGCTCTTATTTCCACCGCTCCCTGCGCCGCCGGGTTTCAGCAGTTCATTTTATGGGCGCGGTACAGCCCGTCCAGCACCAAAGTGCCGCAATAGGTCATTTTAGTTTTGCAGTAGGGCAGCACTGTTTGCGACGCGCCCCCGGTGGCCACCACGGTGGCCGCACCGCCCATCTCGGCGGAAAAACGCTCCACCATGCCGTCCAGCATGGCGGCGTTGCCGTACAAAATGCCGCTGCGCAAACTTTCAGCCGTGTTGCGGCCAATGGCGGCCTTCGGCGGCACCAGCGAAATGCCGTGCAACAGGCTTGCCCCCTTCACCAGCGTGTTCATGGACAAGAACAGCCCCGGCGCAATGGCCACGCCCCGCAGCACACCGCCCTTGTCCAGCGCGGTGATTTTGGTGGCCGTGCCCATATCCACGATGACGGCGGGCAAATCCCAAGTGCCCAGCACGGCAATGGCGCCGGCCAAAAGGTCGCCGCCAAGCTCGGCCGGGTTCTCAATATCGATGGCCACGCCGCAGGGCACCGCCGTAGACAGCACCATCGGCTTTGCCGCGGTGATGTGTTGCATGGCGCGCACCAACACCGCCGTAAGCGCCGGCACCACAGAGGAGAGGGCCACGCCGTCGATCGTCTCCCCCACGCCGTACAGCTGCAAAATGCTGCTTACCTGCAGGGCGTACTGGTCGGCCTCCAGGCGAGTGTCTGTAGCCATGCGGGACTGGAAGCTCAGCTCCCCATTGGCAAAATATCCACCCAGCGTTATATTGGTGTTCCCGATATCAATGGTCAGTACCATTTTGTCCCCTCAAATCCTTAATACTCACATTATAATGATTTGTGAAAGGACTGGCAAGTTTTGTTTATCACACATGCGGGAAAAGGCGTCCGATGAAAAATTACACAAAGAACCTTGGATTTTTTTGTGTAAAACGGTTGCATTGCTTGGCGTAATTGTGTAAAATGAGGGGTAACAGTGCAGTATATTTTGGCAATCTATACAAAGGCTTTCGCTTTAGACAAGTGCGCCGGCAAAAGCCGGAGGCAGGCGTGGCCTGCCAAGCGTATGAAGGGGGTCGTGTGACCATGGCAAACCGTGTGTTTCAGGGTGTAGTGTACCAAATGCGCGAAAGTGTGGGCCGTACCGTCGGGGTGATTGATGCGGACGGCGTGGTGGTGGCCTGCACCGACCTTTCCCGCATGGGCGAGGTGCACGACACCCAGGCCGGCATCGTGCTGGTAAGCGCGGCGGAAGGGTTTGGCCTGTCGGGCTATTTCTATTATCCTCTCTCCAGCGGGGGCAACAACGAATATGCCGCCTTTGTGGAGGGAGAAGACGACGAGGCCCAGCGGCTGGCCGCCGTTTTGGCCACCTGCCTACAAAATATTTTGCAATATCACGACGAAAAGTTCGACAAATCGAACTTCATTAAAAATGTGGTGCTCGATAATATCCTGCCCGGCGACATTTTCGCCCGTGCGCGGGAGCTGCATTTTTCCACGGACGTGTCCCGCATCGTGCTGCTGGTGCGCGTCGTCAGCAGCACGGACATCTCCTCCTTCGAGGTGGTGAGCAGCCTCTTCCCGGACAAGCAAAAGGACTTCGTGTTTAACGTAAGCGAAACGGACACGGTGCTGGTGAAGGAGATTGGCCGCGGCGTAGAGGAACACGACATCCAGAACCTGGCAGCCTCCATTGTAGACACTTTGAACGGCGAGCATTACATCCGCGCCGTGGTGGGCATCGGCACTCCCATCTCCAACATCAAAGATTTGGCCTCCTCCTTCAAAGAGGCGCAAATTGCCCTTGAGGTGGGCAAAGTGTTCGACGCCGAACAGCAGATCATCAGCTACAACCACCTCGGCATTGCCCGCCTGATTTACCAGCTGCCCACCACCCTGTGCGAAATGTTCCTGAAAGAAGTGTTCAACCAGGGCAGCATCGACTCGTTGGACGACGAGACCCTGTTCACCATCCAGCGCTTTTTTGAAAACAACCTGAACGTGAGCGAAACCAGCCGCGGGCTGTTTGTGCACCGCAACACCCTGGTGTACCGCCTTGAAAAAATCAAGAAACTCACCGGGCTGGATTTGCGGGAATTCGACGACGCGATTGTGTTCAAGGTGGCTTTGATGGTAAAGAAGTACCTGAAGAGCAACCCAACGCAATATTGATATGATTGGCGAAAAGTGTTAATATAGGACTGCTGTGGACCTGCCCGGCCTCATTCCCGGGAAGGCGCGGCGGTCCTATTGCCTTGTGGCCGGTGCCTGGCCGGGCGGCTCGGGTGCGGCGGTGGATTTGCGCCTTTGTAGCAGAGCCTGTGCCCGAGCGGGCAGCTTTCGCGGCAAGCCTGCCTTTCCATCCTTTGGGCCGGGCATGATGATTTTTGGTGACAATTTTTATTTGATATATCGAGCTCCAGACGGCACATCGATTTTGGGAGGACATACCGCGAATGGCAAAAAAACCAATCATATCCGATTCGTCCGTCATGATCAGCTTCGAGGGCGTGCGCAAGGTGTACCCCGGCGGAAACGTGGCCCTGCAGGACGTGAATTTGGAGATTCGCCGCGGGGAATTCGTGTTTGTGCTGGGGCATTCCGGCGCGGGCAAAAGCACGTTTTTAAAGCTGATTTTGCGTGAAGAAGTGGCCACAAACGGCCGAGTGACCGTGGGCGGGCGCGACCTTTCGCGCATCCGCCAGCGGGACATCCCCTACCTGCGCCGCGGCCTTGGCGTGGTGTTCCAGGATTTTCGCCTCATCCCCAATATGAACGCCTTCGAAAACGTGGCCTTCGCCATGCGTGTCACCAATATCCCGGAGCGGGAAATCAAAAAGCGCGTGCCCTATGTGCTGAACCTTGTGGGCCTTGCCGGCAAGGCGCGCAGCCTGCCAAGCGAACTCTCCGGCGGCGAACAGCAGCGCGTCGCTTTGGCCCGGGCCCTGGTGCACTCGCCGCCCATCATCATTGCGGACGAGCCCACCGGCAACATCGACCCAGAGCTCTCCGTAGAGATCATGGAACTGCTGAAAGCCATCAATATGGTGGGCACCACGGTGGTGGTGGTCACCCACGAGCACGAGCTGGCCCAGCGCTTTTCCGAGCGCATCATCATGATTGACCACGGTGAAGTTGTGGACGACGTGGCCTTTGTGGAAGGGGGCGACGCGTTTTGAGATTTTCAAGCCTTCGGTACCTCATCAAGCAGGGCTGGAAAAGCATGGCCACCAACCGCCTGATGACCTTCGCCTCCATCGGCGTACTCACGGCCTGCCTCATCATCACCGGCATTGCGGGCCTTTTGTCCCTGAACGTGAACAAAATTGTGGATTACCTGGCCAACCAGAACGAGATTGTGGTGTTTTTGCAGCCGGATGTGAGTGACGACGACGCCCTGGCGCTGGAAACGCAGATCAATGGCATCCAGAATGTGCTGGGCGTCACCTACAGAAGCAAGCTGGACGCCTACGAAGACGTGAAGGGCTGGCTGGAGGGCTACGGCGATTTGCTCAAGGGCTATGAGACCGTGTTCCCGGCCAAGTTCCTCGTCACGGTGGAGGACCTGAACTTCGTGGCCCAAACGAACGACGCGCTGGCCGCTTTGCCCGGTGTGGAAAGCACCATTGTGCCCACGGCCCTTGCCGGCGTGATGGTCACGATCAAAAACGCCGTCACCTACGGCGGCTGGGGGCTTGTCGTCGTTCTGGCTTTGGTGTCCGTCATCGTCATTTCCAACACCATCCGCCTCACGGTGTTCGCCCGGCGGCGGGAAATCTCCATCATGAAATATGTGGGCGCCACCAACGCCTTCATCCGCCTGCCCTTTTTTGTGGAGGGCATGACCGTGGGCGCCATTGCGGGGCTTCTGGCCTCGGGCGTCATCTGCGGCGGGTATTACCTGGCCTACAATTTCCTCACCAATATGTACAACACATGGGTGATGAGCATGATCGACCAGGTATACACGCTGGACGACATCTGGCCCTATGTGGTGGTATCCTTTGTCGCGTTCGGCATCCTCATCGGCGGTTTTGGCACAGCCACAAGCGTGCGCAAACATTTAAAGGTGTGATATTTTGAAGCAAACCACAGCAAACGCGCATTTTTCGGTGCGTTTTACACGAATTTTTGCAGTTTTTGTCATTTTTTGTGTCATTTTTGCCTCTTTTTCGCCCGCAGCCTTCGCCGAAACACCGGAGGAGCGCTATGAGCGGCTGAAGGAGGAGCTGACGGAGATTTCCGCCGAGTTGTCCGACGCAAAGGCGAACCTTGCCAGCGAAAAAAACCAGCAGGCCGCCCTGGCCCAGCAAAAGGCCGTGGTGGACGAGATGATTGCCCTGAACCAGGACAAGATCGACGAGACCCGCGACATGCTGGCGGAAAAGGAAAAGGACGCCGCCAAGGTGCGCGAAAGCCTGGAAAAAAACGACGAGTTGTTTCGCCAGCGGCTGGTGGCCATGTACAAAATGAACAATTCCAGCATTTTGTCGCAGCTGCTTAGCGTGGACAGCTTTGCCGAGTTTTTGCAGGCGGTGGACGCCCTGCGCCGCGTGAGCCAGAATGACACGGCCCTGCTGAACACGCTGAAGGAAGAGCGCGAAAAGCTGGAAAAAGAGCAGGCGGAAATCGACGAGATTTTGGACAGCCTGTGGGAAAGTTATGACGAGCTGGAGGACAACGCCGCCGTTTTGCAGGGCAACATCCGGGAGCAAGACGCCAGCGTGACCGAGGCGGAGGCGGCGCTTGCCGCGCAAAACACAGCCTACGCCGGCACCAGCGAGGAACTGGCCGCCGCCCAGGCCGAAATGGCGGCCCTTGCCGCCGAAGCCGCCGCCACGGGCTCGCAAAAAGGCGACAATGTGCAGCCGGCCCCGGCGCCGGAATCTTCTTCCGCGGCAGTGCCCGCGCCGGAAGAAGGCGGCGAAACCGCGGAGGACGGTGGAGAGGACGGCGAAGAAAGTGAAAGCGCCGCCGAGCCCGCGCCGGAGCCGGAGCCCACGCCGGAGCCGGAACCCGCGCCAACGGGCAAGTTCATTTGGCCGGTGCCGGGCTTTTACAACGTCAGCTGTTACTTCGGCGCGCCGGACCCGAACGGCGTTGCACACCGCGGTATGGACATCAGCCGCGGCGGTGCCGCCACCATCGAGGGCGCGCCCATCGTGGCCTGCCAGTCCGGCACGGTCATCATCGCAAAGTCCGCCCCCAGCTACGGCAACTACATTGTGGTAGACCACGGCAACGGCTTGAAAACCCTGTACGCCCACTGCAGTTCTTTGGCCGCGGGCGTGGGCGCGGCGGTCAGCGCCGGGCAAACCATCGCCTATGTGGGCCACACAGGCTTTGTCACCGGGCCGCACCTGCACCTTGAGGTAATCGACGGCGGCGTTTTGCAAAACCCGTCTAATTATTTCTAGGCTGTTTCATGCCTTAGATTGTCAACGAACGCGCGAGCCAGCCTTTTCCGGCAACACGATATTTCCACATTCTTTTGGTATGCTGGAAAGCCCCGAAGGTACGGGGCAAACGCTTCAAAAGCAAAGCTTTAAAGCTCCAATACGGGAGCTTTCTAATGATTCTGCCGTTCTGGAGGACCTATGTCTAAAAAAATTCCTGTGAGCGTTGCTTTGGCCATCGCCATCATCGCCATGACCATCACCTTTGCCATCACGTGGCTCGGCTCCATGGAGGTTTTCAACTCGTCTGTCGCCGCCATCACCAGCAAGCAGGCGCAATACAGCAAGCTGAGCGAGCTGGACACCTATGTGCGCGACAACTACTACGGCGATATAGACGACGTGGTGCTGAACGACCGCATTGCCCAGGGCTACCTTGTGGGCGTGGGCGACAAATACGCCACGTATTACACAGAAAAAGAATATACCGAGCAGCTGGAATATGAAAGCGGCGACCGCGTGGGCGTGGGCCTGGAAGTGGTGCGCGACGCGGACACCTATTTCCGCATCGCCCGCGTGTACGAAAACAGCCCCGCCGCCGCCGCCGGTGTGGAGCCGGAAGGCCGCATCACCGAAGTGAACGGGGTGGATACGTCCACCCTCACCTCTGTGCGCGCGCTGAAGCTGCTTTTGCGCGACAACCCCGGCAACGAGCTGGCCCTCACCTGCGTGTACGACAAAGCCGACGAGCGCGAGTTTCTAATCCAGCATGTAAACTACACCACGCCCACAGTGGAATACACAAATGTGGACGGCCTCGCCTACATCCGCATCTCCGCCTTTGAACGGGCCACCGCCGCCGAGTTTGCCGCGGCGGTGAAAAAAGCGCAAAGCGACGGCGTGCTGGGCTTTGTGTTCGATTTGCGCGGCAACCCCGGCGGCATGTACGCCCAAAGCTACGAGATGATCGACCTCATCAGCCCGCTTTCCAAGGCCGTTGCGTACAGCGAAAACAAAAGCGGCGTCACCCGCGTACTGGCAACGTCGGACGAAAGCGCCATAGACGCGCCCATGGTGGCCCTGGTGAACGCGAACACCGCCGCCGCCGCCGAGCTGTTTGCCGTAAGCGTGCGCGATTTGTGCGGCGGCCACATTGCCGGCGTTACCACGGTGGGCAAGGGCATGATGCAGTCTCCGCCCCAGCGCCTGGCCGACGGCAGCGCCGTGAGCGTGACCGTGGCAAAGCTGCTTACCAGCACCGGCGAAAGCTATGACGGCATCGGCGTCATTCCCGACGTGGAAGTGCTGTACGAAAGCTCCGACGAGCGCCGCCTCATTAACCCGAACCTGGAAACCGACCCGCAGATTCTGCGCTCTTTTGAAATTTTGCGCACCACCCTGGGCAAGGCGGCACAGCCCACCGTGCAGTCGCCCACTTCCGCGGCCGCAAGCACCCCCGCCACACAAAACGACCCCGGCGCGCCCACCAGCAGCGACAGTAGCGGCAGCAGCAAGGCCGAAGACGGCGGCAGCAGCAAGGCCGAAGACGGCGGCACCGGCAACAACGGAAACGGACAGGGCAGAGAGGGAAACGGCCAGGACAACAACGACAACGAAGGCAACAACGGCAACAACCAGGGCGATAACAGCAACAACGGCAACAGCAAGGACGCCGCCTAGATGGCCGGGCAAAACGGGCCCGCCGTCAGTGCGTCTATTGTGGTGTACGGCGGCGCGCCCGACGCCGTTGCGGCGGCCAAAAGCCTGCTGGCCCACACGTCGTTGCCGCTGGAAGTGTACCTGGTGGACAACGCCTCGCCGGACGGCGCCCTTGCCAAAATGCGGGCGGCGGGCCTGCCGGAAAATGTGCACATCCTTCCCCTTGGCGAAAACCGCGGCTACGGTGCCGGGCACAACGCCGTTTTGCCGCTGGTTTGCAGCAAATACCACGCGGTGGTGAACCCGGACGTGCTGCTCTCTTCCGATGCCATCGCCGCGATGGCGGCCTATATGGATGCCCACCCGGACGTGGCCATTACCACGCCGCGGCTTCTCAACACCGACGGCACCGAGCAGCACATTGCCAAGCGCCGGCCCGCTTTGCTGGCGCTGGTGGCGCGGCAAACGGGGTTTCCCTTTCTGGAAAAGTACAACCGGCATTACCTGATGCTGGACGAAGACTTGACAAAGCCCACGGATGTGGAGTTTTGCAGCGGTTCATTTTTCCTGATGCGCACGGACGTGTTCAAAGACATCGGCGGGTTTGACGAAGGGTACTTCATGTATGTGGAGGACGCCGACATCACCCAAAAAGCCCTGCAAAAGGGGCGGGCCGTGTTTTTGCCCGGGGCCGCCGTTACCCACGCGTGGCGCCGCGCCGCCCACAGGGACCGCAGGCACTTCTGGTGGCAGGTGAAAAGCATGGCGCGCTATTTTCGCAAATGGGGATTTCGCTTGAAATAAGGAGGCTCATATGAAGGGGATCGTTTTGGCCGGAGGCGCCGGCACGCGCCTGTTTCCGTCCACCATCGCAGTGTCGAAGCAGATGCTGACCATATACGACAAACCAATGATCTATTACCCGCTGTCTACGCTGATGCTGGCTGGCATCCGGGAGATTTTGATCATCTCCACCCCAAACGACATCGACGGCTTCAAGCGCCTTTTGGGCGACGGCAGCCGTCTTGGTGTGCAGTTCGAATACGCCGTGCAAACGGCCCCGCGCGGCCTTGCCGACGCGTTCATCGTGGGCGAGGACTTCCTTGCCGACGATGGCGCGTGCCTGGTGCTGGGCGACAATATCTTCTACGGATACGGCTTTTCCGAGCGGCTGAACAACGCCGCCGCCCGCCCTGACGGCGCCACCATTTTCGGCTACCACGTGGCAAACCCCACGGAGTTCGGCGTGGTGGAGTTCAACGCCGCGGGGGACGTGCTTTCCATTGAGGAAAAGCCCGAAAAGCCAAAGAGCAACTACGCCGTGCCGGGGCTGTATTTCTTCGATAAGCAAGTGGTGGACATCGCCAAAAATGTGAAGCCGTCCGCCCGCGGGGAGATAGAGATCACTTCCGTTATTGCGGCGTACCTTCAGCAGCAAAAACTGAAGGTGGAGCTGTTCGGCCGCGGCATGGCCTGGCTGGACACCGGCAATCACCGCAGCATGCTGGCGGCGGCAAACTTTGTGGAGGCCGTGCAAACGCGGCAGGGCCTTTACATCGCGTGCCTCGAAGAAATTGCCTACCGGCAGGCGTTTATTACTAAAGACCAGCTGCTGGGCTGCGCAAACGATTTGTGCAAAACGGAATATGGCGAATACCTGTTCCACATTGCCGAAACGGTGACGCCGGGGGTGCAGTACTCCTAGCTCGCGGCGGCCCACTTAATACAGGATACAAGGCCAATAAACGAAGCGAAAAAGGGGCCCTCTCATGAAAATTCTCATTACAGGCGCAAACGGCCAGCTGGGGCGCGAATTGCAGCGCCAGCTGGCTGCGGGCAAAAGCGCCCTTGGGCCCGTGCCCGCCGCATGCTTTGGGGCCGAGGTGCTGGGCGCGGACCTTCCCGGCCACGACCTGGCCGTGCCCGGCGTGGCGGCGCGCCTGGTGAAGGAGTTTGCGCCCGACGTGGTGCTGAACTGCGCCGCCTTTACCAACGTGAACGCCTGCGAAACCGAGCCGGACACCGCCTTCAAGGCCAACGCCCTGGGCGCGCGCAACGTCGCCATCGCCTGCGAAAAATCCGGCGCCAAGCTCATCCACGTTTCCACCGATTATGTGTTCCCCGGCAACGCCACGGCCCCGCTGGACGAAACCGCCGCCACCGGGCCGGCCTCCGTTTACGGCAGCACCAAGCTGCTGGGCGAAACCTACGTGCGGAATTTTTGCGGCAAATTTTTCATCGTGCGCACCTCCTGGCTGTACGGCCATTTCGGCGGCAATTTTGTGAAGACCATGCAAAACATCACCCGTGAAAAGGGCGGGGCCAAGGTGGTGAACGACCAGTTCGGCAACCCCACCAATGCCGAGGACCTGGCCCATCACATCCTGCAGCTGGCGCCCACCGCCGAATACGGCATTTACCACTGCACCGGCGAGGGCGTGTGCAGCTGGTACGAGTTCGCGGCGGAGATCGTGCGGCTGTCCGGCATCAGCGCCACCGTCACCCCCTGTACCACGGACGAATTCCCCACCCCGGCCAAGCGCCCGGCCTACTCCGCCCTTGAAAACCGCATGCTGCGCCACACCGTGGGCAACCGCATGCGCCCCTGGCAACAGGCGCTGGCCGCCTTCATTGCGGAACAGGCGGAACAAGCGGCGCAAAACGCGGAATGACCGCTACTGCACGATATTAACCCCCATCCGGGGAATATGGGAGGAAATCATGAAAAATATCCTTGTCACCGGCGGCGCCGGGTTTATCGGTTCTAATTTTATCATCTATATGTTGAATACGTATCAAGATATGCAAATAGTAAATCTTGATTTGTTGACCTACGCGGGTAATTTGGAAAACCTGAAAAGCGTGGAAAAAGACCCGCGCTACACCTTTGTGCAGGGCGACATTGGCGACAAACCCCTGGTGGACGGCCTGATGAAGGACCACAAAATTGACGCGGTGGTGAACTTTGCCGCCGAAAGCCACGTGGACCGCTCCATCGAGGACCCGGGTGTGTTTGCCCGCACCAACGTGCTGGGCACCATCAATTTGCTGAGTGCCGCGCGCGAGGCGTGGGAACAGGCGGACGGTGAATACACCCCCGGCGTGCGCTTTTTGCAGGTAAGCACCGACGAAGTGTACGGCTCCCTCGGCCCCACCGGCTTTTTCACCGAGGAAACGCCTCTTTGCCCCCACTCGCCATACTCCGCCAGCAAGGCCTCGGCGGACATGTTTGCCATGGCCTGGCACGACACCTTCCGCCTGCCGGTGCTCATCACCCGCTGCTCCAACAACTATGGGCCGTACCAGTTCCCGGAAAAGCTCATCCCGCTCATGATTCACAACGCGCAAAACAAAAAGCCGCTGCCGGTGTATGGTGACGGCAAGCAGGTGCGGGACTGGCTGTATGTGGAAGACCACTGCAAGGCCATTGACACGGTGCTGGCCAAGGGCACCCCGGGTCAGGTGTACAACGTGGGCGGCCACAACGAGCGCGAAAACATCGACATCGTGAAAAAGGTCATCTCCATTTTGCACGGCGAAGTGGACGATTCCATCGACGAAAGCCTCATTATCTATGTGGCCGACCGCAAAGGCCACGACCGCCGCTACGGCATCGACCCGGAAAAAATCGGCAAGGAACTGGGCTGGCAGCCGCAGGTCATGTTCGAAGAAGGCATTGAAAAAACCATCCGCTGGTATTTGGAAAACCAAAGCTGGCTGGATGACGTCACTTCCGGGGCTTATATAAAATATTACGAAAATATGTACGGCAACCGGTAAATTTTTAGAAAATCATGCCGGCGCACCGCTTTTTTGAGAAACAAGGGGAATGCAATGAGGGTAGTGATCAAAATCGGCACGTCCACCATCACCCACCAAACCGGCCGGCTCAACATCCGCCGGGTGGAACAGCTGTGCAAGGTGGTGGCGGACATCAAAAACGCCGGCCACGAGGTGATTTTGGTGTCCTCCGGGGCCATCGCCATGGGCGTGGGCAAGTTGCACCTGCCCGCCCGGCCGGACGACATTCCCACCCGGCAGGCGGCGGCCAGCGTGGGCCAGTGCGAGCTGATGTACACCTACGACCAGCAATTCGCCCGCTTCAACCACACGGTGGCGCAGGTGCTGCTCACGGCGGACGACATCCAAAACGAGACCCGGCGGCAAAACTTCCGCGCCACGCTGTTCCGCCTGCTGGAGCTGAACGTTTTGCCCATCATCAACGAAAACGACACCGTTGCCACGGCGGAGCTGGAGGGCGGCGTCATCGGCGACAACGACGCCCTGTCCGCAGAAGTGGCCGTCTCTGTGGAGGCGGAGCTGCTGGTACTGCTCACGGACATGCCGGGCCTGTTCACGGCAGACCCGCGCAAGGAAGAAAGCGCCAGGCTCATTCCCGTGGTGACGGAGATCACCGACGAAATGCGCAATGCCGCCGGCGGCGCGGGCACGAATTTGGGCACCGGCGGCATGTCCAGCAAGCTGGCCGCGGCGGAAATTTTGTACGCCCACGGCATCGACATGGTCATCACCGGCGGCCAAAACCCGGACTGCCTGTACGAAGTGATGGCAAAACACCCGGTGGGCACACGCTTTGCCTTTTGCAAGGCGGCGGCAACGGAGTAACAGTATGCGCGACGAAACTAAAATTCTATTGGAAAACGCCGTAGCGGCAAAGGCCTATGCCGCCGATATGGACGAACAGGCGCAAAACGCGTTGTTGGACGAGATTTCCGCCCAAATTCTGGCGGCGGAAAGAGACATTTTGGCCGCCAACGCCGAGGATTTGCAGGCTGCGCAAGACCGCGTGCCGGACGTGATGCTGGACCGCCTGCGGCTGGATGCCCCCCGCGTGCGTGCCATGGCAAACGCCGTGGCGGGCCTTGCGTCCCTGAAAACCCCGGTGGGCCTTGTGGAGGACACCCGCACCCTTGCAAACGGCCTGCAACTGCAAAAGGTGCGCGTGCCGCTGGGCGTGGTGGCCATCATTTACGAAAGCCGCCCCAACGTGACGGCGGACGCGGCGGCCCTGTGCGTAAAAAGCGGCAACGTGTGCGTGCTGCGCGGCGGCAGCGACGCCATCCGCTCCAACACCGCCATCGTGGCGGCCATTGGCAGGGCGCTGGCCAAGGTGGGCGCGCCCGCCGGGCTGGTGCAGCTGGTACAAGACACCTCCCACGAAAGCGCAAACGAGCTGATGAAGGCCCACGGCTATGTGGATGTGCTGATCCCCCGCGGCGGCAAAGGGCTAATCCAGGCCGTGGTCAGCGGTTCCTCCGGCGTGCCCGTCATCGAAACGGGCAGCGGCATCTGCCATGTTTATGTGGACAAGGCCGCCGATTTGGATATGGCCGCCGCCATCCTGACCAACGCCAAAACCAGCCGCCCCAGCGTGTGCAACGCGGCGGAGGTGTGCCTGGTGCACCGGGATATTTCGGCAAAATTCCTGCCCTTGGCCGCCGAAAAACTGGCGGAACAGAACGTGGAACTGCGCCTTTGCCCCGAAGCTGCCGCCATCATCCCCGGCAAGGCCGCCGGGCCGGACGATTTCGACACCGAGTTTAACGCTTACATCCTTGCCGTGAAGGTGGTGGGCGGCGTTGATGAAGCGGTGGAACACATCAACCGCCACTCTACCCACCACTCAGATGCCATCGTCACGGCGGACGCCGCTGCCACGCGCACTTTCACCGCCGGTGTGGACTCGGCGGCCGTGTATGTGAACGCCTCCACCCGCTACACCGACGGCGGCGAGTTCGGCTTCGGCTGCGAAATGGGTATCTCCACGCAAAAGCTGGGCGCACGCGGCCCCATGGGCCTGTATGAGCTCACCAGCTACAAATACGTCCTTACCGGCACCGGCAACGTGCGGTAGCTTGCCGCAAAAGCCGCAGGATCAACAATCAGGAAGGTATTAAATGGCAAAAAATCCACAAATAACACAGACAGACGCCGAGGCAAAGCGCCACCACCGGGAGGAACAGGCCCGGCGCGCCAAGCGGCGCACGCGTCAGCTTTTGGGCTTGGCGCTGTCCATCCTCATCGTGGTGGGGGCCCTCAGCATCATCAACCAGGGCGTAAAAACCGTGCGCTCCATGCTGGACACGTCGGGCCTGGCCGACGAATACCTCACGCGTATCACGCCGCTGGTCTGGTTCGACATCCTGCCCTTTGAAAGCCTGGACAAGGCGGACCAGAACATCCTGAAGGAAGCGGCCATCTGGGGCGTTTTGAACGCCGAAGGCTCCAGCATCCAGCGCAGTGACCTTGGCGAGCCGCTCATTCCCGCCGCCGCCATCGACAGCTACGCCGCCGACCTTTACGGCCCGGCTTTTTCCTTCGTGCACGAAACCTTTACCGATACGTTCCAGGACCTTACCTATGTTTATGACGAGGCCACCCAGGTGTACACCGCCCAGTCCGCCGGGTTAACGCCGCAATACCTGCCCACCGTGGTGGACGTGGTGCGCGAAAACGGCGGTCACCGGGTCATTGTCGGCTATGTAAGCACCACCAGTTCCACCAACGAGTTGCTTACCACGCCGGACTACGACCACCCGGCCCGTTTTATGGACTATTTCTTCCGCCGCGACGGCAGCGAATATTACCTCGAATCCATCCAGCCAAACCTGACCTACACCGCCGAAGCCCAAGCCGAGCAAAGCGCCTCCTCGGGGGCGGCGGCAAGTGAACTGCTGCCCGGCGAAGAGGACGGGCTTTCCGGCGGCAGCGTTTCCGGCGCGCCTGGCACCGGTGCAAGCTCCAGCGACAGCAGTTCCGCCAGCGGCGGCAGCTCGGACAACAGTGAAAGCAGTGGCAGCGAAAGCGAAGAGGCCGCCTGACCACTCGCGGTTTTAACCTGTTCGCGCGCGTTCACGTTTCGCCTCGTCTGCACCAAAACAACTTTTATCACAAAAAACCGCGCAGATTTTTTAATAATCTGCGCGGTTTTTGTTTGTAGGAGAATGTTACGCATCCGGCAGCCGGCAAACGCTGCCTTACACCAGCTCTTTTTTCACAACATCCGAAATCTCGTTCACGGCCTTTTTAATGGCCTTACCGTCCTGCCCTTCCGCCATCACGCGGATCAGCGGTTCCGTGCCGGACACGCGCACCACGATGCGCCCGTTTTCGCCCAGCGCCGCCTTGTGCTTCGCAATCACTTCTTTCACGGCCTCGTTGTTGTAAAATGCCAGCTTGCCCTCTGCCGACACCTTGATATTGCTCAGCTCCTGCGGGTACTTCTTCATCACCTTCGTCAGCTCCGACAGCTTTTTGCCGCTTTGCCGCAGGTGGCACAGCAGCTGGATGGCCGTCAGTTGGCCGTCGCCGGTGGTGGAGTAATCGCGGTAGATGATATGGCCGCTCTGCTCGCCGCCAAACACGTCGCCCTCCAGCTCCATCTCCTCCAGCACATAGCGGTCGCCCACCTTCGTGGCCAAAAAGCGGATGTCGTTTTCCTCACAAAATTTGTTCAGGCCCATGTTGGCCATAATGGTGCCCACAATGGTGTTGTTGCGCAGCTTCCCGCGGGTTTTCAGGTCCAGCGCGCCAATGGCCATCAAATAGTCGCCGTCGATGATATTGCCCTTTTCGTCGGTGCACAGGCAGCGGTCGGCGTCGCCGTCAAAGGCCACGCCCGCGTCGTACTTGCCCTTTTTCACCATCTCGCACAGCGCTTCCATATGGGTGCTGCCGCAGTTTTCGTTGATGTTCACGCCGTCAGGCTCGGCGTTGATGATATCCGTTTCGGCCCCAAGCTCACTGAACAGCATCGCCGCCGTTTTATACGCCGAGCCGTTGGAACAGTCCAC
The DNA here is from genome assembly GCA_031551695.1 of Oscillospiraceae bacterium. Taxonomy (GTDB): domain Bacteria; phylum Bacillota; class Clostridia; order Oscillospirales; family Ruminococcaceae; genus JAAYCI01. The sequence continues at coordinate 47,012 of JAVBNG010000023.1, forward strand.
CGCCACGCGCATACCCTCCAGCGACATCGGCACGCTGGCGCGCAGATGGCTCACATAGTCGTCCACCGCCGTTTGCGCATAGTGCATGGCGCCCAAATGGTCGCCCATGGCAAGGGGCATGCCGTCCCGCTCGCCCAGCACCATGGCCTCTATCTGGTTTTCCAAATCGTCCGGCAGCTTAAAACCGTCGCCGGAGAAGATTTTTATGCCGTTATAGGGGTACGGGTTGTGCGAGGCCGAGATCATCACCCCGGCGTCCGCCTTGTACTTCATCACCAAAAAGGCAACGGCAGGCGTGGGCATCACGCCAATGCGGATAACGTCCGCCCCAACGCTGCACATGCCCGCCACCAGCGCGCTTTCCAGCATGTCGCTCGAAATGCGCGTGTCCTTGCCGATGACCACCAGCGGCCTGCGCCTGCGCCCCTGCGTAAGCACCGCCGCCGCCGCGCGGCCAATATTCATCGCCAGCTCCGCCGTAATCTCCTCGTTCGCAAGGCCCCGCACGCCGTCCGTGCCAAACAGTCTACCCATCTCAAGTCCTCCCTTGGCCGGCCGCATGCCGCGGCTGGCAGTATGGCCGGTGCCCGGCCGGTCGATATCGCGCCAAAGGCGCTGCGCGCCTTTTTCGCTCTGGGTGCGCGGTACACACACACGCCGTTGATTTTTACATTCCTTGCAATGCACCGCTTTCACCCTTCAGCGGTGTGAAAAACCGCTTACCATTTTTTCACCACGATGCCGTCGTTTTTAAAAATGCAGTTTTCCTCCACCACACCGCGCACGCAGCTGGTGGGGTACACCGAGGCGCCGCGCCCCAGCACCGTGCCGGGGTTTAGCACGGCGTTGCAGCCCACCTCCACGTTGTCGCCAATCAGCGCCCCAACCTTTTTGCGGCCGGTCTCGCGGTCGCCATCGGCGGCGTGGATGACCACAAGGGTCTTGTCGCTCTTCACGTTGGAGCACACCACCCCGGCGCCCGTGTGCGCCTTGTAGCCCAGCACGCTGTCGCCCACGTAATCATAATGCGGGGCCTGTGCGCCGTCGAACAAAATGGCGTTTTTCAGCTCGGTGGAGTTCCCCACCACGGCCCCCTTGCCCACAATGGCATTGCCCCGGATAAAAGCGCAGTGGCGCACGGCGGCGTCCTCGTCAATGATGCAGGGCCCTGTGATGGATGCGGACGGCGCCACTGTGGCGCTTTTGGCAATCCATACCGTCTCGGCCGGGTGGTCGAATTTTGATTCGTCAAGGCCCTTCCCGATCTCCGCGATGCAGCCGCCGATATCCTCCAGCACTTGCCACGGCCATTCACAGCCCGCCACATAGTCCCGCGCTATGGTCTTGGTCACGTCAAACAATTCGTTCGTTTTATACATGTGCGGTCCCTTCCTTAAAATAGGCTTGTATACTCCCCCACTTTTCCTCACGCTATCCAGTATATGAAAATTCTGCCAAAAAATCAATTTTTTCTGATTATTCTCCTTTATTCGCTATTTTTTCAGCAAGTAACCACGCAGGCACCCCCGCGGAAAGGCGAATTCCGGCGCCCCGCCGTGTTGCAAAAAACTGTTTCATCCACTATGATATGATTGTTCAACTGGGCAAACACCGTAAGACCCTGTTTTTTTCAAAAGGACGCGAGGTGCGACATGCAGGCAGCTCCCAAATCCAAACGTACACGCAGGCTGGTACAGTTTTCCCTGCTGCTGGCCATTGAGCTTGTTTTAGGCTTCACGCCCATCGGCCTCATTATGGTTCCACCCGTGGCCGTCACCATCATGCACATCCCCGTCATTATCTGCGGCATCGTTATGGGGCCGCTGTACGGCGGCCTTTTGGGCCTCGTGTTCGGCCTGTGCAGCATGGTAAAGGCCACCACCAGCGCCGTTTCCCCGGTGGACATGCTGTTCAGCCCGTTTTTAAGCGGCCAGCCCGTAGCCTCCGTCATCATGTGCCTTGTGCCGCGGATATTGCTGGGCGCGGTGGCCGGATTTTTGTTTATGGGCCTTTCCCGCGCCATCAAAAACACGATGGTGGCCAGCGGCATCACGGCGGCCGTTTCTACCGTTGTGCACACGCTGGGCGTGCTGACGTGCCTGTCACTGCTGTTTTCCGCCATACCGCTGCAGCAGGTGTTCGCCATCATCCTCACGCTGAACGGCGGGCTGGAGATATTGGCCGCCGTGGTGGTGGCCGTGCCCGTGTGCACCGCGCTGCTGCGCGTGGGCGGCAACAAGTAACCCCACCCGAACAACAAAAAAACACGAAAACGGCGTCCTGCAATGGGACGCCGCTTTCGTGAAGAGGAAGGGAAAAGAGGTATTGGCCCGGATGTTCGGCACAAAACAACCGGGGCTCCTCTGGAGGGAGGCTTTTGGGGTGATGACTGTATCTCTGCCACTGCTGTGATTCTAACACATTAATTTCACAGTTTTTGTAGAAAAAGCTCGATTTTTTTTAATTTTTGCACAAAATTTATGTTTAGATCGAATTTTACCGTAAAAAAGGGCACTTTTTTCTCCAAAGAGGCCCGCCGGCACTATGCAAAACAGCATTTAGGCCATACCGGCACTGGCGGCTCCATCTGGCCGGCGCAGAAAACAACATTTTTTATGCAATAATTACAAATTGTGGTTACGAATTTTGTATTGCAAAAACCCGCATGTTTGCATGCGGGTTTTGCATCATTCGTTAAATATATGACTAACAATTAAAATATTGTGGCGCTTTTTACCGCGCGTTCTTTAAAATTTCAACAATATCTTTTCGCTGCAATTTTACCACAGTTCCTTGGGTATTCTTGCCGCCATTTGTAGCCTTGTCCGCCATCAGCTCAATCTCTTCGTCCGTGGGGGCAATGCCCGCTTCTTCCATGGAGGTGGGCATCTCCAACGCCCAAAAAAATTCCTCCATTTCGTCAATTCCGGCAAGGGCAATCTCTTCGTCCGTCCCTTCGCCCTCCACGCCCATCACGTTTTCCGCAAAGCGCGCAAAGCGCTGTACATTCGCTTTGTATACATAACGCGCCCAGCTGGCCCACAAAATGCTCAGGGTGTCGCCATGGGTGGTGTCGTACAAAGCGGACAGCTGCACGCCGACGCGGTGGGTGGCCCAGTCTCCGTTGCCGCAGCCAAGGCCCATGATGCCGTTGTGCGAAAGGGCCCCCGCCCACATCAGCTCCGCCCGGGCGTCATAATCCTGTGGCTCCCGCGTCAGCTTCCGGCTCACGTCCATCACCGTGCGCAACAGGCTTTCCGCCATGCCCGCCGTCACTTCCATCAGCGGCGCGTCGGAAAAATACCGTTCCATCGTGTGCATCATCACATCCACACAGCCCGCCGCCGTTTGCTCTCGCGGCAGGGTAAGGGTAAGCTCCGGGTTCATCACGGCAAAGCGCGGGCGGCACAGCTCACAGTTCAGGCCAATTTTCATCTGCGTGTCTTCGTCGGTAATCACGCTGCTGTTGCTCATTTCGCTGCCCGCCGCCGCAATGGTGAGCACCACGCCCAGCGGCGTGGACCGCGCGGGGGCCGCCGCTCCGGTGTAAAAATCCCACACGTCGTTTTCCGCCGGAATGCCGTAGCAAATGCCCTTGGCAGAGTCGATGACACTGCCGCCGCCCACGGCCAGCACAAACTCGACATTTTCGGCCCGGCACAGGGCAACGCCCTCACGCACCAGCGAAAGCCGCGGGTTCGGCACCACGCCGCCCAGCTCCACAAAGGGAAGGCCCGTGTCTTTCAGCGCCTGGCGCACACGGCCCAGCAGCCCGCTTTTTTCCGCGCTGCCGCCGCCGTAATGCAGCAACACCTTCGTGGCGCCTTCGGCTTTCGCCAGGGCGCCCGTTTGCGGCTCGGCGCTTTTGCCAAACACGATTTTTGTAGGCGTGTAAAAGGTGAAGTCCGTCATGCAGGGCCTCCTGTTGGCACAATCAAATACGCAATATTCGCATTATAATTAAACAATTTCGGTAAACTTCGCCACTTTTTCGCCCATTTCGCGGCAGCCACACAGCTTGCCGCCGCCCGCCGCGATATCCGCCGTGCGCAGTTCCGCGGCAAGGGCGCGGTCCACCGCCGCTTCCACGGCTTTGGCCTCGGCCTCCATGCCCAGCGAGTAGCGCAGCAGCATGGCGGCGGACAAAATGGTGCCGATGGGGTTCGCCTTGTCTTGGCCCGCAATGTCCGGCGCGCTGCCGTGGATGGGCTCAAACAGGCCGGGCCCCTGTTCCGCCAGCGATGCAGACGGGATCATGCCGATGGACCCCGTGATCATACTGGCTTCGTCGCTCAAAATGTCGCCGAACATATTTTCCGTCGCCACCACGTCAAAGGCGGAGGGCTTGCGCACGATCTGCATGGCGGCGTTGTCCACCAGCATGTGCTCCAGCGCCACGTCCGGAAACTCCCCCGCTACCTCCGTGGCAACGGCGCGCCACAGGCGACTGGTGTCCAGAACGTTGGCTTTGTCCACGCTGGTCACTTTTTTGCCGCGCTTTTGGGCTATTTGAAACGAAACCCGCAAGATTCTGCGAATTTCACTCTCAGAATATGTCATTACGTCTGTTGCCTTTTTCTCGCCGTCCGCTTCGTCCGTGCGGTGCTCGCCAAAATACACCCCGCCGATCAGCTCCCGCACCACCAAAAAGTCAATGCCCTCGGCAGCGATGTCCGCCCGCAGGGGGCTGGCGTCACGCAAGGCCGCAAACAGCGTGGCCGGGCGCAAATTCGCAAACACACCCATACCCTTGCGCAGGGCAAGCAGGCCTTTCTCCGGGCGCTTGTCGCCGGGCAGGCTTTCCCATTTGGGGCCGCCCACGGCCCCCAGCAGCACGCCGTCCGCTGCAAGGCAAACCTTCAGCGTTTCGTTCGGCATCGGCGTGCCCGCCGCATCGATAGCGGCGCCGCCCAGCAGCACTTCGCTGTAGTTGAACTCATGGCCAAACCGGCGGGCCACGGCGTCCAGCACGCGCAGGGCCTCCGTCACGATTTCCGGCCCCACGCCGTCGCCCCGGATGACCGCAATATCTTTTTGCATGGATACTCTCCTATACTGCCGGGGCCTGGCGGTGGATATTCCCCAGCCGGCTTTTATTTTTAGGCGCCTTTGTTGTTATACGCCGACACCAGCGCCGACACCGACGCCAAAATAATGTCCGTATGGCTGCCCGCGCCCCAGGTCACTTCGCCGCCGGCCCATTCCAGGCCCACATAGGCCACCGCCTTGCTGGAAGAACCTGTCTCCAGCGCGTGCTCGGCATAGGTCAAAATAGAAAATTCCTTGCCCGTGGCATTTTTCAAGGCGTTTGAAACCGCGTCCAGGCGGCCGTTGCCCTTGGCCATAAACTCGGCCGATTTCCCGTCCTCGTACACGGTGATGGCCGCCAAAATGCCGTCTTTCTGGATAAAATGCACCTCGGTCACGTCCAGCGGGTTGCCGCGGTTCAGGTAGGCGTCCTCGAAAATGCCGCGCACCTCGGCGGGGCTCAGCTCCTTGTTCTCGCGGTCGCTCACGGCTTTCACCTTGTAGCCAAAGGCCTCGCGCATCTTCGGCGGCAGGCTGTAGCCGTAGTTTTGCTCCAGCAAATAGCCGATGCCGCCCTTGCCGCTTTGCGAATTGATGCGGATGACGTCCGTCTCGTACACGCGGCCCACATCCTGCGGGTCGATGGGCAAATAGGGCACCGTCCACTGGGTCAGGTTCTTTTCGCTGCGCCAGTTCATGCCCTTGGCAATGGCGTCCTGGTGGCTGCCGCTGAAGGCCGCAAACACCAGCGCGCCCGCGTAGGGAGAGCGCTCGTACACGCGCATGCCGGTGGCCTCCTCGTAGGCCTCCACCACGGCGGGCATGTCGGAAAGGTCCAGCTTCGGGTCTACCCCGTGGCTGAACATGTTCATGGCCACTGTCACGATATCCACGTTGCCCGTGCGCTCGCCGTTGCCGAACAGGGTGCCCTCCACGCGGTCCGCCCCGGCCAGCACGGCAAACTCCGCGTCGGAAACGGCGGTTCCGCGGTCGTTGTGCGGATGGGTGGACAGCACCACGGCGTCCCGGTGCTTCAGGTTCAAATGCAGGTATTCGATTTGGTTCGCGTACACATGCGGCATGCTCATCTGCACGGTGGAGGGCAGGTTGATGATAGCCTTGCGCGTTTCCTCGGGCTCCAAAATGTCCAAAACGTCGTTGCACACCTCAAGGGCAAACTCCGGCTCCGTGCCGGTAAAGCTCTCTGGGCTGTACTCAAAGCGGATGCCCTCGCGGCCATTGGCCAGCTTTTTCACCAGCTTTGCCGCCTCGGTGGCGATTTTTTTAATTTCTTTTTTCTCTTTTTTGAACACCTGCTCGCGCTGGGCCAGGCTGGTGGAATTATAAAAATGCACGATGGCGTTGTTCACGCCGTCCAGCGACGCAAAAGTTTTTTCGATGATATGTGCGCGGCACTGGGTAAGCACCTGCAGCGTCACATCGTCCGGCACCATGTCGCGCTCAATCAACGCCCGCAGCAGCTCAAACTCCGTGTCGCTGGCGGCGGGAAAGCCCACTTCAATTTCTTTGAAGCCCACTTTCACCAAAAAGGAGAAGAACGATAGCTTTTGCTCCAGCGTCATGGGCACCACAAGGCTCTGGTTGCCGTCGCGCAGGTCCACGCTGCACCAGATGGGCGCCTCGTCAATGCGGTCTTTCTTTGCCCAAAGCATGGGCGCCTCCGGCGGCAAAAAGTACCCCGGGGCGTACTTGTCGTAATTTTTCACGTTCTCTCCTCCACGCTGAAATAAAAGCTTTCTTCGCTGAATCAAAAGCTTCCCTTTTATAGAATAAAAAGGGATTGCATAATAGTGTAACAGAAAAAACCACGTTTGCCAATTGGGCAAACGTGAATTTTTGCGGGGGTTTTCAGGATTTGCAAGGGATTTGTGCAGGTGGTTACGCAAAAATGTAACCGAGGGCCGGAGGCGTGTGTCCCTCTGGTGAGCGCCAGCCGCAAGGCCAGCGGCACGCGTGCCCGGAGTATACAATTCTGCAAAAATTGTGTGACGAGGGCCGCGGAAGGTAGCTCTCCGGAGGGACACACGCCTCCGGCCCCTTGCACCTGCCTCCAGCCTACCCCAGCGCCACGTCCAGCACCATCATCAGCACAAAGCCGAACAGCGCCGACAATGTGGCCGTGTTCGAATGCTCGCCCAAATGCGCCTCGGGAATCAGCTCTTCAATCACTACATACATCATGGCCCCGGCCGCAAAGGCGAGGCACCAGGGCATGGCGGGCGCAATGGCCCCGGCAAACAACACCGCCAAAACGCCGCCAACAGGCTCCACAATGCCGGAGCCGGCACCCAGCAAAAACGCCTTGCCGCGTGACATTCCTTCGCTTTTCAGCGGAAGGGACACCGCCGCCCCTTCCGGCAAATTCTGCAGCCCAATACCCACGCACAGCGCCACCGCTGCCGCCACGGTGCCAAAGCCCTCGCCCGCCGCCGCGCACACCAGGCCCAGGGCCATGCCTTCGGGGATATTGTGCAGCGTAACGGCCAGCACCAGCAGGGTGCTGTTGCCCAGTTTGCTTTTCGGCCCTTCGGCCTCCTTGCTGCCCGCATGCAGGTGGGGGATCAGGATATCCAGCAGCAGCAAGAACAGCACGCCCAGTACAAAGCCCCCGGCCACCGGGATGATGCCGTTCTGCCCGCGCTCCTCTGCCATTTCCAGCGCCGGCATAATCAGGCTGAACACGCTGGCGGCAATCATCACCCCGGCGGCAAAGCCCAAAAACAGGCGTAAAATATTTTGTTTTACGTCTTTTTTTACAAACAACACCGTGCCCGCGCCCACCGCCGTCATCAAAAATGCAAAGCCCGTTCCCAGCGCCGCCAGCACCAACGGCGGCAGCACCACGGCGCCCGCCGCGTTCGCCGCTTTTGCAAACAAACCATTCCAATCCATTCCGGCCAATTCCGAGCCCTCCATTCGTTTCACTTGTCATTATCCTACCATAGGTTATAATATAAGGTGAATAAAAATTTCGGCGGATATGAACCCGCCTGCAAATGGTGCAGCATGGAGAAAAGCGTTTTTGTTTTAAAAAATATAACAGATTTTGCCGCAGGCGCGTTTGAAAACACCACTGTGGAAGGCGGCGGCGTGCGCCTGGGGCGGCGTGGCAGCAGTTTTTTGCCATCCGGCAGCTACACCACCCAGCCCTTTGCCGCGCCCGCCTTCACCCGCCTGTTGCCCAGCTGGAACGCCGACACCCCGCCCGGCACCACTGTGGAAATGGAGGTGCGCGTGGCCGTGCGCGGGCAGTGGAGCCACTGGTTCCCCTTCGGCAAATGGAGCCCGTTTATCGAGCGGCGCTCGCCGGAGGTAAGCTGCGACGAAGTGGCCTGCATGAAGGACGACGCCCTGTCCCTCGCTGTTTCCGGCACGGCGGCCGAACTGGCGCAGGCACGAATTTTTCTTGCGACGGAAGACGAGCACCTGACGCCAAAGGTAGGCCTTTTGGCCGTGGCGGTGGATGCCGCGCCGGAAGAGGAGGACGCGCCGCATCCCTCTCTGCGCACTTTGGCCGTCCCCGCCTATTCCTGCCTGGTGCGGGACCCCGCCATCGCTCATTTTTGCGGCGGCGCAACGTCTGTCTCCATGCTGTTAAACCGCTGGGGCGAAGACGTTTTGCCGGAGGAAATCGCCCACACCGTGTACGATTCCGGCACAGGCCGCTATTCCAACATCAACTTTTTGTGCGCCGCCGCCGGCATGTATGGCTACGAGTGTTATTCCGCCTTTGCAGGTGTGCCCCGCTTGATGCGGGAAATTTGGGCAGGGCGCAGCGTGGCGTCGTTGGTGGCCTACCGCGCGCCGCACCTTGGCGGCGAAGGCGACGAAGAAAACACCGGCGAAAACAGCACACCGGTGCAGGCACCCGGCATTGCAGGCACGGCAGCCGCACAAAAAAACGGCGGTTTGCCGGTTCTTTCCGGCGCGCACGTGACAAGTGCCGGCCACTTCCTTGTGTTGCACGGCTTCGTGCAGCGCGAGGACGGCATACACGCCCAGGTGCACGACCCCATGTCTCCGTCCGACGCGGCCACCGCGCGGGAAATCCCTTTGGATGTGTTCACCCGCATTTACCGCGGCGTCAGCATTTTTTTGCGCAAAGGCGAAAAAGGCGCCGGCACCGCAAAGCCTCTTCGCGTTCCCGGCCAGTTGGCGCTGCAAAACGGAACCATTTCTCTTTCCGCCGGTGGCGAAACACTGGTGCCGGGCCGCCTTTCCACGGAGGAACGCCACCACACCACCCTGTGCTACACCCTGGCGCTGGACGCCGTGTTCCCCACGGCGGCACAGCGGCAGTTCTATTACCCTCATCCCGGCGAGGACGGCACCCTGCAGTTTGACCCCACCCCCAACACCGGCAAACGGTTTATCTTTTACGCCGTCGGCGGCCTGGGCCGCACCTGGGTGGGCGAGCAAAACCTTAAGAAAAATTGTTGATTCTGCCGCCTTTTGAATCTCCTATACATCTGCTTCAAACTATTTGCCGGAAAGGATGGTTCTATGAGGTCTTACCGCATCGAAACCCAGAGTTCGCAGATGCTTCCCATCACCCAGCAGGTGGCAAACGCCGTGGATGCGGCCAATGTGGCAGAGGGAATATGTATTGTCTACTGTCCTCACACAACAGCTGCTATCACAATAAATGAAAATTCAGACCCGGATGTTGTTCATGATTTGCTGCTTTCTTTGAACAAATACTGCCCGGACCTGCCGGAATACCGTCACTGCGAGGGGAACTCTTCCGCACACCTGAAGGCCATGCTGGTCGGTGCTTCCGTCAGCATTCCCATCCACGACGGCAGGCTTTCCCTGGGTCGCTGGCAGGGCGTTTACTTCTGCGAATTTGACGGCCCACGCAACCGCCGCTTCCATGTGCAAATCTTGGGCAGTGCAAAATAATCTCCTGTTTTCACATATTATTTTGATGTTTTTTGAAATATATTCCAATTATATATTTTTATCAGCTGATATTCTTCCCGCTCCCACAGCGCAACCAAAAAGACCGCTCACCGTCTGGTGGGCGGTCTCATTTTCTTGGAGGCGCGCAGGTGGCCCAGCGCCCAATTGCTCGTTAGCACAGTGCTGTATTCACAATGGTAAAAGCAGCTGCGCCAAAAAAGCTACGCACGCTGGCCCCTATCCGCCCCTATTTCCCCAGCAGCACTTTCACACGCGTCAACCGCAGTTCCTTCGCCGCTTTTTCGTCCCGCAGCGGCGCCCAGGCAAAGCGGCCGCCATCAAACTCCAGCGCGCCGTGCGCATCGGTACCCGTCAGCGCCACCGGCGCCTCAATATCGCCCGTATAGGCGCAGGCGGCCGTGTTCCACGCAAAAGCGCCTCCAGGCGCCACGCGCCCGTTTAGCGTGTACACCACGCCGGCGGCCTCGCCATAGTTACGGCGGCAAAGCTGCGCTTTGCCGTTGCGGCCAAGGGTAAGCCTGTCGTCAAATTTGTGGTTGCCTTGCCTTTGGTACACCCGTGCCGCAATTTTGGGCCGCGCCGCACCAATTTGTGCAACAATCACATTCAAATCCATCTGGGCTCCTTTTTAGAAAATATATAAATTATCACATATTTATACTAAGTAAATTATGTGATTTATTGCAAAATCTGCGCCATTACCAAACGCGCAGCTGCACCGTATCCCTCACATCACCGCCATGGACACATTGCGTATTTCGCGGATATCACCGTCACAATAGGCGGCCAGCAAATCCTTCAGTTCTTCAATGCGCTGCGTCAGTTCGCGGCCGTTGTCCGTGTCCTTCACCGTCACCCGGCGCGGGTACATCTCCACAATGCGCACCTTCGGCGCTTCATACAGGCCGTCCTTCAGCGCCACCTCAAAGGGGCGGTGCTCGGCCAGAGCCAGATAGTGGGAATTGGATATCAGCGTATAACCGCCAATTCCCGTCTTGCTGTGGTAGGCCTTTGAAATGCCGCCATCAATCACATACAACAGGCCCTCGCCGCGCACGGGGCTTTGGCCTTCGGCCTGGCGCACCGGCACGTGGCCGTTGATGATGTGGCTTCCCTCCGGTGTAAGGCCGAACTCCGCCAATATCTTTTCGCACACAGCACGCTTGCTTATCAGCTTAAAATAGGGGTTCTCCACCTCAGTGTGGGTGGCTTTGTCCTCAATAAAATAGCGTTCAAACGTTGTCATTTGGTTTTTTCCAAACAGCGGCGACTTTGCCCCGCACCACAGGTACCAAATAAAATCCTGGGCGCTTTTGCGCGCCTGGGTGCCCTCTTTGGCATAATAGGCGTCGCGCACGATGGCGTCCACCGCATCCATATATTTCCGGCCGGAAAGTTCCCGGCCGCTAAGCATCACTGTTTCAAAGCTGCCGTCCTCCCGCATGGGTAGGCAGCCGTGGTACAGCAGGTTGCCGTTGGCAATTTTATACAAACTGCCGTTGTTATATAAGAACGGCACATGCTTTTGCAACTGGCGTGAATTCTCGAAGGATTTCGCCAGCGCGTCGATCAATTCCTGTTCCCCCGCCGAAAGCTTCAGCGGATTTTTGGGGTTCACTGTGGGGAACATGGTATCCCGCAGTTTATACATCTTTCCGTCAATTTTCACCTGGCCCTTTTCAAAATCCACGTCGCGCAGGCGCTGCCGGTGATCCATTTCATACTCCGGGTGCCGCTCAATCAGCTGCCCTTCCAGCTTAAACAAAATCACCGCGATGGCCTTGTGCATCTTGGCGGCAAGGTCCGCGTCAATGGGGTCGTACACGTTTTCGTCCAGCAAATGCGGGCGGAAGATCCTGCACTTGTCCGCGCCGTACACCTCGGCCGCAAAGTGGGACAGCGGCCGCAGGTTGATACCATAGCCCTCCTCCAGCAGGTCAAAATTGTTGTAGCTGATGGCCGCGCGCACCACGTCGGCCACGCACACCAGGCTGCCCGCCGCCGCGCCCATCCAGTGGATGTCGTGGTTGCCCCACTGGATATCCACGTTTTGGTGGCGCATCAGCTCCTCCATCACATAGTCCGCGTGTGGGCCGCGGTCGAAAATATCGCCGATGACATGCAGCCAATCAACGCTGCACCGCCTAATAAGTAGGCACAGGGCGATAATGAACTTGTCTGCCACGCCGGTGCCCGTGATGGAGGAAATGATGGCGGAATAATATTCTTCCTTGTTTTCTTCCGTGTCCGCATGCAGCAGTTCGTCCAGCACATAGCCAAACTGCGCGGGCATCCGTTTGCGCACCTTGCTGCGGGTATATTTGCTTGTCACCGATTTGCACACCTGCACCAGGCGGAAAATCACTACGCGGCACCAGCTGGGGTCGGCGGCGTCGGGCGTTTTTTCCAGCGTTTCCTCCGGCGCGTAGATGAGCTGGGAAAGGCTGGCGCGTTCCGGCTCCGGCACGGAATTCAAAAACAGGCTTTCAATTTTGTTGCGGATGACGCCGGACGCCGTGCCCAAAAGGTATGAGAACGCGTCGGCCTCGCCGTGGATATCTGAAAAAAAGTACTCTGTGCCCTTCGGCAGCTCGCAAATGGCCGAAAGGTTGATGATTTCGGCCGAAGCCGCGTCCGCCGTGGGGTAATCCTTCGCCAGCAGCTCCAGGTAGTGCCTGTCCGTCATACCGCTCCTCCTAGCCCATTCACTAACATTTTCGAATCCGTTCGTTATATTCAAAATTCCGCCATGTAAAAAGCTTGTTCGCTAGGCATTTTCTGCGCGCAAGCTCTGTCAAACCGCCTTTTCATACACATAGTCGTCCATCACATAGCCGCCGCCGATATCGGTGACGACGCTGCCCACACGGGCAAAACCCGCTTTTTCATAGGCGCGGCAGGCGCGGGCGTTGTTCTTGTTCACCGTAAGGCGCACGAACGCGCATCCTTTTGCCTTTGCCTGGGAATGCACGAATGCGAACGCTTCGGTGGCAAGGCCCGTGCCGCGCCACCTTGCCAGCAGATAAATTTTGCTTAAAAACAGGGCGACGCCCTGTGGCTGCACGCCGATGTACCCGGCGTTTTCAGCGCCTTCCTGCAGCAGGTAATACTCGTACCCGCCCTTTTCGCATTGGGCGAGAATGGCGGCTTCACTTTGCAAATTAGACAACATGTAGTCGATTTGTCCCTGGCTGATAATGCCGCGATAAGCCTCGTTCCAAATTTTTCCGGCCAGGGCGGCGGTGGTTTTCACATCCTCCGCGCTGTGCACTTTTACAAAATCCATTTGGCTCAGTCCTTTGCCGCAGCGTTGTTTTGCTTGCCGGATACATTCTCGATATCGATGCGCACCACGCAGGTGTGGGCCAACGTGGCCTCCACCACTTCGCGGATGCGCGCGCCCATGTCCGGAAAATATTTTTCGGTCAGGGCCGTCAGTGCGGCGGCGGCTTCCTCCTCGTCCTGCACCACGGCGGCGCGGCCGTCGGCCACAACGCTTGTATAGGCCACGGTAAAATCCCCGTTGTAAACGGCCCGCTGCGGCCCCACCACGGTAAAGCAAACCCGCGGCTCATTCCGAAGATTGTCTAGCTTTTCGCCCTTTGTGGCGCAGTGGAAATAAATCGCGCCGTCCCGCACCACGTAAGACAGCGGCACCCCGTGGGGCCGGCCGTCCGCGCCCACCGTGGCCAGCACACCGTATTCCCCCTCTTGCAGGCAGCGCATGGCCCCCGCCTGTTCCATCAGCCTGTCTTTGCGCAGCATCGCGCGGAATTTGTTCTGCATGGCACGGTTCTCCTTTTGTTGGTTTTTTGCAATACAACTTCATCTTAGAGCATCCGCACACTCCTGTCAAATAACGAACAGTTGTTATATTTTAAACAGCCGTTCCTGTTTTTCCGTGCCAAACGGATAAGCGATGTTTTTCCGCCTCAGCCCCTTTTCATCCGTCCAAATTTTTGCTATAATATGGGCTGTGCTGTGGGGGCCTTTAGCTCAGTTGGTTAGAGCATCCGGCTCATAACCGGACGGTCCCGGGTTCAAGTCCCTGATGGCCCACCATGAGATAGGAAGAAAACGCCGTGCCTGCAAAGGATTTCGGCGTTTTCTTTGTTTTGGCTTATGAATTGACTATGGATTTGCCCGGCATCAAGTGTGCCGGAAGACGGTAGTAAAACTTCGCAGCTTGACTGCCTGCACACCGCAGCACCATTCGTTCTGTATATTGACAGACACGCTTTTGCCATTTTTAACGGGCCGCGGGCTTTTGGGTTAACTTTTGATGCCTGGTATGGTATACTAAAGATGTATACGCACCGGCGCCCCACAAGGGCGAACAACCGCTCCTGCAGCTTTGGAGGATTGGATTTTTGAGCAAAGCGGATTCTGTTTTCATCGAGAACTGCCAAAAAATTCTGGCGGACGGCTTTTGGGATTCAGACTATGATGTGCGCCCCAAATGGGAAGACGGCGCCCCGGCCCACACCGTGAAATGTTTCGGCCTGGTGAACCGGTACGATTTGCAAAAGGAGTTTCCCGTGCTTACCCTGCGCAAAACCAATTTTCGTGCCGCCATAGACGAAATTTTGTGGATCTGGCAAAAAAAATCGGCCAATGTGAAGGACCTGGACAGCCATATCTGGGACGCCTGGGCCGACGACGAGGGCAGCATCGGCAAAGCCTATGGCTACCAGCTGGGCGTGCGCCACGAATACCACGAAGGTTCTTTTGACCAGGTGGACCGCGTGCTGTACGACCTGAAAAACAACCCCCTGTCGCGGCGCATTATGACGAACCTTTACAACCATCACGACCTGCACGAGATGAACCTGTACCCTTGCGCCTATTCCGTCACCTTTAACGTTACGGCGGGGCGGCTGAACGCCATTTTGAACCAACGCTCCCAGGACATGCTGGTGGCGAACAACTGGAACGTGTGCCAGTACGCTGCCCTGGTACACATGTTGGCGCAGGTAAGCGGCCTTGTGGCCGGCGAGCTGGTGCACGTGATTGCCGACGCCCATATCTACGACCGGCATATCCCCATTGTGGAAGACCTGATCCGACAGGCGCCGTTTGCCGCGCCCACCTTTGTAATGGACCGAACCGTCACCGATTTTTACGCCTTCACTGTGGGGCAGTTCACCCTTGAAAATTACCGGTTCCACCCGTTCAAGCACAAAATACCTGTTGCGGTTTAAGGGGGTTTTCCCCGCGCAAATGCGGCCAAAAGGAGACGCGTGATATGAAGCTGATTGTTGCTGTGGACGAAAACTGGGGCATTGGCAAGGACAATAGCCTCCTGTTCTCTATTCCAGAGGACATGGCCTTTTTCCGTACGGCAACAAAAGGCAAAATTGTGGTGATGGGCCGCTTAACTTTGCAATCTCTGCCGGGCTGCGCCCCGCTGAAGAACCGGGAAAACATCGTTTTGACCCAGAACGCCACTTTCGCCTGCGACGGCGCGCAAATTTGCACCACCGTCCAGCAACTGTGCGATATTTTAAGCAGGTATAACAGTGATGACATTTTCATCATCGGAGGAGACTCTATCTATAATCAATTTTTTGACTGTTGCGAAGAGGCCTATATTACCAAGGTTTTTGCCGATGGTTCGGCAGATAAGTTTTTTCCGAACCTAGACAATCTTCCAAATTGGCAGCAGATTGAACAATCTGACACCAAAAGCATTGAAAATCTTGAATATTGTTTTTGCACTTATAAAAATAGCGCTGTGAAACCTGTTGCCTCCCTGTGCGGCTGAGGGCTTCCGCCTGGCCATGCCGCCGCCCAAAACCAATCAAACTCTCTACCGCAAGCGCACATTTTTTGTGCGCTTGCCCTTCAATATAACCTTCTATTTTGGAAAGGAGAATCGTGATATGCCAAACGACATGAATTATTCTGAAGTGACACCTGCAATTGAGGCCCTGTCCAAAATGTGCACCGGGCGCGTCATCCCCAGCGAATTGTATGTGGACTACAAGGTGAACCGCGGCCTGCGCGATATGAGCGGCAACGGCGTGCTGGCCGGCCTTACCAATATCTCCCAGGTGACGGCAAAAAAAATGGTGGACGGCGTGGAAGTGCCCATGGACGGCAAGCTGTATTACCAGGGCATTGACGTGGAGGACATTGTGGCGGGCTTTTTGAAGGAAGACCGCTTCGGCTTCGAGGAAACGGTGTACCTGCTGCTGTTTGGCCATTTGCCGAACCAGGGCGAACTTTCTGAATTTGCCCGGCTGCTGAAAAGTTATATGTCGCTGCCGCCGAAGTTCGCGCGGGATGTCATCATGAAAGCCCCCAGTAAGGACATGATGAACACCCTGGCGCGCAGCGTTCTTACCTTATATTATTATGATGAAAACGCAGACGATATTTCCATTCCCAACGTCCTGCGCCAGGTTATCCAGCTGATCGCAAAATTCCCGCTGCTTGCCACCTACGGCTACCAGGCGTACAACCACTATGAAAAAGACCAGAGCCTATTTATCCACCAGCCGGACCAAACCCTCTCCTACGCCGAAAATATCTTGCATGTTTTGCGGGCAGACCAGCAATACACGGCGCTGGAGGCCAAAATATTGGACATGGCGCTTGTGCTGCACGCCGAGCACGGCGGCGGCAACAACTCCACCTTCACCATCCATGTGGTGTCTTCCTCCGCCACCGACACCTACAGCAGCGTGGCCGCTGCCCTTGGCAGCCTGAAGGGCCCGAAGCACGGCGGCGCGAACATCAAAGTGTGCGGCATGATGAACGACATGATGGGCACACTGACCGACTGGAACGACGAAGCGCAAATTGCAGACTACCTTGAAAAACTGCTGCACAAAGAGGCCTATGACCGCGCCGGGCTTATTTACGGCATCGGCCACGCCATTTATTCCCTCAGCGACCCACGCGCCCGCGTGTTCGAAAGCTTTGTAAAGGATCTGAGCGTTGAAAAAGGCCGCGAGAAGGAGTACAAACTGTACGCCGACGTGGCGCGGCTGGCGCCGGAGATCATTGCGAAAGAGCGCAAGATGTACAAGGGCGTCTCCGCCAATATCGACTTCTACTCCGGCTTTGTGTACGATATGCTGAACCTGCCAGAGGAAATGTACACACCCATTTTTGCCATTGCGCGCATGGCCGGCTGGGGCGCCCACCGCATTGAGGAACTGGTGAACTCCAGCAAGATCATCCGCCCGGCCTACCGCAGCGTGGCCGAGCGCAGGGAATATGTGCCGCTGGAGGACCGTAAGTAGCCGTGATTCGCTTGGACTGAAAAATCCGGAAAGCACCCTTCGTTAAACGGAAATCATATTCGTTTTCCACATATTTCCATTTAGGGCATTTTCTCTTTCAAGCCACTTGTTTTGAAAAAATCACATGTATCTTTCCGCATTTTCACGCAAAATTCTTTTCCTATTTGTCTACACTATAAAATCAATCCATTTCCGGGGGCAAAAGCCCCCGGAAACTTTTTCACGAAAGGAGCCGTACATGACCGGACGCTTAGCCCCTACACCCAGTGGACGCATCCACATCGGCAACGCCTTCGGCTTTCTTTTGTGCTGGCTCAGCGCCCGTGCACAAGGAGGAAAACTTGTGATGCGTATGGAAAACCTGGACCTTCTGCGCACTTCCGTGACCCATGCGCAAAGCATCATCGACGATTTGCACTGGCTGGGGCTGGACTGGGACGAGGGCTCCGGCAGCGGCGCGGCTTCGGGTGCAGGCAACCGGGATTCCGGCACTGCTCCCTGCCCTGTATCCTCTATTTCACCCAACGCTTTCTGGCAAAGTGAGCGGCGCGGCTTTTATGAAAAATGCGTAGATACGCTGTCTGCACAAGGGCTTGTGTACCCCTGCTTTTGTAGCCGCGCCGAACTGCACGCTGCCGAAGCGCCCCATCTGGCCGACGGCGCCTATCTTTACAGCGGCAAATGCCGCCGTTTAACGCCGCCCCAGCGCGAAAACATGGCAAATAGCCGTCTATTTTCGCTGCGTATGCAGGTGCCGGACAAGACGATCGCCTTTACAGACGGCTGCCTCGGCGCCTACAGCCAAAACCTGGCGGCGGCGTGCGGCGATTTTATCCTGCGCCGGTCCGACGGCGTGTTTGCCTACCAGCTGGCCACCCCGGCCGACGACGGCAACATGGGCGTTACAGAGGTTGTGCGCGGCAGCGACCTTTTAAGCAGCACGCCGCGCCAAATTTGGCTGTTGGAACAGCTGGGTTTTGCGCCGCCGCGCTATTACCACTTTCCCCTGCTGCTGTCGCCGGACGGCAAGCGCCTTGCAAAGCGCGACGGTGTAACGGACTTTGCCGATTACCGCGCCGCACACGCCCGGCCGGAAGCTTTGCTTGGCCACCTTGCGGCGCTGGCCGGACTGATTGAGCGCCCCGAGCCGCTGACCGCGCGCGATTTATTGCCGCATTTTAATTGGAATAAAATCCCCAAAAAAGACATCCTTTTGACGGCGGAGACCTACGCGGCATTGCTGGCGTAAAATTGTTACACTGCATTTGGG
>JAVBNG010000012.1:0-67016 GCA_031551695.1 Oscillospiraceae bacterium
CCCAAACCAAAACAACAAGCCCCAAATGTTTGACTATGAGGCGGACCGTGCCCGTGCGCGCGGCAATGTGCCGCCCGCCGGCAAAAATGCGGGCGGCGCCCACCCCTACCGCGCAAAAGGCGCAAGTGCCGCCGGGGGAACAGGCCAAAGGCCGCAGGCGCGCGGCGCAACCGGCACGCGCCGAACCGGCGGTGCAAGGCCCCCAAGGGACAGAAAAAGCACCATCCTTCGGGTGGCCATTACCGTGGTGGCGGTGCTCTTGGTGCTGGCCATCGGCGTGGGGGTGGCGGCGGCCGTCATATACAAAAACGCCATGAGCCAGATGGACGGCACGTCCACGGAAATGGGCAGTTTGCCGGAGGAGATCAAAACCGAGCAATACCCCGAATATACGGGCAAGGGCATTTTGTGCGGCCTCATCGTGGGCATCGACTACTCCGACGAATCGGAAGACCCGAACTCCTATGCGGAGGATGACAGTTTCGTGGAAGACCCTTACCAGGAGATGGGCGGCGGCACGCCAAAAAACAGGCAGGGCAACACGGACCTCATCATGTACATGATGTATGACACCGTGAACAACAAGGTGAGCCTGATGAACATTCCGCGCGACACCTTTGTGGGGACGAAGCTGGAAACCGGTGGCAGCGGTAAAATCAACGGCCTGTATGCGAACAGCGCCGACACGGATAACCGCATGGCGCCGCTTGCCCAGTGCATTTCCGACCAGCTGAAGCTGCCGGTGGATTTTTACATTTCCATTGATATGGACGCCGTGAAGGAGATCATCGAGCAACCCCCCGGCACCATCCGCATGTATATCCCGGTGGATTTGGACGACCCGCGGCACCCCACGTCGATGATTCCCGCCGGCTGGCGCGACGTGACCAGCGAAGAGGTGGAGTACATCCTGCGCAACCGCTATGCCACGGCCTACAACCAGCAGGGAGACATGGCCCGCATGCAAACGCAGCAGTATTTTTACTCTGCGTTGTTCCACCGTTTCAAAGAACTTTCACCAAAAGACCTTATCATGTGGATGCGGGTGCTTTTATACCGTGTGAACACCGACATGGACGGCGGCCAGCTGGGCGGTCTTGCACAGCGGGCGCTTTCAATTGAAGGCAGCGACATCACCTTTGTGCGCCCGCCTGTTACCGGGGCAACATACGAAAACGGATGGAAAACCCCGCCCATTGTATTTTCCCTTGTGCCGGACGAAACAGCGGATTTGCTGAACCGGTATTTCCGCCCGGAGGGTACGGTGGTGCCGGCCAGCGAGCTGGACATCCAAACCCTGACCATGGACCCCCAATACGGCAAATATGAGGCCTCTGTGCGCAGTATGGCCGATGTGCAGGCCACGGAAGCCCCCGATGCCGAAAGCGGCGCGGGCGGCACCGGTGCCGCGGTGGAAGAGGACGCTTCCGCCGCCTAGCGCGCAGTTTGCCCGGCACCAACAAAGAGGTACTTTTTTTGGCAAACAATCAACACAATTATTCCTCGGGCCGCATCAACCGCTACGGCGCAGAAGGCCCCGAACCAGGTGCGCCCGAGCAGGGCACGCCGCAGGAAGCCGGGCAACCACCACCACGGCAGCAACCGCCGCCGCAAGCGGCCCAGCCGTACCGCCAAAGCATTTCCCGGCTGTCCGGCGTGCAAAACGGGATTTTAGGTACACAGGGCGAGCCCCCCATTCTGGACACCCGGACGCCTGAAGCGCAAAGCGCCGGGAACAACGCCCGGCAAAATGTGCCCCAAAGCGGCCGCGCCATGAAACGGCAAAAGCCCGCCAAACAGCCAAGGCAGCCTAGCCAGCCCGGCCAGCCGCGGCGGCAGGCCGCTTACATGGCAAACGGCGGCGCGGCCGTGCGCGAAAAGCGGCGTTTCGGCAAGGGCGCCAAAATTATTTTGGCGGCTGTCCTTGCGTTTTTGCTGCTGGCCGCCATCGGTTTTCTGGCGTATCTGAACGGTTTTTTTGACACTGGGGTGTTCGGCGCCATCAGCAAAAACTACATTCCGAAGGACTATAAAAAGAGCGATGTGGTGAATATCCTCATCGTCGGCATCGACTATGAGGAGGGCCGGGAGTACGAAAACGGCCTTGGCATGACGGATATGATCCTGTATCTGAACTACGACCTGAAAAACAACCAGATGGACCTGCTGCAGATTCCGCGGGACAGCTACGTGGGCGAGCAGGTGCCCACCGGCGGCACGGGCAAGATAAATGCGGCGCTCATCTCCGGCGAGGACAAAAAGAACCCCATCAACAATTTGGTGTCCGTTGTTGAGCAGCAATACCGCCTGCCTGTGGACCATTACATCGCCATGGATATGGACGCGCTGAAAACCATTGTGGACACCTTCGGCGGCCTGCGGGTGTACGTGCCGCGAGAGATGAGCCACGACGGCAGCTATTTGCCCCAGGGCTGGCAATGGCTGGACGGCAACGCCTGCGAGTTTTTTGTGCGCAACCGCAGTGGTGAAGGTTTCGAGCGGGCGGACATCGACCGGCTGGACAACCAGCGCCACTTTTACTCCGCGCTGTTTCGCCGGTTTTTGAACCTGACGCCCACGGACATCGTGCACCTGCTGCCGGTGTTTGAACATTATTGCAACACGGATATCGGCCTGAAGGACATTTTCGATCTGTGCTTTTCCGCACTGAGCCTGAAGAGCGAGAACGTGATGTTCTGCAAGGTGCCGGGGGCTACGGGCAAGGAACTGGACCCCACCGGCGCCGGGCGCGACATGTATATTGTGGACAAATACGGCCGCGGTACCGAGGCCGACCCCGGCACGGCGGCCCTGCTGAACCAGTATTTCCGCAGCGGCGGCGAGGTGGCGGTGTCGGAGCTTGGCCTGCCGGACGTCACCATTCCCGCGGATTGGCTGCTGTATTCGCCGAATGTGCAGGTGATGACCTCCGTGCAGGAGGGCGAGGGCGGCGCCGATGTTGATGTGGAGCCGAGTTTCGGGTAAGCAGATGCTGCCAAATTCGAACCGCTGTGGCAAGCCCGCCATGCGGGTCCTGTCACGGGGCATGTCCTCTCTTCCGGCGCTGCGCCAACATTGCAATGGAGAAACAGGCACGCTTGGCGGCCAGCCAAAGAAACTGGCCCGCCGGCTGCGCTTCGTCCGTTCGAACAAGCCCCGCACCACCCGCTCCGCACTGTCGCAAAAGCGGTTCGAGTCCTGTTTACCTAAGCAAAACAAGATTGGAGTAATTGATGGAATCACTGGACCTTGCAAAAATGGCCGCCGCGGCGCTGGAAAGCAAAAAGGCGGTGAACGTGAAGCTGCTGAAAGTGCGCGAACTTACCGTGCTGGCCGATTATTTCGTGGTGGCCTCCGGCACGTCGAACACCCATGTGGGCGCTTTGGCGGCCGAAGTGGACTTTAAGCTGAGCGAAGCGGGCATAGAGCCCCTGCGCGTGGAGGGCGAAAAAACGAAGCAGTGGGTGCTGCTGGACTACGGTGCCGTGGTGGTGCATGTGTTTTACCCTGAGGCCCGCGATTTTTACGCCCTGGAGCATTTGTGGGCCGACGCGGAGGAAGTGCCTTTGGAAGACGCGGGAGAAGACACGGCACCGTAGGCGGACCATGACCGGGCGGGACAATAACGCCTTCGGCGTTTTAGAGCGGCTTGTGAAGCAGAATAGAGACGTAAATTTTGAAATCGGAGTGTGTGGCTGGATGACGAAGTATGAGCCGAAGGCCGTGGAGCCGAAGTGGCAAAAACGATGGGTAGAAAACAAGACGTTCTCGGTGGACAACGATTTTTCGAAGCCGGAGAAATTGTACCTGTTGGTGGAGTTCCCGTACCCCAGCGGCCAGGGCCTGCACGTGGGGCACCCGCGCCCGTACACCGCGCTGGACGTGGTGGCGCGCCAGCAGCGCCTGGCGGGCAAAAATGTACTGTATCCCATCGGGTGGGACGCATTTGGCCTGCCAACGGAAAACTATGCCATCAAAAACCACATCCACCCGGCCATCGTCACGCGGGACAATATCGCCCGGTTCCGCAGCCAGATCCAGGCCCTTGGCATCAGCTTTGACTGGCAGCGCGAAGTGGACACCACGGACCCGGCTTATTACAAATGGACACAGTGGATTTTTTTGCACCTGTACAAAAAAGGCCTTGCCTACAAGAAAAAGATGAACGTGAACTGGTGCACCAGCTGCAAGGTGGTGCTGGCCAACGAAGAAGTGGTGAACGGCGGCTGCGAGCGCTGCGGCGGCGAGGTGGTGCGCAAGGACAAAGAACAGTGGATGCTAAAGATCACCGAGTATGCCGAGCGCCTGATCGAGGACCTCACCGGCCTCGATTACATCGAGCGCGTGAGCACCAGCCAGAAAAACTGGATCGGCCGCAGCTACGGCGCGGAGGTGACGTTTAAAACCACCGCCGGCGACGACATGAACGTGTTCACCACCCGGCCGGACACCCTGTTCGGCGCCACCTACATGGTGATGAGCCCGGAGCACGACTATCTTGCCAAGTGGGCGGGCGTGCTGCAAAACAACGACGAAATCAAAGCCTACCGGGAGGAAGCGAGCCACAAGAGCGACTTTGAGCGCACGGAGCTTTCGAAGGACAAAGAAAAAACCGGCGTGCGCCTTGTGGGCGTGGAGGCCGTGAACCCGGCCACGGGCAAAAATATTCCCATTTATATTTCCGACTATGTGCTGGCCAGCTATGGCACCGGCGCCATTATGGCGGTGCCCGGCCACGACGAGCGCGACTACGCCTTTGCCAAAAAGTTCGGCCTCGGCATTGTGGAGGTCGTTTCCGGCGGAGATATTGCAAAAGAGGCGTTTACCGACTGTGACACGGGCCTTATGGTGAACAGCGGGTTTTTGAACGGCAAAAGCGTGGAGGACGCCAAAACCAGCATTGTGGACTGGCTGGAAAAAGACGGCATCGGCAAAACGCGCACCAACTACAAACTGCGCGACTGGGTGTTCAGCCGCCAGCGCTATTGGGGCGAGCCCATTCCCATGGTGCACTGCGACATCTGCGGCTGGCAGCCCATCCCGGAGAGCGAGCTGCCGCTGGAACTGCCCTATATCGAGGACTTTGAGCCCACGACCGAAGGCGATTCGCCCCTGGCCCGCCACGAGGAGTGGGTGGCCACCACCTGCCCCAAATGCGGCGGCAAGGCGCGGCGCGAAACAGACACCATGCCCCAGTGGGCGGGCAGCAGCTGGTATTTTTTGCGCTACTGCGACCCGCACAACAGCGAGGCCCTTGCCAGCGACGAGGCGCTGCAATACTGGATGCCGGTGGACTGGTACAACGGCGGCATGGAGCACACCACCCTGCACATGCTGTACAGCCGTTTCTGGCACAAGTTTTTGTTTGACGAAGGCGTTGTCGGCATGCCGGAGCCTTACCAAAAGCGCACCAGCCACGGCATGATTCTGGGCGAGAACGGCGAAAAAATGAGCAAAAGCCGCGGCAACGTGGTGAACCCGGACGACATCATCGACGAGTTTGGCGCCGACACCATGCGCGTGTACGAGATGTTCATCGGCGACTTTGAAAAAAGCGCCCCGTGGAACACGGCGTCCATCAAGGGCAGCCGCCGCTTTTTGGACCGTGTGTGGGCGCTGCAGGGGCAGATCGTTCCCGGTGAAGGCTACCGCCCGGCGCTGGAAATTTCCATGCACCGCACCATCAAAAAAGTGGAGGCGGACATCGCCCACTTGAAGCACAACACGGCCATCGCCGCGCAGATGGCGCTTTTGAACGAGTTTTACGCCGCGGGCGGCGCCACAAAGGCCGAGTACCGCACGCTGTTGCAGCTGCTGAACCCCTTTGCCCCGCACATCACCGAGGAGCTGTGGGAGATGATGGGCTTTGCAGGCGAAATTGCCACCAGCCGCTGGCCCGCCTACGACGAGGCAAAAACCGTGGAGGACACGGTGGAAGTGCTGGTGCAGGTGAACGGCAAGCCCAAGGCCCGCCTGCAGCTGGCGGCGGCCATTTCACAGGACGACGCCCTGGCCGCGGCAAAAGCCGACCCGGCCGTGCAGGCCGCCATGGAGGGCAAGGAGATTGCCAAGGCGGTGTTCGTGCCCGGCAAACTCATTAACTTTGCGGTGAAGGGCTGAGGCAGGCAGGTTTTGATATAAGGCAAATAACGCCCCGGCGCACGTGAGTGGAGCCGGGGCGGTTTTGTTTGTATAGAAAAACTCCTGCATGAAGAAACACAGTGCTTACAAGGCTGCCTTATTCCCCCGCGTCGAAATTCCCGGCCTTTTGTGTGGGAAAGGGGATGTTTTTGGAAAACCGTTCGGCGGCGGCAATATACATCTCCTCGGTGATACGCTGGCTCAATACCAGCGTTTTTTGTGCCTGGTCATATTTTCCGGCGTCAATCAAACCGATGGCGCTGGATACATCATTAAACAATTGCAGGTAAGCTTTTTTTGCGTCAAAATCCATTTTGGCCTCCCTCATTCACTGACACGCAACAGTCATACTATTATTGTATTATGCCACACAAGTGAAATTATGAACAAAAGGTGAACAAATGGAGAAAGAGGGCGAAAAGAGATAAAAAAGTTGAATTTAGTCAAAAAAACATGTGAAAATTCGACACAATTCGAGCTATTGCGGGAAACAGGCGAAGTCGAAACTCAGGCAGGGGCACCACCTCGGGGCTTGCCACAACCACGTTGGACGCGCCGCACAGCGGGCGTTTCACGGCCATTCTTTCCTTGCTACAGCGCGGGGTCTGTTAAAATGCCGTACAGTTCGTCCGTGTCGCGCGCAAGGCGTATGGCGCCCGCGTTTTCCAGCTCTTTGCGGCTGCCGTAACCGTACAAAACGCCCACGGTTGCCACGCCGTTTGCCGCGGCGCCCTCCACGTCGTGCAGGCGGTCGCCCACCATGACGGCGTCCACCGGGGTGATATTGTTTTTTTCCAGCGCCTCGGCCACAACGTCGGCCTTGGAGTGGTTGTCCAGATCCATCGTTGTGCCGGAAACGGATGTGAAATATCGCGCGATGTCAAAATTATCCAGCACCATTTTCGCCAGGTGCAGCGGTTTTGACGTTGCCAAATGCAATTTTTTGCCATCCGCGGCCAGCTTTTCCAGCAGTTCGCGCACGCCGGGGTAAAGCGCGTTTTCCAAAATGCCTTTCTCCAAAAACCGCACGCGGAAGCTTTCTACGCATTGCTCGGCTTCTTCAAAAGAAAGGCCGCACACCTCCATAAAGCTGATATGCAGCGGCGGGCCCACAAAGCCGCGCAGCACATCGCCGCCCGGCACGATGTGGCCGTTCACGGCAAGGGCGTGGCGCGCGCAGTTCATGATGCCGGGGCCGCTTTCGGTGAGTGTGCCGTCCAAATCGAACAGGATATTTTCACGCATTTCTATTTTGAGTCCTCGTTTTCGCCGAATGTTTTTTCGCTGATGATGAAGCGCGGGCGGCCCTTCACCTCGCTGTATATTTTGCCGATGTATTCGCCCACCACGCCGATGCACAGCAGCTGCACGCCGCCCATAAAGAAAATGGCGCAGACGGTGCTGCTCCAGCCCCACACGGTATTGCCCGCAAAGTGCAAAATGACCACCACGATAACGGCGATGAAGCTGATGAGCGCGATGAACAGCCCCAGCCACATGATGAGGCGCAGCGGCCGGACGGACAGGCTGGTGATGCCGTCGAAAGCGAGGCCCAGCATTTTGGAGAGCGGGTAGTGGCTTTCGCCGGCCATGCGCTCGCTGCGGTCGTAATACACGCTGGACGAGCGGTAGCCGACGAGGGGCACCAGCCCACGCAAAAACAGGTGCACCTCTTTGAACTGGGCCAGCCCTTCCAGCGCGCGGCGGCTCATCAGGCGGTAATCCGCGTGGTTGAACACCACGTTGGCCCCAAGGGCGTTGATGACATGATAGAACCCCTCTGCGGAGGCCCGCTTGAAAAAGGTGTCCGTGTCGCGCCTTGCCCGCACGCCGTACACCACGTCGCACCCGGCGGCAAATTCGTCCATCATGCCGTCCATGGCATTGATGTCGTCTTGGCCGTCGCAGTCGATGGAAATGGTCACGTCGGCCAGGTCCTTGGCCGTCATCAGCCCGGCAAGCAGGGCGTTTTGATGGCCGCGGTTGCGCGAAAGGGAAATGCCCGCGCAGTGAGGGTCTTGCTTGCTCAAATCCTGGATGATGCCCCAGGTTTTGTCCTTGCTGCCGTCGTTCACAAACATCACGCGGCTGGCCTCGCCGTCAATTTTGCCCGCGGCGGCAAGGTCCGCCAGCTTTTGCAAAAACAGGCCGGACGTGACCGGCAGCACTTCTTCCTCGTTGTAGCAGGGGATGACGATATACAAAACAGGCTTATCCATTTTATTCTCCTGACATTCACTGGCCTTTGCCAGCATGCTGACACCAATTATACTGTAAGCGGCGGCGATATTCAAATGGAAAGAGCGCCAAGGGCCGCCACGTCGCACAGCACAAAGCCGCGCCGCGTGCAGGCGATGAGGCCGTCCGCCGCCATACGGGAGATTTCCCGCGAGAGGGCGCTGCGCTCGCAGCCCAGGTGGCGCGCCAGCTCGGCGCGGGTCATGCCGTGGGTGAAGGCGGTTTGGCAGCGGCGGTCCGCCTCGTCCAGCAGCCACGTGGCAATGCGCGGGCGCAGGCGGGGCAGCATCAGCAAGGCAAGCCGCCTGTCCAGCTGGAAATATTTTTCCGATACCGTTCGGCCAAGGTTTTCCAAAAACCGTAGGCGCAGCGCGGCGTGCTCGCCCGCGCGGAACAAGGCCGCCTTTGGCAGCAGCAAAACGGTGCAGGCGGTGGCGGCGGTGATGCCCACGGGGCTTTTCACATCGCCGGCGGCCAGCACGTCGCCAAACACGCCGCCCGCCTTCATGCGTGCCACCACCACCTCGCCTCCGGCGGCGGAGGTTTTTGCCGCCGTGATGCGCCCGGCCAGCACCACGCCCACGTGCGCGGCCCTGAAGCCCTGCATCAAAAGGGTTTCGCCCTTTTGGAAGCGCCGCGTTTTTGCCCCCAGCAGCGGCAGCAGGGTTTGCAGTTCCCGCGGGGAAAACCCGGCGAACAGCGGGGAGGTTTTCAAAATACCGATTGTTTCGTCCGGCGCCGGCACACCGGTGCCCGTTCCTGCGCTTTCTTCGTGTTTCATTCGTTTCCCGCCCCATCATGCTTGTGGTAAGTATTGATGGAAAACGTTGCCGTGGCAACTGTTTTTCCGCCTTTATTATAGTATGCTGTTTCCGGAAGAACAACCCCTATTTTTTGCGAAGGACGGGACTTATGAAAAAAATTGCCATTGTTGTAGCTCTGCTGGCCGCGTTTGCCTTGCTTGCCGGCGCCTGTGCAGGCGGGACGAGTTCAGCTGTCGAAACAGATCCCATAGACGGGACAAGCGCAGCGAATGCCGCGCCAAAGAGCGCGGCAGATTCTGAAAGCGCAGAGGCCGCGCCGGACGAAACCGCCGCGGCCGGGGCATCCCTCGTGCGCATTGCGGGCCTGAAGGGCCCCACGGCCATGGGCATGGCCCAAATGGCCACAGACAACCCGGACAAATATGAACTAACCGTGTACGGCACGGCGGATGAGGTTGCCCCGCTGCTGGCCAAGGGAGAGCTGGACGCCGCCGCCATCCCGGCCAATTTGGCCTCCATTTTGTACAACAATACAAAGGGCGAAATCGTTACGGCGGCCATCAACACGCTGGGTGTTTTGTATGTGGTGGAGACGGGCGACACGGTGCAAAGTATAGAGGACCTGCGCGGCAAAACCGTGTATTCCGTGGGCAAGGGCACCACGCCGGAGTTCACGCTGAACTACATCCTTGCCCAAAACGGCATGGACCCGGCAACGGACGTGACCATCGAGTACAAGAGCGAATCCACCGAAGTGGCCGCCATGCTGGCCACGGGCGGGGACGTTATTGCCGTGCTGCCCCAGCCCTATGTGACGGCGGTGGGCATGCAGAACGAAAATGTGCGCGTGGCGCTGGATTTGACCGAGGAGTGGGACAAGGTTTCGGACAAAAGCGCATTGGTGACGGGCGTGCTGGTGGTGCGCAAGGACTTTGCCGAGGAAAACCCCGACGCACTGGAACAGCTGCTGGAAGATAACGCGGCCAGCGTGGCTTTTACGAACGAGAACCCTGCCGCGGCTGCCGAAATGATTGCCGCCCTCGGCATTGTGGAAAAGGCCCCCGTGGCGGAAAAGGCCCTGCCGCTGTGCAATATCGTGTTTATTACCGGGGACGAAATGCAGGAGAAGCTCTCCGGCTATTTGGAAGTGCTGTACGGGCAAAACCCGAAGGCCGTGGGCGAAACCCCGCCGGGAGATGATTTTTACCTTGGATAGCATGGACCACGCGGACAAAAAACCGCAGCCTGATGAGAAGCCAAACGGCAACGGCGCAGGCCAATCCCCCGCGCCCGTATGTTCCAAAGACACCGGGCACCATTTGGACGCCCCTGTTTTTTCAGGCAGGCGGGCCCGCGCCATGGCGGTGTTGTTTTGGTTGCTGGTGTGGCAAGTGGCGGCAATCATCATGGGGCAGGCGCTGTTTTTGCCTTCGCCCGTGGCCGTTTTGCTTGCCCTGTGGAGGCTTGTGCAAACGGGCCCGTTTTGGCAGGCGGCTTTTGCCAGCCTGCTGCGCATTGCGCTGGGCTTTTTTACCGGGTTTGCCGCGGGCGTGGCGCTGGGGGCGCTTTCCGCCGCCGTGCCGCCGGCAAAAACCCTGCTGGAGCCGCCCATGCATCTGGTGCGTGCCACGCCGGTGGCCAGCTTCGTCATTTTGGCTTTAATGTGGTTCGGCAACCGGTGGCTTAGCGTGTTTGTCAGCTTCTTAATGGTGCTGCCCGTGATGTATACGGCGGCCCAAACGGGCATTGCCGCGGCGGATACGCGTCTTTTGGAAATGGCAAGGGTGTTCCGCATAAACCGGTGGCGCACGCTGCGCGCGGTGTATTTGCCCGCGCTGTCGCCGTCGGTTTTGGCGGGGGCGGCGCTGGCGGTGGGCCTTGCGTGGAAAAGCGGCGTGGCCGCCGAAGTGATCGGCCTGCCGCAGGGCAGCATTGGCGAGCGGATGTATGAGGCGAAAATCTTTTTGCAAATGCCGGAGATGTTCGCCTGGACGGCTGTGGTGCTGGTGCTGAGCTGGGCGTTTGGCCGCGTGGTGACCTTTGCCCTGCAGAAAAGCGCGAACGCCCTGCAAAGGGGGTGGCGCGCATGACGGAGATCTGCTTTACCGGTGTGGACAAAAGCTTTGGCGGCCGCCAGGTGCTGCGGGGCGTTTCCTTTAGCCTGAAACCCGGTGGCGCCTTGCGCGTGGCCGGGGCCTCCGGATGCGGCAAAACCACCCTTGCCCGCCTACTGGCGGGCCTTGAAAAGCCCGACGGCGGCTGCATCACCGGGGCAAAAGAGGCGAAAACGACCGCCGTGTTCCAGGAGGACCGCCTGTGCCCGCAGCTTTCGGCCGTGGCGAACGTGGCGCTGGTGCTGCCGCGGGCCGCGTGGGGGCAGGTGCGCCCGGGCCTGCTGGCGCTGGGCATGTTCGACGGAGACGTGGACAAGCCGGCGGACAAGCTTTCCGGCGGGCAAAAGCGCCGTGTGGCCATTTGCCGCGCCGTGCTGGCCCAAAGCGACGTGCTGGTGCTGGACGAGCCCTTTAAGGGTCTGGACGCCGAAAACCGGTGCGGGGCCATGGGTTTCATTGCGGAAAACCGCCGTGGCCGCGCCGTGGTGTATATTTCCCATGACGCGGACGATGGCTTTTTGGCCAACGCCCAAACGCTGCAGCTTTAACAAAGGCATTTGAAGGCGTTGTGTGCCGCAAACACCAAATGTTGTGGTGGAATTTGAAATTAGTGTGAAAACAGTCAAGATGGGCCCACCCCTGCTTGATTTTACGGCGTGTATTGTGTATAATTACTACGATTATACGCTGGGTGGCTGTGCTTTTTGTAGTATGCGCCCGGAACATGCCGGAAAAATTCACCGGGGGGAGGGTTTTGATGCCGCTGAAAGCGAAACGGGCAGCCGCGCTCACGCTGGCTTTTTTGCTGTGCCTTGCCCCGGTTTTTGCTTTGCCCGCGGCGGCAGAGGCCGCGCAGGACCCGCAGGCCGCCGGGGAAGTGCGGGCTGCGCAGGCTGCCCAGGCGCCGCCCACAGTTGCGGCGGACGCATACACCATTATCGACGCGGCCAGCGGGCAGGTGCTGGTGAGCAAGAACGAACATTTGCAATATTGCCCGGCCTCCATCACCAAGGTGCTTACCGTGGCGCTGGCGCTGGACGCCGCCGGCGGCAAAAACCTGACGGACAGCGTGCAGGTGTCGCAAACGGCGGCCACCACATTGATGCCAGGCGCCACCACCATTGCCCTGCAAACGGGCGAAGTGACGAACCTTTCCGATTTGCTGTACGCCGCCCAGGTGGTAAGCGCCAACGACGCGGCCAACGCCATAGCGGAATATACCTCCGGTTCCATTGCGGGCTTTGCCGACAGGATGAACCAAAAGGCGGCGGAGTTGGGCCTTTCGGACAGCCATTTTACGAACCCCAGCGGCCAAACGGACCAAAGCCACGTCACCACCGCCTACGACATGGCGCAAATTACCCGCTGGGCGCTTACGGTGCCGGGTTACCGGGACTATTTTTCGGCCCAGTCTTTCAGCATGGAGGCCACCAATTTCCGCGCAACCCCCACGGTGTACAACGCCACGAACTCCATCCTTGTGCCCGCCAGCCGCTATTATTACGAGTGGGTGACAGGCAGCAAGCAGGGCTACACGGACGACGCGCAGTTCACCCTTGTTACCAGCGCCGAAAAGAACGGCATGGAGCTGATTTGCGTGGTGATGCACTGCGGTACGAATTTTGACAAATACAATTCCACGGAGACATTACTCGACTATTGCTTCAACAATTACCGCCCATTCACCTTCCCTGCCACCGATGTGGCGGACGTTCAAGTGCCGGTGTACGGCGGTGGTTTTTCGCCTCTTGGCGACATCACCGTGCGCGCCACACAGGACATGACCTTTTTATTGCCCACAGATGTGGACACCAGCGATTTGCAGGTAAAACTGAACGTGCCGGAGCGGTATGTCATCGGCCAGCCCTTTGCCCCCACGGTGGAGGTGCACGCGGGCGGTGAAGCCGCGGGCCGGGTGCTGGCCAGCGCGCCGCTGGTGTGGGACGGCCTGGACGAGGTGCTGGCGGACAACACCTTCAGCCGCCCGTTCGACAATGTCATCGAAGTGATCCCGGTTCCGTTCTGGATCGTTGCCGGGGTGCTGCTTGCGGCCATTTTGCTGATGCTGGCACACACGCTGTATGTGCGCCGCCAGCGCATGAAACGCCAGGAGGCAAAGCTGGCCGCCGCGCGTATGCGCTGGCCGGCAAAGCTGGAGGATCGCCCGGCCCCAAGCGCGCCACCGCGGGATTTACGCGTGGCGGGCAAGCGTGTGACAAGCTACGCCGCCGCCCGTGAGGCGGCCGGCGCCGCGCAGCCTCTGCGCGCGGCCGAACCGCAGGAATATGTCTCCCCGCGCCGGGTGGGCCAGGCGCGTTGAGCCGTGAAACAGACGCAACAAAAACCGCAAAAGCCGCCTCTTGTGACAGGCGGCTTTGCGTTTGACAAAAGGAGGACGGAAAATGGCAGGATCGAAGGTGTATTTTACGGACATGCGCTGTGAGGCGGGGAACAGCCTGCTGGACAAGCTGGGCCGCCTTCTCACGAAGGCGGGCATGGAGAGCATCGACTTCAAGGGCCACTTCGTCGCCATCAAGATTCATTTTGGCGAGCCGGGCAACCTTTCCTTCCTGCGCCCGAACTTTGCCAAGGTGGTGGCGGACCGCATTACGGCAGCGGGCGGCCTGCCTTTTTTAACGGACTGCAACACCTTGTATGTCGGCCGCCGCAAGCACGCCATCGAGCACCTGTACGCCGCGCAGGAAAACGGCTGGTCCCCGGCTTCGGCGGGGTGCCAGATGATCATCGCAGACGGCCTGAAAGGCACGGATGACATCGAGGTGCCCGTTGAGGGCGGCGAATATTGCAAGACAGCGCGCATTGGCCGGGCCATCATCGACGCGGACATCTTCTTTACGCTGAACCATTTCAAGGGCCACGAGCTGACGGGCTTTGGCGGCGCCGTTAAAAACGCGGGCATGGGCTGCGGCAGCCGTGCGGGCAAAATGCAGATGCACAACGAGGGCAAGCCGGACGTGGACGCGGCGCTGTGCCGCAGTTGCGGGAAGTGCATGAAAAACTGCGCCCAATCAGCCATTTCCTATGATACAAACAAAAAGGCCCGCATCGACCACGACAAATGCGTGGGCTGTGGGCGGTGCATCGGCGCGTGCAACTTCGACGCCATTGAGAACACGTCGGATTCCAGCGGGAACATCGTCAGCTGCAAAATGGCCGAGTACGCCAAGGCGGCCATCAACGGGCGGCCCAATTTCCACATCAACATTGTGAACCAGGTGTCGCCTTATTGCGACTGCCACGCCGAAAACGACGCCCCCATCGTGCCGGACGTGGGTATGTTCGCCTCGTTTGACCCCATTGCCCTGGACATGGCCAGCGCCAAGGCCGTGATGGACGCAACGGCCCTTTCCCACAGCGTGGTGGAACAATACGCCGGCCAAAAGGGCGACCATTTTACCCACGCTCACCCCACCACCGACTGGCGCGCCCAGCTGGCCCACGGCGAAAAAATCGGCCTTGGCAGCATGGAGTATGAGCTGGTGGCGGTGAAATAAGACGGTGAAACAGGCAGAACTGTCAAGCGCGGTGCCCCGGTGTGCAAAAGGACAGCGTCAGCCGCAAGTTCAGCAGCGAACAATGCAGCGCATTGTACGATGCGGAACGCGGAAGGTAGCTCCCGTTGCACACCGGGGCACCCGCGCGTTGTCGTGGTACGCCGTCCGGCCTGTTCCTTGTTTTTTTTGCCCGGGGTGTGTATACTGTAATGTGTAACGCCTTGCGCGCCGCCGGTGCGCGGGCAGGGAAGCGAGACGATGAAAATGAAACACACTTTGGTGGGATATACGGGCTTTGTGGGTGGCAACCTTGCCGCCGCGCACAAGTTCGACAATTTGTACAATTCCAAAAACATCGCAGAGGCCTTTGGCCGGGACAACGGCCTTGTGGTTTACAGCGCCATGCCCAGTGAAAAATACTTGGCCAACGCCGACCCCGCGGCCGACCTTGCCGCCGCCGAGAACGCCTTCGCCAACATTACAAAAATGAAGCCGGAAAAGCTGGTGCTTATCAGCACGGCGGACGTGTACCCGAAACCCTGGTGCGTGAACGAGGACGCCGATATCGCCGGCGAGGACGCGCCGGCCTACGGCAAAAACCGCCATCTGCTGGAAACCCGGGTGCGCGAGGCCTACCCCGACGCGCTGATTGCCCGCCTGCCGGGGTTGTACGGCGCGGGGCTGAAAAAGAACTTTATTTTTGACATGCTGACGATTGTGCCGTCTATGCTGACGGACGAGAAATACAACGAGTTGCGGGCGCGGGAAATTTTGGTGGCCGCCAGCTATGTGCCCGCGCGGCCCGGGTTTTACAAGCTTAGCGCCGAGGGCGAGACCTACACGAAGCTGAAGCGCTTTTTTGCAGCGAACGATTTCAACGCCATGAGCTTTACGGACAGCCGCTCCGTGTTCCAGTTCTACGGCCTTTCCGGCCTTTGGCGCGACCTTGAAAAGTGCATGAAAATGGGCGTGAAAACTGTGAACTTTGCCACGGAGCCCGTGGAGGCCGGGGCGCTGTACCATTTCCTCACGGGGGAGGAGTTTGTGAACCATTTGGACAAGCCGCCCCTGCGGTATGACCTGCGCACGAAATACGGCCGCGACTTTGGCGGCACGGACAACTATATGCAGGACCGCACCCATGTGGTGGCGGACATTGCAAAGTATGTCACCGGCGAAATGGCAGGGGAGTATTAACCGCGCGGCCCACGGGAAGCGCGGCAAGAATAGGGAAGCGGCAGAATAATAGGGAGGGTGCACAATGAAACTGGCGGCGTCGCAAATTGCGTGGGCACCCACGTGGGAGCGCGAGGCGCTCTCCATTCTGCAGCGGCTGGGGTTTGGCGGCCTTGAGGTGGCCCCGCCGCGCATTGCCGGGCCGGCCCCATATTCCCGCCTGGCCGAGGCCGCCGTGTACAGCGGCGCCGTGCGGGACGAATACGGCCTTGCCGTTTGCAGCCTGCAAAGTATCTGGTACGGCGTGGTGGGCAACATGTTTGGCGCCGAGCGGGCGTATTTGCTGGAGTACACCAAAGGCGCCGTGCGCTTTGCCAAGGCAATGGGCGCGGGCAATTTGGTGTTTGGCTGCCCCAAAAACCGCGTGAAGCCGAACGGCGCGCGGGACGCGGAGGCCCTGCCTTTTTTGAAAGAAATTGCCGATTACGCCGCGGAAAACGGCACCTGCCTTTCGCTGGAGGCGAACCCGCCGGTGTACGGCACCAATTTTATGAACAACACGAAGGACGCCTTTGCCGTGGCGAGGGCCGTGGCCAGCCCCGGCTGCCGGGTGAACCTGGATTTCGGCACCATTCTGGCCAACGGCGAAAGCCTTGATATTTTGAAGGGCCGCGTGGGGGAAGTGAACCACGTGCACATCAGCGAGGAAGGCCTTGCCCCGGTGCAGCCCCGCGCCGCCCATAGGGAACTGGCGGATATCCTGCGGGCCGAAGGGTACGAAGGGTATGTGTCGCTGGAGATGAAGGCCGTCACCCTGGGGGCCTTCGAAGAGGCGGCGGCCTATCTGGCGGAGGTGTTCCGATGAAACGGCTGGCCTGCCGGGACACCCAGGGCGTGCCGGATTTTGACGCGGTGGAGTTTTTCCCCCGCCGCACCAAATACTGTATGCTCATTCCCGTCATCAACGAGGACGGGCGCATCCAAAAGGAATTGCAGCGCGCACAGGCCGCCGGGGTGGACCGTCTGTGCGACATCGCAATATGCGACGGCGGCTCCACCGACGGCAGCGTGGAGCCCGCTTTTTTACAGGAAACGGGTGCGCGCGCCCTGCTTACGAAGCTGGGCCCCGGCAAGCAGGGCGCCCAGCTGCGCACCGGGCTGTATTGGGCGCTGGAAGAAGGGTACGAAGGCGTCATCACCATCGACGGCAACAACAAGGACAGCATTGAGGACGCGCACCGCTTTGCGGAAAAGCTGGACGAAGGGTTTGATTTTGTGCAGGGCAGCCGGTTCATCAAGGGCGGAATTGGTGTTAACACACCAATAGCCCGCTGGCTGGCTGTGCGGCTCATCCACGCGCCGGCCATCAGCATTGCGGCGCGCCACCATTTTACGGACACGACCAACGCCTACCGCGCCTACTCGGCGGCGTACCTGCGCCACCCGGAGGTGCAGCCGCTGCGGGATGTGTTCACCGGCTACGAGCTGCTGGCGTATTTGTCCGCCCGGGCCACGCGCCTTGGCATGGTGGCCTGCGAAGTGCCCGTGGCGAGGGTGTATCCGAAAAAGGGCGCCGTGCCCACAAAGATAAAGGGGTTGTCCGGCAATGCGGACCTGCTGCGCATTTTGGCAAAAAACGCGCGGGGGGAGTTTGACCCTGTGCAGGAGGATTAGGATTGGCATACGATAGCATTGTCATCGGCGCGGGGCTGTATGGCCTGTACGCGGCGCGCCTGTGCGGCCGCCGCGGCGAGCACGTGCTGGTGCTGGAAAAGGACGGCACGCCCTTCTCCCGCGCCACCACCATCAACCAGGCCCGCGTACACATGGGCTACCACTACCCACGCAGCATCTCCACCGCAATGAAAAGCGCCCACTACTTCCGCCGGTTTTGCGATGATTTCGGCGCGTGCGTCAAACGTGATTTCACCCAGGTGTACGCCACATCGGCGGCCTTCAGCTGGACGAACGCCGCCGAATTTGTGCGGTTTTGCCACGCGGCGGGCATCCGGTGCGAGGAACTGGCCCACAGCCGCTATTTTAACGAGGGCATGTGCGACGGCGCGTTTTTGACGGAAGAATACACCTATGACGCCGCCATTTTGCGGGACATGCTGCTGCGGGATTTGGCGGCCCTGCCGGACGTGGAAGTGCGCTACAACAGCGGCGTTACAGCCATTGAAAACACCGGCCAAACATGGCGGGTGCAAACGGCAAGCGGCAAAACGGAAGAGGCCCCCACGGTGCTGAACGCCACCTACGCCGGCGTGAACGAGGTGAGCCGCCTTGCCGGGTTCGAGCCCTTCGCCATCAAGTACGAGCTGTGCGAGCTGATTTTGTGCGAGGTGGACGACCGCCTGCGGGACACGGGCATCACCGTGATGGACGGCCCGTTTTTCTCCATCATGCCCTTTGGCAAAACGGGGCTGCACTCCCTCACCAGCGTGGCCTTTACGCCGCACATCACCTGCGAGGCGCCGTACCCGGCCTTCTTCTGCCAGGCAAAAAGCGGCGGCGCCTGTTCGCCGGAAAGCCTTGCCAACTGCGACAGCTGCCCCGCGAAGCCCAAAAGCGCCTGGCCTATGATGAGCAAGCTGGCGCGCAAGTATTTGCGCGAAGACTACGGTTTTACGTACAAAAGCTCGCTGTTTTCCATGAAGCCGATTTTGCGGCGTAGCGAGATGGACGATTCCCGCCCCACCCTGGTGCGTGTGCAAAGCGATGGGCCGCGGTTCATCAGCGTGCTGTCGGGGAAAATCAACACGGTGTACGACCTGGAGGAGGTGCTGTGATGGCCGGCGGGGTATCTGTGGAAAAAGAGAAAACCTATGTGTCGGCCGTTGTGTATCTGGGCAATGAAAAGGCGTGCGCCGCGCCGTTTTTGGCGGCGCTTACGGCGCAGCTGGAGGCTAAGTTCGAGACCTACGAGCTGGTGTTTGTAGACGACGCCTCGGCCGACGGCACCGTGGACGAAGTGCGCGCTTTTGTGGCGGCTATGGAAAACGCCCCGCCGGTAAGCGTGCTGCACATGAGCCTGCGCCAGGGGCTGGAGCTTGCCATGAACGCGGGGCTCGACATGTCCGTGGGGGATTACGTATACGAGTTCGACACCATGCGTATGCCCTACGGCGCGGGCATGGTTCCCGCGGCCTACGACGAATGCGTGAAAGGGGCCGACATCGTCAGCGTTTCGCCGGAAAAAAACAGGGGCGTTTTTTCGGGCCTGTTTTACCGGCTGTTCAACGCGTCCAGCGGTTCCAAATACGCCCTGCGCACGGATGTGTTCCGGCTGCTTTCGCGCCGGGCCATCAACCGGGTGCACGCCATTTCGGCCACCATGCCCTACCGTAAGGCCGCCTATGCCGCCTGTGGGCTGCGGCTTTCCACCCTCACATTCCCCGGCCGCGCAGAGGCGGGGGCCGCGTCCTCCGCCGGCGTGGGCGACGCGCTGGATTCGCTGGCGCTGTACACCAATGCGGCCTACCGCGCGTCCCTCGTTATCTCCGGCCTGATGCTGGTGCTGATGCTGGTGGCCGTTGTGTACACGGTGGTGGTGTACATCGGCTTTGCCGAGGCCCCGGCCCGCGGGTGGACCACCACCATGCTGGTGATGACGGGCGGATTTTTTGGCGTGTTCGCGCTGCTTACCATTGTGCTGAAATACCTTTCGCTGCTTGTGGAGATGGTGTTCAAGCGGCAAAAATACCTCGTGGAGTCTGTGGAAAAACTGGTATGAAACAAGGCGGAAAGCTGGCGGCCTGTGTAAAAACACTGCAAAAAGCCACAGTGCGGTTTTGCGGCCTCGATGCGAAACGGGGCCTGTTTTTCGCGTGCGCGGCGCTGCTGGTGGCGGCGCGCCTTGGCATTGCGGCGTTGCAGCGTGTATACCTGACGCCCGGCGGCTCGCCGCTGGACGACGGCCTGATGCTGGCCGCCGCCGAACAGATTATGGACGGCAGCTGGCTTGGCCCCTACACGGGCCTTGCCATTGCCAAAAACATGGGCTTTGCCCTGTGGCTGGCCGCGCTGCACGCGCTGCACGTGCCGTACCTTGTGGGCAATGCCGCGCTGTGGGCGGCGGCGTGCCTGTTTGCCGTGTGGGCGCTGCGGCCGGTGTTTCCCGGGCGGGCGGCGCGGCTGTTTGTACTGGCGTTTTTGCTGTTTTGCCCGGTCAGCTTCGCCCAGTTTACCATGCGGGCCTACCGGGATTCTGTTTTTCCGTCTTTTTGCATGCTGCTGTTTGCCGGGGCGGCGGGGTTTGTGCTGCGCCTGCCTCAGGCGGGCAAGTCCGGCGCGGTTTTGTGTGCGCTGGCGGCGGGCGCGGGCCTTGGCGGCGCGTGGCTTTTGCGGGAGGATGGCGCGGTGCTGCTGCCCTACGCCATTGGAGTGTTTGGCCTGGCGGCGCTGTTTTGTGTTTTGCGCAAAGACATGCCAAAGCGGGCGGCCAAGGCCTTTTCCGCCGCCGCGCCCTTTGCCCTTTTGGCCGCCTGTGTGCTGGCCTTTTCCGCCGCAAACAATGCGTACTACGGCGTATTTCGCGTGAATGACCTGACCGGCGGCAGCTTCCCCGAGGCATATGGCCGCATGGCGGCGGTTAGCCGCGCCGAAAGCGGCTACACCGGCCGCACGCCGGTGACGCGGGAAGCGCTGGATAAACTGATGGAAGCGTCGCCAAGCTTGCGCAAGCTGGAGGCCAACCTCATCAGCGGCCCTGCGTTCAACGGATTTGCAAACAGCAATACCGGCGAATTTTTGGGCAGCTTTTACTACTCCCTGCGCCTGGCGGCGCAGACGAGCGGCCTGACCCCCACGGGAGAGGCCGCCGAGGCGTATTGGGCAGCGGTAAGCGACGAAATACGGATGGGCGTTGCCGCCAGGCAGCTGGCAAGCGTGCGGCCGGGGTCGTCCACGGTGCCGAGGTGGAGCGCGGAGCTGCTGGGGCCGGTGGCGGCGGAAACAGGCAAGGGCTTTTTACATTTGCTCACTTTTCAGGAGTGCAGTCCCTGGCCGCCGCATTCCGAGGGGGACAGCGCCGAGGTGGCACGGCAGGCGGCGTTTTTGCATTCCAAGGTGCAAACCGGCTTTGCCGAGGGCACAGACGACGTGTTCTACAACACGCCGCAAAAAATCGTGTTCACCGTTTGCAACGTGCTGGCATGGGTTTACCGTATTGCCATTTGGCCGCTGCTGTTTTTGGGTGTGCTGGGCACGGGCGCGGGGCTGTGGCGCGGCGTGCGCAAAAGCGTTTCGCGGCGGCGGTTTTCCTTTGGGCTGCTGGCGGCAGTTGCCTCTGCGGGCCTGTTTTTAAGCGTATTGCTGCGGCTGTTTGTGGCCGCTTATATGGAGGTGGCGGCGTTCCACATCGGCACTTATTTGATGTACCTTTCCAGCGCGGCGCCGGCGCTGCTGCTGTTCTGCGCCCTGGGCGCCCCCTTGGTTGAAAACTCGCTGAGCGGCCCTGCAAAGGAGAAGCATTCTTGAAGAAACAGCTCCAGACAAGCAAAAAATGCCGCTTTGCGGCGTTTGACCTGAAACCGTGGCAGGTGCTGTGCATCGGCGCGTTGTTTGTGCTGGTGAAGTTGTTTTTGAGCCGTGCGCAGAACGTGCTGCTGCTGGCGGAGCAAAGCTTCATCGACGACGGCCTGATGTACCGCACCGCCGTGTCCATTTCAAGCGGGGAATGGCTGGGCGTGTACGATGAGCTCACCCTTTCGAAGCAAAGCTTTTTTGCGCTGTGGCTGGCTTTTTTGCACGCGCTGCGCGTGCCGTTTTTGCTGGGCGGGCAGCTGTTGTGGGCGGGGGCCTCTGCCGCCGCCGCCGGGGCGTTTTTGCCCGCTGTGAAAAAGCGCTGGGCGGCGCTGCTTCTGTTTTTGCTGCTGCTGTTTTGCCCGTCGGCGCTGGCAAATCCGGCGCCCTACGGTTTTGTGGCGCGGGTGTACCGCGACAATATTTTCCCGGCCTTGTGCCTGCTGTGTGTGGCGGGCATGGCGGCCTTTGCCCTGCGCTGGCGCGAAAACCCGCTGAAAACCGTGTGGTGGCTGGTGCTGGCGGGCGCGGGCCTTGGCGCGGCCATGCTCACGCGGGAGGACGGCTGGTGGCTGCTGCCCTTTGCCGTGGCCGCTGCCGTGGTGACGCTGCTGTTCGTTTTGCGCGGCGCGGGCGAACTCGGCGGCCAAAAAGCGGCGAAGGTGGCCTGCCTGTTTTTGCCTTTTGCCCTGATGGCAGCAATGAACCTTGGCTGGCGCGGGATGAATTACGCGCATTATGGGCGGTTCATCACCACGGATTTTTCAAACGGCGAATTTGCCGACGCCTACGGCGCTTTGACCCGGATCGGGCACGAAAACTGGGACCCCAAGGTGGACGTGCCGAAGGACGTGCGCGAAAAGGTGTACGCGGCGTCGCCGGAATTTGCGAAGCTGCAGCCGTACCTTGAAAGTGACGACTACTACAACCGCTATGTGGGCGTGGGGGACTATTCCTCCGGTGCGCTGTACTGGGCCATCCGCGAGGCGGCGGCAAAAATTGGCGTATATGCCACGCCCCAAACAGCCGAAAGCTATTTTACGGCGCTGGCCGCCGAGGTGAATGCCCTGTGCGACGGCGGTGCCCTTGCAGCGGCGGGGCCGCGCAGCAGCGTTTCGCCGCCGCTGAAGGCCGCGTACATCGGCCCGGTGCTGCGCGAAACGGCAGGGAATCTGGTGTATTGCGCCACTTTTCAGGGCACGGACCCGCGCAGCCTGTTTTCGCCCGGCGGCAACGACCCGGAGTGGTACCCCGCCTGGCTGGAACCGATGGAAAAGTACCTGGGCGAGCGTGCCCTTACCAGCCTTGTCGCCGGAACGGACACGCCGTATTACAGCCTGTTCCAGCGGACGGCCTATTGGGTGCTGGACGCGGTGCGCTATGTTTACGCCCTGCTGGCGCCGGTGGCGTTTTTGGCAGCGCTGGCGTGGCAGGTGATGGCCTGCGTGCAAATGGTGAAAGCGGCGCGAGGCAAGCGGCCGGTGGGAGATGGAATCCGTTGCACCCGAGGCAGCGAAGCCGCCGATACCGGCAGGCCGGGCACCGGCCCGGCCTGGATGCTGTGGATCACCTTGCTGGGGATACTGCTGTGCATGGTGCTGCGCGCCGCCATGATCGCCTATGTGGACGTGTCCAGCTTTACCATTGGCACTTACGTAATGTACCTCGCCAGCATCCACCCCCTGCTGGTGGTGTACAGCTTTGTAGGCACATTTTTGCTGGTGGCGGGCATTTCGCGGCAGCACAGGCAGACAGTGGGCTGGGCAGACGGTGTGTCTCCGGTGAGCGCACCCCCGGGTGGCTTCTCTTGCCCCTTCGGAGCAATTCACCGTCTCAGCCGCAAGCCGAATCGAACACAACGTATTTTTGTTGTATTCGAGGCGGCGCGGAAGGTAGCTCTTCGGAGACACACCGTCCGCCCGGCCTGCGAAATATCCCACACCCGAGGCCACGCACCCGCCGATATTGGCCCGCGCGGCCACGTGCTATGAGCCGCCTGGTGATAGCGGGCGCCGGGGCGGCGGGCCTGTTTGCGGCGGGCACTGCCCTTGCCGCCGGGCACAAGGTGACGCTGGTGGAGCATATGGACGCCCCCGGCCGCAAGCTGCTGATTACCGGCAAAGGCCGCTGCAACCTGACCAACGCCTGCACGGTGGACGAATTTCTGAAAGCCGTGCGCCACAACCCGCGCTTTTTGTATTCCGCGCTAAGCGAGCTGCCGCCCGCCGCCGTGATGGAATTTTTTGAAGGGCCCCTCGGCCTGCCGCTGGTGACGGAGCGCGGCCGCAGGGTGTTCCCGCAAAGCGGCGACGCACGGGACGTGCTGGCGGCACTGTTGCGTTTTTCCGCCGGCGCGGATATGATAAAGGGCGAGGCCCAAAGCGTGGCGGCGGAAAATGGCCATGCCGCGGGGCTGCGCCTTGCAAGCGGGCAAACCGTAGCGGGGGACGCCGTGCTCATCGCCACAGGCGGTCTCAGCTACCAAAACACGGGCAGCCGCGGCGCGGGCTATGAAATGGCGCGGGCCGTGGGCCACCGCGTTGTGCCAACCGGGCCCAGCCTTGTGGCTATGGTGGAACAGGGCGGTTTTGCGAAGAAGATGGCGGGCCTGAGCCTGCGCAACGTGCAGCTTGCCCTGTTGCAGGACGGCAAGCGCGTGTTTGCCGAGCAGGGCGAAATGCTGTTCACCCACTTTGGCGTGTCGGGGCCGCTGGTGCTTTCCGCCAGCGCGTTTTTGGGCGATTTTGCAAAGCACGCCTACACCCTCGAAATAGATTTAAAACCGGCCCTTTCCCCTGAAAAGCTGGACGCGCGCATTCTGCGCGACTTTGCCGAGATGCCGAACAAAGACGCCGCAAACGCCCTGGACAAGCTGCTGCCCGCCAGCATGCGCGCGCCAATGTGCGAGCG
This sequence comes from Oscillospiraceae bacterium, assembly GCA_031551695.1. Lineage (GTDB taxonomy): Bacteria > Bacillota > Clostridia > Oscillospirales > Ruminococcaceae > JAAYCI01. The sequence goes on from JAVBNG010000012.1 coordinate 24,385, forward strand.
CTGGGGCGTGGAAGCGAAGCGTAAGGTGAACCAAATCACGAAGCTTGAACGGCAGAAGCTGGCGGCCCTGCTGAAAAGACTGGAAATTCCCATTGCGGGCAAGGGCGATTTGGCCCACGCGGTCATCACCCAGGGGGGCGTGGACGTGAAGGAAGTGGCGCCCAAAACCATGCAGAGCAAGCTGCTGCCGGGGCTGTTTTTCGCGGGCGAGGTGCTGGACGTGGACGCCGAGACCGGCGGCTACAACCTGCAAATTGCCTGGGCCACGGCCCACGCCGCGGCAAGCCATTGTTTTGAATAGATATGGCGATGCACAGCCGATGGGTGCGGAAGGTAGATGTCCGTCGCGCATCCCATCTGCAGCGCTAAACCGCAATTTCCCCAATTTCACAATCCGGAGGTACTGCCATGATTTCCATCGCCATCGACGGGCCGAGCGGCGCTGGCAAAAGCACGCTCTCGCGGGCCATTGCCCAAAAGCTGGGCTATTTATATGTGGACACCGGCGCCATGTACCGCGCCGTGGGCCTGGCCGCCCTGCGCGCCGGGGCCGACACGAAAAACGAGGCGTCCATCCGCGCCGTTTTGCCCTGCACCGAGGTGAGCCTGCGGCACATTGGCGGCGAGCAGCATGTGTTTTTGAATGGCGAGGACGTGAGCGCCGCCATCCGCCGGGAGGACGTCTCCATGGCGGCCAGCGACGTGTCCGCCCATGTGCCGGTGCGGGCTTTTTTGCTGGACACCCAGCGCCGCCTTGCGCGGGAAAACAACGTGGTGATGGACGGCCGCGACATCGGCACCGTGGTGCTGCCAAACGCGCAGGTGAAGATTTTCCTCACCGCCGCGCCGGAAGACCGCGCCCGCCGCCGCTACGAGGAGTTGCTGGCGAAGGGCCAAACCGCCGACTATGAAACCGTGCTGCAGGACGTGAAGACCCGGGACTACAACGACAGCCACCGGGCGGCCGCGCCGCTGAAAAAAGCGGATGGCGCCGCGGAAGTGGTGACGACGGGCTATGAATTTGAGCAGTCGCTTGCGGTGCTGTTGGCCGTGATTGAAAAACAGCTGGCGGCGCAGTAGCACGGCAAAACGCGCAGCAGGAAAGGCCGAACAGATGGCAGAAGGCAAAACCGGAAACAACCGGGCCGAAGCGAGAAAAATACAGGTGAACGGCACCACCATCGAAGTGGCGGCGACGGCGGGCTTTTGTTTCGGCGTGGCCCGGGCCGTGGAGATGACAAGCGCCGTTTTGGCCGGGGGCAAGCCGGTGGCAACCCTGGGGCCGCTCATCCATAACCCGCAGGTGGTGGCGAACCTTGCCGCCAAGGGGGCCACGGTGGTGCAAACGCCCGCCGATGTGCCGCACGGCAGCGTGGCTGTCATCCGCAGCCACGGTGTAACACAGGCGGTGCAGAACGAATTGTGTGCCAATGGCGCACAAATATTGGACGCCACCTGCCCGTTTGTGGAAAAGATCCACCGCATTGCGCAACGCGCAAAAGAGGAGGATGCCGTGCTTTTGGTGGCTGGCAACGCCGCCCACCCGGAGGTGGAGGGTATTGTGGGCCACGCGGGGCCGAAAGTGGCTGTGTTCGCGAATGTTGGCGAATTAAGCGATAGGATGTTGGAGTTCGACAAAGACGCCCCGGTGTGGGTGGTGGCACAAACCACCTATGAGGTTACAAAATGGTTAGAATGCGTGGACTTACTCAAAAAAGTGTGTACAAAATGTGAGGTATTTGATACAATATGTAGTGCAACGCAAACGCGACAGGAAGAGGCAGAGCGCCTGAGCCAAGAAAACGACCTTGTGGTCGTGGTGGGCGGACGGGGCTCGTCTAACACGCAAAAGCTGCTGGACGTGGCGATGAAAAACACCCGCGCAATGTTGGTTGAGGGGCCAGGGGAAGCCCGCAACCTGCCACTGGCCGGGGTGAAAACCATCGGCGTTACGGCCGGCGCGTCTACACCGTCGTGGTTAATTGAGGAGGTACTGGCTGTAATGAGTGACGTTATCAGGGAAGGCGAAATGACCTTTGAGGAGATGCTTGACGAAACGATGAAACCGGTGTATGCCGGGCAGGTCGTCAAGGGTGTGGTTGAGTCAGTATCCGCCAATGAAGTGACCGTGGACATCGGGACGAAGCACACCGGCATCGTGAAGCTGGAAGAGCTGACCGACGACCCGGCCGTGCGCAGCGCAGAAGAAATTGCCAAACGCGACGACGAGATGGAACTGGTTGTTGTGAAAGTGAGCGACCAGGACGGCATCGTGTATTTATCCCGCCGGCAGATGGAAGCAAGGAAGGGCGCCGAGGAAGTGGCCAAGGCCGCCGAAGAAGGCACCGTCATGGAAGGCTATGTGACCGAGGCCAACAAGGGCGGCCTTGTGGCGAACGTGAAGGGCGTGAAGGTGTTCATCCCGGCGTCCCAGGCCACGGCCCGCCGCGGCGACGACTATAAAGCCCTCGTGCGCCAGCATGTGAAACTGAAAATAAAAGAGTTCAGCCCGCGCCGCACCATCGGCAGCATCCGCGATGTGCTGAGCGAAGAACAGGCCGAGCAGCGCGATCGTTTCTGGAGCGAAGTGGAAACCGGCAAGCGCTATGTGGGCACGGTGAAAAGCCTTACCAGCTACGGCGCATTTGTGGACATCGGCGGCGTGGACGGCCTCGTGCATATCAGCGAGCTTTCCTGGGACCGCGTGAAGCACCCCAGCGACGTGCTGGCCGTGGGCGACACGGTGGAAGTGTATGTGAAGGACATCGACCAGGAGAACAAGAAGGTATCCCTCGGTTACAAAAAGCAGGAAGACAACCCGTGGGAAAAGCTGAGAACGGAGTTCCCCATCGGCAGCACCTTCAACGCGCCTGTGGTGAGCCTGACGAAGTTTGGCGCCTTTGTGCGCATTTTGCCGGGCATCGACGGCCTGGTGCACATCAGTGAGATTAGCTATGACCGCGTGGAAAAAGTACAGGACGCCCTCGCCGTTGGCGATGAGGTGGAAGTACAGCTCATCGACGTGGACTACGACCGCAAGCGCATCAGCCTCTCGATGAAATCGCTTTTGCCCGAGCCGGAAAAAACCTCCGCAGGCTCTGGTGAAGACGAAGTGGTGGCATCTGCTTCGTCAGATAGCACGACAATTTCGGACAAGATGGAGGAACAGATGGCAGACATGAAAGAGACTGTGAGCGGCCTTATGGACAAGGCGAAGGATTTTGCAAGCGACGCGATGGACAAAGCACAGGACTTGGCGCAGGACCTGGCCGACAAGGCGCCGGACATGCTTGACAAAGCCAAAGAGATGGCGAAGGATGCCGCCGACAAGGCCGGCGAAGTGGTGGGCGGCCTGAAGGACAAGGTGGACGACCTGACAAAAGGCGACGACGAACCCAAAGAGTAAACCGGCAGTATGGATGCCCCGCCTTTTGGCGGGGCATTTTCCGCGCGGGGCGCGGGCAAACCATTGCAGGGAGGATGCCCATGGAAAGCCGCATGGCGGCCATGCCCAAAGACGGCTCCGGCCGTTTTGGCCTCACGGGCCAGCAGCTGAAAATCATCGCCATCATCGCCATGGTGGTGGACCACGCTGCCCGGGCCTTTGTGCCGCAGTATTACAGCCCGCTTGGCATCCTGCTGCATTTCATCGGGCGTATCACCGGGCCGACCATGTTCTTTTTCGTGGCCGAAGGCTGCCGCCACACGCGCAGCATGCCGAAATACGCCGGGCGCATGTTTTTGTTTTGCGCCGTCAGCTATCTGCCGTTCATCTGGTTTAAAACCGGCGGCTTGCCCCACACGGCAGAGGATTTTTTGGCGCTGAACGTGTTTTTCACGCTGGGGTGCGGGGTGCTGGCCCTCGGCGCGCTGCGCTTTGTGCGCAGCAAACTGGCGGCGGCGGTGCTGGTAGCGGGGCTCATCACCGTGTCTTATTTTGGGGACTGGGGCGTCACCGGCGTCGTGATGATGGTGGTGTTTTACCTTGCGGGCGGGGGCGGCCTCGGGGGCGGAAGCTTCCGCTTGCAGGCCGCCGCGTACTGCGGCATCGTGGCGGTGCAGGTGCTGACGGGTGTGCAGTGGCTTTGGGGGCCGGGCGGCTCTTTTAACCCCAACGCTGTAGGGTATATGATTGTGCAGTGCGGCATGTTTGTGCCCATTATCCTGCTGGGGCTGTACAACGGCCGGCGCGGCGGGGGCGGCAAGTGGCTGTTTTACGTGTTTTACCCGGCGCACCTTGTTGTCATTTGCCTCATCCGCATGTGGCTTGGGGCCGCGCCGCCTGTGTAGATTGTATGTAATACTTGCCCGGCGGACGTTTTTTTGGTACAATGACGGTGGATTGAATGGCCCCGGCCATAGCAGAATTAGAAGGAGCATTGAAATGATGACTATTACAAAAGATACGATAATCGGGGATATTTTGGATATCGACGAGAGCACCGCACCCCTGTTTTTGGAGATTGGCATGCACTGCCTGGGCTGCCCGGCGTCCCGCGGGGAGACCATTGAGCAGGCCTGCATGGTGCACGGAACCGACGCCGGCGCTTTGGTGAACAAGCTGAACGCGCACATTGCGGCGAAGTGAAATCTTCCGAACTGTACCGCGCCGGGCAAATAGCGCCCGGCGCGCGCCTTTTGGCGGCGGTTTCGCTGCTGGAGGGCACAGGCGGCAGCAGCCGCACGGGGGCCGACATCGGCTGTGACCACGGCAAGCTGGCCGTGTATCTGGCGCAGAAGGGCATTGCCGCCCGTGTGATTGCCGTGGACAAGCGCCCCCTGCCGCTTGCAAAAGCCAGGGGGCTGGTGTTGCAGTGCGGCCTTGCGGGCAAGGTGGAGTGCCGCCTGGGCGACGGGCTGGCCGCCCTTTCCCCCGGCGAGGCGGACGAAGTGGTGATTGCGGGCCTTTCCGGCGAGACCGTGGCCGGCATCATCGGCGCGGCGGCTTGGGCAAAAGGCGCGGGCACCCATTTTGTACTGGTGCCCTCCGGCCGGGCGGAAGTGCTGCGGGTGTGGCTGGGCGAAAACGGCTTTCTGGTTGGCAGGGAACTGGCCGTGTGTGAAGGCGGCAGGCCCTATGCGGCGCTGTCGGCCCGGCACACGGGCGGCGTGAAAACGCCGCGGGGCCTGGACGCGGAGCTGGGCCTTTTGCAAAACGACGATGGCCCCGCCGCAAGGCAGCTGGCCCAAAACCGGCTGAAGGATTTGGAAAACAGGCTTCACGGGCCGCTGACAGGGGAAGAGCGGCAGGAGTTGGAAAATACGATTCAAGAGGTGACGGAATGGCTTCAGTTGAAGAGATCATGAAAGCGGTGGAGGAGTTTGCCCCGCCGGAGCTGGTGGCCGATTGGGACAATTCCGGCATTTTGGTGAACTGTGGCCTGGACGTGAAAAGCATTTTGGTGGCACTGGATATTACGGACCGTGTGCTGGCTGAGGCCGACGAAAACGGCTGCCATCTCATTATTTCGCATCATCCTGTTATTTTTACACCGATGCGCAGCATTAACCACACGGACATGGTGTACCGCCTTATCAAAAAGCGCATTTCGGCCATTTGTGTGCACACCAGCCTGGACACCGCCGCGGGGGGCGTGAACGACGTGCTGGCGGCGATTTTTGGCCTGGCCGAGCCGGAGGTGTTTGCCGGGCACGGCCGTTTGGGCCGCCTGCGCGAGCCGGTGAGCGCCCGCAAGCTGGCCGAGACCTGCAGCGCCAAGTTTACGGCGAACGTACGGTTTGTGGACGCGAAAAAGCCGGTGAGCCGCCTTGCCGTGTTCGGCGGCAGCGGCGGCGGGCTCATCCGTGAGGCTGTGGCCGCCGGGGCCGACTGTGTGCTGACCGGCGAGGCCGACCACCATGACGCCATCGACGCGGCGGCGCTGGGTGTGTCGCTCATCGTGGCGGGCCACTTCCACACGGAGTTCCCGGTGGTGCCCGTGGTGGCGGACCGCATCATCAAGCGCTTCCCGGACGTGCGCGTGCGCATCTCCGCGCGCGACCGCGACCCCTTCACTTATCTGGAGCCGTCCCAGGCGGCGGCGCTGGCGGCGGCGAAGCCGTTGTAGCGGAAGCGTTGCCTTCCGGGCCAAGGCCGCGTGATGCGCAACGCATATCAGCTATGCATGCGTTCAACTGGTCAAAAATGAGACATTTTTGACGTTGAACTGGATACCTTCCGCGCTCGGCGGCGGACAAAGATAAACTTATTGTCCGCCGCCGAGCTTGCGGCTGAGCCGGTGAATTGCCCGCAGGGCAAGAGAAGCCGCCCGGGGGCGCGATACGCTCATGCGCACCTCACGTCCTTGCCCCTGGCTTGCAGCAGTAACTGCGCTTAAATAACACAGGAGGAAAAATGGCACCGGACGCCGCAACCATGGCGCTTTGCGCGGCGGAGCTGAACGCGGCCCTGCCCGAAGCGCGCATAGACAAAATATTCCAGCCCGCGAAGGACGAGATTCTGTTGAACCTGCGCACCCGCGCGGCTTCTTTTCGTTTGCTCATTGCGGCGCGCACGGGCTATGCCCGGGTGTGCCTGACGGACGAAACCTATGAAAACCCGGCCACGCCACCCAGCTTTTGCATGCTGCTGCGCAAGCACCTCACCGGCGGGCGGCTTTTGCGCGTGCGTGGCAGCCGCGACGAACGCATCATGTTTTTCGATTTTATGTGCACCAACGAAATGGGCGACCTTGTGTACAACACCCTGGCCGCCGAACTGATGGGCCGGTACTGCAACGTGGTGCTGTTCCGGCGGGAACTGCCGGAGGGCGTTGCCGCGAAGAACGGCCCCGTGCCGGGAAATACAGAATTTTTCGACGGCAAGATTTTAGACGCCCTAAAACGCGTGGATTTTGACGACAGCGGCGTGCGCCAGTTGCTGCCGGGCCTGCCCTACACCCTGCCGCCCCGGCGGGACGTGCCGGATTTTTTTTCCATGACGGAGGAAAGCCTGGCCGCCGCGTTTGGCGGGGAACCAAATGCGCAACAAGAAATGATTCCGGCCGAGACCGCCCTGAAAAAGCTGTGCGGGGGCGTGGGGCCCGCCGTGGTGCGGGAGGTGTTGTTCCGCGCCGGAGTGGACGGCGCGCGGCCGCTGCCGGCAAGCGCCACCGGCCCGGGGGAGGGAAACCCGGCGGTGGGTAGGCTTTGGCAGGCTATCCGCGAAATTCAAACCGATTACGCGAATGGCGGCGTGCCCACTATGGTGCGAAAACCCGACGGCGAGGCCGTGGAGTTCAGTTTCACGGCGCTTACCCAGTATGCCCCGCCCTGCGAAATGGTGCGGTACGGCGGCTATTCCCAGCTGCTGGAGGCATTTTACGCGGGCAAAAACAAGGCGGAGCGCATGCGGCAGAAATCCAAGGCTCTGCGCAAAACGGTACAAAACCTGTGCGAGCGCGCGGTGCGTAAGCAGGCGGCCCGGATGGAAGAACAGGCAGAAGGCGAAAAAAGCGATTCCCTGCGCGTATTTGGCGAATTGCTGACGGCAAACCTGCACACCTTCCAAAAGGGAGACAAATCCGTCACCGTGCAAAACTGGTACACCGGCAGCGACATCACCATTCCGCTGGATGTGCGGCTTGCCCCCTCCGCCAACGCGCAAAAATACTTCAAGGAGTACCGCAAAAAGCAAACGGCGGCCAAGATGCTGGAAAAACTGCTGGCCGAAAGCGCCCACGAGACCGCGTACCTGAAAAGCGTGCTGTACGAGGTGGACGCTGCCGAAAACGAGGCGGAGTTGAACGAAGTGCGTGCGGAGCTGAAAAGCGCGGGCTATTTGAAATATTACAAACAGAGGGACAAAAAGCAAAAACCCGCCGATTTCTGGCGCTATACCTCCAGTGACGGCTTCCTCATACTGGCCGGGCGCAACAACGTGCAAAACGAAAAGCTGTCCTTAAAAACCGCCCGCGGCAAGGACCTCTGGTTCCACGTAAAAAACGCCCCCGGCAGCCACGTGGTGGTGATGAGCGGGGGCAAGGACATCCCGCTGCCCACCCAAAACGAAGCCGCCATGCTGGCGGTGTGGCACTCCGGCCAGCAAAACTCCGCCCAGGTGCCGGTGGACTATACCGAGGTGAAAAACCTGCGCAAAACCGGAGATTTGCCACCCGGCATGGTGCTGTACGAGCATTACGAGACCGCTTATGTTACGCCGGAGGCGGATGTGCTGGAACAACTGGGCGCGACCGGCGGCGCGGCGGCGGCAGAGGCCAAAGGCGCAACGAAAGGCACGGCAAAGGAAGCCGCAAAGGGGAGCGTGCATGGCTGAGGGAAATAAAGCGCCATCCGCGCCCGGCGCGCGGCAAGGCGCTGTGCCAAACACCGCGGCATCCGCGCGGCAAAGCGACCGGCCAAACACCGCGTCCGCCGCGCCGCAGGCCATCCGGCGAACAGCAGAGCAAAAACCAGCGCCGCGCCCGCGCGCCCGCGTGCTTGACGTCGCGCGGGGCGTTTCGCTGCTTTCCATGCTGGCCTACCACACCATGTTCGACCTTGTGGCCATGTTCGGCGTGTACGCGCCGTGGTACTTCGGCCTTCCGGGCTTTTTGTGGCAGCAAAGCATTTGCTGGACGTTTATCCTGGTGTCCGGCGCGTCCATGCGCTATGGTGGCCGCCCGGCCCGGCGGGGGCTTATCGTGTTCGGGTGCGCCATGGTGCTTACAGTCGCCACCCTGGCGGTGATGCCGGATATGCTGGTGGCTTTTGGCGTGCTGCACTTCATGGGCGCGGGCATGTTGTTTACGGCGGCGCTGCAAAAGCCGTTTGCGCGGCTTACGGCCCGCGGAACGGCCGCCTTGGCCACGGCGGCGGGCGTGTCTTTTTTGCTGTTTGCCGCGCTGTACGGCGTGCCCGGCGGCTATGTGGGCTTTTTCGGCCTGCCGCTGGCATATCTGCCGGACGCGCTGTATTCCACGCGCTGGCTGTTTTGGCTGGGGCTTCCCGGGCCGTCGTTTTACTCCAGCGACTATTTCCCCCTCGTCCCGTGGCTTTTTTTGTTTTGGACGGGATATTTCGCCTTTGCCTGCGTGAAAAGCAAGGTGAGGCTGGGCCGCCCGGGCAAAAACCCGCTGGAATGGGCCGGCCGGCACACCCTGCCTATCTACATGGCGCACCAGCCGGTTATTTACGGCGCGTGCCTGCTGCTGCAAAGGCTGGGCGTGCTGTAGCACCGGCGCGAATTCAAACATTGAAGAAAACAAAAAGACCGCTTTTCCCGGAGTGACTCGGGGAAAGCGGTTTTTGCCGCGCAGGAAGCTAAGCTTTAGGGAGCAAGCCTTCGGATACGCCGCAAAGGAGAAGGTAATTCGAGGGTTTTTGCGCGGTGTGTGTGCCATAATAAAAACAGCAATAAGTTTATACACTTATGTCATGTTTATGTCACTATATTACCATCCGTGATATGGTACAGTCAAGTATACCGTTGTATTGCGTAAACGCCCGCCCAGCGCGGCTTGGCGGGAATGAGAGCAGTGCAAGGGGATAAGGGGCGCGAAAGCTTTATGAAAGAACCGATTTTTGAAATTAAGAAAAAAAGCACAGCTAGAGGCGAAGAATTATACCGTTATTTTTCTATCCGTTTGAAGGAATCCACCATCAAGGAACTGGATAAAATTGTGGATGAGAGCAATTACAGCCGTAACGAACTGATCAATGTGATGCTGGAATGGTGCGTAAAGCACACCAATATCATTGAGGACAGCGAATAGCACGGCAAGGCGGCGCGTTTTGGCGCACAACAAACAGGCAAGGCGGGCGCATTTTGCGTCCGCTTTTTCGGGAGAAATTTTTCCCATGTTTTTTTCCATGTTTTTCTCCGAAAAGTCTTGCATTCGGCCCCGGGTTGTGTTAACCTGTTTAAGCGACTGCGAATGCCCCATGGAAATGGGGTGCGATATGCGTTGAAGCGGGAGGTTGCGGCATAAACCGGGTTTCGCACCCGTGGCCGGTTTTTCCGCGGAGTATGTCGGGTCATGAACCGGGCGACAAATACTGACTGCGAAGGGATATGTTTGAGGCGCATTCTGCGCGCAAACCAATTTCCACCTTCACCTGCCAAGGCAAAACGGGCGGGCGATGAATTCGCACTGGGTTTTGTCCGGCAGAACTGGAACGATGCGGTTCTCCGGCTTTTCTCATGCAAAAGGGTGAAACACCCGGCGCAGTGTAAAGTATTTTGCAAACCGCCGAAACAACACTATTACTATAAGGAACTCAGGAGGCGATTTCATTTGGCAGTCAAAGAAAAGATCAGGATTCGTTTGAAGAGCTACGACGCGGGCCTTATTGACGCGGCATCGGAGAAAATTGTGGAAACGGCGAAGCGCACAGGCGCCCGCGTGTCCGGCCCCATCCCGCTGCCCACCGACAAAGAGGTTGTCACCATCCTGCGCGCGGTGCACAAGTACAAAGACAGCCGCGAGCAGTTCGAAACCCGCACGCACAAGCGCCTCATCGACATCCTGCGGCCGTCGAACAAGACGGTGGAAGCGCTCACGGGCTTGCAGCTGCCGGCCGGTGTGGAGATCGAGATCAAGCTGTAAACCTATTTATAAGTAGTATCAGCAGGCAGAACCCATACAGGGTCATGTTGGCGGCGGCCGAAAGGCGGCGCGTCAACCAATAACCCGGCCGCAGGCGAAGCGGCCGAAGAAGGAGGCAGCCCATGCAAAAGGGTATTATCGGCAAAAAGGTCGGCATGACGCAGGTGTACAACGAAGCGGGCAAAGTGGTCCCCGTCACCGTGGTGGAAGCGGGCCCGTGCGTCGTGGTGCAGAAGAAGACGAAGGATTCCGACGGTTACGAAGCCGTGCAGCTCGGGTTTGGCGACGTTTCCGCAAAGCGCGTGACGAAGCCTGCCAAGGGCCATTTCGACAAGGCGGACGTTGCGCCGAAGCGCACCTTGCGCGAATTCAAATTCGACGACATCAGCGGCATGAACGTGGGCGATATCCTGAAGGCCGACGTGTTTGCCGAGGGCGATAAAATCGACGTGGTGGGCACCAGCAAGGGCAAGGGCTACGCCGGCACCATCAAACGCTGGAACGGCCACCGCATGCGCGAGACCCACGGCGCCGGCCCTGTTACCCGGCACGTCGGCTCCATCGGCGCCTGCTCCAGCCCCTCCCGCGTGTTCAAGGGCAAGAAGATGGCGGGCCACCTCGGCTTCGAGCGCGTCACCGTTCAGAACCTGACGGTGGTGAAAGTGGATGCCGAAAACAATCTCATCGCTATCAAGGGCGCGCTTCCCGGAGCCAAGGGAAGCCTTGTGTGCCTGAAAGACAGCGTCAAGGCGAAGGCGTAAAGGAGGAGGCATAAATGGCTAAATTTGATGTGGTGGACATGAAGGGCAAAAAAGTGGACACCATTACCCTGAATGACGAGATTTTTGCCGTAAAGCCCAACAAGCGCGCCATGCACGCCGTTGTGGTGAACTACCTTGCAAACCAGCGCCAGGGCAACCAAAGCACCAAAACCCGCGGCGAAGTTCGCGGCGGCGGCCGCAAGCCCTGGAGGCAAAAGGGCACCGGCCATGCGCGGCAGGGCTCTACCCGCAGCCCGCAGTGGAAAGGCGGCGGCGTGGCCCTTGGGCCGAAGCCCCGCGACTACAGCTACACCCTGAACCGCAAGCTGCGCCACCTGGCACTTGTGTCGGCCATTTCGGCCAAAGCGGCCGCCGGCGAGATCGTGTTTGTGGACACCTTCAAGGTGGACGAGTACAAGACCAAAACCGTGGTCGGCATGCTGAAGGACTGTGGCGCGGCCAAAAAAGCCCTCATCATCACCGATGTGGTGAACGAGAAAATGGTGAAAAGCGCGTCGAACATCCCGGGCGTGAAAACCACCACGGCGAACCTCATCAATGTGTACGACCTGTTGAACAGCGGCACCTGCGTGGTAAGCGTGGATGCGGCGAAGAAAATCGAGGAGGTGTTCGCATAATGAAAGTAGCGCCTCAGGATATCGTGCTGGGCCCTATCATCACCGAGAACTCGATGCAGGGTGTGCAGCAGAAGAAATACACCTTCAAGGTGGCGAAGGACGCGACGAAGATCTCCATTGCGCAGGCGGTGGAAGAACTGTTCGGCGTGGACGTGAAAAAGGTGAACACAATTTCGGTGCGCGGGCAGTTCCGCCGCCAGGGCCGGAACGGCGGCTATACAGCCTCCTTCAAAAAGGCCATCGTGACCCTCACCGAAAAATCGAAGAGCATTGAGTTCTTCGAGACAATGATGTAAGGAGGAGCGAACCAGCATGGCGATTAAAAAATACAAGCCGACAACGCCCGGCCGCCGTGGCATGACGGTGACGGACTACTCCACATTGTCGAAGGTGGAGCCGGAGCGCAGCCTGCTTGAACCGATGAAAAAACACGCGGGCCGCAACTCGTACGGGCGCATCACGGTGCGCCACCACGGCGGCGGCTGCCGCCGCAAGTACCGCCTGGTGGACTTCAAGCGCCAGAAGCTTGACACCCCGGCCGAGGTGCTTACCATCGAGTATGACCCGAACCGTTCGGCGCACATTGCGCTCATCCGGTACGAAGACGGCGTGAAGAGCTACATCACCGCCGCCGAGGGCATGAAAGTGGGCGACACCGTGATGAACGGCCAGGGCGCCGACATCAAGCCCGGCAACTCGATGCAGTTCAAGTTCATCCCTGTTGGCACCGTGGTGCACAACATTGAAATGTACCCCGGCAAGGGCGCGCAGATTGTGCGCGCCGCCGGCACCCAGGCCCAGCTGATGGCCAAAGAGGGCAAATACGCTCTCGTCCGCCTGCCGTCGGGCGAAATCCGCAACTTCCCCGTGGAGTGCGTGGCCACCATCGGCCAGGTTGGCAACATCGACCACGAAAACGTGAACATCGGCAAGGCCGGCCGCAAACGCCACATGGGCTGGCGGCCCACCGTGCGAGGCAGCGTGATGAACCCCTGTGACCACCCGCACGGCGGCGGCGAGGGCAAAAGCCCCATCGGCCGCCCCGGCCCTGTGACACCGTGGGGCAAGCCCACGCTCGGTTACAAAACACGCAAGAAATTCAAGGCGAGCGACAAGTTGATTGTCAAACGCGCACGCGCCAAATAAGGGGGAGCAGAATGGGCAGAAGCGTTAAAAAAGGACCATTTGTACAGCCTGCGCTCTTGAAGCGGGTGCAGGCGATGAACGAGGCAAGCGAGAAGCGCGTCTTGAAGACCTGGAGCCGCGCCTCCACCATTTTCCCGGATTTTGTGGGCCACACCTTCGCGGTGCACGACGGCCGCAAACACGTGCCTGTGTACGTGACGGAAGACATGGTGGGCCACAAGCTGGGCGAGTTTGCGCCCACGCGCACCTACCGCGGCCACGCGGGCAGCAAAACAGGAAGGTAAAAGGAGGAGACGGGAATTGGAAGAAAACCGCGCATTTGCAAAACTGAACTACGCGCGCATTTCGCCGCGTAAAGTCAGCATCGTTCTCGACCTCATCCGCAACCAGCCGGTGGACAAGGCTTTGGGTATTCTGCAGTACACCCCGAAGGCCGCAAGCGAATTGCTGCTGAAACTGGTGAAAAGCGCCGAGGCGAATGCCGAGAACAACCACAACATGGACAAATCGAACCTCTACGTGGCGGAATGCTTCGTCACCCCCGGGCCCACCCTTAAGAGGATCCAGCCCAAGGACCACGGCAAGGCGTTTCGCATCCTGAAGCGCACGAGCCACATCACCGTGGTGCTCAAAGAGCAAGAGCGGAATTAAGGGAGGCAGGAGAGAAAGTATGGGTCAAAAAGTCAATCCGAACGGTTTGCGCGTTGGTGTCATCCGCGATTGGAACAGCCGCTGGTATGTGGACAAGAAAAACTTTGGCGACACCCTGGTGGAAGACTACAACATCCGCAAGCACCTGAAAAAACGCCTGTATTCCGCCGGTGTGCCGAAAATCGAGATCGAACGCACGTTCGACACGAGCAGCGGCAAACCCACGGTGAAAATCAACCTCTACGTGGCGAAGCCCGGCATGGTCATCGGCCGTGGCGGCACCGAGATCGACAAGATCCGCCTGGACGTGGAGAAAATGATTGGCAAAAGCGTGAATTTGAACATCGTGGAGATTAAAAATCCCGATGTGAACGCGCAGCTGGTGGCCGAGAACATCGCCCAGCAGCTGGAGCGCCGCACCGCGTTCCGCCGCGCCATGAAGCAGTCCATCGGCCGCGCCATGCGCTTCGGCGCAAAGGGCATCAAGTGCCAGGTGGGCGGCCGCCTGAACGGCGCCGACATCGCCCGCAGCGAGCATTACCACGAGGGCACCATTCCGCTGCAGACCCTGCGCGCGGACATTGATTACGGCTTTGCCGAGGCGAACACCACCTACGGCAAAATCGGCATCAAGGTGTGGATCTACAAGGGTGAGGTGCTGAAGGGCACGAAGCCCCTGGACGATACGGCACGTCCCCCGCGCCAAGAGCGCGGCGACCGCCGCGATGACCGCCGTCCCCGCAACAATGACCGCGGTCCGCGGAAGTAGAGAAGGAGGCAACCAATCATGTTAATGCCGAAACGCGTGAAATACCGCCGGCAGCAGCGTGGCCGCATGAAGGGCAAAGCGACCCGCGGCAACGTGGTAAACCAGGGCGAGTTTGGCCTGGTTGCGCTGGAGCCGTCGTGGATCACGTCGAACCAGATAGAGGCCGCCCGTATTGCCATGACGCGCTACATCAAGCGCGGCGGCAAGGTGTGGATCAAGATTTTCCCCGACAAGCCCGTTACCGAGAAACCCGCCGAGACCCGCATGGGCAGCGGCAAGGGCAGCCCGGAGTACTGGGTGGCCGTGGTGAAACCGGGCCGCGTGCTGTTTGAGCTGGCCGACGTGAACGAAGAGACCGCCCGCGAGGCGCTGCGCCTTGCCGCCCACAAGCTGCCCGTGAAAACGAAGTTTGTGAAGCGCGAGGGCGAGTTCGCCGTGGAGCTGGGCAGAAAGCAAAAACGCATGCCGCTGCCTGTGGAAGCAGCCGCGGCGGAAGGCGAAGTGGCCGAAGCGCCCGCCGCCGAAGCTCCTGAAAAGGAGGGTGAAGCCGAATGAAAGCGAGCGAACTGCGCGATATGAAGCCGATGGAGCTTGAGACAAAGCTTTCGGAACTGAAGGCTGAACTGTTCAACCTGCGGTTCCAGCACGCCATCAACCAGCTGGAAAACCCGCAGCGTATCAAAGAGGTGAAAAGGGACATTGCCCGCGTGAAAACGGTTTTGGGCGGCGTGGACCTTGGGGCCGCGAAATAAGGAGGGGAGAGCGCTAAATGGAAACACAAACACGTAACCTGCGCAAAACGCGCACAGGCGTCGTCGTTTCAGACAAAATGGACAAAACCATCGTTGTGGCCGTGAAAGACAGCGTGCGCCATCCTCTTTATAAGAAGATTATCAAGCGCACTGTGAAGTTCAAAGCGCACGACGAGAAAAACGAGTGCGGCGTTGGCGACCGCGTGACCATTATGGAAACGCGCCCGATTTCGAAGGAAAAACGCTGGCGGCTCGTGAAAATCATTGAGAAGGCTAAGTAGAAGCCGCCTAGGGAGGACTGTTTAACATGGTTCAAATGCAAACACGTCTCAAAGTGGCTGACAACACCGGCGCGAAGGAACTGATGTGCATCCGCGTGCTGGGCGGCAGCCGGAAGAGATATGCGGGCGTGGGCGACGTTATAGTGGCCAGCGTCAAGAAAAGCGCGCCGAACGCGGGCGTGAAAAAAGGCGACGTGGTGAAGGCTGTCATCGTGCGCAGCACCCACGCGTTGCGGCGCGACGACGGCAGCTACATTCGTTTTGACGAGAACGCCGCCGTGCTGATAAAAGACGATAAAAACCCCAGGGGCACACGTATCTTTGGGCCTGTTGCGCGCGAACTGCGCGAAAAAGGCTACTTGAAGATTTTGTCCCTTGCGCCGGAATCACTGTAAAGGAGGTGCCGTTTATGAGTAACAGTAACAGCAATGCCAAAGTGCATGTCAAAGTGGGCGACACCGTGGAAGTGATCAGCGGGCGCGACTACTCCGCCAGCGAGGCGGGCAAACGCCCCCGCGGCAAGGTGCTTGCCGTCAGCCCCAAGGAGGGCAAGGTCATTGTGGAGGGCCTGAACATCGTCACGAAGCATGTGAAGCCCCGCCGCCAGGGCCAGGCCGGCGGCATCGTGAAGGCCGAGGGCGCCCTGTACGCGTCCAAAGTGATGCTGGTGTGCCCGAAATGCAAAAAAGCCACCCGCATCGGCCACGGCGAAGAGAATGGCAAAAAAACGCGCGTCTGCAAAAAATGCGGCGCGCAGATGTAGGAGGGAGCGCAATATGCCAAGGCTGAAAGACAAATACCAAAAAGACGTCGCTCCCGCCATGATGAAGAAGTTTGGCTATAAGAGCGTGATGCAAATTCCGAAGCTGGACAAAGTGGTGGTGAATGTGGGCTGCGGCGATGCGCGTGACAACCCGAAGATCATGGAGGCCGTGATCAACGACCTCGGCATCATTACCGGGCAGAAGGCCATCGTGTGCAATGCCAAGAAGAGCGTGGCGAACTTCAAGCTGCGCGAAGGCATGCCCATCGGCGCGAAGGTCACCTTGCGCGGCGACATGATGTACGAGTTCGTGGACCGGCTGTTCAGCGTTGCCTTTCCCCGCGTGCGTGACTTCCGCGGCATTTCCGGCAACGCCTTTGACGGCCGCGGCAACTACTCCGTGGGTGTGCGCGAGCAGCTGATTTTCCCGGAGATCGACTATGACAAGATCGACGCGGTGCGCGGCATGGACATCAGCTTCGTTACCACGGCGAAAAACGATGAAGAAGCAAAAGAGCTGCTGAGCCTGCTTGGCGCTCCGTTTGCCAACTAAGAAGGAGGGAATAGAGCCATGGCAAAGACCAGCATGAAAGTGAGCCAGAAGCGCCCGGCGAAGTTCTCTACCCGTGCGTACAACCGCTGCAAAATTTGCGGCCGTCCGCACGCGTACCTTCGCAAATACGGCGTGTGCCGCATCTGTTTCCGTGAGCTCGCCCACGCGGGCGACATCCCGGGTATGCGCAAGGCAAGTTGGTAAGAAGTCAAATTGGTGTGGCCGCAGGGCCATGCCGATTGCGCTCGCAGTCTTCGCTTTTGGTTGCAAAAGGGTTGCACAAACCCCTTGAGTAGTTAGGTCGTTTTTGAAACGATACCAACTTTCCAACCACAGGCAGCTGAAGGCGCGGGCCGCTTGAAGCGAACGACTTTGAAAGTAAGGAGAGACTAGAATGCATATCACCGACCCGATAGCTGATTTGCTCACCCGCATCCGCAACGCCAGCACCGCCAAGCACCCGAATGTGGATATCCCCGCTTCGAACATGAAGAAGGCCATCTGCCAAATTTTGGTGGACGAAGGCTATGTGAGAAGCATGCAGGTGATCGAAGATAAAAAGCAGGGCGTCATCCGTGTGACGCTGAAGTATCAGGAAAACGGCAGCCCGGTCATCGCGGGGCTGCGCCGTGTGTCGAAGCCCGGCCTTCGCATCTATTCCAAGAGCGAAGAAATGCCGAAAGTGATGCGCGGCCTTGGCACGGCCATCATATCAACCTCGAAAGGCGTCATGACCGATAAAGCGGCCCGCAAAGACAATGTGGGCGGCGAGGTCCTGGCCTTCGTCTGGTAAGAAAGGGGCAAGGGACAATGTCGAGAATTGGAAGAAAACACATCGTCATACCGCAGGGTGTGGACGTGAAGATCGAAGAGAACGGCCACATTTCTGTGAAAGGCCCCAAGGGTACGCTTGATTCCACCGTCCATCCCATGATGAAAGCAGAGATCAAGGATGGCGAGATAGTCGTTACCCGGCCGAACGACGGAAAAGAGGCGCGCAGCCTGCACGGCCTCACCCGCACCCTCATCAACAACATGGTGGTAGGCGTGTCGGAAGGCTTCAAGAAAGAGCTTGAGATCGTGGGCATCGGCTACCGCGCGGCAAAGCAAGGCAATGACCTTGTGATGAACCTTGGGTATTCGCACCAGGTGATTATGCCGGAAGAAAACGGCATCACCATCGACGTGCCGGAACCCACAAAAATCGTTGTGAACGGTATCGACAAGCAGGCCGTTGGCCAGTTTGCCGCCGAGATAAGGGAAAAACGCCCGCCCGAGCCGTATAAGGGCAAGGGAATCCGCTACGCCGGTGAGTTTGTTGCCCGCAAAGAGGGCAAAGCCGGCAAGGGCGCGTAAAGGGAGGACATGTGAAAAATGGTCATTAAAAAGGACAAAAATATTGCACGGCAGCGGCGCCACCGCCGTGTGCGCGGCAAAATCTCCGGCACGGCCGAGCGCCCGCGCCTCAATGTCTTCCGCTCTGCAAAGCATATCTACGCACAGATCATCGACGATGTTTCCGGCAAGACGCTGGCCGCCGCCTCCACGAAGGACAAAGATTTTAGCGGCAACGGCGGCAACGCCGAAGCGGCCAAGGCAGTGGGCAAAGCCATTGCCAAGAAGGCATCCGACGCCGGCATTAAAACAGTGGTGTTTGACCGCGGCGGATATGTGTACCACGGCCGCGTGAAAGCGCTCGCCGATGGCGCCCGCGAGGGCGGCTTAGAGCTTTAAGGGAGGTAAGCATGGAATTTATCGATGGCAGCACACTTGATTTGCAAGAGACAGTCGTGCATATAAACCGCGTTTCCAAAACCGTGAAGGGCGGCCGTATTTTCAAGTTTTCGGCCCTTGTAGTGGTTGGCGACGGCGCGGGTATCGTTGGCTTTGGCCTTGGCAAGGCGGGCGAAGTGCCCGAGGCCATTCGCAAAGGCATTGAAGACGCGAAGAAAAACCTGCACCGCATCAACATGCGCGGCACCACCATCCCGCATGAGACGGTGGGCGCCTTTGGCGCGGGACGTGTGCTTTTGCGCCCGGCCGCGCCCGGCACAGGCGTTATCGCGGGCGGCCCGGTGCGCGCGGTGGTGGAAGCCGCGGGCATCAAGGACATCCGCACCAAGTGCATCCGTTCCAATAACCCCATCAACGTGGTGACAGCCACAATGAACGGCCTCACGGGCCTTGCCAGCGCGGAAAGCGTAGCAAAAAAGCGCGGCAAGACTGTGAAAGAAATCTTCACAGCTTAGGAGGAAACCACCATGGCAGAAGAAAAAAAGACGCCGGCCACGGAGGAAACTGCCTCCAAGAAACCGGCTGCGGAGAAGAAGGACGCCCCGGCCAAAAAGCCGGCCGCGAAGGCTGATGCCGCCAAGGCGGAGAAGGCCCCGGCAAAGAAGCCCGTTGCCGCGAAGGCGGAGAAAGCCCCGGCGAAGAAACCCGCCGCCAAAGCCGAAGCAGCCCCGAAGGCAGAGAAGGCCCCGGCCAAAAAGCCGGCCGCGAAGGCCGAAGCGGCCGCCAAGGCTGCAAAGCCGGAAGCCGACAAGCCCGCCGCAAAGAAAGAAGCCAAAAGCGGCGCCACGGTTACGCTGGCAGCGCCGAAAAAAGAAACCAAAAAAGAGGAAGCAGGCAAGCTGAAGGTGAAGCTGGCCCGTGCGCTTTCGGGCCGCACCGGCAAGCAACGCGCCATCGCCGCCAGCCTGGGCCTCAGGAAAGCCGGCGACATCAGCATCCAGCCGGACAACGACGCCACCAAGGGGAAGATTGCAAAGATATCGTTCCTGCTTGACGTGAGCAAGACTTAAGGGAGGCGGACAAGGTGCAACTTCATGATGTAAGCCCGGCCCCGGGTTCCAACACGCCGGCCAAGCGCAAAGGCCGCGGCCACGCCAGTGGCAACGGCAAAACCGCCGGCTACGGCCACAAGGGCCAGAAAGCCCGCTCCGGTTCGAAGAAAGGCGGGTTTGAAGGCGGCCAGATGCCTTTGCAGCGCCGTTTGCCGAAGCGCGGATTCAAGAATATTTTCGCCACACACCATGCCATTGTGAAAACGGGCGACCTCAACGTGTTTGAGGCCGGCAGTGTGGTGGACGCAAAAGCCCTCATTGAAAAGGGTATCATCAAAAAGCCTTTGGACGGCGTGAAGCTTCTGGACGGGGGCGATCTCGACAAGGCCCTCACGGTCCAGATGGCAGCTTTCTCCGCCGCCGCCAAAGAAAAAGTGGAAAAGGCGGGCGGGAAGGCTGAGGTGATTTGATTTGTTCGAGACATTTCGCAATGCTTGGAAAATCGAAGACCTTCGCAAGAAGATCCTCTACACGCTTCTCATCCTCATCATCTTCCGGCTCGGCATTGCCATTCCCGTGCCGTTCATGCACCCGGGCGCAATGAAGGACCTCATCAACCAGAACGCCGGCGACATTTTGAGCTTCGTCGATTTCATGACCGGCGGCGCGTTCTCGTCCGGCTCCCTGTTTGCGCTTGGCGTGCAGCCGTACATCAACGCGTCCATCATTATGACGCTGTTGGCGGTTGCCATTCCGTACCTCGACCGCCTGCGCAAAGAAGGACCGGAAGGCCAAAAGAAGTTCAACCGCATCAGCCGCTATGTCGGCGCGGGCCTTGGCCTGATGATGGGCATCGGGTACTACTTCATGGTGCGCAGCAGTTTGGGCCTTGAATACGGCGCGGGCAGCCCCGTGGGCGCGCAAATTTTCACCGCGGCCGTCATTGTATTAACTTACGTTGCCGGCGGCGTGCTGCTGATGTGGATGGGCGAACAAATTGACGCGAAAGGCATTGGCAACGGCATCTCCATCCTCATTTTTGCGGGCATCATCTCCCGGTGGAGCGGCCTGTTCGATACTGTTCGCGGATATCTGGACCAGGCGAAAGCCGGCAAGCCTTCCATTTACATCTGGCTTCCCGTCATTGTGGTGCTGGCTGTTGCGGCCGTGGTGGCCGTCATCATCCTGAACGGCGCCGAGCGCCGCATTCCGGTACAGTACGCCAAAAAAGTGGTGGGCCGCAAGATGTACGGCGGCCAGGCAAGCCACATCCCCATCAAGGTGAACATGTCCGGCGTGATGCCCATCATTTTCGCTTCGGCGCTCACCAGCCTGCCGGCGACGCTGCTGCGGCTGATTCCCGGCATTGCGAACAATACCGAGTCTTTCTGGTATAAGTTTCTCAATGCTTTTTCCTTCAGCGGTTGGATGTACGCGGTCATTTATACCATCCTGATCATCGCGTTCAACTACTTTTACGTGGCCATCACCTATAACCCGCTGGAGATCGCGAACAACCTGAAGAAAAACAACGGCGCCATCCCCGGCATCCGCCCGGGCAAGCCCACCAGCGATTTCATCGCGCGCGTCATTGGCAAGATCACCCTCATCGGGGCCATTTTCCTGGTGTTTGTGGCGGTCGGGCCCATCGTGCTGGGCAATATCTCCGGCGTCAATATCCAACTGGGCGGTACCTCGCTGCTCATCGTGGTCGGCGTTGCGCTCGATACGTCGCGCAGCCTTGAAAGCTTCATGCTGATGCGCCACCACAAGGGTTTCCTCGAGTAATTGAAGCCGCTTTCCAATGCGAGGCAAGGAGCATGCAATGAAAATCATCCTTTTGGGCCCGCCGGGCGCCGGCAAAGGCACGCAGGCCGAGTTCATCACAGAGCGCTACGGCATCCCCGCGCTCTCCACGGGCAACATCCTGCGCGAAGCCGTGAAAAACGGCACACCCACGGGCCTTGACGCAAAGAAATACATGGATGCGGGCGCCCTTGTGCCCGACGACGTGATCATCCGCGTCATTACCGAGCGCATGCAGGCCCCGGACGCGCAAAAAGGCTTTATCCTGGACGGCGTGCCCCGCACGGTGCCCCAGGCCGAGGCGCTGGACGCGAACGGCGTGAAGCTGGACGCGGTGCTGAACCTGGAAGTGGACGACGCGGCCGTTGTGAAGCGGCTGTCCGGCCGGCGCGTGTGCGAGGTCTGCGGTGCGTCCTACCACGTGGACAACCACCCCCCGAAGGTGGACGGCGTGTGCGATTTGGACGGCGGCAAGCTGGTCATCCGCACGGATGACGCGCCCGAGACGGTGCAGGCGAGGTTGGACACCTACCACGCCCAAACCGAGCCGCTCATCGGCTTCTACCGGGCGAAGGGCATTTTGCACGACATCGACTCGAACGGCACCATCGACAAGACTAACGCCGAGGTGCGGCAGATTTTGGAGGCATTCGATTGATTCCGGTAAAAACGGCCGGCGAAATCGACAAGATGCGGCGCGCGTGCGAAATTTCAGCGGGCGCGCTGGCGGCGGCGGGAGAATGCGTAAAGCCCGGTGCCACCACACAGGACATCGACAACGCCGTGTATGCGTACATTACGCAGCACGGGGCCAAGCCGAACTTCAAAGGCTACAACGGCTTTCCCGCTTCGGCCTGTGTGTCCCTGAACGACACGGTCATCCACGGCATCCCCTGTGCAAAAGAGGTGCTGAAGGAGGGCGACATCGTCTCGGTGGACACCGGCGCCATGCTGGACGGCTGGCATGGAGACAACGCGTTCACCTTTACCTGCGGCACCGTTACACCGGAGGCGCAGAAGCTGCTGGAGGTGACGCAGGCCTCGCTCTACAAGGCCATTGAACAGGCCGTGGCGGGAGGCCGTGTGGGCGACATCAGCCACGCCGTGCAAAGCTATGTGGAGGCCGAAGGGTTTTCGGTGGTGCGGGCATATGTGGGCCACGGCGTGGGCCGTGCCCTGCACGAAGCGCCGGAAGTGCCGAACTTCGGCAGCGCCGGCCACGGGCCAAGGCTCGTGCCCGGCATGGTGCTGGCCATTGAGCCGATGATCAACGAAAAAGGCTACGACGTCCGCGTTTTGGGCGACGGCTGGACCGTGAAAACCACGGACGGCGGCCTTTCCGCCCATTTCGAGCACACGGTGCTTATCACAAAAGCCGCGCCGGTCATATTGACCAGCCGGCCCGGAGGATGAGGCGATGGAGCTCAAAACCGGGCAGGTGGTGCAAAGCCGCCAGGGCCGCGACGTGAACCACATGTACGTGATCGTATCCATACAAGAAGAGCGCCTCTTTCTGGCGGACGGATGCAAAAGGACGCTCGCAAAGCCCAAGTTCAAAAACATCCGCCATGTGAAC
Organism: Oscillospiraceae bacterium; assembly: GCA_031551695.1. GTDB lineage: Bacteria > Bacillota > Clostridia > Oscillospirales > Ruminococcaceae > JAAYCI01. The sequence continues at coordinate 47,414 of JAVBNG010000012.1, forward strand.
GCCACCGGCACGGTGCTGGCTGACAGCGAAGCCGCCACCGACGAAGGCGTCAAAAAGGCTTTGGCCGAATGGCAAACCAAACGGAAGCCAAGCGAGGAGGGTAGGAGTTGTCTAGAGAAGATGTAATTGAGGTGGAAGGCGTAGTCGTAGAGGCAATGCCGAACGCCATGTTCAAGGTGGAGCTTGAAAACGGGCACCAGTTGCTGGCGCACATTTCAGGCAAGCTCAGGATGAACTTCATCCGAATCCTTCCCGGAGACAAGGTGACGGTGGAAATGTCACCCTACGATTTGACCAAAGGGCGCATCACATGGCGCTCGAAGTGATGGGCAGTTCCAAAGCGAGCCCAATGCAAACCGCCTGAAAGGAGGCTTTTAACTATGAAGGTGAAACCCTCGGTGAAACCGATGTGCGAAAAGTGCAAGGTGATCAAGCGCAAAGGCAGGGTGATGGTTATCTGCCAGAACCCGAAGCATAAACAGCGCCAGGGCTAAGCCCGGCAATCATAAACCGTATGTTTACAGAATTTTCGGAGGTGTAACAAACTATGGCACGTATTGCCGGAATTGACCTGCCGCGCGAAAAACGTGTGGAAGTGGGCCTGACGTATATCTTTGGCATCGGGCAAACCACAGCCAACAAAATCATTGCGGCCACGGGCATTAACCCCGACACCCGCGTGAAAGACCTTACCCAGGACGAAGAGGGCAAGATCCGCGAATATATTGAGCAGAACCTCAATGTTGAGGGCGATTTGCGACGCAACACCGCACTTGACATCAAGCGCCTGACGGAGATTCAATGTTACCGCGGCGTGCGCCACCGCAAAGGGCTGCCTGTGCGCGGCCAGCGTACCAAAACCAACGCCCGCACCCGCAAGGGACCGAAGCGCACCGTGGCGAACAAGAAGAAGTAACCGAGGAGGAACACATGGCAACAAAAGCAACCGCCAAAAAGGGCGCGCGCACCAAACGCCGCGAGCGCAAGAACATAGAGCGCGGCGCCGCGCACATCCAAAGCACATTTAACAACACCATTGTCACCATTACAGACGTGAAGGGCAACGCCATCAGCTGGGCCTCCTCGGGCGGCCTCGGCTTCCGTGGCTCGCGCAAAAGTACGCCTTTCGCCGCGCAAACTGCCGCCGAGGTGGCCGCCAAAGCCGCCATGGAGCACGGCATGAAAACGGTGGAAGTGTACGTGAAAGGGCCGGGAGGCGGCCGTGAAGCGGCGATTCGCGCCTTGCAGGCCACGGGCCTTGAAGTGAACATGATCAAGGACGTGACCCCCGTGCCACACAACGGCTGCCGCCCGCCAAAGCGCCGCCGCATTTAATTAGAAGTTACGGAAGGAGACTATACATGGCAAGATATACAGGCGCTGTTTGCCGGCTTTGCCGCCGCGAAAACCAAAAATTATTCCTGAAGGGCGACCGCTGCTACTCGGAAAAATGCGCAATGAACCGCCGCGCGTTTGTGCCGGGCCAGCACGGCCAAACCCAGATGCGCCGCAAAACTTCGGAATACGGCTTGCAGCTGCGCGCAAAGCAAAAGGCCAAGCGCTACTATGGCGTGCTGGAAAGCCAGTTTGCCCATTATTTTGAAATTGCCGAGCGCAAAACCGGCATCACCGGCGAAAACCTGCTGCGTCTTTTGGAGTGCCGCCTCGATAACGTGGTGTATCGCGCGGGTTTCGCCATGAGCCGCAAAGAGGCGCGCCAGCTTGTTTTGCACCGCCACTTTAAAGTGAACGGCAAAATTGTGGACATCGCGTCCTTCCAGGTGAAGGAAGGCGACAGCGTGTCCGTGAAAAAGACGGATTGCGTCAAAATACAAGAGAGCGTGGAGAAAAACTCCGCCCGCCCCGCGCCCGCGTGGCTCTCGAAAGATACCGAGAAAATGAGTGCTACCGTGTCGAAGCTGCCCGACCGTGAGGACATCGATTTCGACATCGAAGAGCATCTCATCGTCGAATTGTATTCAAAATAACCCGTCCGGTGCGTTGTGCGCAAGCGGGCGTATACACCGCTTGCGTATTATCTACAAATGGTGCAGGGCTCGTACGGCCCCGCATAAAATGGAGGGTTTTATATGATGGAAATCGAACGCCCGCGTATCGACACGGCGGAAATTTCGCCCGACGGACGCCACGGCGTGTTTATAGTGGAGCCGCTGGAGCGCGGCTTCGGCACGACCCTCGGCAACTCGCTTCGCCGTATTTTGCTGTCGTCGCTGCCGGGCGTGGCCGCCACCAGCATTAAAATTGACGGTGTGGTGCATGAGTTTAGCACCGTTGAGGGTGTGAAGGAAGACGTTACCGAAATTGTGCTGAACGTGAAGGGCATCAACGCGAAGCTGTATTCCGACATGCCGAAGGTGGTGCGCATCGACGCCACGGGCGAAACCGAGATCACGGCGGGGGATATTTCCCAGGATGCCGAGATCGAGATATTGAACCCGGACCACCACATCGCGTCCCTGGCCGAAAACGGCCGCCTGATGATGGAACTGACTTTTGACAAGGGCCGTGGCTATGTGCCGGCGGACCGCAACAAGGCCTCCGCGGACGAATCGGGCCTTGGGGCCATTCCGGTGGACAGCATTTACACCCCGGTGCACAAGGTGAACTACACCGTGGAAAACACCCGTGTGGGCCAGCTTTTGGACTATGACAAGCTTACCCTCGAAGTGTGGACCGACGGTACCCTCTCCGCGAAGGAGTCCGTCAGCCTCGCAGCGCGTATCCTCACCGAGCACCTGAATTTGTTCATCAACCTCTCCGAGGACGCCCTGGACGCCGAGATCATGGTGGAAAAGGACGACAAGAGCAAGGAAAAAGCCCTTGAGATGACCATTGAGGAGCTGGACCTCTCCGTGCGCAGCTTCAACTGCCTGAAGCGCGCGGGCATCAACACCGTGGAAGATTTGGTGAGCAAGACGGAAGAGGAAATGATGAAGGTGCGCAACCTCGGCCGCAAAAGCCTTGAGGAAGTGATTGAAAAGCTGCATTCCCTGGGCTTTTCGCTGGCGAACGAAGAAGAGTAACTACGAAACGGCTTTTGCAGCCGGTATGATCCAAAAAGTCGATAAAAATGTCGAAGAGATTTTTATCAGAATTTTTGCATGAGACGTGCGGCGGCGAAGCCGCAGCCCCAAAAAAGTTCACTTTTTTGGGGAGTAGTATGAAGGAGGCAATCGATATGCCGGGAACAAGGAAACTGGGACGGAGCACACCCCACCGCAAGGCGATGCTGCGCGGTATGGTGACATACCTGTTCGAGTATGGCAAAATGGAAACAACGGTCACGCGTGCGAAAGAAGTGCGCGCGATGGCGGAAAAAATGGTGACCCTTGGCCAGAAGGACGACCTGCACGCAAAGCGCCAGGTGTATTCCTACATCACCAAGGAGACGGTCGCCAAAAAGATGATTGACGAGACCGCGCCGAAATACGCGGACCGCAGCGGCGGCTACACCCGCATCACCAAAATTGGCGTGCGCCGCGGCGACGCCGCCCCCATGGCGATCATCGAGCTCGTCTAGGGTGCGTGGCCGCACCGGCCGATAGCGCGCCAAAGATGCGTTGCATCTTTGGCGCTTGGGTGCAAACAGCATCCTTGTGCCGTTGCGGGGTGAAATTCGAATAGCAACAAAACGCGCGGCTGAGGGGTTACACCCTGAGCCGCGCCGCCTTGCGAAGATATTCTTTCGCGCGGCTGCGCAAGAGGAGCGGTATGGCGACATTTTTTCTTCTTCTCATTTACATCACGTTTATCAGTTTGGGCCTGCCGGACTCGATGCTGGGCGCAGCCTGGCCCGCCATGTACCGGGACCTTGGCGTGCCCCTTTCCACAGCGGGCATCATTACCACACTGGTGGGGGCCTGCACCTGCCTGTCCAGCCTTTTGTCGGACAAAGTCATCCGCCGGTTCGGCACGGGTAAGGTAACGGCGGTAAGCGTGCTGCTGACGGCGGGGTCCATGCTGGGCATCAGTTTGGCGCCGCATTTTGCGTGGATGGTGCTGCTGGCGCTGCCGCTGGGCCTTGGCGCCGGCGCCATCGATGCCGGACTGAACAACTATGTGGCGCTGAACTACGCGGCGCGGCACATGAACTGGCTGCACTGCTTTTGGGGCGTCGGCGCCTTTGCCGGCCCCATGATCATGTCGATCTTCATCGGCACACAGGGCGGCTGGCGCAAGGGGTATCTCGTTATTGCCATCATTCAGATGGCGATTTGCGCATTGCTGTTTGTTACGCTGCCGCTGTGGAAGCGCTTTGACAAAACCGGCGCCGCCGAGCCGGAAAAAGAGCGGGCGGCCGCACCGGTTTCCACCCGGGCGGCCTTGAAGCTGCCCGGTGTGGCAGCGGTGCTCGTCGTTTTTGCCGTGTACTGCGGCATTGAGCAGATCACAGGCCTGTGGAGCAGCACCTATCTGGTGGATGCCCGTGGTTTTTCAGCGGCCAGCGCGGCGCAGGTGTCCGGCATGTATTTTGCCTCTATTGCTGCGGGCCGTTTTTTAAGCGGCATCCTCACATCCTTTTTCAGCAACAAAGTGCTGATTCGCACAGGCACCCTTGTTGCTGCCGCAGGCGCCTTGCTGCTGGCTGTTCCGGCGGGCAACGTACTGCCCTATGTGGCCATCGTGCTGCTGGGCCTCGGCTGCGCGCCGGTGTATCCCGGCTCGCTGAAGGAGACGCCGGTGCGCTTTGGCGCACAGAATTCGCAGAAGGTTATCGGCCTGCAAATGGCAGCGGCCTATGTGGGCATTTTTGCCCTGCCGCCGCTTACCGGCGTGCTGGCCGCGCGTATTGACGTGCGTGTGGTGCCGTATTTGCTGGTGCTTTTGGCAATTGTGCTGTTTTTTACGACGGAACGGGCCGCGAGGGTCAAGGCGGCGGGATAGTATTGCATGTAGAAAAAGCCCTGCCGTTGGCAGGGCTTTTTCTTTTGCTGTATGGCAGAGTGCAGATATCGAAGGCGAGAAGCGGCCACGCGCACCCGAGCGTTAAAGACGCGAGTGTCATTGGAGCGATACCGTCCTGCGCGGTCACGCGTTACAGGTCGTACAACAGGGCCGAATAGCCCGGCATGGGCCAGCGGTTTTCGGGCGTGAGGGTCTCCAGTTCGTCGCAGGCGCGGCGCAGGGCGGCCATCTCGGTTTCTACGATGCCGTGGATGCGCCGCGCGGCGGTGGGGGAATCGTCCGGGCAGTGGCAATTGGCCAACGCCTCCTCCAGCTGATCGGCGGCTTTGCCTGTGGCGTCGATGACGATGGCGAGGCGGCTGCTCATGTGGGAGGCGTAGTGGCAGGCTTCGCCCGCAGCCTTCACGCGTGTGGTGGTTTTGGCAAGGTCGGAAAGGTATTCGCAGGCGGCGGGCAAAAAGCTGCGCCGCGCCATTTCCAGCAGGGTGTTTGCCGCAATGCGCATAGTTTTGGCATAGCCGTCCAGCAGCACTTCGTAGCGGGAATGGCATTCCTCGCGGCTAAGCACCTTGGTGCGCTCGAACATGTCGAGGTTTTTTTCCTGCAAAAAGGCCTCGGCGGCGTCCACGGTGGAGTGGATGACGGGCAGGCCGCGCGCCGCGGCTTCCTCGTGCCATTCGGGGGCATAGTTGTTGCCGTTGAAAATAACGCGCTGGTGCGTGTCCCACACATCGTGCACAATGGCGGCCACGGTTTCGTCCAGGTTCACGCCTTTTTTGGCGGCGGCTTCTTCCAGGCGGCCGGCAAATTGGCCCAGGCGCTCGGCCACCACGGCGTTCATCACGGCGTTGGCAAGACCAATGGACTGGGACGCGCCCACCATGCGGAACTCGAACTTGTTGCCCGTGAAGGCGAAGGGAGAGGTTCGGTTGCGGTCATTGTCGTCCAACACCAAATTTGGCAGGCTTTTCACGCCGGTAAGCAACCGGCCGCGGCTGCCCATTTCATAGGCGTGGCCGTCGGCCAGGCTTTTTAAAAGGTTCGTCAGCTCGTCGCCCAAAAAAATAGAGATGATGGGCGGCGGCGCCTCGTTGCCGCCAAGGCGCATGTCGTTGCCGGGGCATGCGGCGGAAAGGCGGATCAGGTCGGCGTAATCGTCCACCGCGGCGATGACGGCGCACATCACCAGCAAAAACTCTCGGTTTTCCACCGGGTTTTCGCCGGGCTTCAGCAGGTTGCGCCCGCCGTTTGTAAGCAGGCTCCAGTTGTTGTGTTTACCGCTGCCGTTGATGCCCTCAAAGGGCTTTTCGTGCAGCAGGCAGGCAAAGCCGTGGCGCAGGGCAACCTTGCGCATCAGCTCCATGGTGATCTGGTTGTGGTCGCAAGTGATATTGGCGCTGGAGTAGATGCTGGCAAGCTCATACTGGCCGGGGGCAACCTCGTTGTGCTCGGTTTTGGCGGGCACGCCTATTTCCCACAGCTCGTCGTCCAGTTCCCGCATGAAATTGCGCACGCGCTCACTGACGGAGCCGTAATAGTGGTCCTCCAGCTCCTGTCCCTTCGGCGGCTTTGCCCCGGCAAGGGTGCAGCCGCACACCTTCAGGTCCAGGCGCTTGTCCAGCAGGTCTTTGTCCACCAGGAAATATTCCTGCTCGGCGCCCACGGTGGGGGTGACGGTGGTGGTCTCTTCGTCGCCAAGGGCGCGTAGCAGGCGCAGGGCCTGTTTGTTCAGGGCCTGCATGCTGCGCAGCACCGGGGTTTTTTGGTCCAGGCTTTGGCCGTTGTAGCCGCAGAAAGCCGTGGGGATGTATAAGGTAGTGCCGATGACGAAGGCCGGGGATGTGGGGTCCCACGCGGTGTAGCCGCGCGCTTCAAAGGTGGTGCGCAGGCCGCCGGAGGGAAAGCTGGACGCGTCCGGTTCGCCTTTTACAAGCAGTTTACCGGAAAAACGCACCACCGGCTCGCCGCCTTTTACCTTGTCGATAAAGCTGTCGTGCTTGCCGGCGGAGGCGCCGGTCATGGGGGTGAACCAGTGCACGTAGTGGGTGGCGCCGTGCTCGATGGCCCAGGTTTTCATGGCGTCGGCCACGGCGTCGGCCACGTGGGGGTCCCACGGGGCGCCGTCGTCGCGGATCTTGCGAAGGCTCTCGTATACGTCCTCCGGCAGGTATTCGCGCATGGTGCGGTCGTCAAAACAGCGCGAGCCGAAGCTGCCGAATTTGTCCGGTGTGGCCATGAAGATCCCCTCTTTCCCGTATATGCTGGTTTTGTACACACTTCTACACGCTTGTGTTTCACGGTGTGCACACGCGCACCATGCAGATATTTTACCACGCGAAAGCGCCCTGTGCAATACATGTGCAAATAAAGCGGCAGGTTTCGCATTACCTGCCACATATTGTTATAACATTCTGCTGTTTTGTGGAAAATCCGCGCTCACTTCGCCTTTGTGCCCGCCACATACTTCGCGGTAACGTTGCTGTCGGCGGAGAGGTACACGATGCGCTCCAGCCGCTCGAAGGGGGTGAGATCCCGCGGGGTTTTGAGAGTGGAGTCGTCCAGCACCACGGCGTCGAACTCGTAGCCTTCTTCAAAGCTGCCCACCTTGCCGAAAAATTCGCCGCCGCCTTTGGTGGCAAGGTAGAACACCTCCGGTACGGTGAGGGGGGCGAGGGCGTCGTCCACCAGCCGCCAGCGCAGCTTGGAACACTGCACCGCGTCGGACATGGCGCGGAAAATGGACAGCGAGAACCCGCCGGCCACGTCGGTGCCAAGGCCCATTTTCAGGCCGCCGTCCAGATAGCGCCGTGCCGGGGCGATGCCGGAGGCAAGGTTCGTGTTGGAGTTTGGGCAGTGGGCCACAAACACGCCGCGCTCTTTCATCAGGGCGGTTTCCTCCGGGCCGCTGTGCACGCAGTGGGCCATAACGGTGGGGCAGCCGCTGCCGCCAAACAGCCCAAGGGCCTCGTAGGCGCCGCCATAGGTGCCGCTTTTGGGGCACAGTTTCTGCACCCAATCCACCTCGCCTATGTTTTCGGACAGATGGCTTTGCACGGGCAGGCACAGTTCCCGCTGCATGGCGGCGAGGCCGCGCATCAAATCGTCCGTGCAGGAGGGGATAAACCGCGGCGTGAGGATGGGCTTCACCCGGGAAAACCGGCCGCCGCAGGCGTTCAGCCATTGGCGCGTGGCTGCAAGGGAAGCCTCGGCGCTGTCTTCGCACAGGCTTTGTGGCGCGTTGCGGTTCATGTTCACCTTGCCGACGAAGGCGGCCATGCCCGCGGCCTCCAGCTTTTCCATCAGCAACAGCGTTGTGGGCACGTGCAGTGTGGCAAACACGCAGGCGCGGGTGGTGGCGCCGTTCACCAAAGCGTCGGTGAAAATGCCGTAGGATTTCTCCGCATAGGCCATGTCGGCCAGTTTGGCCTCCTCCGGGAATGTCACCGTGTCCAGCCATTCCAGCAGCTCTTTATCCATGGACAGGCCGCAATAGGCGTATTGCGGGGCGTGGGCGTGCAAGTCTACAAGGCCGGGGATGATGAGCCGGCCGGAATGGTCCTCCACAGGAACGCCGGCGTATTTTTCCGGCAGTGTGGGGAACACGCCCGCCGCCGTGCCGCCTTCGCACACAAGGAAATGCCCCGGGAAAACGGCGGTTTTTTTTGGGGATTCGCTGTAAATGATGTCGCCCTTCAGGGCGAAGGCCTCTTGCTTTTGCATCTCAAACCTCCCCGGTTTGCAGCCCCGGACAAGCGCCGGTCTTGTGAGTTGTTAAAAAACATTGTAAATATCGCATAAAAGTCATACTTTTGTTTCTAACCTTAATTATAGTCCCTATTTTGGGCGCCTGCAACTGAATAATGCAAAGATATGGCCAAAGTTTGAAGATCATTTTTGTACAATATGTCATATTTTTGGCGAAAATGCAAAGAACAGCGGCAGGAAGATGGTTTAAATTATGAAAAAACTGAAAACTATTTCCAAATGAGTAACAATTTGACCAAAACACCTGTGAAAAATGAATAATTCGTGGTATTATATAGAAAGCCCCATATAGTTCTATCATATCTTCGACAGGTTTTTAAAACGAGCATCAACATTTAGGAGGTTTTGCAATGAAAAAAGCACTGAGTCTTTTGATTGCTCTCGTTATGACCGTGGGTTTGCTGGCTGCTTGTTCCGGCGGTTCGTCGAGCGCACCGGCCGAGAGCGCCGCGCCGGCCGAGAGCACCGCGGAAAGCACCGAACCGGCCGCGAGCGAGAGCACAGAGGCACCCGCTGCCACGGGCGGCAAATTCCAAATTGCAAAAGAAGACATCAAAGTGGGTGTCATCCATATCACCGACCCGTCCGAGGGCGCCGGCTATACCTACGCGCATGATCTCGGCATCCAGGACATGCAGGCCAATATCGGCCTGGAGGACAGCCAGATCATCCGCAAGAACAACGTGAACGATGCCGACCCCACCGCTATTGAAACCGCCATACGCGAGTGCATTGAAGAAGGCTGCAACATCATCTTCGCCACCAGCTGGGGCTTTATGGATACCTGCGAGCAGCTTGCGAGCGAGTTTCCCGATGTGATTTTCTGCCATGGCTCGGGTTATAAATCCAACGACACCAACTTCACAAACTACTTTGGCCGTATCTACCAGGCGCGTTATCTTGCCGGCATCGTGGCCGGCATGAAGACCGAGTCGAACATCGTTGGCTATGTGGCCGCCATGGGCAAAGAAAACAGCGAAGTGACCGGGGGCCTGGACGCCTTTGCAATGGGTGTGGCCAGCGTGAACCCGGACGCGAAAGTCTACGTGAAAGTGACCAACAGCTGGTTTGACCCCACGGGCGAAAGCCAGGCGGCGCAGGCCCTGATTGACCTGGGCGCCGACGTGATTGGCCAGCACTGTGACACCCCGAACCCGCAAACCACCGCGGAAAACGCCGGCAAATGGGGCGTTGGCTATAACAGCGATATGACAAAAGACGCACCGGCCGCCACGCTGACCAGTGTCATTTGGCACTGGGGCGTGTACTACACCCAGCTGGTGCAAAGCGTCATCGACGGCACTTTCACCACCACCCCATACTACGGCGGCATGCACGAGGGCATGGTGGACATCACCGACCTGAATGAAGACATTGTTGCAGACGGCACGCAGGAGGCTGTTGACGCGGCGCGCGCTAAAATTATGGACGGCAGCTTTAACGTGTTCGACGGCGTGATTGAGACCAATGACGGCAGCACCGTGGGTGAAGAGGGCGGCACCCTTTCCGACGCCGACATCACCGGCGGCATCAACTGGTACTACAAGAACGTGGAAGTGAAATAGCACACAGCTACACGGCAAGCGTGTTTGACCGCGGTCAGGCACGCTTGCCTTTTTTCAAAAATATCAATAGCGCAGAAAAAGAGCTCTGATCCCCATTTGCAGTGAACCCAAACCATTTTAATCCACATACTTTTGTTAAAGAAGTTAAAAGGGGTGAGCGAATGCCCACAGAAGCAACAAGGTGCGACGCCATTCGCTGCCGGGAGATTACCAAGCGGTTCGGCCCGGTGCTGGCGAATGACAAGATCGATTTAACCGTCTGCTATGGCAAAATTTTAGCGCTGCTAGGTGAAAACGGCAGCGGAAAAACCACACTGATGAACATGCTGTCCGGCATTTACCACCCGGACGACGGCCACATTTATGTGGACGAGCAGCCCGCGCACATCAACACGCCGATGGATGCCATCGACATGGGCATCGGCATGATTCACCAGCACTTCAAGCTGGTGGATGTAATGACGGCGTTTGAGAATATTTTGCTGGGCAAAAAGAAGGACAAGCTGCCGCTGAAGGACCAGCGCAAAAACGTGGAAGAGCTGTGCGGCCGCTACGGCCTGGAAGTGGATATCGACAAAAAAATATACGACATGTCCGTGAGCGAAAAGCAGACTGTGGAAGTGCTGAAAGTGCTGTACCGCGGCGCGCGCATTTTGATTTTGGACGAGCCCACGGCCGTGCTGACGCCCCAGGAGATTGCGCGGCTGTTTGATATTTTACGCAAGATGAAATCCGAGGGATGTGCGGTCATCATCATCACCCACAAGCTGAACGAGGTGATGGAGATTTCCGACAGCGTAACCGTGCTGCGCAAGGGGCAAAGCATCACCACGGTGCAAACGGCCGAAACCGACGAGCGAAAACTGACGGAGCTGATGGTGGGCCGCCCGGTGAGCCTGGAGATTACCCGGCCGCCGGTGGACACAGCAAACCAGCATGTGGCGCTGAAGGTGGAAAACCTGACTGTGAAGAAATCCGACGGGACGAAGGGCATCGAAAACGTGAGCTTCGAGCTGATGTCCGGTGAGATTTTGGGCGTGGCGGGCGTTGCCGGCAGCGGGCAGAAGGAGCTGGCGGAATCGCTGGTGGGCATCATCAAGGCCGAGGGCGGCAGCGCCGTGTACAACGGTGAAACCGAGCTTGTGGGCATGGACACCACCGGCATTTACAAGGCGGGCGTAAGCCTTGCCTTTGTGCCGGAAGACCGCCTTGGCATGGGCCTTGTGGGCAGCATGGGCATGGTGGGCAATATGATGCTGAAAACGTACAACAACGCGAAGGGCATTTTTGTGGACAAAAAACCGGCGCAGGAGCTGTCTACCCGGCTGGTGGAACAGCTGGAGATTAAAACCCCCACCATTGAGACGCCGGTGCGCATGCTTTCCGGCGGCAATGTGCAAAAAGTGTTGATCGGACGCGAAATTGAAAGCTGCCCCGAGGTGCTGGTCACGGCGTTCCCGGTGCGCGGGCTGGACATCAACTCGTCCTACACCATTTACGATTTGCTGAACCAGCAAAAGGAACGCGGCTGCGGCGTGATGTTCATCGGCGAGGACCTGGACGTGCTGCTGCAGCTGGCGGACCGCATCATGGTGATGTGCGCGGGCGAGGTGACCGGCATTGTGGACGCGGCCAGCGTGACGAAGGAGCAGGTGGGACTGTTGATGACGGGCGTGAAGGAGGGAGCGGGCGCATGAACCAGACAACGACGGCAAAAGTAAAAAAAGAGCCGCTTTTGCGCATTGTTAAACGCGCGGAGCTTTCACCCAACAAGGCCATGCTGCTGAAGCTGGCGTCCGTATTGCTGGCCATTGTGGCGGGCGGCCTGTTCATTTTGGCCCTTGGGTTCAACCCGTTTTCCGTGTACGGCACCATTATCAACGGTGCCTTCCGTTCCGGCGAAGCCATTCGCGCCATGGTGAAGCTGTGCATCCCACTGCTCATTTCGTCGCTGGCTGTTTCGCTGGCGTTCAAGATGCAGTTTTGGAACATCGGCGTGGAAGGGCAGATCATCATGGGGGCCATTTTTGCCACCTATTTTGCCCTGTTCCACGCAAACTGGCCAAAGCCGCTGTTGCTCATCGTGATGTTTATCGCCGCCCTTATCGGCGGCGGCCTGTGGGGGCTCATCCCTGCGTTTTTCAAAGCGCAGTTCAACACAAACGAGACCCTGTTCACCTTGATGCTGAACTACATCGCACTCAACATGATCGTGTTTTTGCGCGATGGCCCTTGGGCGGACCCGGAGTCTTCCGGTTTTCCGAAAATCGCCCGGTTCAGCGAAAACGCCCAATTGCCGAAGGTGTTCGGCGTGCAGATCGGGTGGATCATCGCCCTGGTGCTGCTGGTAATTGTGTACATTTACATGAACTATACGAAGCAGGGGTATGAGATCAGCGTGGTGGGCGCGTCCAACGCCACGGCGAAGTATGCCGGCATGAACGTGCGGCGCATCATTCTGCGCACCATGATCATTTCCGGTGCCATTGCGGGCATTGCGGGCTTTACGCAAATTTCCGGCTCCGACATGACGCTGGCCACTTCCGTGGCGGGAGGCGTCGGCTTTACGGGCATCATTGTGGCATGGCTGGCTAACCTGAACCCGGTGGGCATTTTGATTGCCACCGTTTTATTCAGTGTGCTGGAAAAAGGCTGCAGCGTGATGCAAAGCACCTTCGGCCTGTCTACCTATTCGTCGGACGTGCTGCAGGGTATCATCCTGTTTTTCGTGCTGGGCGGGGAGTTTTTCATTCGGTACCGCTTTGTGGGGCGCAAAGGAGGTGGCAAGGCATGAATCTGATTGTGAAATTCATCGTGGCCGCCGTGGTGGCCGGCACGCCGTTGCTGTACGGCACCGTAGGCGAAATCATCAACGAAAAAGTGGGCCATTTGAACCTTGGCGTTGAGGGTATGATGGCCATCGGCGCCTGCGCGGGGTTCATGGTGGGCTATTTCAGCGACAGCCTTGCCGTCGCCATTTTGGGCGCGTTCATTGCCGGGGCGCTGGCCTCGCTGATATACGCGCTGCTTACCGTAACGTTCATGGCGAACCAGAACGTCACCGGCCTGACGCTGACAATTTTTGGCGTGGGATTGTCAAATTTCGTCGGCGAATACATGCTGACGAACTCGCCCACGAACTCGCTGAAATTGCCGGCGCACATCACGCAACAGCTGGCCAGCGTGCACATTCCCGGCCTTTCAGACATTCCGGTGGTGGGGGAATTGCTGTTTTCGTATAACATTTTCGTGTACCTGGGTGTGGTGATGGCGATCATCGTGGGCATTTACCTGAACCGCACCCACGTTGGCCGCAATGTGCGCGCCGTGGGCGAAAACCCCGCCGCTGCCGACGCCGCGGGCATTCCGGTGACAAAGTTCAAAGACCTGAACCTGCTGCTGGGCGGCGGCATCATCGGCGTGGGCGGAAGCTACGCGTCGCTGATCATCTGCAACGGCGTGTGGGTGAAGGACAGCGTGAACGGCCTTGGGTGGATCTCGGTGGCGCTGGTTATTTTCGCCACGTGGAGCCCGGTGAAGGCCATCCTCGGCTCGCTGGTGTTCGGCGCGTTCAGCGTGCTAAAATTCTACGTGCCAAAATCGGCCGTGCCGATCCCGAACGCTTTTTACGACATGTTGCCATACCTGATTACGGCCATTGTGCTGGTGGTGTCGTCCATTCGCCAAAGACGCGAAAACAGCCAGCCCGCCTCCTGCGGGGTGAACTACTTCCGCGAGGAGCGGTGAGGGAACGGATTGATAAACGCGAAAAGTCGGCGTGCCGGTGTGCAATGGCCAACTACCTTCCGCGTCCTTCGGCGGAACACCGCTGATGCAGTGTTCGCCGCCGGCCTTGCGGCTGACGTTGACCTTGTGCACACCGGCACGCCGGCTTTGCTTTTCAAAAATTTACTACGCCTTTTCCACCAGCGCCAGCCACTCGTCTGTGGCAGTTTCCAGGGCGGCGGTGTCTGCCTTTAGGCTGTCGGAATACTTCGCCAGCAGCTCATAGTCGCTGGCGTTTTCCGGCGCGGCCAATTGCTCGTTTGCCTCTTTGACGGCGGCTTCCAGCCGCGCGATCTCTTTTTCCAGCGCCGCGGTGCGCGCGCGCTGGGCGGCGCTTTCGGCGCGGCGTTCCCTGACGGATTTCGCCGTTTGCTTTGGCGCGCTTTCCGCTTCGCCTTTGCCGCCGGTTGCATTGCCGGGGGTTTGCACCGCTTTTGCGTTTGCCGTGCCCACCGCGCCCGCCGTGGCGGCATTTGCGCCGCCTGCGGTGCCGATGCTGTTTGCGGCGCTTTTTTCCTTGTAATAGTCGTAGTTGCCGTTGTACCGCGTGAAACCGCCGGGGTGCATCTCCAAAATGGCGCTGGGCACCCGGTTCAGGAAATAGCGGTCGTGGCTGACGGCCAAAACCGTGCCGGGAAAGGCGGCGAGGGCGTCCTCCAGCGCGTCTTTGGCGCGGTAGTCCAGGTGGTTCGTCGGCTCGTCCAGCACCAGCACGTTGGCGCGCTGCATCAGCAAAATGGCAAAGGCCACCTTGGCGCGGTTCGCGCCGGAAAGCTCGCGCACTTTTTTGTACACGGCCTCACCTTCGATGAGCATGCGGCCAAGGGCGGAGCGTATCTCAAACTCCGTCTTCACCGGAAAACGGCTGTGCACTGCCTCCAGCACGGTTTCGTCCATGGGCAGGCCGCTCAGCTCCTGGTCAAAATAGCCCACGCGCACGTTGCCGCCCCACTGCACCAGCCCCGTGTGTGGCACCATGTTTTGCACGGCCTTCAAAAAAGTGGTTTTTCCCACGCCGTTCAGGCCCACCAGTGCCATTTTTTCGCCGCGCAGCACCTCCAGGCCAATGCCGTCGTACAGGGTGCGGCGCTGTTCGCCTTCGCCCACGGCCACGCCCAGGTTTTCGCATTTCAGCACCGTGGAAAAAGGCTCCAAATCGTAGGTGAACTGTAGTTTGATGGTTTTCGCCTCCGGCGGCGGCGGGCTGACGCGCTCCATTTTTTCAAGGGTGTTTGCCCGGCTGCGGGCCATATTGGCCGTGGACGCGCGGACGGAATTGCGCCGGATGTAATCCTCCATGGCGGCGATTTCCACCTGCTGTTTGTCATAGGCCTTTTGCAGGGCGCGGCGGCGCTCGGCCTTTTGCTGCACAAAGCCCGTGTAACCGCCGGTGTAGCGCGTAAGGCCGCCGCGCTCTATTTCGCACACGTCCTTTGCCACACTGTCGAGGAAATAGCGGTCGTGGCTTACCACCAGCACCGCGCCTTTGTATTTGGCAAGGTACTCTTCCAGCCAGCCCAGCATGGTGAAATCCAGGTGGTTCGTGGGCTCGTCCAAAATCAGAACATCCGGCTCGCGCAGCAGCATTTTGGCAATGCCAAAGCGCATTTTTTCGCCGCCGGACAAGGTAGACACCAGTGTGTCGCGGCTGAACTCCTGAAAGCCGAGGCCGTTAAACACGCGGGAAATCTTGTCGTCCAAGTGGTAGATGTCCGCGGCTTCCAGCTTGGTATGCAGCGCGTCGTAACGCACGAGCAGGCTTTCGTCGCCGGGA
The DNA here is from genome assembly GCA_031551695.1 of Oscillospiraceae bacterium. GTDB lineage: Bacteria > Bacillota > Clostridia > Oscillospirales > Ruminococcaceae > JAAYCI01. The sequence goes on from JAVBNG010000012.1 coordinate 63,230, forward strand.
TGTTCGGCAAGCTGGGCAGCGCAGGCCTTCCTCTCGTCCTCCAGCGCGTACACGCGGCTGAAGGCCGATTTCGCCTCCTCGCCTAGGGTGTGCCCGCCGGAAAGGGCGTCGTTCTGCCGCAGATAGCCAATTTCAAGGTTTTTTGCGCGCACCACGGTGCCTTCATCCGGCCGCAAATCGCCCGCAAGGATGTTGAGCAGCGTGGTTTTGCCCGCGCCGTTCACCCCAAGCAGGCCAATGCGGTCATTTTCGCGCACCTCAATGCAGACACCGTTTAAAACGGTGTCTGCAAGAAAACCTTTAGTGATATTTTTTGCCTCGATCAACATGATTGCGTTTTTGTATCTTTCCGGGGGGAACCCCCTAAACATCACCGCGAGCCGAAGGACCCGCCGCCGCCAAAGCTGCCGCCGGAGAAGCCGCCGGAGGAGGTGGAGCCGCCGCCGCCCGAATAGGACGACTGCGCCGCCGAAAGCCCGGCGTGGTAGCCTCTGCTCATGGCGCGGCCAAAGTCGCGGGAGATGCTGCTTAAAATCATCCAGTCCAGCATGGACATGTTCGTGGTGCCCATGGTTTCGTCCAGCTGCTGGAAGTAGCCCGGGTACAGGTTTTTGAACTGTTGGGCCACGGCGTCCGCAATGCCGAACATCTGGGCAAACACAAGGTATCTGTCCCACAGCTGCACTTCGCGGGCCTCGCGCTCGTTGATGATGGTAAAGTCCTGCAGGTATTTTTTAAAGCCGAACATTTTCACCGTGGCGTCGTCGCCGGCGGGGGTCACTTCGGTTTTGTTCATAGTGAAAAACAGAACTTTCGTCGGCACCGTTTGCACAAAGCCAAGGTGGCGCATCTCCTGCACGCCGGCGTTTTTCAGGCCGGTAAGCCAGCCCTGCACCTCGGTGTAGTGCTTGCGGCTCCATTTTTCAAATTCCTTCGTTTGCAGCAGATAGTCGCTGCCAGCGGCCTGCAGCAGCATGTCGTACAGCATGCGCTCGTAGGCGGCCATGCCGTCGCGCGCGGCATACAGCTTGATGACTTCCTCCGTTTTGTCTCCGCCGAAGAATTTTGTCACCGTCTGCTGCGAGATTTCCACCTGGCGGCTGCGCAGCCACATCAGCAAATACGCGCCGATCACGTCGCCCTCGCTTGACAGCAGGCTTAAATCCGCCAGACGGGCGTAGGTGGCCTCCATGCTGCCGCCAAAGGGCAGCTCGCGGGAGTAATCGGCGGTTTTATACTCCGGCTTCATGCGGCTGAGGGAGCCGCCGCTGGCGCCGGCGCCGGATTTTTTGCGGAACGCCACAAACCCGAAAGCGACGGCCGCCATGACGAGGACCGGGAAGAACGTTGCGCCCGTGCCGATGCAGGAGAACAGAGAGCCGGAGGGGACGAAGGTATAATCGCCATCGCCGCCGGAGCTTTCGTAGTTGTACACCCGGCCGCTACCCTGGTCCTGCTGGTTTTGCTCTTCCTCAAGGCGTGTCTCGTAGTCCGTTCCCGCAAGGGCGGCTGTGCGCACGTCTTCAAAGGTGCCGCTGCGCACGTCCACAGGGTGGAACATTCCTTTTTCGAACTGGGCCATGGTCTCAAAGGAATCACCGCTGTGGTAGCCGTTTGTGGTCCATTGCTGAATGGTGCCGTCCTGTACGTGCACTTCGCCCGTCATGCCCGCGCCCCACACAAGGGTGTTGTCCGTGGTGAACTCTGTGCCCGGTTTTGTGATGGTCAGCGTTACGCTTTGCAGCGTACCGGGCGGGTCATTCAAAAAGGTTTGCAGCAGGCCGTCGGCGTCGTCGAAGGCTTTCACCACGTTGGTGATCTCGTAGGTCATGGAGTACACATGGTGGCCGTAGCTGGAAATGCCCCAGCACAGCTCGTAGCCGTCACTTTTGTGCACAATGCCGCTTTGGTATGCCTTTTCCTCAAAGCTTCGGTCCACGTCCCATTCGCCCACGTCGGTGAATTCGCGGCCGGTCTCGTCCACCACTTTAAAGCTGGTGATTTCCTCGTTGTCGAAGCCTTCCTTGATGGCGTAGAACTCCGTGCCCTCTGAGGCATCTACGTCCCACACTTCGGTGATGCTGGCCGAGCCGTCGTCGGCCAGTTCCACGGTGATGTCGATGCTGTTGTAGGTGTTGGCCGCCTGTGCCGAAACGGGCAGCAGCAAGCCCAGCGCACAAATAGCCGCGGCGAAGGCCGCGGCAAAAGGCAGGAATTTTTTAGAAATGCGTTCCTTGCGGGATATTTCCATGATACATGTCCCTTTTCGGTTCAATGTGTTTCAGGATTGATGGCCAAATTCGGCATGTCTGTTTTGGCAGTGTTTTCTTCAAGGTAATCGCGCGGGCCAAAGCCAAGGCCCCCCGCCAGCAGCGAGCCGGGCAGGCTGCGCACCAGACGGTTGTACTTCGTCACGGTGTCGTTGTACACCATACGGCTCATGCGCACGTTTTCTTCGTAGCTCTTCACCTGCTGCATGGTTTCGATGTACAGGGTGTTGGCCTTCAGGTCCGGGTAGGCCTCGGCCAGGGCGTTGATTTGGGCCACGCCGCTCGTCAGCGCCTGCTCCTGTCCTTGCGCCTCGGCGGCGGACGATTTGTTCGTGATGCCCTTGCGCGCGGCAATGGTGTCCATGATGGCTTTGTACTCATGGTCGGAGTAGTTCTTTGTCAGGCCGGCCAAAGCGGTCAGCGCGTCCCAGCGGCTTTGCTGCTGCACGCCGATCTGGCTCATGGCGTTGCCGCACAGCTCGTCCGCGTGCACCAGGTTGTTTTGCCCGCGCACCACCCAGCCGATGATGAAAACGACGATCAGGACAACCACCACAATGGCGGCCACAATAAATGTAAGCATTCTGTATCCTCCAAAAATCCGTGATTCACGCGGCAGCACCGCGAAATGTCCGTGCCGATAGGATAAGTATATCACAAAATGCGGCTGTGGCGTGAAAAAATATTTGTGAGAAATTTTACCGCTGGTCCGCGGGCTTTTTCATGGTAAGGGAAATGCGCTTTTTCACTTCGTCCACACTGATGACCCACACGGTGACGATATCGCCCACGTTCAAAACCTCGCTGGGGTGTTTGATGTAGCGGTTGGCCACCTGGCTGACGTGCACAAGGCCGTCCTGGTGCACGCCGATGTCCACAAAGGCGCCGAAATCGATGACGTTGCGCACGGTGCCGGTCAGTTCCATGCCGGGCTTTAAATCGCTCATTTCCATCACGTCGCTGCGCAAAGCGGGCGCGTCCAGCGTGTCGCGGATGTCGCGCCCCGGGCGCAGCAGCTCGTCGATGATGTCTTTTAAGGTGGGTACGCCTACGCCCACTTCTTCGGCCAGCCCTGCCAAGCCGATTTCATTCGCCTTTTGCGGCAGGCCGGCAATGGCCTCGGTGCCGATGTCCGCCGCCTTGTAGCCGCAGGTTTTGAGAAGGGCCTCGGCGGCCTTGTAGCTTTCCGGGTGCACGGCGGTTTTGTCAAGCGGGTTTTTGCCGTCCGGCAGGCGCAAAAAGCCCGCGCATTGCTCAAAGGCCTTGGGGCCAAGCTTCGGCACCTTCAAAAGCTCCTTGCGGCTGCCAAAAGGCCCTTCGGTTTCGCGCTTTTCCACAATGTTTTTCGCCGTTGCGGCGGAGAGGCCGCTCACCCGCTCTAAGAGGGGCGCGCTGGCGGTGTTCAGCTCCACGCCCACCGTGTTCACGCAAAACTCCACCACGCCGTCCAGCTCCGCCGACAATTGCGCCGGGGGCATGTCGTGCTGGTATTGGCCCACGCCCACGGCCTTGGGGTC